>JAFPZX010000102.1 GCA_017417055.1 Anaerolineaceae bacterium
CTTTGTTGATTTTGTTAAGCTAAAATAATTATCTCACAAAAGAGCTTCTTTTTCTTCCCTTTGGCTCATTTCTATTCAATTGTCAAGGTTCTTTGTTTTTACGAGTTTTATCTCGTAGTTTTAACTGTCAAGTTTAAGTTTATTATATAAAGAAAAAACTCTGTTCTCGGATAATTGGTGTTATTATTCGGAAGCCATTTTGTATAATCAGATAATTTTCAGCTTTCTTTTTAATTTTTTTGATGGATGGGCAAACGTCAGATTTTTTGGGACTTGTCTTATTCAATTAATATATTTGCTTTCTTTCGTGTATATGATGTCTCAAAGTGGATTAAGGAGAGATGCTCAATTACTGGGGGCCGTATTAATTATGCTGCCCTTTTGTGTTTCTTATGGAAGATTATTTTTGTATCATTGTTTTTACATTCCTAAACTTGCCCCCGGATTTTTGATAATCGGAGTGTTTTTTTCTTTTTTGAAAAATGATAAATCCGGAAGATTTCCGCAAATATTTCGATTAATCATCTTATCTGTTCTGATTTTCCTGAATTGTGCTCTTTTTGTACGTCAGATGGTTGTTTCTATATTTCCCGTTATCGGATGTTTGTTTTTCTATTTGCTTGCTCAATCCGGATCTGATGGTACTCCTTACGGAAAATGGATGCTGATCCCGATAATAATGGCTCTGATTGGATTAGCGGGTTTTTATTTTAATTCAAAAATTGTTATTCCGGCTCTAAGTTTATACGGGCAATCGGGGCAGAAACTGAATTTATTGCATCCTCAGTTTTGGGAACCGATTCTTCAGGCATTCCTGTACCAATTCGGTTTTCGTTCACAGGTTTTAATTTTCAGTCCGGTTGGAATTTTATCTATTGGTGGATTATTTTGTGCTGTTGTATTTATCATCTGGTCGGTTCAAAACCTGGTTCATGCGGGAAAAGATTTTCGCTTATTTGTTCTTGGAGCAATGATGCCTGTTTCGATGATCATCAACATATTTGTTTTTATTTTTGGTGAGGTTCCCTTTCGTTTGCAAATGGATTATTCAAGATATCTGGCTCAGGCTTCTGTATGGTGTGTGCCGCTGCTTTGCTGCAGAGTTCATTCAAGGGAAAAGTTTCCTTCAATTCGAAAATTTATATACATTCTTTGTTTGACAATTTTTGTTTTGAACAGTTTTTATAATGGTTTTTCTTTTCTTCATCCGGAAAATTTTGACCAATTGTATGATGGCCTGGCGTATACAAACCCTCATCTGGTGAAGGATCTGCAATCTGCCATTGAGTATATAAAGATACACGACTATTCATATGGCTATGCCTTTGCCGGAGAAGCCAATACGATGGTTGAGGTAATGAATGGTTTGCCGGTTGTTTCTTTGCGACGCACACCTGATCGGGTTTTGGAATATACAAATTGGCTGAGTGTGAAAAGTTACAAAACAATACAATTTGACAGGGCTTTCTTTTTGATGACTGCCAACGACGAAATTTATTATCAGGATACATTGGAAGAAATCGGCATTGAAAAGGTTTATTTTGATGATAATGGATATGTGATTTATGATGTTTCCAATATTGATTCATTTCGTAAGTTTATTCGGGAACCGATAGTTGAATGAATCGTAGTTTGCAGCTGTTCAATGACCGGCGCTGTGTTTCAGGTTGATAGAAATTCTTTTCCCCCTGTTTTTTTCCGGGAGCGAGATAAATAGACTTCATCGACATGGAAGTTCGTGATCAGACCTTTGAAATACATAAATTGAACGCCGGGGCTTATGAACTGTAAGCCCCGGCGTTTTGAATCAATTGGTCTGCTCTTTCAGTTCTGTAAAGCTTACGCTGTTATTCTCCGAGAAAAACCGGATGGGTTTCCCGCTGACGCCGTAAAGACGGACAGTAAGCGATGACTCCCCGTCGAGATAAAACACGCCCACAGAACCTTCCTGAATATATGTGAAGCTGTATGTTTTCCCAGGTTCCAGTACAGCTGCTGTTTCGGTAATGAGATTCTCACCTCCGCCAAAGCGCAGTTCCAGTTTGTCTGCTGCGGGATCCATCCAGATGAGCTTGTCTTCTTCCTGCTTGTTTTGGAAATCAAATGCCAATCCAAAGGATCCGGTGCCGGTGAAGCTGAATTTTCCGCTGATCAGAAACCGTTCATAGGCGGTGAACGCTTCTGTGTATGTGCGTGCAGAGGTCGATTCTACAGTACAGTTGTCTTTTTTTATAATCAGCGGACGTTTTTTAGCGAATGAATCGGCAATTGCTTTCGGGGTTTCCAGCCACAGGCTGCCATCGCTCTTTTGTCCGACCTGCTGGACAAGCAGGTTGCCGCCCCATCCGGTAATCGGACCGGACGAGAGCAGCGATTCCGAACGGCGGGCCCATCCTACCATATAGACTTTACCCGCGTTTTCAACGTGTTTGGCCGCGTAAAAGAGCTTATCGTCGATCCGTGTGGGTTCTGAATAAGGTCCGTAACGCCCGTCGGAAACCGCGTACCAGAGCGTGTCATCCTGCCCGGAGTAAGTCAGATAGCAGTGACCGTTCAGACAGAAGGTGTCGCTGCATTCCAGGTTCCAGAAATCTCCGGTGGGGTCTGTAAAGATGATCCCGTCGTAGACCGCGTCTGACAAATCAGGCGACAGTGTGAATTTCAGGATTCTCGCAATGCCGTCCTGTGCCGCAGTGACCGTCAGCACAATGCTGTCGGTTTCAGCGTCATAATATGCCTGCGGATCACGGAAATCGTTCTTCTGTCCCAGACTTTCCGGCGGAATCAATTCCCACCCTTCGATTTTTTCAAAAGCGGTCGGTGAATTGCCTTTGGCTGCCCTGATGGTTTCCTTAAATTCGAAATTGCCTGCGGAGGCATGGGCGGTGTAGAAGAAGTAATACTCTTTTCCGACTTTGACTACGGATCCTGTTCCGATCCACCCATCCTGGCCGCCATCGTAGTTTGCTTCCAAAATCGGGTCTTCAACCTCCGAATAGCTCACAAAATCCTTTGTTGTGGTCAGATAAATGGAATGGTTGAAGGATCCGCCGGCTTCTTTGAGATAATAAATATAGTATGTGCCGTCTTCAAAATAGGGCATCGTGTCGCCCACATAACCCGACATCAGTCCGTAGGGTTTGGGTTGGAAAAAGAGCTTGTAGTCATAAGCTTCTTCCTGGTCGAACGGGTCAAGCCCCTCGAAGGTTTTGTCCGTATCGGTAAAGATTTTCTGCTGTGGCGAACATCCGCAAAGCAGAATGATCATGACGATAAAAAGTGCTGCCAATATCTTACCTGGATTCTTTATCATTGCTTTCTCCTGTTTTGATGGAGCATATCAGGGACTGGCACCGAACGCCGCGGCAGCAGGCTTGAGTGTGCCAATACCCGATGTGCGTCTTTCGTGGTTTGAACCGTTGAAAAAAATACATCATTGTTATTTTTAATCGTATTATGTATTACTATTTCTGTTATTGATTATAAAGTATAAATCAATGCAACACAGATATAAAACTATCGTTTTTGAATAACAATAGCTGTTCAGAAAACAAATCGCCGCACATGGAATTTGTAACTATGCGCGGCGATAAATATAAGAAGAAATTCTAAGATGAATTATATATTATCTGGAGGGGAGCTGCTGTAAAAGCTGCATAACGGAGTTAACCTTGATACAATCTAAATAAGAAACGTTACAAACGAAACCCCAGTTTATAGGCCTGTTCGGGATAGTCACTTCGTTTGGTCATCGAAGGACTGCCGCAGCCATATCCCAGCACGATACCTTTGTCTTCAAAATTGATATAGCGGACGAGTGTCCGGTAATGAGCTGTCAGCGCGTCGAAGGTCCAGTCATCAGCATTCCATGCCACGGTCAGCAGCGCGGATTTCAGATGTCTGTGGTTCAGGCTGCTGTTATAGGCGCAGAAGCGGTCGACGACCATTTTCAGCTGCGCGCTCATGCCATAATAGTAAAGCGGCGTCGCGAAAACGACCATATCGCATTGGAGCAGCTTTTGCCTGATCATTTCTACATCATCTTTCTGCACACATGGCCCTTCATACCCGCATTTGATGCATCCGATGCATGGATGAATATTGGCGTGACAAACATCGATCCTTTCGACCTGATGACCTTTTGCTTGTGCGCCTTTGGTGAATTCATCTGCGAGAATCCCGGTCGAACCATTGGGATTCGGACTGCCAAATAAGATTACGATTTTCATAAGATTTTACTTAAGTTTCCCGTATGTTTCCGCGTCGACCGCTTCAAGCCATTCAGCGCTCGGGTTTTCGCCCGGAACTTCGATGGCCAGATGGGAGAACCATGAATCCGGGGCTGCGCCATGCCAATGCTTTACATTGGGCGGAATATTGATGACGGTTCCGGGTGTCATCGGGACGGCTTCTTTGCACCATTCCTGATAATATCCCCGTCCGCCGACACAGACCAGCATCTGTCCGCCGTTCTTTTGCGCATGGTGGATATGCCAGTTGTTCCGGCAGCCCGGTTCAAATGTCACGTTGAAAATCGGCACCTGTGTCGTCGACAGCGGTGCGAGGTAGCTTTGCCCGACAAAATATTGAGCATATCCGTCATTCGGGGCGCCGATCGGGAAGAAGATGGTATTCTGATATTTATCCTTTTCGGAAAGTTCCGGGACCTCTTCATTCCAAATTTCTTTGGCAAGGCGGAAGACAGCCCAGCCTTTCGGCCAGCCCACATACATCGCCGCATGGGTAATAATCGCGGCAATCTCTTCCTTTGTCACGCCATGCGCTTTAGCATTTTGAAGATGGTACCCAAGAGAAGAATCAGTGATCCCTGAAGCCATCAACGAAACGACGGTGATGATGCATTTTGTCTTGACATCAATCGCGCTTTCGTTCCAGACTTCTCCGAACAGAACATCATCATTCAGGTGGGCAAATGTCGGTGCAAACGTTCCGAGCTGATCTCTTCCGGCTGTTTGGACGATTTTTTCACTCATATTATTTTGTCTCCTTTATTTTCTGATCGCCTGTAGACCAGACGTGTTTTTCACTGGCGTTTGTACGCTTGTTTTGCGCCATCACGCCCGCAAGCGGATGCGGTACGTACGGCTCTTCCAGATATGCGGTTTCCTCTGCAGAAAGATCGAGATCGACCGCCTTGGCTGCTCCCTCAATGTGGTGAAGTTTGGTTGCCCCGACGACGGGTGATGTGACTTTCGTCAGCAGCCAGGCGAGGGAAACTTCTGTCATCGTTACGCCTCTTTTCTCTGCGATTTCAGCAGCCCGGCTGATGATGACGGCATCCTGAGCTGCGGTTGCGTCATATTTGAACTTCGCGTAGCTATCTTCAATAGATCGTTTTGTGCTCATTTCTCCGGGTTTTCGGGAAAGCCGTCCGCTGGCAAGGGCACTGTAGGGTGTGAGCGCAATGTTCTCTTCTTCACGATAGGGCACCATTTCCCGTTCTTCCTCACGGAAAATCAGATTGTAGTGTCCCTGGATGGAAACAAACTTCGCGAATCCTTCCTTTTCCGCGAGTGCGTTTGCCTTTGCGATTTGCCATGCGAAACAGTTGGAGATACCGATATACCGGGCTTTTCCGGCTTTGACAACCCGGCTCAGTCCGTCCATGATGTCATAAAGCGGTGTGTTCCAGTCCCACATGTGATAAATATACAAGTCGACATAATCCATCCCCAGATTTGCCAGGCTGGTGTTGATCATTTTTTCAATATGCTGCTGACCGCTGACACCGTTTGCGATTTCATCCGGTGTGCGGGGCAGGAACTTGGTGGCAATCACTACCTCTTCCCGTTTGGCGAAGTCACGGATCGCTCTGCCGACATACTGTTCACTTGTTCCGCTCTGGTAGGCAATGGCTGTATCATAAAAATTCACGCCGAGGTCCAGTCCTCTTTTGATGATCTCGCGGGAATGTTCCTCATCAATTGTCCAGCTGTGCTGCCCTCTTGACGCGTCGCCGAACCCCATACATCCCATGCAAATGCGGGAAACGTTCAAATCTGAATTTCCGAGTTTTGTGTATTTCATAGGTCTCCCTGAAAAATAATTCGCAGTTGTTCCGTTTACGTTCTGCGGAACAATTCACACGTTCGCCAATATCGCAAAGTCGCACCTGGGGACTGACACGCCAGTGTCAGCCCCGCATGTGCTCCGTGAACAGTTACAATTTTTACTTCATCTCTTTTTCCCAGAAGCGGATGACGTTGAGTTTGAGACTTTCGGCAAGTTTCTCCAATGCGGCAGTTTCTTCCGCAGTGAGAGTGACATTGGCAGCCTTGACAGCGTCTTCAACATGGGAGACTTTGGTTACACCGATAATCGGCAGTGTGCCCTTGGCAATTGCCCAGGCAACCGGGATCTGTGCTGTACCGACGTTGTATTTTTCCGCGAGTTTTCCAAGCTCCGCGTTCAGCACTTCCAACTTGTCCAATACGGGGTTGTAGGTTTCCGCTCGGGCGGAGCCTGCCGGCATCGGGTGGGCAGTGTCGTATTTTCCGGAAAGGGCACCCTGTTCCAGTACCATGTAGGCAAAGAATGTGATCCCGTTTTCTTTGCAGTAATCGAGAATTCCGGAATCTTCCGAAGAGCGGTTTATCAGGCTGAAGTGATTCTGGACAGCAGACAATTTCAGTCCGTGAGCTTTCAGGATCTCGTTGGCCTGCTTGATTTCAGCCAGGTTGTGATTGGAGACGCCGATGAGCGGGACGTTGTCCTTCCCTTCATAATATTTCGCCAGTTCTTCGGTCCATTTCGGCGCGTCCCATACATTGTGGATCCAGTAAATGTCAAAGAGGTCCAGCTCCATCAGGCTGAGCTGCATTTCGATCATGTCTTTCATCGCGGTGGGTGAGGACGCGTCCGCGCATTGTGGTGTGAATTTGTCTGAGATCAGATAGGATTCCCGCGGCAGCCCTTTCAGAAAGCCGGCAAGAACCTTTTCGGAGGTTCCCATCCCGTAGGCATAGGCAGTGTCCCACAGCTTCAGTCCGTTTTCCATCGCCTTGTCAAAAATCGGTTTCAGTGTATCGGCAGTGAAATTGCCGCCGAAAGTTCCATCATTGCCCCAAGCCCATGCGCCAAGCGCGATTTTCGGTAAAGTTTTCATTATTTTCTCCTTGATATTGATTTTATGATACAGCATTCAGCAGCCGTATCAGACAGTTGTACGTAATTTCATAAATAGATTGGTAAATAAATCCTACCTCTGCCTCTGTCATTGCCGTACGCTGTTTTTCCGTAACTTTTGTATATGGGTAGATCCCGAACATGAACGGGAAAAATACATAAATGATATGATGAATTTCGGTTTTATCCATTTCCGGACAGAATTTTTCAAGGATCTTTTGGACATTTTTTATGGATTTTCCGTATGCTCTTTTGAAAGAAACCAAAAGTTCCTTCCGGCTGTTGGCTTCCATGTCAAAGTTATTCATGGAAAGAAGCTTGAGCAGTTGTTCTCGTCCCTGAAGAGAAAGCGCGATTTCTTCTGCAATTTGCAGCCTTGTCAGCTTCTCGTTATTCTGAAGTATGGATTCCAGTTCAGTATTCCAACGGTCATATTCCCGTTCGAAAAGCGCAAGAAAGATCTCTTCTTTCGTTTCAAAATAGTTATATATGGTCGGACGGGAAAAGGAAGTTACATTACCGATTTCTTTAATCGTAATGTCGCGAAAACTCATGTTCTGATACAGCTGTTCGCAGGCGTTGATGATCTCTTCCCTCCTGCCCGCAATCAGTTCAGGTGTTCCTTTGATCATTTTTTACCTCCTTGTAAAATCTAAAAACGAAGCAAATAACGGCGGGTGCATTGTGTGTCACCTATATTCTGAACGGTATCTTGCTGTTTATTATCAGCAAGACTGACATTGTGTCAGTAAAAGTATTTTATAACAAAATTGACACTGTGTCAATAAAGAACGGCGGTTTATGACTTTTTGATTTTGAGCTGTTATCCCGTTTCCAAATCAAAAGGGACTGGCACAAGGGCCAGTCCCACTGAATCTGATTGCCGGACTACCTCAGCTCTTTTTTCTTCGGTTTTTATTCTCATACATCCGTCTGTCAGCGCGGCGCACGGTATCATTCACAGACTGATCATTCCGAGAGTCATATACAGCGATTCCCATCGAAGTATGAACCTCTTCCCAACTGTTTTCTGCGGAAGCTGAAATTTCTTCCGCTCTCTGCCGAAACTGCTCGGACAGTTTTTCCCGGTTTTGGTAATCTTCATTTTTCAGGATCACGGAAAACTCATCTCCGCCGATTCTGAACACAGGACTGTGCTGAAAGATATGGCAGATCAACTGGCTGGCAGTTTTTAGATAGATATCACCTTTGTCGTGACCATAGCGATCATTGATCTTCTTCAAATTGTCGCAGTCAAACACGCCGATAGCAAATTCAAACTCTTCACCCTTATCCAGTTGAGTCTGCATTTCCTGGATATAGGTGTCAAAAGCGCCTTTGTTCCGGACGGATGTGAGCGCGTCTACAAAAACGCGCTTGTTTAGATCCTGGATCTGGTGCTCTTCTTCCTGAGTCCGTTTTTCCAGACGGATTCCGTGCAGCAGAAGAACCAAAATGACAAAAAGGATCACCGCGATTGCCGCCAGGATAATGAACAGATTGTCTTTGACGATATCGGCAAAACTGGTCTTGACATCTTCTGTAGAATAATAGGTCAGCGCCGCGTTGATGGTAGAGTTGGGAACCACATTGGTAATTCTCGCAAGAATGGAATAAAGATCCGTGTTGCCTTCTTTGACTGCGAAGTAATAATCCATATCCACACCGGTATAAACAGTGGAGAGATGCAGTTTTTCGCATTGTCTGGAAATATTATTGAACCGGTAATTGCTGATGATCACACAGTCCGCTTCCCCTCTGGCTACGGCTTCGAGTCCGGTCGGTGTATCTTCAAAATAAGCCCGCTGCCAATCGGGATAGTGATCGGCAAGGAAGATATCGTAATTCGTATTTCCCTGATTGACAGCCACGGTGACATTCTGTTTCCGGATAAATTCCTTCCGCTCCGATGAACGTACAACTGCATCCATTTCTGTGCGCATAATCGCGGGGGTCATGACGATTCCCAGATTTTCTCCGTCAAAGCTGGATAAATTTGCGGGAAACATGCAGTCAATTTCATCATTTTTCAGCGCTTCAATGGCGTCAGCAGCAGTGGGGTAAGCGATAGTCTGAAAATCCAGATGTGTGTTTTCCAACGCTGTTGAAGCATATTCAAGGTAGTCCTTCAATGCGCCGGTCAGTTCGCCTGTTTCCGGGTCAGACGCGCAGAAAGCCAGGTAATTATCCTGATATCCGACACGAATCGGACCATGATCTGAGAGCCATTTTCTTTCCCCGGAGCTCAAGTACAAATTCGTTTCGGTATTTTTCAGAAACTGCTCATTTAATTGCTGGCTGAAATATTTATCCTCGTCCTGGATCATATTCATCGCGGCATCCAGCTCGATAAGCAGGTCGGGCCGGGATTTGCTGACCGCGAAGAAGAATTCGGATGAGCCAATTTTGCAGACCGGGATTGCGGTTTTCGGGTTGCTTTGAACATCCATAGAAACAAAGGCATCAAGGGTGCCGTCCTGCAGCATGAGCAGTGATTTGTCTTCCGGTGTGGTGAGCCCTATGATCTCCGGATGGATGTCATGATTCTCAGCCCATCTGACAAAATATTCATATTGGATGCTGCCTTTGGCCGCTCCAATCTTTTTCCCGTTCAGCGTTGTATAATCATCTGCTGAGATTTCCGTGTTGTTCGGCGAAATAAAAACATAATATGATTCCGTACCCATCGGGAGCGAAGCGTACAGAATATCTTTTGTACGTTCTTCCAAATAAGATACATCGCTCAGCAGGTCGATTTCACCGTCTTTCAGCATCTGCAGCAGTTCTGACCAGCTTCCCTCAACATATTCGTAAGTCCAGCCGGTATAGGCAGCAAGCTTGCGCTGAAATTCATAAGAGTATCCGGTTCGCCGTCCAAACTGGTCAGTGATAAAGTACGGAGCTTCATGCCAGCCGACGCGGACTGTCTTTTGTTCAGCTTGTACAGAAATCGGCAACAAAAAAGCCGCAAGGATCAGGAAACAGAAAAATCCGGTAAGTTTTTTCATTGCTGACCTCCGTTTATGCATTGATGTTTGTGGAAACACCCAGTATCTTTTGTGCAAATTTTTCAGCCGGAAGCGGCCGTGAGAAATAATATCCCTGTACCAGGTCGCAGCCGGCATCTTTCAGCAAGGTCAGCTGTTTTTTCGTTTCCACACCTTCCGCGATCACGGGAACTTTGAGGTAGCGCGCAATATCGATGATCAATTCAACGAGCCGGAAATCCTTCTCGTTCCGTTCGATATTGCGGATAAAGGCCATGTCCATTTTCAATACATCGATTGGCATGGAGGAAAGCATGTTCAATGACGAAAAACCGGAACCGAAATCATCCATTTCGATTTCATAGCCTTTCCACCGCAGCTGACCGATAACTGTGATCAGCTGATCCGCATTTTCGGTGTAGGCGGATTCTGTTACTTCCAGTTTCAGGTCTTTACTGCTTAAGCCATACTTTTCCAGAAGACTGTCCAATTTTGAAATCAGTGCAGGGTCGAAAACATCGATTCGGGACAGATTGACGGATACAGGGAGTGTTATGCCATACTGATCCCGCCATACCGCGATTTGGCGGGCAGTTTCCGCCCAGACGTAATGATCCAGATCACTGATTTGGCCGCTTTGTTCAAGCAGCGGGATAAACTCATCCGGATGGATCAAACCTAATTCCGGATGGTTCCAGCGAACGAGTGCTTCCGCGCTGGAAAGCTTTGGTTTGTCTGATCGGATATCATATTTTGGCTGGTAGTAAATTTCCAGTTCCTGCTGTTCCAGTGCACGGCTGAGATCATTCATTAACCTTTGATCGCGGTCTTCCCGTTGTTCCATGGCATCATCAAAAATCATGATCTGTGCCCTGAAATTCCCGCGGATCTTGTTACAGGCGATACGGGCACGATCTAATTGATGGACCGGTTCCATCCCTGCCTGCCAGGGTTTTACACCCATTCGCAAATGGATGTTGGGTCCGTGGGCAAGGTCATCGACACATTTTTGAAAGTGCTCAAGAACAGGTTTCCAATCTTCAATATGCCGGCTGTAAATTCCAAAGCGGTCCGCGTCAAAGCGTGATGCGATTCCATCACTTTCCTTGATATATTTCTCTATTTCTTCCCCCAGTGTACGCAAAACCCGATCTCCAAAATCTCGGCCATACAGGGCATTCACGGAATGGAACCGGTCGATGTTCATAACAACCGTGTCCATAGGTGTATTAGGATGTTCCCGGTAATGCCGGTTGGCGTAAACATAAAAGAAATTCCTGTTATACAGGTTTGTAAGGTGGTCGCGTTCTGCTTCAGAAATGATCTGTCGTCCTTCCGCAACCTTTGCGTCCGAATGTACATTTCTGAGTACCAGCAGCAGAATGATCACCGCGGTAACCGCAACTGTTGCGATAAAATAGATCCAATTGTCTCTGATATATTCAAGTAATGTGACTTTACTTTCATTGAACCCGTAATTTGTAAGGGAAGAATTGATGGAAGTATCCGGGATGAGCCTCGTGATCTTGTTGAGAATCGAATAAAGATATTTGTTCTCGCGTCTGACAGCGAAGGGCATGTCCATGATTTCACCGGTGGCAAGGACTGAAAGTTCATTCTTTTCAAACTTCTCGCTCAGAATGTTGATGCGGTAATTGCTCACCAGTCCGCAGTCAGCTTCGTCGGAAACCACAGCCTGAAAAACAGCGTCACTGTCCGGATAATAAGCGATTTTCCAGTTTGGGAAATAGTCCATCAGGAAAGTATCATAATTGGGGTTCCCTTTGACAACAGCTGCAGTCATCTCGCGGTCTCGTGAGATGCCCTGATGATCCGCTGTTCTGACGATCGCGTACATTTCAGTGCTGACGAGAGGATCTGTAATGATAACACCGCGTTTTTCGCCGTCATAAGAGCTGAGACTCAGGGGAAATACGCAGTCGATTTCCCCATTTTCCATTGCCTTTAGTGCCGCTTCTGTGGTGGCAAACGCCTGTGATGTAAAGGAGATCTGCGCGTTTTTTTCACAGGTTTCACCAAAGGCCAGGTAATCTGCCAATGCTCCCGTCAGGACTTGTGTTTCATTGTTTAAATCACAGAACGGCAGGAAGTTATCCCGATAGCCTACACGGATCGTACCGTGGTTCGCAAGCCATTCTTTTTCTTCAGTGGTGAGAAAACTGTTGACGCTGCTTGCTTTGTTATACTTATCCGTCAGCTGTTGGTTAAAATCCCGGTTGTCTTCGATGAGCCGGTTCATGGCAACGTCCAGGTCCAGTTTCAGGTCGGGACGATTTTTGTTGATGCCGAAATATGACTCTGCAAAACCAACTTTCCATACGGGTACTACGTCAGCGGAATTGCCATAAGTATCCAGTGTTACCAGTGCGTCAAAATCACCATTTGCAAGCATTTCCAGCAGAACCGGTGTTTTTTCTGTCGATTCAATAATTTCAGGAGTTACGCCATGGTTCTTAGCCCATTCAATGAACATCTGTTCCTGAATACTGTTTTTGTTGACACCAACCCGCTTGCCGGATAATGACGAAAAATTATCCGGTCTGATTTCATTATTATTCGGAGAAATAAAAACATGATATCCTTCGGAGCCCATTGCCTCAGTGGAATAGAGAATTTTCTCCGCACGTTCTTGCGTGTAGGAAACGTCGCTCAGCAGGTCAATCTCCCCTGCAATCAGTTTTTCCAGAAGCTCTGACCAGCTGCCTTCGACATATTCGTAAGTCCAATCGGTATAAATGGCGATCCTTTGCTGATACTCATAGCCGTATCCGGACCGTCTTCCGAATTGGTCTGTGCTGTGAAAGGCGGATTCATACCAGCCGACTCGGACAACTTTTTGTCCGGAGTCCTGCGCGATGGCGGAAACTGTGATTGAAATGCTTATAAGTATCAGGACCAGAATAATCCTCGTCATTCGATTCAAATGCTTATAATCTTGCTTCATTACACACCTCCGAAGGCCGTACCGGGTCATCTCTAATCTTTGTTACAGCGTGATTTGCTGCTTTCCTAAAACCATCAGAAATACTTGTCGGATGATTTGATGATAATCGCTATTATTAGAAGTCTTTACCTTTTAAAGTAAAAAAGAGTATAACATAAACAAGGGCTAATTTCCAGAATCTGGAAGCTTCCGCGGAATATTTGCGTCTGCTGTTTACCAATCAAAGAATAAATTGAGGACTGTCCCTTTATGGGACTGTCCTCAGGTTCGGGGACGGTTCTCCCGAGAAACGAGGGAAATTGTCCTCCCGCCTTCACCGGAAGTAATCAGTGTTTCCTTTTATGAAATGATTGTTTTTATATCTGTTTTTTCTTCCGTGCGTCAAGAATCAGTACGAGAATGAATCCCAAGAGAGCCAATCCGGCAGAAACCAGAAATGCAGGTTGATATTTTCCGGAAGAGCTGTAAATCGAGTTCATGATCATCGGACCGAAAAGCCCTGCCAGTGCGAACCCGATAAACATGATCCCGTAATTGACGCTGTTATTTTTCCGACCGAACTGTCTGGCGGTGTAGCCGGGATAAATTCCCATAATGCTGCCAAAGCTGAACCCTACAACAGAAAGGCCGATATAAAACAGCGCTGTGCTGCCCGGATTGCAGAAAAACAACAAAACGCATGCTGCGATCGACATTGCGAATGTAATTTTCATCGTTCCTTCTGAGCCTAATCGGTCGGAAAGCATTCCGGAAGCAAGTCTGCCTATCATATTGAAGCATGCCAGGATGGAAACGACTGCCGCTGCTGTCGACTGGCTGAATCCCATCATCCTTTGGGCGAGCGGTGAAGCCTGTGAGATGATCATCATCCCGCCGAAAGCCCCGCACATCAGCGTGACCAGCATCAGATAAAAACGGGATTCAGCAATCATTTGCCGCCATGTATAATCTCCGGATGCCGCGGCAGATTTGTTCTGCTGCTTTGCCCCGGCAGGACCGGAAACGCTGAAATTCGGAGGGCAGGCCTCGATGACGAAGGATGAGAGTACGATAATGGCTCCCATCACAGCGCCCAGGATTTTGAAACAGGTCGTGATCTCATACTTTGTCAGCATCGCTGTGGCGATAATGGGGATTATGATGGAACTGCCGCCATAGCAGGCCGTTGTCAGCCCGCCCGCAAGGCCGGATTTATCGGGGAAAAACTTTACCGCGTTGGAAACAATCGTGCCGTAAACCATACCGACACCAAGCCCGACACCGAGCCCGTAGGAGATGATCAGCCCGGTCACGGATTTGACAAAGCCGGAACCGATCATTCCCGCACCGAACAGCAGTCCGCCGATGATCAGGATCCAGCGGGGGCCGATCCTGTCATTGATTGATCCGCCTGAAATCATGGTGATCGGGCCGACAGAATTCGCGACGGTGAAAACAATTGCCAGGCTGGCAATTTCCTTTCCTGTCAATGCGGACAAGTACGCTGCCATCGGCGTGGCGAATACACTCCAGGCATACAAAGACCCTGCACACAAAGTAACCAGACAACTGGCGATGAGGATCAGCCAGCGTTTTTTCATAATGTCCATTTATAATCCCCCTGGTTTGTTTGTTTAATTCCTGCGAAGGCGAGAGGGCGTAGCTCCCGCTCCGCATCCAATTCGAGCGCAGCTCGTACCTTACGGAGAGGGGGCTTTTGCAGTTTCCCTCGTTCCTTGGGAGAACCGTCCCCGTTAGGAAATAGGCGCTGATCCCTGCGGAGCGGGAGGACAGTTCCCCTCGTTCCTCGGGAGAACCGTCCCCGAATCCTAACAAGTCAGTGTTTCCTTAAGTCTCACACTCGCTGACTGCTGTGACCTGGGCAAGCGCCCAATCTCCCTGATTGGTGATCGAAACCAGCAGCTTTGTGATACCCGCAGAATGTAGAATCCCGGAAAGCTCTTCCGTGATCACGATCTCGGGAGAGCCGTCCGGGTTTTTCTTTGTTTCAACGATTCTGAAATCGAAAGTTTTTTCCGGTGTCAGGTGCGCAGCAGCCTTGAAGACTGCTTCCTTTACAGCAAACCGTCCGGCAAAAAAGCTGTATTTGTCGGACGATTTTTCAGCCTCAGCTTTTTCCATGGCTGAAAATGTCCGTTCCGTCAAAGCGCCTTTTGATTGTTTATCAAGTTCGGCAAACTGACTGATGGATACCAGGTCGATCCCGATACCGGAAATTTTTTCGTACATTTCAGTTTTTCATCCCTGCCGCACGAACCGCGGAGATGACGATGTTGCCCTTGATCTCGGAAACCGGTGCGCCGCGGGAGCAGTCACAGACGATACTGTTGAATCCCTGGAGCATCGGGCCGTAAGCGTTCGCGTGTCCGAACTGCTGGATCAGTTTGACCGCGATGTTCCCTACATTCAGGTCCGGCCAGATCAGGATGTTCGCTTTCCCGGCGACTTTGCTTTCCCGTTTGACCTTCTTGGCGGCAACTGCCGGAACGATGGCGGCATCCAGTTGGAATTCCCCGTCGATATTGAGGTCGGGACGCTTTTCCTGAGCGATCTGCAGCGCTTCTTTGACCTTGTCGATCAATTCACCCTGGCCGCTGCCCAGCGTGGAGTAGCAGACCATTGCGCAGCGCGGTTCCCAATCCAGCAGGTCATGAACCGTGTCACAGGCGGAAATGGCGATATCCGCCAGCTGTTCCGCATTCGGATTGGTGCAGACGCCGCTGTCACCGACTGCGAGCAAACTGCCTTCGCTGCCTTCATATCCAGGAATGTCGCACAGACCGATGGATGAGATGGTGCTGATGCCCGGTTTGAGTCCGATGATCATCTGACCAGCAAGGAGCACGTCGCCTGTGGTGTAGTCGATACCGGCAAAGGTCACGTCGGCTTCTCCGACTTTTTGCATCGCCATGGCGTAGTAGAGCGGGTCTTCCATCCGGCGTCCGAGAGCTTTTTCCTTCAGCCGGGTGTCTTCCCGGGCGACGAATGCGGTGATGATCTTGTTTTTATATTCTTCTTCGTGAATGTCAACGATGGTGAAGACTGCGGGATCGTAGCCTCGTTCTTTCGCCGCTGCTTCAATTTCCGCGGCATTGCCGACCATAATCGGGATGATGTATCCTTCTTTTCCCGCCTCAAAAGCAGCCTGCATCATCTTTTCGTTCAGCGCTTCCGGAAAAGCGACTTTCTGTGGATTTTGCTTTGCTTTTTCGTAAATTTTATCCAGTACGCTCATTTGTCTTTCCAATTCTTACTCAAATTACATCATGAATAGTTCTCGGTTAGTTATCAATCATTGAGTAACAACCGGAGTCCAATATTATGGTCTCCAGCGAGCCGGGGACTGTCCCTTTGTGGGACTGTCCCCGGAAGTTTTGGGACACTTAAGAACCGTCCCTTACTGTCCCAATATACTGGAAGTTACAATTCCTGTTCAACCAGGTCGACAAGATCCTTGACGGTTGCGCAGGCAGAAGCGTCCTGGAGCATGATGACTGCGTCCAATTCGTTTTCGATTTCGGAAACCAGGGCAACCATCTGAACGGATGCACCCTTCAGGTCGGTCTTGAAGTTTGTATCCAGTGTCACATTGTCGGCCTTATAAGCAACCGAAACCAGTTCAATGATTTTTTGTTCCAATTCTTTTCTATCCATTTTAAATTCTCCTTTTTATCCCGTATGATAATAATACGCATAGGGTTTTACTGTTTGAGCAGACAGTTAACAGCAGAAGTTTCACATTTGATGAGTCAGTGCTTTTAACTACTGGCCATAGATTTGTGTACACTGGCCACAGGCTGCTGGCCACTAACCACTGACTCCTAACTCCTAACTATTGATCCTCGTCCAGATCAAAAACGACTGTCTTGAACCCCTGCTCGCGTTCAAAAATCGCGGCGTGACAGGTGACGTTCGGCAGCTTGTCCATCAGCTCCTGGCGCTTCTTTTTATTGATCCCGCGCACAACAGCGTTCAGGTGAGCCCCTTCTTCCAGTTCGACTTCGCAGTAAGCGTATTTGCCGAGGTTCTTGTATTCCGGTTTGGAGGAAAGAGCCGCGGGCATGACGATGGAGTGGATGCGGGCTTTGCCGCTGATCTCGACCCATTCCGTCTCATAATTGCCGCATTTGTTGCAGGCGTAAACAGGAGGAAATTCAACATTGCCGCAAACAGGACATTTGCGTCCGAGGATCTTCCCTTCTTCAAGAGCCTCGTAATAATGTTCAACAACTTTTTCTAATTTGATAGCCATCTCAGTCATTCCTCCTTCGCATTAGGCTTTCTTTTCCAGAATGATCGCGGCAACGTTCTGGGCACCGCCGTAACCACGGAGCATGGCGGTTTTCGGATCCTTGATCTTGACCTGATGGTCGCCCATTTCGCCCCAAAGCTGTTTGCAGGCTTCATAAACGTCAGCCAGACCGGAAGCAGCGTGTGCATGACCGAAAGCGGTGCGTCCACCGTTGGAATTCAGCGGTTTGTCGCCATCCCAGGCAGTGCGTCCGTCAACGATATATTTCCAGCCTTCGCCAAAGGGCAGATACCCGGCGATTTCAGCGGAAATCAGCTGAGAGGTGATGATGAAGTCATTGGCATAGAACAAGTCAAGGTCATCACCGCTCTTGCCGGTCAGTTCATATACCTGCCGGACAGCTTCTTCGGTGGCACGGACTTCAAAGTGAGGGTTGGTGGCTTCCAGTGCGGAAGAACCGATGCCGAGAACTTCGATCGGAGCATGCTTGAGGTTCGGGGCAATTTGCGGGATCATGTCGGTCGCGCAGACGATGCAGGCCGCCGCGCCGTCGCATTTCAGCTCAACGCCTGCCGCGCGGAGGAAGTCGCCCATGCGCGGGTTGAACGGGGAGTTCATGTACTCTTCAACGGTCATGCCCTGTTCTTCAGCCAGCTCATCATAGGTCTTGATCGGGTTGTCGGTGGTCTTGGACCAGTTGAGGAGGCTCAGCGGTGTGGATGCTGCGTTTCTTCTGGCGGTGATGCCCATCCAGTTCAGCGCGTCATTCATCTGATCCGCGGTGATCTTGCGGGTACGGACGTACCATTCCGCCGCGTCATCATAGATCATTTCCTGACCGGCCATCAGTGCGCGGGTATAGGTGCGGTCATAGAGCCACTGGGTGGTCTTGAGGAACTTTTCCATGGTCATCTTGTCGCGCTTGTAGGGGTGTTTGCGGCTCTCGACATTGTCAGCCGGGGACGGGGTGCTGTCGCCGAATTCAACACAGGCGGTCAGGACACAGTCATATTTGCCGGACGCAATGGCGTTCACTGCCTGTTCAATGGCAAGGTAGCCGGTGCAGCAGGCTTCGGAATGGTGGATGGAGCCTTTGCCCTTCATGCCGAACCAGTTCCCGATTTGAATGTTTGGCACCAGGTAGTTGGAACCGTTCAGCGGGCTGGCTTCGCCATGGAAATAATAGTCGATGTTCTGCGGATTCACGCCGGCATCTTCCATTGCCTTAAGCGCTGCATAGCCGAACATTTCACCTTCTGTAAGTCCGTTGGTTTCCGGACTGTCGACCGTGTACATAAAGGGCGTACAGCCGACGCCGATGATGGAAACGCTTCGTGAATATGGATGCAATTTGGTTTTGTTTACGATTTGATCCACTTTAATTTATCCTTTCTTAATCCTCGATCTCGCTCGGGCTCCATCGCGGTTTGCCCGTGTACGTTTTCGGTTGTTCTTCGCCGCTCAGCACCCGGATCGCGCCGGCTGCCATGGCTTCCAGTTCAAATTCACCCGGATAGGCGGAAACAGGGGCGATCCAGCCGCATCCGTCTTCGATCGCTTTGACGAGGTCCTTGTTGTGGACCATACCGCCGCCGAGGAGAATGCCATCCACCTGCCCATGCAGGACGCCGGCCATCGCGCCGATATATTTGACGATTTGGTAGAGCATGGCATCCCAGACTAACTTCGCATAGGCGTTGCCGCTGTCTGCCATCGCGTTGACTTCGCGCGCGTCACTGGTGCCCAGGTGGCTCACAAATCCGCCGGTCTTCATACAGACGTTTTTGACTTCATTCAGATCTTCTGCCTTCATGCAGTATTTGATCATTTCAGCCGCGGGAATCGCGCCGCAGCGGGTTGGTGCCATCGGGCCTTCTCCGCCAACGATGTCGTTGCCGTCGATCATCTTGCCTTTGCGGTGGGCTGAAATAGAGATCCCGCCGCCGATGTGGCAGACGATGTAGTTTTTATCTTCATATTTCCAGCCGTGCGCGCTGCTGTGACGGATGGCGGTCTCTTTGAGATTCAGGGCATGCAGGTGAACATTGCGGTAAACGCCCTTCAACCCGGTCATCCGTGCTTCCAGTACCAGCTCATCGGTGTCCGGCGGGTTGACGACAAAGGCCGGTTTCCCGTATTGTGACGCAAAACCATTGGCAAGCTGGGAACCCAGCTGTGCCGGATGCTGGACACCGTTGGCGCCGCGTTCCGCATGGTCCAGAAGAATATCGTTGACCGCATAGGTGCCGCCTTCCACAGCCAGCAGTCCGCCGCCTCTGCCGACAAAGGCATCGAAGGAAGAAAGATCGATGCCCTGTTCGTCAAGCGCATGGAGAATTGTTTCTTTCCGGTAGGGAAGCTGGTCGCTGACTGTGGCGAATTCCTTCAGCTTTTCCGCGTCATGCGACACATTGACGGAAAACAGTTCCTTTTCGCCTTCAAAAGCGCCTACCTTGGTGGAGGTTGATCCGGGATTGATAACCAGAATTCTGTAAGTCATTTTATGATCATCCTTCCGGCGAAATCAAACGGTGGGATATTTCTTCTGGATGTACTTCTGCTTCTTTTCCATCGCCAGTTTCATGTTCTCCGGGTTGGCGTAGAACATGGCGCCCTGGGTGTAGCCGATCTCATCCAGATGCAGCTGACGGCCTTCGACTGTGGTTCTGTCCTTCAAGCGGCCGTTTTTCGGGTCGATGATGAACTTCCATTTGCCGTCCACCTTTTCCAGTGTACCGCCGCATCCGCAGACCTGACATTCCACTTCGTAGCTGACGCCGTCCCACTGGGGTTCACCGAGAACGAGTGCGTTGGAATGGCAGTTCGGGCACCAGCCCATGTCTTCATCACCCAGCCAGTGGCGTTCTTCCACTGGGGTTTGGATGGCGGTCATGATGTTTTCGCCCATTTTGTGTGCGCGGGCCATCAGCTCATCGTTCAGGACACACTGACCGGCACCCGGGACGCGGGTGGCAAGGATCATGTCGACAACTTTCATATCGGTTGTGAACATGGCTGCCTGCATGGACTCCAGCGCCATGGACTGCCATGCACGGGTGGAACCGCCGACCGCGATCAAACCGGCCAGGCGGGCTCTTCGTTCAATTGCGCCGATAGCTTCCAGGAAGCTGGTTTCGTAAGCAAGACTGCGCTGGCAGAAGCGGGTGAAAAGTGCGCAGGGCTGCAGGTCATACGTCGGTGCTGAATAGATCACCGCATCCTGATCCAGCATTACGTCCATGATGCGCTTTTTGTCATCCTTTTTGTCCAGAATACATCCGGCATTCTTTCCTTCGGACATCGCTTTTGTACAGGATGTGCATCCGGTGCAGTCCAGAATGTTGTAATCGGACAGGTTGACCATGATAATTTCGGCTCCGGCTTCTTCGCAAGCCATTAGCGCTTCTTTCAGCAGAATTTCACTGTTGCTGTTTTTTCTTCCGGCTGTTATCCCCATTACTTTATATGCCATAATTTCCTCCTAAAGCACAGAAAAAGATTTTGTTATGAAAAGTCCGACAAAACAGCCGGACTTTTTGAAATTATTTGATGCCGCATGCGGCGTTGGCAGCTTTCATCGCGATCGGAGTCATGATGAAGGCAACAACATACAGGATGAGATAGAGCGGGAGGAAGGTGCTCATGAATGCACCGAATACGGGCGGGCGGACTTCCGCCGGTACGCTGCGGAGGTTCCACCAGGTCAGCGGCAAACCGATACCGACAGTGAAGATCAGACAAACCGGCAGGCTGCCGACAAGATTTCCGGCAAGGCTGTGCGGATCCAGTTTGAACAGTTTCGCGAACCCTTCCTGGATTTTATTGATCGGCAGGATCACATTGATCAGGAACGCCAGACAGAAACCGATCAGAATGTTGACCGGCAGGTTCGGTCCAAAAGCCGGCTGATGGTTCAGCAGGTTTGCTGAAATTGACATCACGATGGCCATGGGCAGGTCAAGGACGATATTGAAAATGATGATCCATTTTGCGCTTGGTTTTTGCATTTGAATTTTCCCTTCTGTCGTTTCCTTAACGACATACAAGATCGTAAAATTGTTGATGTATCTGTTCAGGACGAAGCGCACGGGGACAATTAGCTTGTTGTCGCGAAGCCGACACAAGTGATTGCCCTCTGTGTTGCGCCGCCGGGATCTGAATAGTTACATTTTGATTTTATCCTGCGTATCAGTTTTCAGCTGATACGCAGGTTTGATGGTTCAGAAATTTGTCAGCATCGAGAATCAGGTCATTTGATTCCTGACACCTGATACCTGATACCTGATTACGCTCTTTCCGGAACGGTCGGCTTGATGAAGTCGCGATACTTGGCCTTGCGGGCCTTGAACTCATCGCTGTTCTTCTGCAGATCGGCCAGACGTGCTTCATTGACCTGGATATCTTTACCGTGAGCCATCTTACCGGACATGGTGTCGTGTGCCTTGGCATATTCTTCTTCAGCGTAAACGATGCGGATCGCGCCATCGACAACTTCCAGTTCACCTTCCATACCGCACAGGCCGCAGATCGCGTGAGTCGTGCCCGGGTTGATATAGAAGTTGTTGGTGTGGCAGTGCGGGCAGACGCCTTCCGGACCCTGCCAGGTGGCGTGTTCGATGTCTTTCGCGGCATTTGCCAGGTTGATACCGATCTGATGGGCACGGGCAAGCGCTGCGTCATCCATCAGGATGGTCTTGGACCACTGGAATTTATCATTGTCGATGATCTTCCACATCGGGCTCATCGCGACCATGCCATGATCCATCTGAACCAGGGAACCCCAGTCGGAACCGCCGACGGCCATGAAGGAGATCACTTTGTCTTTCAGCAGTCTCGGGTCAACGCCCGGGCCGCCATGTTCCTTGGAAAGCATATCTGCAATCACCAGGTTGCCGCGGTCCATGGAAGGTCCGAAGCGGTCGCAGACGGTGTGGACGATGCCCGGAACGCCGTTTTCGAAGATCGGGGAGACCATCAGAATCCCATCGGCATCCAGCATTTTGTCCAGCAGCCAGAGAAAATCATCTTTGATGGCGCAGGTTCGTCCGCGGCCGCTCATGATGGATTTCACACAGGCGATGCATCCGGTACAATGTTTGATATCCAGTTTGTGCAGGTTGATGAATTCAATCTCTGCTCCGGCTTCCTGTGCACCCATCAAACCTTCTTTGCACATGGAATCGTTGGAACCATTCAGGGTTCCTGAAGAAATACCTAAAATTTTCATTACCTTCTCCTCGTTTTCAAATAATTACAATAACTGTTCAAGCTATTTACAACCAACAATCATCTGACGGTTTGGGCCAGAATTCTAACTGAACGAACCGCAGCGGACCGGTTTCTTCGGCACACGGATGGTTCCGTCCTGTGGAACGATAGCCCCTTCCTCACAGACTTCTGCGCATTTCCCGCAGTTTTCGCACATATCCGGATCGATGATGTGGATGAACTTCTTCTTTCCGGTGATGGCGTCTTCATCGCACACATCCAGACAATCGGTACAGCCTGTGCATTTCGCCGGGTCGATGACCGGTTTGCTGAAGGCTTTGCAGACTCCTGCCGGGCAGCTCTTTTTGACGAAATGGAGTTCCAGCTCCTTGCGGTTGGTGCGGACGGAAGAGACGAATACATTCGCCATTCCCTGCCCGAAACTGCAGAATGAGCCGATATGGATCAGCGGACCGATGTCCTCGACCATGGCAAGGTCATCCTTTTTTGCCTTCCCTGCGGCGACCTGGTTGAAGATGTTTTCAAAATGCCAGGTACCCTCACGGCACAGCACGCATTTCTGACAGGTTTCAGTCCGGGCTCTCTTTGCGAGTTCTTCGGTCAGGTGAGCCATGCAGTCTTTAGACCCGTAAATCCCGACGTAATCCCACAACGCAGAAGTATCAACTTTGCAGCTGTCCAGCTCCGTGTTGTCCACAAAAGTGCCGGTCAATCCGCCAAGCAGGACGCTCTTTTCGGCTTTCGCCCCGGATTCAGCCACAATGTCTGCCAGGGATGTGCCGGTCTTGAATTCACCCAATTTTGTCCCGTTCGGAGTGCGGACGGCGACCAGTTTGGTTTCTTCATATCCCGGCTGTGCGGCTGCATAAACACGAACAAGCGTTTCTGCATCCACCACAACGGTCGGTTTATCCTGAAGCCCTTCAGAGGGAAAATCTTTCGGAAGCGGAGCGCTGCGAAGTTCACCGCTCAGGATCATATGATACAGTGCAGATTCTTCCCGTAAAACCATTGATCTTTCTGCATTTACAGTTTTAACTCCGGAAAGTTCAAAATTGATTTCCGGTGTTTTCACCAGCCAGCATTCTGTGGCACCGGCGGCTTCTGCGACTGCTTTGAAAGCGGCCTTCAGTTTGTCCGCCTGTGTTTCAGCAAGGCAGGCACTGATGGGAGCATCCGCGTCATCGGCTGCCATGTTCAGAATAACGACGCCATTGCCTCTTTCGTGGACGTCTTTCAGCGTTTCCGTGAAGGGAATGGCATATTTCGCGGGAATGTTCAGGTTCAACACGGTCTGTGCGGAAATTTCTCCGGCATAAGGTGCAGTCAGGATTTCAGCCTGTGAGGCGGTTAAATTCATCTTTTCCATCGTTATGCCTCCTCTCCGCTTTTTACGTAATCTCCCCAGAACTTTTGCGGGGCAAGGTCACACCGCAGGTCGCACTGCAGACACCGGCGGGCTTCGCATTTCGCCTTTTCTTCATCAAATCCCTGGTCCATCGGTCCGCAGGTCTTGTAATTGATGATGCGTTCCGGTACCGGGACGACGTTCGGTTCTGTGCGCGGCAGATCTCCAAAACCTTCGATGACGCCGATGTGAGGATCACGGAACTGATCCGGAGCCAGCTTTTCTTCGATGTTTCCATCACCGCCGAGATATTTGTCGATAGCGCTGGCAGCTTCCCGGGCAAAGGCGATGCCCTTGATGACTGACTGCGTACCGGTCACAACGTCACCGGCAGCAAAAACGCCCGGAACGGATGTTTCGCCATGGTCGCCATGCGTGGCGATGTAATTGCCATGGGTCAGTTCCAGACCGAATGCATTCGGATCCATCGGGATGGTGGGACGCTGTCCGACCGCGAAGATCACAGTGTCGGCAGGAAGGATTTCTTCGGAACCTTCTTCCAGCTCCAGATGGCTCTTGCGGTTTTCATCAAAATAGAAGCTCTTGATACCCTGGATCTTTACACCGTCAACGCAGCCGTTTCCGTCATCCAGAATTTCCAGGAAAGTCTTTTTGTTGTGGAGAATGACGCCCTCTTCCAAAGCCCAAGCACGTTCTTCATCGCTGGCTGTCATGGCGTCATAGGCTTCCAAACAGGCCATGTGGATCTCTTGCGCGCCGAGCCGTTTGGCAGCGCCGGCACAGTCGATCGCCACATTGCCGCCGCCCAGGACCACGACTTTTTCTCCGACTTTCGCGGTGCCTTCTTCAAAAGCCCGCAGGAACGCGGCATTGACCTGAACACCTTCCAGATCGTTGCCTTTCATCGGGAGTTTGGAACCCATGTGGTTGCCGAGCGCGACAAACACAGCATCATATCCCTGCTGCAGCAGTTCCGGAGCATTTTGAATTTCGGTATTGCATTTTACGGTGATGTCACCGGCATCCAGAATGTCCTGAATTTCCTGATCCAACACTTCACGGGGCAGGCGATAGTTCGGAATGCCGTAACGCAGCTGACCGCCCAGTTTGGCGCCGGCATCAAAAACGGTTATGGCATGGCCGAGTTTGGCCAGGTAATAAGCAGCAGTCAGTCCGGCAGGACCGCCGCCGATAATGGCGACCGCTTTCCCGGTTGCCGGTTTGTGGAAAGATTTTTCTTTCCAGGATCCGTCGTCATGTTCAGCGGCAAAGCGCTTCAGGTTGCGGATAGAAATCGGAGAATTCAGCTCCTGATGCTTACATTCCATTTCGCAGTTGTGTACGCATATATAACCAAGACTGTGCGGGAAAGGAACCTTTTCGCGGACAACAGCAGTAGCAGCAGCGTAATTGCCTTCTTTGATGAAACGAATGTAGCGGGGTACATCGATATGCGCCGGGCAGCCATAACGGCAGGGAACAAAGCCTTCTTCACGGGTCTTGCCGATCAATTTATCAGCCAGTTCCTTGTGTTCACGGATGGAGCCGGTCGGGCAGACTTCTACGCAGGCAGTGCAGAAGCGGCAGTTGGCGTTCTTCAGAGAATCACCGTTGATGACGACACGTTCTCTTCCGTCTACCTTCTGGAACTTGATCGCTCCGACGCCGCGCAGTTCTTCACAGACACGGACGCAGCGGCCGCAGAGAATACAGCGGTACATTTCATGCAGGATGATCGGGTTGGTCTCATCTGCCTTGACGCTGATGGTGTTGGCACGAAGTTTCCGTCCGGTATCTCCAACATATTGGGAAAGTGACTGGAGCTGGCACTTCCCGAATTTCGGACATCCGGTACATTCTGCCGGATGTGTTTTGAACATAAAGTCGCAGGCAAGTTTGCGGATAGCTTCCGCTGTTTCGCCTTTTGTGTTGATGACCATGCCTTCCTGTACTTTTGTGATACAGGAGGTCACAACGCCTTCCACACCCTGCTGTTCCACGACGCACATGCGGCAGGAGCCGGTCGGGTGCAGATTCTCGTGAGAACAGAGGTGCGGGATATAGATCCCGTTGTCAAGCGCCGCGTTCAAAATGGTCTGGTTTGAATCCGCGGTAATTTTCTGGCCATCAATTATCAGATTTACGGTAGGCATACATTTCTCCTCATTTGTTCATGCCGGTTGATCCGGCTGCATTTTTTGCGGGATGCAGCCGGATTTGTTTTCTGATAAAAACGTGACGGATCAGTCTTCCAGTTCGTTGACATAATCGGATGCGGAATCACCGGCAAAGCGGCCTGTGTTCACGCAATAGCCCATGGTGTTGCCCGGGAGCAGGAACATGTAGGAGTCACCGTAGATGGTGCAGGTATCGGTACCGGCAGCAAAGAGGCCCGGAACCTTGTTCCAGTCATTATCAAGAACCTGAGCGAACTCGTTGATCTTGATGCCGCCCAGCGTACCATAAGCGCCGGGACGGAACTTGCCTGCGTAGAACGGGGCTTTTTCGATTGGCTTCATGTACTTCGCGTCCTTGTAGAACAGGGTGTCGCGGGATTCGCACATTTCGTTGTATTCATCGACCTGTTCGACCAGCGCATCCGGATCGATTCCCAGTTTTTCAGCCAGTTCTTCGATGGTGTCAGCTTTGACGACATCCGGGTTGTCATTGGCAATAGAGGCTTCCACGGCATCGAGGAAATCGGAAACATCTTCCGGATGGTGGACGAAGTTGACCACATCCACGCCCTTCTTCATATACTGCTTGGCGATCTTGGAGTCGATGATGGAATAACCGATCGCACCTTTCTGGAAGGAGATCGCATTGCCGCAGAAGGTGGTGTTCTGCATTTCTTCTTCGTTGATGAAGCGTTTGCCCAGCTGGTTGACCATCAGGTTCGGCTGCATAAAGACAGACGGGATGCAGTCCGGACCGAAGTCGGAGTTCGGCAGGATGTACATCATTTCAACATTCATTGGGGTGGTGGCTGCACCGGCTTCCATGGCCATGCGGATACCGTCGCCCTTCAAACCCGGGATGGCAAAGTTGAACATGTTCTCGCGGAAGGTGTATCCGGTGCGTTCATGGATCATCGCCGGATTGTCGCCGGCGCCGCCGGTGGCCACGATGACTGCCTTGCAGCTGATCTGGATTTCTTCACCGTCTTTGTCGGTGGCGAGAACGCCGCAGATCTTTCCTTCTTCGTCCTTCAAAATCTTCTTTGCAGGAGTTTCAAAGAGGATTTGAGCTCCGTTTTCCTGAGCGTAATCAGCCATGTGCTTATTCATGATGGCGCCGCCGTTGCGGCCGATGCCGCCGTTGACTGCCACGATGTGCCAGGTGGCTTCAGACTTCGGGAAGTATTTGTAAGCGCCGGCGAATTCTACGCCGCAGGTTTCTTCCAGCCATTTGATCGTGTCGCCGGAATTTTCAAAATAGCGCTTGACCAGACGTGCATCGGTGCGCCAGTGTGTATATTCTACGAATTTTTTGAAAGCACGTTCAACATCGATGTCGACCATCATGTCGCTCTGCTGTTTGGTTCCGATACCCAAAGGACCCATACCCATGTTTGCGGCACCGCCAACGACATTCGCCTTTTCCAACAAGATGACATTCATTCCATTTTCCGCGGACTGCGCGGTTGCGGCTAAACCGGAAGGACCACCGCCAATGACTACAACATCAGCTTCCATTGTTTTCATACTTAAAACATCTCCTCTTTTTTATATGAATCACAATCCTTGAATCTCATCATTGTTTTCAAGGTTTGTTTGTACCATAACGATCACAAAACTTCTCGATCGGCTTTTCGATGATCGAAGCGCCGACGATCCCGACAATCAGCAGCTGGAAATATGTGGAAATCCAGGCCGGAAACAGATTCGGTCCGACACCGACATGGATCAGCGCCTGTCCGAAACTGACAATCGTAACAAAAATAAAATTGATAACCAGGTTCCTTGCCAGCAGGTCCGCAAGGGTCCCCGGTTTTGTTTTACAAACTTCTCTGGCAAATTTCACACTAAGCGGACCCACCGGTATCAGGATTGCGGCAATCGTGTTGATCGTGAACGCGCAGCAGCAGCCGATCACCCAGCCCTGCAAGGTGTCACCGCCATTCAGGATGGTCGCTGCCGTGTTGATGATCAGCGCCATGCAGGTGTTTGTGATGATGTTCCATTTAAAGAACCATTCATTGTTATATTTCATCATTCAAATTTCTCTTTCAGAAATTCTTCTGTGAGTCGTATCGCCTCATCAGCCTGTTCCCGGAAGGATGGGGCATGTGTTTTTCTCACTTCTTCGGGTGTTGCGAGATAGGCTTCTTCATTTGCGGCATCTTCCACATAGCCGTGGTGCATACCGGGCATGACATGGACTTTCGTTTCGACACCTGCTGCACGCAGATGTTCTGCGTAGAGCAGTCCTTCTTCCTTGAGGGAATCCCGTTCCGCAGGCAGGATCAATGCCGGTGCGGTCCCCCGAAGTTCTTCGGATGACGCACATACCGGTGAAACATAGGCATTGGAACGCTCTTCTTCTTTTGAATAGAGCAGCGTGAATGCGCGCATCACATCATTAGCCATGTCGCAGTCATAATGCTTTTTTTCATTCGGCAGATGGACAGCGTCCAGATAAGGATAATGAAGCACCTGTGCTTTTAGTGAAAATTCGCCATTAAGTACAGTCTGCATCGCTGCCGCGGTGCTGAGTGTTGCACCAGCGGAATATCCCATCACGGCCATACGCTCCGGATCGATCCCGTATTCTGATGATTTCTGCCACATACGGCGGATAACCTGGTAGGCATCTTTTACTGCGGCAGGAAATGGATTTTCCGGAGCTAATCGGTAATTAACACCGATAACATGGATTCCGAGATCTCTTGCGATCCGTTCACACAGCCTGTCAGCTTTTTCCGCGTCGCCCATCATGAATCCGCCGCCATGAAATTCAAACAAGGCAGGACGAAGGCCGGAAAGCAAATTCCCCTGTGTGTCCTTAGCCTGATGGAAACAGATGCTGATCTTACGTCCCGGCAGAGCAAATTCTGTCGTTTCGGCAAAACGCTTCTGCGACAGAACCATCTGACGGTTATAGGCGCGAAGATCCGGAAGCATGTCCAAAAAGCCCCTGAGCGCAGGATCTGTAATTTCAGGACAAAGCCGTTCCCGCCTTGCCATTCTTACTCCTTCGGTTCAAAATCAAAACCGGTCCATACCGGGACGCCGGTATATTCCTTGGTTTCTTCCTCACCGGTCAATGCGCGGATGGCGCCGGAGGCCAGGGCTTCCATTTCAAAGTCACCGCCATAGACGATGAACGGAGCCACCCAGCCGGCATACTTTTTGACATCGGCGATGAATTCTTTATCGTTGGAAACACCGCCGGTCATGACGACTGCGTTAACTTTTCCTTCCAGAACACAGGCATAGGAACCGATGTATTTCGCCAGCTGATAGGCAAAATTGTGGCAGACCAGCTCCGCCCATTTGTCGCCTTTGCTGATTCGTTCGCGGATCTCGAACATGTTGTCGGTGCCGAGCAGACCCAGCAGACCGCCGGTCTTGGAGATCTTCTTTTTCATATCATCCAGGGTGTATTTCCCGGAAAAACACATCTTGACGACGGGCATGAGCGGCACATAACCGCTGCGGTTCGGAGCCATCGGACCGTCACCGTTCAGCACGTCGTTGGCGTCTACGATGCGTCCGTGTTTCTGGGCAGTGATGGATGTGCCGCCGCCGACATGACACACGACGAAATTGCACTCTTCATATTTCTTCCCCAGCTCCTTCGCGGCCCGCATGGCGACTTCCTTCTGGTTCAGTACATGAACGTGGGACTCGCGGTAAATGCCTTTGATGCCGGTAACTCTGGCGACATCGTCGAATTCATCCACATCCGGCGGATTAACCAGATAAGCGGGTTTCCCTGTTTCCCTGGCGAATGCATCGATGATTTGAGCACCGAGGATGGCCGGATGTTCCATCAGTCGGCCTGATGAGCAGTCGTCCAGGATCTTTTCATTGACCGGGAAAATGCCGCCCGGTGTGGAAACCAGACCGCCGGAATAGGCAGCAAAAGCATCCATATCGGAAATCTTGACACCGGCTTTTTCCAGTTCATCCAGAATGGTTTTTACCCGATAGGGCTTTTGATCGCTGACACGGGCGAAGGTTTTCAATACTTCCGGATCATGCTGCACGTTTGCTTTGAATAAACGTTCTTCGCCGTCAAAAACAGCCAGTTTCGTTGAGGTCGAACCCGGGCTGAGTGTAAAAATCTTATATCCCATCTCTTACAGTCTCCTGTATAAATTTAAAACACGTCTACTATTTAGTCTTTCATTCAAAGATCACTGACCACCGGCTACTGAGCAGCAATAATAACCATGGCGATATCGCCGACGATCTCATCTACGGAAGAACCGCGGGATGAATCCGCGACCGGTTTGTTGAAACCGGAGAGCGTATGTCCGTATCCCTTGCCGCCTGCGAAGATCTGGATCATCTTGATGCCGATGTTCGCAGCGCTCAGATCCGGGAAGATCAGGATGTTAGCCTTACCGGCAACGTCGCTATCCCTCTTTACTTTCTTTGCGGCCACAGCTGGGACGACAGCTGTATCCAGCTGAAATTCGCCGTCAACCTTCAGGTCCGGACGGCGTTCTTTGACGATTCGTATCGCTTCATTGATCTTGTCGACGCTTTCAGCAGTGCCGCTGCCGAGAGTGGAGAAACTCAGGAACGCACAGCGCGGTTCCCAGCCCATCAGCGCATGGACATTGTCACAGGTTGCGATGGCGATGGAGGCCAGGTCATCTGCTTTCGGTTCCGGGTTCAGACCGCAGTCCGCAAGGGCAAGCAGGCTGCCCTCGGATCCCTGGAAATTCGGGATTTCGGTGAGGGCAAAAATGGACGGGACATCGACGCCGTCCTGCATGCCGATTGCCTGCATGGCTGTCATCAGCACGTCGCCGGTGGTGTTGACGTGTCCGCAGAAGGTACAGTCAACAAAGCCGGCCGCTTCCATGATCATGGCATAGTACATGGGGTTGCCCATCTTGCGGCGGGCGCCTTTTTCGGAAAGCTGGCGTTTGTCAGCGGGATATTCCATATATTTCGCGATAACTTCCGCCTTGAAGGCTTCATCGGTAATATCAACGATTTCCATATCATCTACGCTGACGCCCACGCGGGCAGCGGTTTCGCGGATGACGGCGGGATCATTGACGAGAACCGGAATACCGATTCCTTCGTCTTTGACGCGGCGGGCAGCGAGCAAGGTTTTGTCGGCTTCACATTCAGGAAGCGCGATACGTTTCGGGGATTGTTTGGCTTTTTCGATCAGGGTTTCAATAAGTGACATAGTTTACTTCCTCAATCCGGGGATTTGTGATCATCCCTCGGAAATGGCAAAAGCCTGGGCATAACCATCGTCATAAGAGATGCTTATGTGGACGGTTTTTATTGCTTTTCCGGCAGCGTGCCGCAGCAGTGCACCGGATAATGTAACGTGAGGAGCGCCGGTGTCATCATCAAGAATTTCGATTTCATTGAGCCGGGCATGTTCCGGATCAGCCCCGAGCGCTTTGAAGACAGCTTCTTTCGCGGCATATCGGGTGCAGAAATATTCTCCGGGGAGTGAACGGTTTTTTGCCTGTTCCTGCTCCTTTTTTGTGAAGGTTTTCTCCCGGAAAGGGTCCCCGGGCTGAAGGACAGATTCCGGAATCCTTTCCATTTTCAAAAAATCAGTTCCGACCCCGATGATCACAAAATGCTCCTCTGCAATACGCATTTATGCCGGGACGGAAAAGAATCCGCCCCGGCAGATGATTTTAGCGATAGACGTAATCTCCGGCTTTGTACTTCGGAGGGATCACCGGTACCTGGATGAAGGACTGATACTGTCCGCCGGTATAAATGATCTGGCGGCCGTGGTTGTCTGTATCCCAGGCGAGCGGTTCGAACCAACCCTCACGGATATACCGTCCGGCGATCTGGACACGAAGCTTTTCACCCTTGTGCCAAGTGCGTGCGGACGGGACGATTTCGATATCGACCGGGACGATCTCACCCGGCTGAACCTTGAGTTCACGGCGGTGGGCCATGACCGGCTGAACCATCAGACCCTTGATGGTCTGACATTCTTTCGGATCCAGCTCGCGGTGGGAGATGCGGCATTTGCCCCAGGCGCCCGGATGCGGTTCATTCAGGGTGTACCACGGGATCCAGTTGCCGTTTTCGTCAGCTTTCTGGATGTTGATGAACATGTCCATATCGTTGTAGCTTTCCGGTGCTACGAACAGGTGCAGGTACATGTAGCCGGTGAGTTCAGTGTCTTCATTGAAGGTCATATCGAATTCGACCTGACCGGTGTTGCCGTCATAAGCGACTGAACTTTCCACAGAAACCGGTTCGTCGCGCATTGTCAGGTTCTTTGGATCAGATGCGTCGAAGTAGAATTTCTTGTATTCCGTGCGCTTGAGCGGGAATTCATTTTCCGGGCGGCGGACCTGGTAGTCGCAGTCGTAGGCATCCATGATGTCCAGACGGACACGCGGGGTCATTTCCCAGCCATTGTGGATGTCCTTCAGATAGCGGTCATAGAAGCGTTTCAGGTCTTCGAGGTTTTCCGGCTGATAGGTATCCGGCCATTCAAAATCGCGGTGAGCGCGCAGCCATTTGAGCTTGGTCTTCGCTTTGCGGAAGGCCTGGACGGAACCGCGCAGATGGAAGTGTGAGAAACCGGCTGTCTGATAGACCGGGCAGATGACCTTGGAGAAATCAGGCCGTTTGTCTTCCCAGTAACCGTTCATCAGCGGATATTTTACAGCCATATCGACCTGGCTGTCGACACCGCCGGTACCGGTGACCTGGGCGGAGATGAATTTGTTGAAGGAAAGGGCAGGAACGCCGCCTTCGTAGAAAGATTCGCGGTAAAGATCGGTGGTGCATTCCCATGGTGCGATGCACTTCAAGTGCGGCGGCTGCATGGAGGCAATGCCCCATTGGTGCATGGCGACACCGGAGTTCCCCGCCATACCGACATTCCCGTTGCACCAGTGCTGTACGCCCAGCCATTCCACGAAGTCGTAGCCGTCTTCGCGGTCCTGATGGGTGAACATATGGACGTTGCCTTCAGAGTGACCGGCGCCGCGGACATCAACATTAGCCACAGCATAGCCCTGATAGCACCAGTACATCGGATCCGGTGATTCGAATTTCGCAAATTTGGAAACGGTGTGCGGCGGCACGCCCATGATCTGCCATTCGCTCATACCTTCGCCCGGGCGTTTGCCGAACCAGGACCAGGAGACAATGGCAGGATATTTCTGACTTTCATCTTTCGGACGATAGATATCGCAGTAGATGGTGACGCCATCGCGCATCTTGACCGGAACATCCTGTTCGCAGAGAATGCCGGGGGCACATTCATAAACGCGCTGGTTGAACGCCGGGCAGAAGCCCTGTCCCATACGGGCCATCGGGTCATCGGATTCGGACAGGTCAACACTCGGATCCACTGCGACCGGCTTGCGGGCAACCATATAAATGGCGTCCAGTTCTTCGCCCTGGAAGGTTTCCCGCAGGGTGAAGCGTTCGCGCAGTGCCAGTTCATCATCATGATCGGATTTCGCGGAGGTTGCTCCCTCTTCCGCGGCAGGAGAGGCAGCCGGTGCTCCTGTCGGAGCTGAAGCCGGCGCAGCTGCCGGTACGGAGGCGGCTGAATCAGCTTCTTCACCAAGACATTCGGTCAGGACATAATCAACAGCCTCACCGAAGGTAGCCTGTCTGCGGAAAGACATAAACGGAATCTCTGTGTCAAATTCATCTTCGAGGAAGGTGGTAATTTGTGAATATTGGGTGGATTTGGCGTTGCAGTCTTCTACAAAGCGGGTGGCTTCGGAGAATTCTTCCGGCTTTTTCCCGAAGAGCTGGGATGCGCGCTCGACCAATTTATCCAGAATTTCCTTGCGGCGTCCGGTCGCAGGTGCAGCTGCCGGTGCGGCTGCCGGAGCCGGTGCTGCTGCAGTGTCTGCTTCTTCACCGAGACATTCGGTCAGCACATAATCAACGGCATCGCCGAAAGTAGCCTGACGGCGGAAGGACATAAAGGGAATTTCCGTGTCAAATTCATCCTCAAGAAATGTTGTGATCTGGGAGTACTGGGTCGATTTAGCGTTGCAGTCCTCCACGAATCGGGTATCTTCGGAAAACTCCGCAGGGCTCTTACCGAAAAGCTGGGAAGCCCGTTCGATGAGTTTTTCATAGATCTCCTGTCTGATACTCATAAATTTCCTCCTCGTAATGTAAATCTTTATAAACAAAAGCAGCTGTTCAGGATCGATACCTCAGAACAGCTGCTGATATTTCATTTTTTGACCACGCCCAACATTTCCAAAACCATGCGGACCAGGAATGGAATCACAATGACCACGATGCAGGCGAATCCCAGATAACTGTAGCCTTTTCGTACCAGCGGCAACAGACCGAATTGAGCGATACCGAAGGTGAGCAGGGTGCAGGCCAGGGCAGTGATGCGGGTCCGCAGTGTTCGTTTTTTCTGCGCATCGGTTTCAGATTCGTTCTTTTCCAGTCCGGTCACGACCCGGTTGACGAAACCGGTGATCATGTTTACACCGGAAAACACGGAGCCGATGATGATCAGGATGGAAACCATCGGAGCCAGTACACCGGGTATTACGCCGCGCTGGGCAAACAAAAGGGTATAAACGGAATAGTTCGGCAGTTCCGGATTCATCGCGACTGCCAGCAGACCAAAATTGACCAGTGAAATCACGACAGCGTTGATGACAAAACCGTAAGCCATGCTGGTAAAGCATTGCTTTTCTTTGGTGAACTTCTGCGCATGGGCCACATACAAGCCGATGGATGCGACATGGTAAGCCCCGTAAAGAATACAATTCCAAATTGCGGGACCGAATCCGCCGGGACCGTCTGCTCCGACCGGCAGTGCGCCGGCGGACATCTGATGGATGGTATCCATAATGTCGCCCCATTCGGCGATGATGTTGGGAATGAAGACGATCAGCACGCCGACGATCAGTACATAGGAAACGATGGTAGCCGCTTTACGGATCATGTCTGTATTGAAGAGTGCAACGATATAAATAAGGATACCCACGATCACGGTACAGATGATGTAGGGGATCCCCGTAAGTTCGTTCAGTGTTGACCCGCCTGTCGCAAAAGCGATCGAAGGAGCCAGCAGGATCAGCATCAGGTAAACGACTTCATAGGCATTGGAAAAAACAACACGGAATTTGCCGTAAAACTGATCACAGAAATCACGGTAATTCACGGTCTTATGTTCATAAGCAAAACGCAGTGCGTACCATTGGAAAAAAGCCTGAAACAGCTGAGCGATAGCGGGCGTGGCAAGGCACCATATGCCAAAATTGATGAAATATTGATAAAGCTGGGTACCGGAGGCAAAGCCGCCGCCAAATTGACTTGTGAACCAAACAAAACCGACACCAAGTGCAACTGCAAGACTGCCCGGTGTTGTGTTTTTTTCATTTTTGGCCATGATGAATACTCCCTTCAAGCGGGTTTTCTTAAAAAATATCCTAAAAACGACATAATGAAAAGGAGTGATAACGACATGAAAAGACGGTTTTGCGACATATTTTGTTATGTTTGACTACCTATGGTTTTATAATATCATTGTCTGGTTATAATGATTTATAGATAACTGTTCAGATCATATGCAGCTGAGAGATTCGGACTGTCACCGCAGACTCATTCTTGAGTCGAAGGTGACAGTCCCGGTACTGAACAGTTACGATTTAAAGAATTTTTTTTTAGGTGCAGGATGAATTCTGAAATCCAATAGGTAAGTCTGGTTATTTGAAAAATCTTCCTAAAAGGAATTGCGTCACGGAACATCGGTTGGAGTCTTATGCTGGAAGGGTTTAAAAAGAACAAAGAACAGATCCTGATTGAAAAACAGTTCCGTCATTATTTTGAACAGGCTGAAAATGATTATCATTGCCCTCATTCTTACCAATATTTTGAACCTGTGATCCTGCAGGCGATTTCTTTATTTCCTGATTCACTCACGCTGCAAAATTGTGCAGCAACCTTGGATGAGGAAGTCTTTATTGAAAGCGGTTCGGATGTGGCTTTTCATCGTCATCTGGCTTATTTCCCGCCGATTTGGCACACCAATCAGTTTTTTGTAGTCCAGATCGTCCTGGAAGGAGAGTTCATTTCCTATGTGGGCGACTGGAAATTGCATATGAAAAAAGGAAATATCTGCATCATCGCGCCGGAAGCAAGACATGCGCTTGGATGTTTTTCAGATTCAAATGTTTTATGTCTGCTGATCCGGAAAAGCACTTTTGAACAGGCGTTTCTGGAAATACTGCAGGACAGCGGCAGCGTTTTGTCGGATTTCTTCAGCCGGATTTTGTATGAAATGAATCCGCATCCGTTTCTGCATTTTGAATCTGATTGGGACGAAAAACTGATGCAGATCCTTTACATGGCCTATTATGAAAGTCTTCAGAATGATCCCTACAAGAACCGGATGCTGAATAGCTTGATCGACAATTTTTTCATTATGCTGCTCAGAAATCATGAAAAAGACGTGACCTTTGCGGAAAACAGTTCCGGCAGACATAACGCCAACCTGATCCTGATGATGAAGTACATCCAGGAAAATTACAAAACCGCCAATCTGAAAGAGCTTGCCGCCATGTTTAATTACAGCGAACGTCAGGTGCAGCGGATACTGAAGAATTATACCGGGATGAGCTTTACGGAAATGGTACAGAACGCGAAAATGAAGGAAGCCTCCCGGTTGCTCATGGAAACACACTATCCGGTCTACAAGATTGCGGCTGAGCTTGGATATAACAATTTAGGGAATTTCCGTGAGATATTCCACAAAACTTACAATCTGTCACCGCTTGAGTACAGAAAATCGAGCCGAAATCGATAAAAAATTCTTTCTAAATTACTGTGAATTTAAAACACACCAAGGTCTGCCTTTTTGTTGTCGCGCAGCCGACTCAAAAAGACTGCACTTTGTGTACGCGCTCCTAAATCCATTTATCGTGGTGCCTTCGGAGGCATGTTGAATTAATCAAAATTTCCTTATAAGTACACGGGCTCGTCCTGAAAAGGATTATACCGTGTTATATTTTAGAGCGCTGCGTATAGATATTTACAATCCTTTACTGACTTCTTTCCAAACCTTTTCCCAAACAGAGGCATTGGCGCATCCGACACTCAATCCCCATGGTTCATACCAGTGGTAGGAAACATACTGCCCATCCAGCAGCCAATCCTGCGGCAGAGTAGTCTCCTGCCAGTCAATGGGTTCTGCCGGGGTCCGTCGCATGGAATTCTCCCGCAGCATTTGGGCTAATTCTTCTTCCTGTTCCCGCGGCAATGTGTCCGGCTTCAGCGAATAGAAAAGCGAAGTGCCGCTTTTCCCCAACAGGTCACCCCATTGATGGTTATATTCCCAGGAAATTTTATCGGAGATCCCGATGCAGTCGGCATCGATATCAAAGAATGCTTCATGCTGGGGTAAACGGAAAGCCAGCGTATTCACGCCCATGCGAAGGGTTCGTTCCCACATAAGGCCGCTGGTGTCGTCGCCGGTTCGGTGCATATGCATGAGTCCCGCTCCCAGATGTCCAATTGTATTGCATCCCAGAACCAGCATGCCGTATTTCCGGGCGGAGTCGAGAATGGCTTGATAAAGAGATATGATGATTTCTGCAGAGGTTCGGCTCTTGTCGGCAAAATGCCAGCCGTCATCGGTCATTTCATTGAGCATGTCGCTCCCCCAGCGGTTCATCATGTCGAAGGTGGAAAAATCATGTTTGAGCAGTTTGAATCCCCATTGACCGATCCGTTCAACGGTTTTTTGGATGAATTTCAGTACATCCGGGATCGAGGGATCCAACATTCCGGTGTGAGGGATACGCCATGAATCCTGAATTTCAGGGTCACGATCCTGCAGCAGGCGGATCCAAATGCCCGGCAGAACTCCCATATCCGTGATCTGACGTGCCAGACTGCTCATATCACCAAACAGCTCATTGGGGAACCAGGGCCCTCCGTTGTAAGACTCTTCAAAAGTCCCGTCGGCGTGATAGCGCTCCTGCTGCCAGCAATCATCAATGACGAAATAGGGCCGGTTGCTGAGGCCTTTTGTGAGTTTGGCCAGATATGAGGCATCAGCCAGAATGTCTTTCGCGGAACTGTGCCCGTAGGCGTAGTACCAGTTATTGGCTCCGTAAACGGGAACTTCCGGCAGGATGGGATCGGTGCACATAACGCGGCAGAATTTCCGGGCGGCATCAAAAGGACGGATGCCATTGTATTCCCTGAAAACAACATCCGCGGCAGTGACTTTCCGTCCGTTTAGAAGAACACCATCGCCCCCGCAGCGCAGGTCCAGCCAGAGAGTCGCCCCTTCGGGATCGATCTGCCAGCTGCAAATAGCCGCGGGACGCACCTTTACCCCGTAACCGGCAGTGACGTCATCTCGGTTCACCAAAGCGTACCAGGGCAGGGTTTGATAGGGTGTGACGTTCTGCCAGCCCAGGTCACCGTAGGAACGCTCCCAAGCGTCACCCAACACCTGCCCTTTCAGCCGGTCGGAAAAAAGCCAGCGCAGTCTTATTTTCTTCATCGGTGTGGTTAAGCTGGTCACGCTAACTGTCAGTCGGTCTTCGTGTTGGATTGTTTGAACGGAAACGTCACCAAGAAAAAACATTCCCTCTGATCCGTTTTGCTGCGACGCTTGCTTCGTTTCTATCATTACCACATCGGGTGTTCTTTGTATATTTTCAAACATGGCTTTTCTCCTTTTGTCTATCATTATAACGATATTACCCGTGCTACGTTATCATTTCCTGTTGAATTGTGTTCTTTTATTTTATAGATTATTATTAATTCAGATTTGAATTGTAAATGGCATGTTTTATAAAAGAGGAATGAAAATAATTAAAAATAAGTGGTAAAATGTGGAAGGTTAATGGGAGATTGCCGCAGCTGATGTATTTGGATTACAGAACTGATAAAGAAGGACGAGCTCATTAACAAAAAAATTATTCGATATTCTTCCTGATGCGATTACAAACTGGTTATGTTTATTAGAAATTTATGATTCGCAGATGGGAAAAAAATGAAGCCGGACGCTGTTGCTTTTGTTGAGAATCTATTGCACAAGCTGAAGGTGGAGATATAAAGCGGAATTATTTACACTGAATTTTTCGTGTGAATGGCATAGTTTGCTATGTGTAAAATTTCGTAAGGTTTGACGGATCAATGGTTCGTCAGGGACGAAGTTTGCCTGTTTTTAGATGTAAAGCGATTTTCTTTTTGTCTGATTATTGGTTTTTATCTAATTTTTGGTACAGACAGAAGGATGAATGAGATAACGAAAAAGGAGTAATAAAAACAAAATGACTGAGAACCAGACTTTACACTTTACATTCCTCATTTTACGCTGATTATGTGGTACGTACTCTGGACCAGTACCGGAAGGGAAGAAAGCGCCCGCCGGATGATACAAAATTATGTGGATCCTGCGCTTTATTCCCGCTGCATGATTCCTTACCGGCTTAAACGTCACTATTTTCGAGGTTCTTCCCGCATTGTAAAATTAATCCTCTTCCCGTCATATGTGTTTATAGAAACAGACAATATTAAAGAGTTTGTGAATAATATAAAATGGTTCCCCGGATTCAATGTCGTGCTGCATACAGATGATATGTATTGTCCGCTTTATAAGCATGAAGAGCTGCTGCTCCTCAAACTCGTCAATGACCATGACATCATTGATATCTCCGAAGGCTTTATGGAGGGCGACAAGGTCCGCATAATTTCCGGTCCGCTGCTCGGTCAGGAAGGAAGTATCAAGAAAGTCAAACCCCGCCAGGGCGTCGCCATTCTCGAGATGAACATCTTCAACCGCAAGACCGAAGTCTCCCTCGGCCTGGAACTGATCCGAAATAAGAAAACAGACGTCAGGTGATAGACGTAAGACGTATGAGGATTGATAAACAAATTAACTTCACTCTTCATACATCTGATTTCTTAGTTATAAACTCTGAAACCTAAAATCTTAAACTAATAACCTGAAATCTTTTAACGAAATACTATATTTTTTACCTTTCCCGAAATCTTATCAATTGGAGAATTAACCTTAAATGGATGAGATCAAAATCAATGTGACTCGCTCTTCAATGCCTCCGCTCGAGGAATATATTGAGGAAATCAAGCCGCTTTGGAAAAGCCGTTGGCTTTCCAATCATGGTGAAGTAGCGCAAAAACTCGAAGCAGAGCTGAAGGAACGCCTGGACGTAGTGGATATTTGTACCTTTGTCAATGGGCACATGGCATTGGAGGTTGCGATCCAAAGTCTTTCTCTTCCACAAGGTGCGGAAATTATTACAACACCGTATACGCATATCTCTACGACACATGCCATAACACGAAACGGTCTGACACCGGTTTTTGTGGATATCGAGCCGGTTCATTATACGCTTGAACCGGCTCGAATCGAGGAAGCAGTCACAGAAAAGACGGCTGCTATTGTTGCCACGCATGTGTATGGATTCCCTTGTGATGTGGAACGCATCGAGGGTATTGCGAAAAAGTATGGGCTGGTAGTAATTTATGACGAGGCACACGCTTTCAGTGTGAAATATAAAGGGATTGGTATCGGAAATTTTGGTGACTATTCCATGTTTTCCTGCCACGCCACCAAGGTTTTCCATACGATTGAAGGCGGATTGATCACCTGTAAACCGGAACATGCTTCTGAAATGAGGCGAATCCGGCAAATAGCGAACTTCGGCAATGTGAGCGAGGATGATATTTCGTATGTCGGTCCGAATGCCAAGATGAATGAGTTCGCAGCGGCCATGGGAATCTGCAATCTGCGCCACTTGGATGAAATGATTGCCCTGCGCCGTGCGGCAGATACCCGTTACTGCGAACGCCTGATGGATGTACCGGGTATTCACGTTCCCCGTCCGTCCGCAGAGACAGATTGGAATTATATTTATTTCCCGGTGGTCTTCGATGGAGTGCGCTTCAACCGCGATGCGGTGAAAGCAAAGTTGGATGCTCACGGCATCTATGCCCGCAAGTATTTCTACCCTCTCACCAATATGGCACACTGCTACGCTCCGCAGTATGCCAATGCTGACCTCCCCGTCGCCCGCGAGGTATCCCAAAACGTCCTTACCCTCCCCATGTTCTCCGACCTGACTCCCGAGATGGTTGATGAAATCTGCGATGTTATTTTGAAAGAAGAGTGAATCACGTTGAAAAAGATTCTTCTATTGGGTGGGTCAGCACAGCAAGTCGTTGCGATTGAGTCCGCCAAAAGACTTGGGTATTACACGGTTCTCTGTGATTACCTTCCTGACAATCCCGGTCAATATCATGCTGATGTGTTTCATCAGGTGAGCACTACCGATAAAGAAGCTGTTCTTGAAGTGGCCGTCAATGAAAAAATTGACGGTATTCTTGCGTATGCATCTGACCCGGCCGCTCCGACTGCTGCTTATGTTGCGGAAAAGCTGGGCTTGCCGGGGAATCCTTATAAATCGGTTAAAATCCTCTGCAACAAGGATTTATTCCGAAAATTTTTGGCTGAACATGGTTTCTGTACGCCGAAAGCAAAAGGGTATGGCAGCATAGCGGATGCGGAGTACGATTTGAAATCAGGATTGTTTTCATTTCCTGTGATTGTAAAGCCGGTGGATTCCAGCGGCTCAAAAGGCGTGAGCCGGATTAATTCGACTGATGAGGTGGAAGAGAAGTTGGAATATGCGATGTCCTTCAGCCGTTCAAAACGGATCATCATCGAAGAATGGGTGGAAAAATATGGATATCAGATAGCGGGGGATGGGCTTTCGATTGATGGAAAGCTTGTTTTTCGATATTTTGCTAATGATCATTTTGATCCAAAATGCGTCAATCCTTTTGTCCCGATTTCTGCTTCCTTTCCCTATAACATGCCGGAAGATGTTCAGACCAAGATCCATGATACGATACAGCGGCTGTTGACTGAGTTGGGAATGCGTACCTGTACTTATAATTTCGATATGCGCATTGATAAGGATTACAACGTCTACCTGATGGAGGTAGCTCCTCGTGATGGCGGGAACTACATTCCGGATGTAATCCGCTATGCGACCGGTGTTGATCTTGTGGAGTGTTCCGTGAAAGCGGCAATGGGTGATCCAATTGAACTGCCGGCAGATCATGATCCGAAAGGCTTTTGGTCCTATTATGCTGTTCACAGTTATAAGGATGGTGTTTTGGATGAAGTGAAGGTTCGCGACGATGTGAAACCGATGATCATCGAAAACCATCTGATAAAACATCCCGGAGATCATATCGAAGCATTTCGCGGAGCGAATTCCACGCTCGGCTGCTTCGTGATGAAATTCAATTCCATGGATCAGATGCTTCATATGATGGATCATTCCGAGGATTGGATCAATGCCAAGAACAGAAAATAGGTTTTTATGAGATTAGAGAAAGCTGTAAATAAAAAATTCTTAAATTTTCAATCAGTTTTAGGGTTTTACCATTGGATGAAAGTTGTAAAGTCAAATTTATTTAGGCCAAGCAACTTATCATTTTCTGACAGAATTTGGTCTGTTTGGCATGGTTTTGCGGTTTCAGATTTGAATATCTTTGGCAAAGAGAACCTCAGAGAAAACTATAAAGATTATCTTTCTACACGTGATTATTACAGATTGTTCCCTATTAATAAGGAATATTCATTCTGGATTGATGATAAGCTGACTACGAAAAATGTTTTCTCAAAATTTGATGAATATCTGCCGGATTATTATTTTCAGCTTGAGAAAAACAGAATTTTTAAATTAGCGGATTGTCCGCCGGATTGCGGCGAGGATGTCGAAAGTATTATCCGGGTAATTAAAAGTAAGCATACTGTTGCCTGTAAGCGACTGTGGGGATCCGGTGGCGAAGGTTTTATCAGATTAGATTATGATGGGCAGAATTTCCTCATAACAGGGGAAAAGGTCAGCGAAGTTGAGATGATGGATTTTATTAAATCTCTTCATTCTCATTTGATAATGGAATACGTAGTAAATCACCATTTGATTCGCAGTATTTGGCCGGAATCTCTCAATACACTTCGTGTTTTGGTTTCGAATTGTGATGGAAAAATAATTGTTATGAGGTCTTTTGTTCGTTTTGGAAATAAAAATTCCCATGGTGTTGATAACGCTCATTCCGGAGGAATTGAAGCGATTGTTGACGAAGATACCGGGAAAATATTATTTACCCAATTACAGGATAAATGGGGAACACCTACACGGATTCAGGTTCATCCTGATTCAGGTGTTTCTTTTGATATTGAAATTCCATATTGGAATGAGATTATCAGCAAACTGAATGTAATATGCTCTGCTTATCCTCAGCTGCGTTATTTAGGTTTTGATGTAGCTGTGACTGAGGATAGTTTCCGCATTATTGAGATTAATTCTCATTCCGGACTTATGGCGGCTCAAACGAAGTGTCCTCTTCTTCGTGATCCAAAAACAAGAGATGTTTATAGATTTTTTGGACTGAAATAGATCATTTCTTACTCCTAATATGCGTGAAATCGGCGGATATATTGAATTTGAATATTTTCATGGCATGATGCTCCATGAGGATGGAATCAAATTAGACTGCGGCAGAAGTTGTCTTGCTTATTTGATCAAAGCCAAATAGATTCAAAAATATCTGTACAAAAGCCAAAATGTGTTTAATTCGTGATTTAAACAGGTGATTTTAATGGCATTCGATCGAGAAAAATTAACGAAAAAAATGCGCTGGTATGTCGCGGATCGCCTTGCGGAAGATAGACTTTCGGAGATCAACAGCCATTTGGAAGATGTACATCCCAGAAAAACGTTTTATACTGAACATGGAAAAAGAATAATTGACATAATTGTGTCTTTGGTTGCATTGATAGTTACGGCACCAATTAATGTTTTCATTGCTATCGGAACACTAATCGATGTTGGAAGGCCATTACTTTTCCATCAGGAAAGATTGGGTAAGGATGGACGAATTTTTCATATCTCAAAATTTCGGAATATGAAAAACATACGGGATGCACGGGGCGAGCTTCTCCCCGCGTCTCAGCGTGTGACAAAATTCGGCAAAATGATGCGGAAAACATCTCTGGATGAATTGCTGAATTTCTGGTCGATCCTCAAAGGTGATATGTCTGTTATTGGACCACGTCCGCTTGTTCCGGAATATTATGGCAGATACAACAAGCGGCATAAAATGCGTATGGCAGTACGTCCGGGACTTGAATGTCCTCCGCGTGAAAATTTCGGACATGTCTGGACCTGGCAGGAACAATTTGATAATGATATCTGGTATGTGGAAAATGTCAGTTTTTTGACAGACATCAAAATGTTATGGAACCTTGTCCGGTTCACATTTGATCGAAAGAGCAATACTGCGCGTGCGACTACTGCCCGCGGGACGTTTTTGGGATATAGCGAAGACGGAAAAGCGATCACACTGGAAGAAGTTCCGCAATCTTATATTGATGAATGTGAAAAATTCCTTGTGGAGAACAATTCAGAGGATAAATGAATTCCGGAAAATTCATTGAAAAAAAGCTGCTTGTCTTAGGATCGAATATATACGCCCCTGAAATTGTTGATTATGCACACGAAAATGGTGCTTATGTTTTTGTGGCTGATTATTATCCGCCTGAAAAATCGGCTGCAAAAAGACATGCGGATGAAGCAGTGGATATCAGTACGGCAGATATTGATGCCCTGAAATCATTTTGCCTCTCTCACAAGATCGATGGTGTATTCAGCGGAATTTCTGAGTTCAATATTCTTTCCGCAATGCAGCTCAGCAAGGAACTCGGTCTTCGCTTTTACTGCAATAAAAGTCAATGGGACAGGGTTGAAAGAAAAGATAATTTCCGTAAACTTTGTCAGACACATAAAGTTCCCTGCCCTGAAGAATATTATTCCGGGCCTTCGGCAAATCTGACTGAAGCGATAAAATCTTCAATACTTTATCCTGCTGTGGTCAAACCTGTTGACTGTGCGGCATCTACCGGGGTATCCTTTTGCTATAATCGTGATGAATTGGATAAAGCAGTTCAGGAAGCTGATTCCTGCTCTAAATCCCACTCGATTATCATTGAGCAGTACATTACGGGATATGAATTTACTGTTCATTATACGATCTGCAAAGGAAAAGCCGCACTTGCCTGTATTGACAATCGTTATCCGGTGAAAGTTCATGAAGGAAACGTGACGACGATACCTGCGGCGAGGGTTTATCCTGCTTTATTTCTTGATCAATATAAAGCTTCCGTAAACCCGCAGATGATCAGTTTATGTGAAAGTTTTGGGGTGGAATTTGGAATTCTTTTTGCGCAGGGCTTTTATGATCCGTCAAACGAAAGCTTTTCAATTTTCGAAGCCGGACTCCGCAGTGCCGCGGAATGTCCCTGCCGCTTTCTGGAAAGCGTTACCGGGCAAAATCATATCCATATGCTTGTGGATTATATCCTTACCGGTGAAAGTGATTATGATCTGAATCTGGAAGATCCGGACCTTCACGGGAAGACCTGCGGGATCGTTTCCTTTACTGCCATTGGCGGGAAAGTAGGAAGAATCGACGGGTTGGAAGAAACTCTCAGTAAAATGCCAAACATTATTCGTTTTGAAAACCGTTACCCGGTCGGTTCGATTGCTCCTGACGGAAACACGCTGCGTCAGCTGATGCTGCGCTTTATCATGGTCTGTGAGAGCAGAGAAGAGATGGTAAAAGATATCGCTTATCTCAATGACCATATCCATGTATATGACACAAACGGCAAAAACATGGTTGTAAAAATCGTTCCGGAACGGATTCTCGGATTGGAATAAAGATTAATCGTCCACAAGGAAAATGCTTGATTTACATTTCAAACTGTGATATGCTTAAATCATGGAAATGGTGAACCCGGGCAGAAAACTTCCGATTGGCGTACAGAGCTTCGCGAGTGTTCGTGATGACGGATATCTTTACGCGGACAAAACTGATTATGTCTATCGGCTGATCAATGAGGGTAAGCAATATTTTCTCAGCCGTCCAAGACGTTTCGGGAAAAGCCTGCTGCTTTCCACTTTGCGAAATTACTGGGAAGGACGCAGAGAGCGTTTTCAAGGGCTTGCCATTGAAACTCTTTTGAGTGAAAATCCCGATGCTTGGCAGCTGTATCCGGTTTTTTACTTTGACTTCAATCGTGACAATTACCGAAATCCCGGTGCACTCGAAGGAGTACTTGAAGCTCACCTGAAGGAATGGGAAAAGCTCTACGGTTGTGAAGATCCAGCTGCCTCGCTTTCGATCCGGTTCCAGAATCTGCTGCGCAGTGCCTGGAATATGACCGGAAAACGCGGGGTGATCCTCGTGGATGAGTATGATAAACCACTGCTGGATGTGATCGAATTTCCTGATATTGAGCAGCACAATAAAGCGGTTTTCAAGGGCTTTTTCAGTACGCTCAAGAGTTTCGACGAGTACATTCGTTTTGTTTTCATCACCGGCGTTACCCGTTTCAGCAAAGTAAGTATTTTCAGTGATCTAAACCAGTTGAAGGATATTTCCCTCAACGCGGGATACACCGGGATCTGTGGATTCACGGAAGCGGACCTGACTAAAAACTTCAGCCCGGAAATCCACTTGACGGCTGAGGCGCAGGGAATATCGTTCGATGCTTGTCTTGAACTGCTTCGAAAGACCTATGACGGGTACCGCTTTCATCAGAACGGTGAAGCGGTTTATAACCCCTTCAGCCTGCTGAATGCCCTTGCCGACCGGGAATTCCGATCCTACTGGTTTGAAAGCGGTACACCGACTTTTTTGATCAAGAAGCTCAAAGACATCAATTTTTCACTGCCAAAATTCACAGATCACAGTCTGTATGCTACGGAACAGATGCTTTCGGAATACAGCGAAAATCCGTCTGATCCGATTCCGCTGCTTTACCAGACCGGTTATCTGACTATCGTGGATTATGACCCACGGGGAAGGGAATACACGCTCTCTTTCCCGAATGAAGAGGTGAAATACGGTTTTCTGAACAGTCTGATGCCTCTTTATATCAATGCTTATGGGTCCGGTTCGGACAAGGATATCGCCACTTTCCGCCGTATGATCGAAGCCGGGGACACGGAAGGAATGAGAAGGTTTTTTACCGCGCTTTTTGCCAGTATCCCGTATACGGATCGGAATGTAGGATTTGAGCATGATTTCCAGACAGTGATCTATCTGGTATTTACACTGCTTGGACAGTATGTACACAGTGAAGTTCACAGTGCTTTGGGCAAAGCAGACTGTGTTGTTGAAACAAAAAAGTTTGTTTATTTGTTTGAGTTCAAGAGGGATGTTCCCGCAGCAGAGGCACTGAACCAGATCGAAGAAAAGGTGTACGCTCTTCCCTATGCTTCCGATCCAAGATCAATCATCAAAATCGGTGTCAGCTTTGACTCCCAAACCCGCCTGCTTTCTGATTGGTGCTGTGACAATTCGAAAAAAGAATTTTCCTGAATTGTGTTATAATATTGGTAGAAAATGGTTTATGAGGACGCCCGGAAATGTTCGCAATCAAAACGAATGAAAATAAAGCAGCTGTTCTTGATGATACGATCAATATGCTGCATGAACTGGATCTGAATGAATTGGAAGCGGTTCGATCTGTGATCAATGTGATCGTACAAAAAGAAGACAATTTTTATAAACCGCTTACTGAAACAGAACTAATTGCAAGAGTTGATAAATCTCTCGCGCTTGAAAATGACGGACTTGCCATGGATGCCGAAGAATTCGGTCGACACATCATGGAAACCTATGGATTATGAAGCAGTACAAAGTCATAATCCTTTCTGAAGCTCAAAGAGATCTTCAAAAGCGAATTGATTATATTGTTTTTGTACTGAAAAACAAACAGGCAGCGAAGAGAGTTATGCTTGATTATCATCAAACAATCAATACGCTTTCACATATTGCCGGAAGTATCCGGATATCGGATAATGAACTGCTTCGTGAAAGAAATCTGAAACGACTGAATTTTCACAAGCACGATTATTACCTTCTTTTCAAGATAGAAGAAGATAAAGTAAAAGTGACCAACATTTTCCATGGATGGGAAGATGTTGAAGAAAAATTGAAATAACGGCTGTATTTCTCACTATCTCCTATCTCCTAACACCTATAACCTGAAACCTATGACGATTCTCCTCACCGGTGCCGGCGGTTTTCTCGGCAAACATCTGCTTGAAGTTCTGTTATCACAGATGGATCATTCTGTTATCGCGCTGACGTCCCAGGGCAAAAACCTATGTGGGATGTTTCCCGCCGAGGAAAACCGGCTAACTGTTGTCCCGACGGAGCAGTTCACTTCTCTGCCGTTTGCGGAGATCGATGTGCTGGTGAATTGTGCTTTTCCCCGCAATGAGGATGGGACGAAAATGGCGGAAGGGCTGCGCTTTATCGCGGAGATACTGAATGCGGCTGTTGATGGCGGCGTGGGTGCGGTTATCAATATTTCATCTCAGAGCGTTTACAGCCAGCAGCGGACCGAACCGGCTACGGAGGAAACGCCGCTGAACCTGGAAGGCAAGTATGCGGTAGGGAAGTATGCTGCGGAGCTTTTGACCAATACCCTCTGCGCTGCTGTTCCCCATACCAATCTGCGTCTTGCCAGTCTCATCGGTGCCGGGTTTGATCAGCGGGTACCGAATAAGCTGGTTGCCAAAGCACTTGCGGGTGAAGAGTTGAAAGTCCTGACCGGTCCGCAGTATTACGGATTTCTCGACGTCCGCGATGCCTCCGATGCCATCACTACGATGATCAAAAGCGATTCTGCCGCCTGGTCGGAAGTCTACAACCTCGGCACTAATGAATCTTATACCCTCGAAGATATTGTGAAAACGGTGGTGGAGATCTATAATCAAAAATTCTCAGCCAATATTACGTATAAAACCGAACTATCCGAAAAACACTTCAATTCCGTGCTCAGCTGCCGGAAATTCAACGAAGATTTCCATTGGTCACCCCGATATTCGCTGATTGACACGATCCAATGGATATTTGAACAAAAGAAAGCCAAATGAAGATATTTGTTGTAGGCAGGGCATTTCCTGAAAAATCTACGGGTATGATTGGACTGTTTGAATTCCAGCAGGCACAGGCATTGTCTGCCGCTGGAAATGATGTTCATTATATCTATTTTGACAGCAGATCCATCAAGGTTAACCGTACGATCAAAAGGACTGAAAAAGTCGTTGATAATGTCAAAGTCCATGGATTTATTATGCCCTTGGGCGGTATTCCGGAACCTGTTTTTTCATCAATTAAGAGCTTTTTCTACAGAAAATTGATGGATCGTATATTTGAAGAAAATGGTCTGCCTGATGTAATTCACTTCCATTTTCCACTTTTGACTGCAACTCTCAAAATTTGGGGATGGCTCATAAATCTTCGTGAACAGAACAGATTTCATATTGTTGTAACCGAACATTGGAGCAGGGTTCTAAAGAAAACGCTCAATAAAAGACAAAATGTATTCCTTCGAAAGATCTATAAAGAAACGAATGCTTTTCTCGCTGTAAGTAATAATCTAAAAACCAGTATTCAGGAAATTTGCGGTGGTGACAAAGAGATTGTTGTTGTTCCGAATATGGTTTCAGATTTGTTTTGTTATAAAAAACGGGAAAAAACGGAAAACGCCCGTTTTGTTGCAATAGGACGGCTCGATCTGCTAAAGAGATTCGATTTTCTTATTGATGCTTTTGCTGAGGAATTTGCCGGTGATAAATCCATATCATTGACGATCATTGGTGGTGGAGCTCTTTACAACAGTCTCAAGCACCAGATCGAGAGTTTGAAAATGGAAAAACAGATCTTTCTGACCGGCTATAAAGAACTGAGTGAAGTCGCAGAAATTCTTCATGAGATGGACATTTATGTTTCTGCCAGCAGGGTTGAAACATTCGGAGTGCCGGTGATTGAAGCATGGATTTCCGGGCTACCGGCTATCGTTGCTGATAATTCTCCGTTAAACGATTATTTCACACCTCATAATGGTGTTTTATTTAAACTGGATGATAAGGAAAGTCTTCGCAGCAGCCTGAGATATGCTTCTGATCATATGGACAAATATGACCGGGAAGAAATTTCAAAAGTAGCTGTTGGTTTATTTTCATCGAAATGTGTTTCAAAACAATTAATGCAAATTTATTCAAATATATAGATATATGAAGCATTGAAGAATTTTCGAATCCAATATTTTTGAAATATTAAAATATATTGAAATATTTACGCTAATCGAGAACTTATAATATAGGGAATATTTATGGAAAAAGCCGGAATTTTAACTTTTCACAGAGCTTCAAATTACGGAGCTGTGCTGCAAGCGTATGCACTTCAAAGGACGATTGAACAAATTGGTTTTTCCTCTGAAATTATAGATTATCGTTCACCCGCTATTGAAGCAGCTCACAATCCGCTTCTGTTCAGTAAAAAATTTGGTGCCAAAAATATTTTGCTTGTTCCGGTCAAAATAATTAAACATAAAATATTTTCAGACTTTAGAAAAAGATATTTGCGGCTATCCGAAAAAGCAGATAATAAATCCATTGAAAGTATTATTTCGAATTACACAGTTCTGATAACAGGATCTGATCAGGTATGGAATGACAAGATTTCCGGTCAGGATGTCAATTATTTTCTCCCCTATAATTTACCGGTTAGAAAATACAGTTATGCGGCAAGTTTAGGTGATTCATATAATTCGGCATGGATAAGGGAAATGCTCGCGAAATTTGGGAGCAAGTTCAATACAATTTCTTTGAGAGAAAAATCAGTGCAGGATTATGTGTCTGAAGCTTCGTCGAAAAAATGCAGAGTTGATGTGGATCCCACGTTACTCCTCTGTAAAGGCGAGTGGTTGGAAATTGCTCAAAAGCCCAAATTTCAGGATCCATATATATTGGTTTATACATTAGCGCCTGCGCCCGCTTTAATTAAGGCCGCGAAAGGAATGTCTGACAAGACCGGGATGAAAATAGTATTTTTAAATAACAGTTTTACATACGACCGTAACATAAAAAAAACACGATTCTCTACGCCGGAAGAATTTATCGGGTGGTTTTCAGAGGCAAGTTTTGTTTTTACAAATTCGTTTCACGGGACAGTTTTTTCTATAATAATGAATAAACCTTTCCTGATCAGTAAAAATGCGGTTGTTGGATTAAATAAACGCAGTGCTGATTTGATTCAACTGCTTGAAATTGAAAACAGGGTTTTGTCTGAAAAAGCGGATATGGAACATATCAGTGAAATTGACTGGGAAAAAACAAATTTGCTTTTATCGGAACAGGTGAGATATTCAAAAGCTTATCTGGTTTCCATGTTCCATGAAGAATAAACGGTGAAAGATCATGAATAATGTAAATCAAAGACGAAATAAATCCGACAGTTATGCTTTCATCGCTGTTATTCTCTTTTTGCTTTATTCATTTTATTATTCGTTATTAGAACGTAATTACGTAATTCAAATAGTACTGATTGGTTTCAGTATTCTATTTGGTTTTTTTTCGATTTTAACAGAAAAAATATATTTGAATATTCAAAAGAGATTGTTGAAATTCATGGCCGGTTGGCTGTTAATAATTTTGTTTTTTCTTATTTTCAGAAACTGGTGGAGTGTAATTTCAACAATTAAATGGTGTTGGTCAATTTTTATTGTTTTTTGTATTTGCCAAAATAGCAGGCGGCTACGTGGAATTTACAAAGCCGTTATCATAATTGGTTTCCCGCATGTGATAGCGACTTTATTTTTTTTCGTCTTTCAGAATTTATATCCCGTTATGTATAATGTATTTGGACGTTGGCCTGGAGGAACAAGAGACGGAAGATTGGGGTTTAGAGCGGGTATTTCTAACCATTATTCGTTAAACGGAATTTATATTGCAATTGTTTTCCTTTGTTGTTTTGCTTATACGTTTAATTCATATAAAAAAAGAAAAAAAGATCTTCCTATATTAGGAATGATTACTTTGATTGTATTTTTTTCTTTGATTTTAACGATGAAAAGAGCTCATATTCTGTTTTCTATTATTGCAATTTTATTGGGAATAATTGTATTTGCTCAAAAAATTTCTGTGAGGCAGTTGATAAGTCTTCTATCAATTGTTCTCATATTATGCGGAATATTTTTGTGGGCTTATCGAACTTTTCCCGAAATTGATTTGGCATTAAGGAGATTTGAAAATCTTGATGAGGATGGTAACCTACAATACAGAATTAAAATGTGGGAGTATGCTTTACATATGTTCTCTGTCAATCCCTTTATAGGAATGGGATGGGGAAGTTTCAGACAGACCTCCGGTTATGGAATGAATGCTCATAATGTATATATACAGTTGTTAGCTGAAACAGGAATATTAGGTTTTAGTATTTATATGGTTACTTTACTTATTTTGGTTATCAATGCAATTCACGGCAGCAGATTAAATATAAAAAGATGCTGTTATGGCGAATTATTTTTTTCCTCATTTGCGTCTCTGTTGATTTTATTATTTTATATTTTCTATTCGTTCTCCGGAAATTGTTTATTTGATGGTACTTTTCGGTTTTTTATTTTTACAATTGCAACAACCTATTATTTGTTTCTGCCGAATGCGTGTGAGAATTCATCTGCTGTCAGTGAAAACAAAACAATCAATAATGATGAAAATCCTGTTCGGTTTGCTGCAATATAAAAAGCAATGTGCTTTTGGGATTTATTCATTGCAGGATAGCTCCCAATATTCAGAAAAATTTTAAAAGAAACTGTGATAAAAGAAATTCCCGTTTTATACAAAAGTAAAAGCGAATGCTGCGGATGCACAGCCTGTTATTCAGTATGTCCGGTTCATGCAATTTCGATGAAACCGGATGATGAAGGCTTTTTGTATCCATCGATTGATCAGGAAAAATGTGTTTGCTGCTGTAAATGCCTTACAGTTTGTGATTATAAAAAAGAGAAACTGAAGACGGAAGAAGCTGAAGATGTTGAAAAAAACGGATATCTGCCGCAGCCTTTGATTTACGGAGCAAGGCTGAAAGACAGAACGGCTTTGATGGAATCCTCTTCCGGCGGAGCGTTTACGGCCTTGTCGGATATCTTTTTGTCTGATGGTAACGGCATTGTTTGTTCCTCTTATAATTATGATTCTCATAAACAGCAATTTCATTTAATAACGGATAAAAGAGACAGGGACAATGCAAGAGGCTCAAAATATGTCCAGTCTGATCCGGGAAATGTTTTTACGGAAGGGGAACAATGGCTGAAAAGCAATCCGAATAAAAAGCTGTTATTTTTCGGCGTTGGATGCCAGGCTGCCGGGTTTAAATCTTTTATGGCGGCGAAGGGACTTTCTGACCGCGTTGTTATCGTGGACATCATATGTCACGGATCTCCAAGTCCCGAAATCTGGCGGAAATATATAAAAAATGTCGAAGAAAAAAACGGAAAAATAGAATATATAAATCTTCGGGATAAACGAAAAGGATGGAATCGATCGATTGCAGTGGCAAAAATCGGCAGTAAAGAGGTATCCCTACAGGATTACAGGCGATTATATTCCGCTCGGCTCAATTATCGTTTATCCTGTAATGAGTGTCCATATACAAAAATAGACCGCTCTACTGATATAACAATCGGCGATTTCTGGGGAATTGAGAAAACACATCCGGAACAATTCGATGAATTGGGCACATCTCTGATCATTATTCATTCTGAAAAAGGTGGTAAACTTTTCGACCGGGCAAGAACCAGTCTTGATTATTTTGAGTCAGACAGTAAAAAATGCCTGCAGCCCAATCTTGAAAGACCATCTGCCGTATCTTCTGCCAGAGAAAAATTCTGGAAAGATTACCGTACGCATGGCATAGATTATGTTATTGAAAAATATGGAAAAAAGTCATTAATTAGTAGAGCAAAAAAAATATTGAAAAGAATATTTTAAGGAAACGCTGATTAATTCAGCTTAGAGACAAAAGAAGCCGTCAGAAGTATAATAAAAGAAAAAAGGACGGTGAAAAATGGGACAACTTTCATTCACAGAAGCAGAATATTCAAACCGGAGAAGACGAACAAAACGAGAAGACTTTCTAGATCTGATGGATGAAATCATCCCATGGAAGGAGTGGGCAGAAATAATCCGTCCGTATTATTATCAGAATACACGGGGACGACGGGCAAAAGAAATAGAAACAATGCTGCGAATGTATCTGATGCAAAACTGGTTCCATCTGTCGGATGAAGGTGTGGAAGATGCCATATATGACAGTTACGCAATGAGGAAATTCATGCAATTGGACTTCCGCAAAGAGTCAGTACCGGATGCAACAACGCTGACCAAGTTCCGACATATCCTGGAGGAGAATCATCTTGGCGAAAAAATCTTTGCAGATGTACGGGAACGTTTGGACAGAGGTGGAATGATCATGCA
>JAFPZX010000103.1 GCA_017417055.1 Anaerolineaceae bacterium
GAAAAGCTCTTTGTGAAGAATCTGGGCCTGGTTACCATTCCCGTTCCAAACCGGGAGATTGAGCCTTATACTGTAATCAGTGAAGACATGTTTACCACAACAGAATTCACCGGTTACATAAAAGACTTCGATTACGCGGTCAGCTATTCTTCACTGGACGGCCGTATGACTACCGGTACGCTTGCCGCGGGGCTTCCGGTCCCTATGGCTTTCATCTCCCAGGCAGCCGGCTTCTATATGGATGATCCGAAACTCGAAATCGTTTCAATTCCTGTTGCTCCGGGACAGATGATCGGAGGAAATATCTATCCTGATCAATATATAAACCTCTATATCCGGCAGGAAACCAAAGCGTCGCAGGGATTTGATGAAACTCTTTCATCGTGGAACAACGGAAATACAAAATACGAAACTGTGAAAATCTCAAACCTGAAGGTCTCGGCTGTTCTGGATGAAAACGGGAACGATATTTATGCCACAGACGGAAAGATTTCGGGGAAGAATCATGCAGAGATCCTTGTTCTGGCAGTAAGACCGGACCAGACACAGACCATTGTTGATGCTGCTGCAGCTGCGGAAAATGCAGAATCCGGGACTTCGATCTGGATAACTATCGCCAATAGAAAATAGGAGCCGTACGAAATGAATCTGATATTTTTAACCGGAAAAATCTGCGGAATGCTAATGTCCGCGGGGTCATTTATGCTTCTTTTTATGGTTTCCGGTCTTCTGTTCAGAGGTATAGTCTATGCCGCAAACGCGGCTGATGCAGCAATTCATCACCGTCCGGGAAAGGATATCCGTCTTCTGCTGGATTCCGGATTCTCGGATGGGATTTCTGCCCTGCACGGCACCATCCTTCCTCTGACTGCCACAGCGGTCATCTCAGGAGTCCTGGTATGGCTGAAACCGGAAAAAGAAACTGTTATTCCCGTGTTTCTTATCTGTCTTTGGGGAACAGCTGCCGCATGTAACCTGAATATGAGATACCACATTTCTTTCAGTGCCCACGGAGCCCTTTTCACTAAAAAGTTTTTCGCGTCTTTCGTGTCATTGCAGGACCGTGCGGCATCACTCGATAATGCCTGCATATCGCTGCCGGACGGAGATATCAGAAAAAGGGGACTCTCAATGAGCAGAAAGCTCTCCAAAGGCGTACCCTGGAGTGCAGCAGCAGGAACATTTGACAACGGAGAGTTTTGCGGAAAAGGGCTCGCTATCTGCCTGAAGCTGTATGATGACGGGATGTCCGGGCCGGACGAATCTGTTGTTCAGTATATTATGGGAACTCTTTCTGAGACTTCCGCCGGTATCAGGTCGAGAATAACGGTATTGAAAAGCGCGGGCCGGATGTTACTGATATCTATTATCGTTTATTCAGCTGCCTGCAGTTATGAAATGCGCACCGGCATGTCATCGGCTGCAACCGCTGTTCTGCTCATTTCGGGAGTTCTGCTTGCAGCGGCATCTGTATTGTTCAGGAATGCCTGCGTTTCCGGGAGGATGAAATGATTACAGATCTGGCTCAGATGAAAATGTTTCTGCCTGTTCCGGCATTTACAGCAGGACTCTCGATATTTCTGTTTTTATATTTTGCTGTATGTCTTTTGCCAGAAAATATCAAACTGAAAAAGCCTCGGACAGAAACTTTCTATGATGTCTGTCTCGGGGAAGATGCGGACACAAGCAGATATGAAAGAATTACCCGGACTGAAGCTTTGAAGTACACCTGGTATTATTCTGTTACAGAAACTGTCTCAGTGTTGGGTTTGACTGCTACTGTACTCTTCCATGGCAGAATCATTGATATGGCAGGTATCTCTCTTTTTATCCCGGCATGCCTGATCCCTGCATTGACCGCTGTTCTCTGTTTTCTCATGAAGAATAGGTGGAAGTCGGCAGTATGTGACAACCTGATTTCCTGTATAACCCTTTATACCGGAGCTGCGGGTGATCTTCATGCAGGCATCCGAATGATGCTGTCCGTAAAGGAAATCGATATCCCGATGACAAAAGTACTCGAAAAAATTCAGAATGACAACCCCGGAATGTCGGGCAGCGAACTGATGAAGCGAACCGGATATGTCCTGAGATCTGAAAAAATCTGCAGTTATTTCAGACAACCTGACAAGCCGGAAAAAGGGGAAGCAAACTCAGTATATTCGGAAAGATTTAATGCTTACAGTTCCGGTTTCGGCATCTTCTCTTTCGGAATCATTCTGCTTCTCTGCCTGCTGATCAATTTCTGACCCAAAAGTACAGCCGCTCATTCAGGGCGGCTGTTGTCAGGAGTTATTATTTCCTGGCTGCAGTTCGGAAAAACCGTACTTTCCTGACCTGCTCTTTTCTGAGCTCCCAGAATACGGCCTGCACCCATTTTCCTCGTGCTGTCCAGTCGTTTTCAAACGGGTCTGTATTGAAGATCCGCTCCCAGTTCTCTTCCATGTATTTTTCCTTTTCAGAATCCGGAAGGGATTTGTAATATGCATCCTGCTCATCATACTCTTCTTCCGATTCGGAAACAAGAAACCTGTTCAGGACACAGTGCCAGTTGTCAAAGTCTGAAAGAAGCACGCATTCGTCCGGTATTTCAATCTCGATACAGGCGTAAAGCTCTCCGCCCGAACCATAGCACCAGCGCTCACTCCGAAGATCCGGTTTTCTGTGTTTCCAGTTCTGGATATACCAGGCCCATACCGGATACTCCACACCTTCGGGAGGATCACCGATTTTTTTCTTCATCTGTTTTACCAGCCAGTCATAGGCGCTTGCAAAATCCGGATCGACATATCCGGAATCACAGCGGTAAAAACCATCTTTCTGAATTTGGTCATAGATTTCTGCAGGCTGAAAGGTCCACAATATCATACTTTTTACTCCCTGAAAACAGTTTACCGGAGAAAGGCGTATTTTATCCTGAATGTTTCCTGACGATCCTGTCTTATAAAAAAACGCGGGATCATCTCCC
>JAFPZX010000009.1 GCA_017417055.1 Anaerolineaceae bacterium
GCAGTGACCTGCTGAGGGAAAAGGATGAAAGCATGATGGATCTTTCCAAAATTATCGGATTTTCCATGAATGTTCATATGCAGTCTGATACAAAACATGATTTCCATCTTCATGAACGTACTGATGTCCGCCTGCTTCAGGATAATGTGCAATTAACAACCACAGACCGAACCTTTGGCACCATGCTTCATGCAGAACGAAGGATAAAGGCGCAGGGATGCGGAGGTCAATCCTTTGGTGCTTTTCTGAAAAAGGGCCAGCAAATCACACTGTCCGGTGTCGCCAATGATTATCTCGGAAAAGGATTGTCCGGCGGAACACTGGCTGTCTGCCCGCCTGTCGATGCGTTATGGCTGCGGGACAATATTCTGATAGGAAATGTGGCACTCTATGGAGCCACAAGCGGAAATGCCTATATAGCAGGAAGAGCCGGAGAGCGTTTTGCAGTCCGGAATTCCGGAGCTGCTGCAGTTGTGGAAGGTGTCGGAGATCATGGCTGTGAATATATGACCGGCGGACGGGTCGTTGTCCTCGGACCGATTGGAGATAATTTTGGCGCAGGAATGTCCGGTGGTATAGCCTGGGTTCTGGATGAGGATGGATCGGTTGCAGACCGGATCAATAATGATATTGTCAGGATCTATGAAATATCGGAAAAACAGGCTGCTGAATTGAGACACTTGCTTGAAGAACATGTGAAATATACAGATTCCGGCCTTGCAAAAGATATTCTGGCTGCATTCAGATTGTGGCTGCCGTTGTTCAGAACTGTTGTATCGGACAATTATCTGGATTTTCTGAACAGAAAGAGAGTGTGAGTTCATGTGTGGAATTGTAGGATATACAGGAAATCGACCGGCTGCACCGATTTTGCTGGATGGATTGTCAAAACTTGAATACTGAGGTTATGATTCTGCCGGTCTGGCTGTACGCAGCGGGACTGAACTGGCTAAAGTTGTAAAGGCGACAGGAAAGCTGCGGAATCTTGCTGAAAAAACAGATAACGGGAAAACACTTCCCGGAACATGCGGTATCGGCCATACCCGCTGGGCAACGCATGGCGAACCAAACCAGATCAATGCTCACCCTCATGTCAGCGGAAATGCAAGGGTATCAGCATCCGGTCCGGTAGAATCAGAAGTTGTCGGTGTTCACAACGGTATCATCGAAAACTATGAGGAACTGAAACAGAAGCTGATAAACAACGGATATCACTTTTACAGTGATACAGATACCGAAGTCGTCATAAAACTGATCGATTATTATTATAAAAAATATAAAATCGGTCCTGTGGACGCGATCAACCGTATGATGGTACGGGTCCGCGGAAGCTATGCATTGGCGCTGATGTTTAAAGATTATCCGGGAGAAATATATGCTGCAAGAAAAGACAGCCCGATGATCATAGGCATTACCGAAAAGGAATCCTATCTTGCATCTGATGTGCCGGCGATCCTCAAATACACCCGAAAAGTTTACTATATCGGAAATCTTGAATGCGCCAGGATAACACCGGGACATGTGATTTTTTACGATTTGAACGGAGACGAGATCCATAAAGATACCACCGATATCACATGGGATGCCGAGGCGGCTGAAAAAGGCGGATTTGAACATTTCATGATCAAAGAGATCCACGAACAACCGAAAGCGGTGCGGAATACTTTAGGCAGTCTGATCAAAGATAACAAGATCAATTTGATAAACAGCGGGATCAGCGATGAAATGCTGCGCTCTGTTTCATCAATATATATTGTCGCCTGTGGTTCTGCCTGGCATGTGGGAATGGTCTCGCAATATGTGATCGAGGATATGGCAGAAATCCCGGTACGAGTCGAGCTTGCTTCTGAATTCCGTTACCGGAAGATCCTTCCGGTAAAGAATACATTGGTGATCGTTATTTCGCAATCGGGAGAAACAGCGGACAGCCTTGCCGCCTTACGGAAAGCCAAAGAATTGGGAATCATGACTTTGGCAATTGTCAATGTTGTTGGTTCGACAATAGCGCGGGAGGCTGATATGGTTCTTTACACGCTTGCTGGTCCTGAAATTGCGGTGGCAACGACGAAAGCTTACAGTGCACAGCTTGCAGCGATGTACTGCTTTGCCTTACAATTGGCATTGGTTCAGGGAAAAGTTAACAATGAAGATTATTCCCGAATGATCGATGAACTGAATATGCTGCCTTCCAAAATGGAACGTGTGCTGGAGGATAAAGAACGCATCCAGTGGTTTTCCTCGAAATATGCCAATGCACATGATATTTTCTTTATCGGAAGGGGCCTGGACTACGCGATCAGCCTTGAAGGCAGTCTGAAGATGAAGGAAATCTCCTACATTCACTCAGAAGCTTATGCGGCGGGTGAGTTGAA
>JAFPZX010000104.1 GCA_017417055.1 Anaerolineaceae bacterium
CCCCAGCCCGGAATATGCCGATGCCATCAACACCCTGATCGAAGAATACAAGACTGTCGCTCCGGATGTCACCATCAACTATGAAACCACCCAGAGTGATTACCCGACCCTGCTGAAGGCGAAGATCAATGCCGGTTCCACCCCCGACATCTTCGGTTCCACCTCCGGTAAGGAAATCGCTGTGTACCTCGATTACTCCTATAACTTCGCCGATGAACCGGCTGCTGAAGCCATGACCGACGCGGTTAAGGGCGTGATGATGAGCGGCGATGAAGTTCACGGTTTCGCCATCAAGGGCAACTACTTCGGTTTGCTCTACAACAAAGATATTTTTGAAGAAGTCGGCATCACTGAATTCCCGAAGACCTTCGATGGCCTGAAGGAAGCCGCAGAAAAAATCCACGAAGCCGGTTACCAGGTCTTCTCCGATGGTTTCGGTGAATGGTGGGTGTTCAAGCACGCATGGCAGACCTTCTTCGATGCCGCTTCTGATGATCCGGCTGCCCTGGCAGACGCTTTCATCAAGGGTGAAGCTCACATCGCTGACTATCCTGTCCTCTACAACAACTTCTTCGATTTCATTGATCTCGTCGTGAAATACGGCGATGCCAAACCGCTGGAATCCTTCCTTGCCAATGAAGTTGCGGACTTCGCTGTCGGCAAATCCGCCATCGTTGTTGGACAGGGTGCCTGGGTTGAAGCAGACATGCTCCAGATCAACCCCGACCTGCACCTGGGCTTCGTTGGTTATCCTGTTGATGATAACCCGGACCATGCCCGTGTTATCGGCGGTTCCGATCAGGCACTGCGCATCAACAAAGATTCCGCAGTTCTGCAGGAAACCCTCGATTTTGTCAACTGGTGGTACACCAGTGATTATGGCAAAGCCTGGTTCAACAACGTCGCCGGTGTGATTCCTCCGGTGAAGGGTGCTGAAGCTCCGGACATGGAAGTGATCAAACAGGGTGACGCTCTGGCCGAATCCGATGGCGTTGCTGCTCTTTCCATCACCTACTTCACCGACGCTTCCCACCAGGCTTTCGGTGAAACCCTCCAGTCCTACATTGCCGGCACTATCGACAAAGATACCGCCTGCAAGCAGATTGAAGAAACCTGGGTCAAACTGGAAAATTAATCAATAATTTGCATTATGAAAAAGGGTGCCATTCGGCACCCTTTTTACATTGGCAGTTAGATCTCTCCTATATTCTATTTCTTATAACGAATGATCTTGCAGTTGTGTTTTCTTTGTCCGGGAGCAGCATCTTTTTGATAACTGATGCCTACCAAGAGGATTTCCCCGTCATAATCTTTCAGAAATTCAGGATATTTACGGTTCAATATCTGAGAAATCGCTCCATCGGCGGACTGATTCCATTTCAGTTCGATGACCAGAGCAGGCCAGTCAGAATCATGCTTTGGCAGATAAACGATATCAGCATAGCCTTCACCGCAAGGCAATTCCTCGAACATCAAAAAATTCATAACTTATACATACGGAACACACGGGAACACTTGTAGCTTGTGTCGTAAAGTGGGTGAAGCTCATTCCTTACAGAGCGGGCAGTGAGCCTGTCCTCATGTGCATCATTCTGTTCTAATTCGGTTTATATAAAATAATTCAGGTGTTTAGTATACAAATTTAATTGTATAATAAAGAATATGAAAAAAGGTTTCCGAATGGACTATTGATTTTACCAATATCTAACACCTGACACCTAATCCTTTACATCTATTAACTCCGGAGGAATTTTTATGAAATTTACAGAAGGCTACTGGCTTCGCAGTGAACGATCTAATCCGCTTTACGCGGCACAGGCTTATCTTGCGGAAGAGATTCCCGGCGGGATGCGGATCCTGGCACCGGTGAACAAGATCACCGGCAGGGCTGCCACTATTGACCAGCCCGCACTCACGGTTGAGTTTACCGCGTCGGAAGAGAACGTGATCAAGGTCCGTGTCCGCCATTTTCAGGGATACGACGCCTGTGAACCGCGCTTTGACGTTATGGAAACGACAGTCCCTTACAGTGTGAAAATCGATGAAAAAGAAGCTGTTCTCACCACCGGTGAAGTCACACTTCGTGTGAAAATGCATGATGACTGGCTGATGACCTTTGAGTCAAAGGGAAAAGTCATCACCTCCTGTGGATTCCGCAATCTCGGCTATATGCGCTGGGACAGAAAACCTTCGACCATGTTCTGTGATGAAAATTATCTCTCCGGGAACTACAAACCTTATATGCTCAGCGAGCTTTCCCTGCAGCCGGGAGAATGTGTTTACGGTTTTGGCGAACGATTCACCTCTTTTGTAAAGAACGGACAGGTGGTTCAGACCTGGAACGAAGATGGCGGGACAGCCTCTCAGGTGGCGTACAAATGCATTCCTTTCTATATGACAAACAAGGGTTATGGCGTCTTTGTAGATCACAGCGGTCCGGTTGAGTTTGAGACCGCCAGCGAGAAAGTGGAATATGTCGGATTTTCTGTCCCGGGTGAAGAGCTGCGCTATTATTTCATCTATGGTCCGGAACCGAAGGACGTATTAAAACACTACACGAATATGACCGGGAAACCGGCGCTTCCTCCTGCCTGGTCTTTTGGTCTTTGGCTCACGACCTCTTTCACCACCAGTTATGACGAAAACACCATCATGTCTTTTATCAATGGTATGGCGGAACGGGATATCCCGCTGCATGTGTTCCATTTTGACTGTTTCTGGATGCGGGAATTCCATCTGACGGATTTCGAATGGGACCGCGAGGTCATTTCCGATCCGGAAAAGCTGATTGCCGAATGTCACAAACGCGGACTGCATACCTGTGCCTGGTTTAATCCTTATGTGGCTCAGGGCAGCGAGTTCTTTGAGGAAGGCTTGAAGAACGGTTACTTTCTGCAGCGTGCCGATGGCAGAGGAATCAAACAGGTGGATATCTGGCAGCCGGGGCTCGCGATTATTGACTTCACGAATCCGGCGGCAAAGCAATGGTATCAGGACCGGCTGCGCAAGCTGGTAGATACCGGTATCGACAGCTTCAAGACGGATTTCGCAGAACGCATCCCAATCGATGTGAAGTATTATGACGGCTCCGATCCGCTCTTTATGCACAATTACTATACCTATCTCTATAATCAGGCCTGCTTTGAGGTTCTGGAAGAAAAACGCGGCAAGGGCGAAGCCATGCTCTTTGCCCGTTCCGCGACGGCCGGCGGTCAAAAATTCCCGGTCCATTGGGGCGGGGACTGCTCGGCATCTTATGCATCTATGGCGGAAACGCTGCGCGGCGGTCTTTCGCTGATGCTGTCCGGTTTTTCATTCTGGAGTCATGATATTTCCGGATTTGAGGAAACCGCGACACCGGATGTCTACAAACGCTGGTGCGCATTCGGGCTGCTTTCCACGCACAGCCGGCTGCACGGTTCGAAGAGCTACCGGGTTCCGTGGCTGTTTGACGATGAGGCATGCCATGTGCTGCGCTTTTTCACGGAATGGAAGTGCCGCCTGATGCCTTATCTTTATGGGGAAGCGGTGAAATCCCATCAGACCGGCATCCCGGAAATGCGTCCGATGGTGCTGGAATTCCCGCATGACCCGGCGGTAAATTATCTGGATATGCAGTATATGCTCGGCAGCAAACTGCTTGTCGCGCCGGTTTTCAATGAAGAAGGTCATGTGGATTACTACTTGCCGGAGGGAAGGTGGACACATCTCTATTCCGAAGGAAAACGTGAAGGCGGCCACTGGTATGGCGAGGATTATGATTACTTCTCTCTGCCGATTTATGTGAGGGAAAACAGCCTGCTGCCGCTGGGTGGGTGCAAAGACCGCCCGGATTATGATTACTGCGAAGGGCTTGAACTGCATTTGTATGAGCCGAAAAACGGCGGATCCGACTGCGTTATTATTCCGGACACAAAGGGTGATCCGGTTCTGGAGGCTGCTTTCCGGTGTGAAAATGGTGAAATCACGCTGACGCTGAGCCATCCGGTTCCGGGTTTGAATCTGATCGTTCACAGCGGCGCTGAACGCAAAGTTTACCCGGTCGAATCAAGCGAAATCCGCATTTAAGGAAACGCTGATTAATTCACAAAAACATGGGACAAGGGGACGTTTTCTGCGTGTCCCGTACCAGAGGCGCAGCTCCGGCTCTGAATCTAAATCGAGCGAAGCACGTACCATACGGAGCCGACATCGCACGCAGTGAATGTCCCCTTGTCCCAATTAATCATTGCTTCCTAAAAAATTTTAGTTTTGTAACTGTGAAGGAGATATAACGGGACAGTTCAAAAGTGTTCCGAATAAAGATTCTTTTTCCGATTCACGCGTCTGCCAATATTGCTGTGGCGCACATGGGGACAGACATGCCGGTGTCGTTTTGTGCGGCACCGGGTGTCAGTCCCGAATGTGCTCCGTGAATTGCAGTTTATGCTCTGAAAAAGTTACAAAAATTAAATTTCAAATTAATCTTAAAATTTTTTAAAATAATAGTATAATAATAAGTTAATTGGAGCCTGAGGGCATCATATACGCTTGTTATCGATTTTATTACGACATATTACAATAATAATTAGTAACAGAAAGTCACCGATTCAACAAATTTGTCATTGATGCGTTCCGGTTATGAATAGATACTGTGAACAAACATAAGAAAAAGGAGAGAGCTTATGTCAAACTCAGGTAATAATTTAATCGTACATAATGGATTTGTTTTATTTTTTCTGATTGCTGCAATTATTCTGTTTGTTTCGCCTGTTTTTTCTGAAGTTACAGTCGATACATCCAATGCTGTGATTCTTCCGGAAGGAATTGTGGGAGAATCTTTTTATGCCGGAAAAAGTGATCTGGTAATCAATGTTTCGCCGCCGGATGGGTATATTTCAAAAGACGATACCGGAGAGCTGATCGATATCTGCTGCAGGAAGATATGGGAAGATGATGACAATCTGGCGGGAAAACGTCCGGAAAGAGTTACAGTTTTTCTTGTAAAAGAAGGCGACATTTACAGGTCTCTGGATTTAACTGAACAAAATGATTGGGCTGATTGTTTCCGGCAGGTTCAAAGATATGATGAAGAGACGGGGGAAGAGATAATTTATTCTGTTAGTGAAGATTTTGTTCCGGAATATATTCCGGAATACCATATTTATAATCGTATTTTTACTCCGACGCCGACAAATACACCTACAGCAACAAATACACCCACCGCGACGAATACACCTACCCAAACAAACACACCCACCGCGACGAATACGCCTACCCAAACAAATACACCTACTGCGACGAATACGCCTACAGCAACAGAAACACCTAATCCTTCCTTGACACCTCCCACTGCAACGCCCTGGATACGCAGATTGACCGTCACGCCGGAAATTCCGGAATGGCCGCGAACCGGTATAACCGGCCGTGTTAATGAAAAACCGGCAGCTGTTGATTACCGTCCGCTGCACATGGAATTGATGATTCCTTCGCTCAATGTCGCCAGTGAAATCGTTTCTTTGGAAAAGGAGAATGGACAATGGGCTGTGGACCGACTGGGCGCGAAAGTCGGTCTGTTGGAAGGCATACAGTTTTTGGGTAAAAATGTTGCTGTGATTGCCGGCCATAATACCTTGAGTGCGGATGAATACGGCCCATTTGCTTTGCTGGTAACGATGGAAAAGGGTGACCGGTTCTATATTCGTGATAATGATAATAATCTTAGATTTTTTGAAGTTTTCTCAAATGAAAAGATCGACGCACATGACATGTTTGCATTGGACAAGGCTGCTGCCGGTTATGAATCAACAATAGCACTGTTGACTTGCGAGGATGAGCTGCCGGAAGGCGGATATTTGAACCGCCGTGTTGTTATCGGTAAAGAGATCCGTTAAAAATATTTGAATTAAGAAAACACAGATTCATTGAATAACGGGGACGGTTCGCATGTGGCGCTTGCGCCGGATGGAACCGTCCCATGTTTTTTTCGGCGCATCGAGAAGTTTTGGCCAATTTTTCAAAGAATATGCATTGTTTTCCGTTCGAGACTCATTTATCAAGGAGCTGTCGCACATAATCATATAGGAAAAGCCTGCCGGAGGGAATGCTTCGCAGGGACGCGGCGAGCAGCGTCGCCTTGCCTGCAAAAATTCTTCCCGCGTCCTTTTTTTTACAGTCGGGGGACACGCGTGAGCTTGCTCAGCGCGTGTCCCCC
>JAFPZX010000105.1 GCA_017417055.1 Anaerolineaceae bacterium
GGAAGGAGGATATGAGATCGTTTCGGGGCATCGGCGCAAAAGAGCCTGTGAGCTGGCCGGGATAGACACCATGCCGGTGATCGTGCGGAATCTGGACGATGACGCCGCCATTCTGGTGATGGTGGACACCAATTTGCAGCGCGAACACATCCTGCCCAGCGAACGAGCTTTTGCCTACAAAATGAAGCTGGAAGCCTTGCACCGTCAGGCTGGAAGGCCCTCCAAGGAAAATTCGTGCCAAGTTGGCACGAATTTCAGAGCAGATGAATCTGTGGCCGAAGGAGCGGATCAAAGCGCCCGTACAATACAGCGTTATATCCGTCTGACCTACCTGATTCCACCCCTGCTTCAAATGGTGGACGAGAAGAAAATCAAGTTCAATCCCGCCGTGGAGCTTTCATATTTGACCCATGATGAGCAGGCGCAGATCATCCCCGCGCTGGAAAAAGCCCAGACTTCCCCTTCCCTGTCGCAGGCCCAGCGGCTGAAAAAGCTCAGTCAGGAGGGCAATCTGACCCAGGAAGCAATGGACGCCATCTTCGCGGAAGTGAAAAAGCCGCCCCTGGATCAGAGCTTTCTGCGCAATCCCCGAATTCGCAGGTATTTTCCCAAGAGTTACTCGGATGAAAAGGTCGCGGATGTCATTCTTCGTCTGGTGGAGCGGTGGCATCAGCAGCAGCTAAAGAAGCGGCAGCAACAGCAAGGCCGTTGAAGAGAAAGCGAGGCATTCACATGTCAGAAAGTAAAATGCCGTTCTTGTTGTTTCCATCGGAATCGGTTAGCCTATAAGTTTTGGACATTCAACAAATGTTTTAAATTAGAAACAACATTAGCTATGAGTAAAGTACAAATACAAAAACTTTTAGTTACGTCTCAAATCAATCATCTTTGTCATTTGCTAATTCAATAATTTGTACTTGTGAAGCATATTTTGCAATAGCATCATGAGAAAAAATAGGTGCAAAACATTTTTCTGCTTCACGTAAATCTCCAGTTATAGTAGGAACATCGCTATATGGTTGTAATGTTATCTTTTTGTTTTTTTGAGCAAGTTTTTTCCATTCTTTTGCTGACAACTCAATATGGGTCGAATAAACTAATCCAACTAAATCAAGCAAGCAATTTATTTCTTTTTGATGTTTTTCAATCCGACTTATTTCCACGATAGAAACTAAACAATCTAAAAAGGATTTTTGAAAATGATCGAACTGATCCCATGGTTCTGAGCCCTTAACAAGATGAATATATATTAATTCTGATAAAGCGTCCTCACTAAGTAGTAATTTCTTATAGTTAGAATATACAATAGTCATAAATGTTGAGCATGCTTTTGAAAATCTAAATAGACCTTTATAATCCGGGTAGAAAACTATAGATGCCTGTTTAATATCAGATATTAAATTTGAGTATTTGTTTCCTAAAGCATCTTGAAAGGAACAGCCAAAAATACCCAGAGCATTTTTAATAAGTTCTTTTGTCTCGTCTTCATTTTTCTTCTGCTCTATAGCTTCATTACATATCTCAAAGATTCTTTGTAAACTGTATTCGGACGATTTTGAATAAACCAATGATGAGGCCAACTCATACGCGAGCTCAAAATTTAGCAAAGAGTTTAGTTCCTCTATATCATTACTTATCAATTGCAATGAATCTCTAACTTTAGTTAAATATTCATCTCGTTTTTGCACCTTATACAATACAAAAGCAGAAATAATAGATAAAGCGGCAACAACAGTTCCCAATGCGGTAATGAATTCTAAAACGATACTCATCTTTATCATCTCCCTATTTATCACTTAGTGTACGTCTTAAATTATTTCACTGAAAGAGTTTTAGCAGTTATCTACAAGTTACGAATCAAGTACAAAAACTATGGACGTATAATGCACTTTAATTGTACACGTTACATTATACATGTTTTTTTTTCAAAATCAAGTAGGTACATGTTTTTTTCAAAATCAAGTAGATATATTTGAATAGGGGGATCCCGCCATGTCAGAAATCTTCAAAATCCAGAAGAACAGCAATTACACCGCCATGTCCAACATCCACCTTCAGGACAAACGGCTGAGCCTGAAAGCAAAAGGGCTTCTGTCCCTCATGCTTTCCCTGCCCGCGGACCGGTGGAAGTATTCTATCCGGGGACTGGCCAGCATTTGCCGGGATGGGGTGGATTCCGTGCGGGACGGCATTAGGGAACTGGAGCGCGCCGGATATGTGATCCGCTTCCGGGCCAGGAAAGCCAATGGGCAGTTGGGTGAAGCAATCTATTGGATATACGAGGAACCGCAAACAGCGCCGCGGAACGGAGATGAATCAGAGGATAACGGCGGCACGGTTACTTCCTTCGATATACCCCCGGAAGAGGAAGAAGCGGAGAAACCGCCAGCATCGGAAAATCCCATATCAGAAAAGCCTGCGTCGGATGGGCCAATGTCGGCCATTCCAGCGTCGGCTTTTCCTATAACGGGGAAACCAACGTCGGGAAAGCCTATGCCGGGAAATCCAACGCAGGCGGACTCTTCCCAGGAAAAGCCAATGTTGGATAACACCACACAATCAAATAATAATAGATCAAACACTCAAAAAGAAAAGATAAAAAAATCCAATACGAATCCATCCAATCCGAATCAATCAAATATCCATCCATCAATCCCCGCATCGGAGGACACAGCGGTCAGCGTTCCCACCGGCATCCCGGATGTGCAGCGCAGGCTGACCACCAGGGATCTGACCCGGCTGATAAAGGACAACATCGAATACGCCATTCTCCGGGATGAGTTCAGCCAGGAGACGCTGGACAACATCGTATCCCTGATGGTGGAAGTGCTGTCCACCCGCTGCGAATATTTCACCGTCAGCGGAAAGAAGGTACCTTCTGGAATCGTCCATGCCCGATTTTTGGAGATCAATTCTTCCCACATCCAGTATATCTTCGAGAGCATGGAAAAGAGCCGGAGCAAGATTCACAACATCCGGCAGTATTGGTTTGTAGCGCTGTTCAACGCGCCTGCCACCATACACAGTTACTATGAAGCCGAAGTGCGGCATGACTACGATTTCCCGAAAAGGTGGTGATATACCCTGAAACAAAAGAGACGCCGGAAACCGACGCGCCTGATCCTGCTGTGCTGCGCCGCGCTGCTTCTGTTGGGCGGACTGGGCATGATCCTGTATTCCGCGCAGGAAGAAAACAGGCAGTATTCCGAAGGACAAGCCTATTTGGACGGTCTGCTGGAAGAATTGCGTTCCCCTCCCGATCAGACGGCAGAACAGATTGAGGATCATGTCACGTCTGCGCCTCCTGTTCCTGAAAAAGTACAAGGTACTCCTTCTCCTGGCGATGAACAGACAGCCATTCAGCCCCCTGAGACGGAAAAGACCTCTGTGGAATCGGATGAGGAAAACAGACCTGCCACCTTCCCCAAGGATGCGGCGCAGCCACCGGAAAACACAAAAACGGAAAAAAGAGAACAGCCGGGAGCAAAAAATCCCACGCCTGCAAGTCCTGCTTCCAATGCAACACAAAAACCGGCAGACATGCCAACGGTCATACCCCATCTCATCGGCGGGAATACAGGCGTTGACCTGACGGCAGCCAAGGAAAAGAACGGCGACTTTATCGCCTGGCTGAAAATCCCCGGCACCAATGTCAATTATCCCGTGGTTCTTTCCGACAGCACGGATTTCTACCTGACGCACGACTTCAACGGTAGGAAAAGCAAGCTGGGAACGCTGTTTTCTCTGAAAAAGACAGATTACAGATCGCCCGGACGGAACATTGCCATTTACGGGCACCATATCACCAACACCAGCAGCGGCGAGCTTATGTTCCGGCCGCTGCTTTCGTATAAGAAGCAATCCTTTTACGAAAAGCACAGCACGATCTACCTGGATTCGCTCTA
>JAFPZX010000106.1 GCA_017417055.1 Anaerolineaceae bacterium
CTGTATCACAAGCTTACGGTATTCTTCATCGGCATAGGCTTCTTCATAAGTCAGTCCGTCATTTGCCAGAATTTCTTTCATGTAATTTTCGGTGCGTTCGGAAAGGTAGCGGTAAAAAATCGTGCCGAGGATGTAGTTGCGGAATTCATTGGCATCCATGCCGCCGCGCAGGTCGTTGGCAATGGCCCAGATCTGCGAAGAAAGGTCGGCAGCCTGCTGCTGCAGTTTGTTGGTGTCGATTGGCATAAATTCTCCTCATTTCCCGGGTACAGGCCCGCAAGCGGGCCTGTACCCGTTTCACGAAAACAGCGGGTGGCGTGGCGGTATCGTCTAAATCACAGCATTAAACCCTGGAGAGGTGCCATATGACCGGTTCAGCATGTACCTGACTGCGAAACTGACGGTCCCCCGCTGGTACAGGCACCTGTGGGTCCAGATCCCGTGAATTTATTCTCCTTCGGCTTTATATTTCCCGTAGGTTCGTTCTACAAAATTTTTGATAATGCGGGTCAGCTTCGTTGTCTTTAGCAGTCCATATTTATAATCCGTCAGGCGTTTGCGGATATCCTCATCCGAAATACTGCCATTGAAGGAATATTCCGCCATGGTTTCCTGAATGATGGACTCTTCAACTTCATTCTCACAGGCAAACTTTTTGATCTCCTCTTTTTCAAACTCTTGAGCGAAATCCTCAAAAGCCGCCATCATATCCGTATCCTCCGGCAGGTCATAAAACCGCGTGCGGATGAATTCTGCCATGACATCTTTCTTTGCGCGTAATGATTCATTGTCGGAACGCTCGATTTCCCGCAGCACCAGGTCCAGGTCCGCTTCCAGTTCACCTTCTTTCCTGTCTCCTCTCTGCACACTGCGCAGCAGGTTGAGAATATACACCACGTTAATGCGGTCGGTGCGGACCAGTTCCACATCAAAGTCCACATCTACCGGGACAGGGACCTTTGGATTCGGGTTGGATGTCTGATCTTTGTAATAGAGATACCAGGATTTATAGCCTTCGAAATCTTCTTCATTCAGGGCAATATCCAGGTCTGACCAGTCAAATTTGGAAAATGTCTTCAGTGTCGCGAGCGTTGAGACCAGCGTCCGGAAGGCAATGATGAACATTCGGATCTCATCTTCATTTTGCAGCTGACCGGCGGTGTCCACATCCGGCACGACCTTCCGCAAAACCGGTACCTGATTTAACCATTTTTGAACATAATATTCGTAGGATTCCAGCAGGTACTCATTCGGATCGCCGTCACCGGAAAAAAGCCGCAGCGCGTCATCCTGCCACTGTTTGATATTGCGGAAAGTCACGATCTGGCCGAACTGCTTCGTCATTTTATCCACACGGTTCGTGCGGCTGTACGCCTGAACAAGCGTATGCCAGATCAGGTTTTTATCCAGATAAAGGGTGTTGAGCGGTTTGGCGTCAAACCCGGTGAGCATCATGTTGACCACGAGCAGAATATCGACCTGCGGGAGGTTCTTCTGCTTCATGCGTTCGGTGATATTTTTTCGGTAGGCGTCAAAGGTTTCAATGGAATAAGAAGTGCTGAACATCTGGTTGTAATCATCAATACAGCGGGCAAGCAGCTCAGCGGAGTGCTCATCCCCTTTGCCATCAAGGTCCTCATTGGCGCCATAACTGAAAATAGCCGCAATTTTATATTGCGCCGCCGGGTACATAGTTTCGTTCAGTTTTTTCAATACATCATAGTATTTGCCGAGTGTTTTGATGGTGTCCACCGCGAAAAGGGATGTATAAATATCCTTTCCCTGCGGATGGATATGCCGATCGTGGTGCTCCAGAATGTTTTCAGCCACCTTGCGGATCCGGTCATCGTCATGATAGAGTGTATCAATGTCAATACTGTGCTCTTTGCAGTATACCGGGTCATCCAGCTGCTCCGGATCGATCCCAATCAAATTGATTTGATGGGCAAAGATCGTGCGCTGATATTCCACGGAAAATCGCAGTACATTGCCATCCGCGATCGCGTTTTTGATCATATAGCGGTGCAGACAGGAATCCCGTTTTGTCCCGTCCGGCAGCAGTCCAGCGTTGAAAATATCGGCTGTTGTCCTGCCATCCGCGCCTTTGTTTGCTTCAAAAATCGGCGTGCCGGTAAAACCGATGTAATTGGCATTTCGGAAATGACGTTCAATATCGGCATGCATCCGCCCGAATTGGGAGCGGTGACACTCATCGATGATAAAGACAACTTTTTTGTTCCGGAAGCTGTCCATCAGCTTTTCATAGCGTTTGGATTTGACCGCGTTCGCCATCTTCTGGATCGTGGTGACAATCAGTTTTTGCTCCGGATTCTTCAGCTGCTCTGTCAGGACGTGCGTGCTGTTGGAACTGTCGACACAATCTTTTTCAAAGGAGTTGTATTCATCTACTGTCTGATCATCCAGGTCTTTGCGGTCAATCAGGAAAACCACTTTGTCAATGCGTGGTTCCTCCCGGAGCAGCTGAGCTAATTTGAAAGAGGTAAGTGTTTTCCCGGAACCGGTACAGGCAAATACA
>JAFPZX010000107.1 GCA_017417055.1 Anaerolineaceae bacterium
AGATACAATGCGTTTTCCTTCCTCGATCAATGCTTGCTTGTCGGACATAAAGGTTCGGATATGCATGTAAACACCCCCGAACCTATTGTAGCACAGCTCAGGCACTTTGTAAATGGAAATTAATTAAGTCGTTTACTATACTTTGGGAATTTACTCGGTTTTTTTGATTTGCCATTTTTGCAAAAAATGGTTGAAAAACGTCAAAAAAGATGATACAATAGATGCGCAAAAAATGTTTGGGAATGATGGACTTTGTGAAAAAATGGAAAACGGAATATCATCTTCAATATATGAAACATAACAATGTGCGGAATTTTCAATAGGTATCATCATGCGATTTGCTTTTTTGGGAGGTTCAAGTGTTTATTAACTGTACAAATCATCCGTCTGCGCTCTGGAGCGAAGCACAGATCGCCGCCACGAGTGTATACGGCCCCATCGCAGAGCTGCCATTTCCGAATGTGCCGCCACAGGCTTCTGAAAGAGAGGTATCGCAGCTGGGCGAGGAATACGCGGCGAGGATTCTGGAATTGAAGCCTTCCGCCGTTCTCTGCCAGGGGGAAATGACGCTGACCTATCAGATCGTCCGGCGTCTGCTGGCAGATGGCATCACGGTTCTCGCCGCATGCAGTGAACGCAGAACAACCGAGCGGATCAATCCGGACGGTTCCTCTCAAAAGGTTTCCACATTCGAGTTTTGCAAATACAGAGCGTATACGGAATAGATTGCCACAGCATCACGACAGATGAAGGAGAGAACGCATGATGGATGAAGCCATTCAGAAAGACGCGGGCCCTTGGCTGGCGCAGTACGATTTTCGGACAAAGCAGAAGTACATCTTCCGCACCAATAAACTCAAGGAAATTGTCGGCGCGTCCGCGCTGATCACCTGCATGTACGACCTGTTTATCAATGATCTTGCATCAAACGGTATTCAGGTGGAAAAGAATTACAGCTTTCCCGCCTGTAACCAAACAGGATCATGGTCGTACAAAATCAATCGGTTTATTGATCTGAAATACGAAAACCAGAAAGAGCCGTTTGATGTTGTTGTGGATGAATCAAATGGCAAACTCAACGGAAAATTCGATGGAAAAGTGCTGTATGTAGGCGGGGGCAACCTGTACATCCTGTGGAAAGATAAGCAAACCGCTATCACCGCAAACCGGCTGCTTTGCAAATTATTGCGCGAGAAAGGATACAGCCTGTTCCCCGCCTGCGGCTTGATTCATTACACAGGAAAATATGATAATGATATTCGTAAACTGAGTGATGCGTTCAATCGCAGCAAGGAAGAATTGCCGCCCTTTATGCCCATGGCAGTGCTTCCGTTTACCCGGGTAGACCGCCAAACGTCATTTCCCGTTTCCAGGTTTGAGACAAATGCCGATCACGCGCAGGAATACCTGCCCGAAGAATGCTGGCTGAAACGGAAAGTAAACGACGAAAGAATCATCGTGACGGATGCAAAAGATCCCCTGGGCGTTTCAGAACTGGATGAAATGACCGAAAAGGGCACCAACAGCCTGCTGGCGGTCATCCATATCGATGGCAACAACATGGGGGAGCGCGTATCCAACACCATGTCTGCTCATACTAATGAACCGCTCCAAGATTACGGGGCAGCCGCCGAAAAAATACGCATCTTTTCCAACAGCATTCAGGAAAACCTGGTGACCAAACCGCTGGAAGCAATCAGCGAATGGCTGAAAGACCATCAAAAACGCGCCCGGATCATTGTGGCAGGCGGCGACGATGTGACGCTGGTTTGCAGCGCGAAGATCGCTTTCGAGCTGGTCAGTGAATATTTCGATACGCTGATCAAGAACAATGAGAACAAGATCAAAGAAGGAAACATGGACATTGACACCGCCTGCGCGGGCATGTGCATTTTCCACAGTCATTCGCCTTTTGCGACTGCCTACGAAATTGCCGAGGAATGCTGCGACAACGCAAAAAAAGCCAATCGGCGCAACGGGAGCAAAAACATGCTGCTGGATTTCCAGTATTGCTTCTCCGGTGTGACCGGCGATCTGGACAGTATGCGCGAGGCAGACGAAAGCCTGATGGGGCGGCCTTACAGCTTCTGGTCGGAGAATGCACCTAATCTGAACACAGCCGAAAAGCTAAAATACTGTGCGGCAGCGTGCCGCAGTATCGGCCGTGGCAACATCAAACAGCTTTCAGCGCTGCTGCTGATGGATCGGGAGCAGGAGTTCCAACTGGAGATTCAGCGCCTGAAAACCATCGTTCCCGGAGAAAAAGCAAAGTCTTTTCTGGACGAATTGAAAGAGGAACAGGCGCGGAAGTACCTGTTTGATATTGCGCAGGTATTTGACCTATGGTTCAGAGAGGAAGTGAAGCCAGATGAGCTCGATCAGCATTGAATTAAAGTCTGACCTGTGCGTGGCCACCGGGACAGGTTATTCCAGTTTTGTTGATACGGACGTCAGCTATGACGCTTTCGGGTTGCCATACATCCCCGCCCGCCGTCTGAAAGGCTGTCTGCGTGAAGCGGGGGAATATATCGGCGTTGACAAGGTAACCCTGGATCGTCTGTTTGGCACACGTGGCCAAGATAAACCGGGAACGCTCATGATCAGCAACGGGCATTTGGTGGAAGCTGACGCGCTTCGCCAGTATCTTGATCAGCAGAAGGCGCAGGGGCATCCTATCCTGCCGCAAACAGTGCTGAACCTGTTTACGCACATTCGGGCCAGCACGTCCGTTGATCCAGACACCGGCGTCGCCAAAGATGAAACTTTGCGCTACACCCGTGTCGTCAACCAGAAGCATCCCGGAGGGGGAAAACAGAACCTCATTTTCGTGTTTGAATGCGAGGATGACGGAAATCCAGACACCCAAAAAGAATTGAAAAGCATCTGCAAAGCGCTCCGAAATATCGGTGCGAACCGAACCCGCGGCCTCGGCGCGGTCAAATGCACATATGACTCCGGGGTTCAAAACGACACAGGCGCGAATCAGGACGCGCCGGACACTGGGGACGGCACAAATAAACAACTGTCGCTGCATTTGAAACTCCTGGATCCGCTGCTGATCACCGCCCTTTCCGGCGACGATTGCTGCAATTATGTCAGCGGCGCCGCCGTGCTGGGCGCAATGGCCAGCCTGTATCTGAAACAGTTCAGGCAGCCGGACGCGCTGTTTGAAAAGCTTTTCCTCTGTGGCAAAGTGACTTATTCAAACCTGTACATTTCCGATGCGGAAGGAACCGAATGTATCCCCGCGCCGTACTTTATCCGCAAACTGAAATCGTCTGATTCCCATGTGGACGGACAGACGCTGACATTTTATGATGACAAGTCCCGCCTGATCAAAGGCAGGATGCCCGAGGGCACGGACGAATCCGTCCTGAAGCAGATCGAGCGGTTGGCGCAGCCCAAGCCCATGCGCGGAAAAATGCTGTCCCGTCCAGCGTTTGATAACCAAACCATTACAGAATGCAAGGTCAAGACAGAGCGCGCCTATCACCACAGCGTACATAACACTGACCGCTCCATGATTTGGCGGCAGACCGACCCGCAGGACGACGACCCCAAGAACAGCTTGGCCAACGACGCTTCCATGTATGTTCATACCTGTATCGAAGCCGGGCAGTATCTCTTTGGCACGATCGAAGGGCCGGAAAACCTGCTGCAAATTCTTGCAAAGCTGCTGGAAAAATGGCCGCTGCGCCTTGGCATGAGCCGCTCCGCCCAGTATTCCCGCTGTGTGTTGGCAAAAGAAAAACCAACCATCAGTGATCTTCCGCAGACGAAGGCCATTCCCATCTCCGCAGGCGGCAAGTTGGTTATCGCCCTTGAAAGCGATCTTATCCCGGAAACGCAGGACAGCATGATCGAATCCATCGTGAAGGACGTTATTTCCACGGACATTCAGCATGATGACATTCAGATGGATCAGACCGCCATGGATTATCACATGATCCATGGATACCACGCCAAGCGCAATCTGCGCAATACCCCCGTTCGTGCGGCAATGATGGGCAGCGTCATTACAGTGAAACTGGAACAGGCGCATACGTTTAATGCCGATTTCCTGCGGGTGGGTCGGCGTAAGGCAGAAGGATTTGGCGCGGTACGCCTGTATGACGCGGACAAGCTAAAGGGCTTTAAGACTGCCAAGACGGCGGGCACAATGCCCGCCCAGGATCAAACCGACGTCGATATCAGTTGGTTCACCAAAGCTTTGCAGGCAGCAAACCCCTCCGACGCCATACAGCTTGGCCGCGAAATCTACGCCACGGTCAAAGGCTGCTTCAATGATCGAAGCATCACTTCTTCCCTCATCGGTCGGCTGATGCTGATGACAGAGGAAGCCGTTTCCATGGAGGATATGAAGGGACGGATCGCTTCCATCAAGAAAAAAGAGAAAAAAGAGGTATGCGAAAAAGTCTTTGCCGCCGTATGTGACCAGCTTGTGCAGACGAACAACGCCACGCTCTGGAAGGACTGCTGGATGGCGATTCTTCGCCTTGCCCGGTATGATTTGAAAGGGAAGTGATGGACGCATGAGTGAAGCGTTGACGTATAATAGCGAACATATTTATTATCAGCTTCGTTTTTCCCTGCAAACCTCCATGCTGATTGGCAACGGGCTCAGCTCCCATACGGACAACGATGTGCTGCGGAATGCTTTCGGTATGCCATTTATTCCCGGAACCACCATCGCCGGTATGCTGCGGGAAATGGCAGGCAACGACGCGGATCAGTTGTTCGGCAAGGCGTTGAAGGAAGACCAGGGCAATATCAGCAGCCTGTACGTATATGACGCGGAAACGACGCTGAAAAAAGTGGAAGACGTTCGGTGGAGCAAGCGTGACAACGTCGCCCTGGATCAGTATAAGACAGCCCTTGATCAGAAAAAGTTCGATTATGAAGTCATTGAGCCGGACATTGATTTTATTGGGCTGATCGAAATCAATAAGAACGTTCCCGTGGAGACCAAGAATAAAGCGGACGCGCTCCTTCGCCGGTTGGCTGCCAGAGGCTGCTCGTTTGGGGCGAAGAAATCCCGGGGTATGGGCCGGATGAACGTCACCTTGAAACAAATCTTGTTTGACCTGAGCAAGGAAGACGAAAATAAGCGGTGGCTGGATTTTGACCCGTTTGATAAGGAAGGCTGGAAAGAAATAAAACTGCTCGAAGGGGTCGCGCCGACGGACTGCGATGTGATGACGCTGAAGATCGGCCTGCGGCTGAAAGGCGGCATCTCCATTCGCGTCTATACAACCGATCTTGAAGATATGGATTACCGTACGATCCGATACCAGAAAGATGAAAACGCTGAAGAAAAGGCCGTGCTGGTGCCCGGTACCACCTGGGCCGGGGCGTTCCGCGCCCGTGTGCGGGAGTTCATCCCTGAGAAAGAATTGACGGCTCTGTTCGGCACCGTGATCGAAAAAACCAAAGACCAGAAACAGCCGGACGAAAACGCTGCTAATGCAAATGGGGAGAAGGCGAAAAAAGAGCCCACGGCCTGGCGTTCCCAAATTTCCTTCTCAGAAACCCGGATCGAGCGCGGCAGCTTCAAAAAAATCACCCGCAACGCCATTGACCGCTTTTCCGGCAAAACCAAGGACACCGCGCTGTACGGGGAAGAAACATATTACGGCGGGGAAGGCACGCTGACCATCACCCTGCCGCGCGGCGAAGAATACTCGTTGGCCCGTCAGGCGGTCGGCGCGGCGATTGCCGATTTGCATCACGGCTTCCTCAGCGTCGGCGGGCTGACATCCGTTGGGCGCGGCCTGTTCGAGATTCGGGAAGGCGAACTTAAGCTGAATGAGGAGCCAATCGACATCAGCCAGAAGGATTGGGAAAATATGCTGATCCAGAAACTGGGATCGTCCTCGGAGGTGAAAAATGATGATGAAAAAACCTGAAGCGGGACTTCTGGCCTATATCCAGGAGAACAACGCCATTCTGGAAGGCGCGATCTGGATCGCGACCTATACGGGTAAACTGACCAGCGGGCTGTTTGCGAATCTCCCGGCCAACGACGAGGACATGGATACCAAACACCTGCTGGAACTGCGCATCTTCCGCGAGGACAGGGAATTGCTGTGCCGCCGGGATTATATGGGAGAAAAATTCCACGTCAGGATTCTGGACGACAGCTGCGGTATGACTTCCTTTGAAGAAGTACATTTCCTGGATCAGGATACATCGAAATCATCCACCACTTTCCAGACCATGGGCGGGGGCACGTATACGTTGCCCGTCAGAGAACAGATTACCAAAGTATGCGTCTGCACGTATTTTAAAGAAAATGCCCAAAATGGGGTCGAGTATCCCGTCGATTGGCGGGTAGTAAAGTTTGTAAAATAACTTCATGTCAATGCAATAAGTTAGAGCGAAAAAGAGAAAGCGAGGCAAACCGTATGTCTGATATGAAATGGTATCAAGATGATCAGACACAATTTATTAATCCTTATCAATTTGTACCATTGCGGGATACTCCGGCAAAAAAGAGCTATTTCGAGTACCAAGGAAATCATACCGGCGTAATTCATTGTATTCTTGAACCGTGTACGCCTTTAGCCATTCCTGATATTGAGAAAGCTGAGCCGCCAGTCAAAAATGGTGACGGAAAGCATCATAAATATCCTTTTATGACAGGCAGTTTCAAGGGAAAAGAAACCCCTTTCATCCCTGGCAGCGAAATCCGGGGAATGATTCGCGCTGTTTATGAATCTGCCACCAATTCGTGTCTGAGTTCTTTGGACGATTCCTTCTTGAATGCCAGAGCCACAACAATGATTATAACGAATCCACCTTCAGATGAACGTGGTGCAGGTTTGATAAAGAAAACTGATGGGCATTGGTATCTATACCCTGCAAAATGCGCGGTAGTCAATACCTTTTGCCCATTTACCGGCGGAGAACCCTATCCTTTGCAATATAGCGGTAAAAATGGCTACTATATTACTATCAACGGTGAATCATATTATCAATGTTCAAAAATATCGTTTGATGGAGACTCAACTTATAGGCCTCGAGGAAGAGATTCGGGACAAATCATTGCGCGTAACCTTGGCGGCGGAGACAAGACGGGATATTTGCTCTTAGGTGAATGGGGCATTGGCGGGAGTCGGCATAATAGCCATATAATTTATTCTCCAAGCGATAATGGTATACCACTAAGTGATAATGAAATTAAAACGTTTAACCAGATGCTGGAATTATACCGATCCGAAAAATTGAATAAGGCATTGGATGAATTAAAAAATAAGCGTTTTTGTGAAAACTGCAGAATAAAAGACTGTGACTATAAGGATCAAGATAGTATTAAAGCGCATACCGGTTATACTGGCTATCCGAAGCTGGAGAAAAATGAGTGCTATTATCCGATATTTTTTAAAACCATCCGGTATCCTGATGGAAAGACGGAAAAGATATTGTCTTTGGCCATGCAGGGTCGTGAAGTATATACCAAAACTCTAAAGGACATCGCGGGAGATTATCGTCCTTGCGTTCTTTCGTCAAAAAAACGAAGAAAAAATGAAGAAATACTTTGCCCGGCTTGTGCGCTTTTCGGGCTCGCTGACGCGAATGGGGCTTATGGCAGCCGGGTACGCTTTTCAGACGCACCAGGAGAGAATTGCGATATTTCCGATTATATCCTCTTGAAGGAGTTGGCATCTCCAAAAATCACTGCAACCGAGTTTTATACAATTAGACCTGAAGAAGCGAGAGAGTGGAATTATGTATACAAAATGAATAAAAAGGACGCAATAGCGCTGCGAGAGGGAGAACTGCGTTTGCGCGGAAGAAAATTCTATCTTCATCACCAAGTTTGTAATAAAGCGGACTATTCATCGCAAGAGCAAACTGAACGCAACAGCAGTATGAAATTAGCTTATTCAGGGACATTCAAATTTGATGTTTTTTTTGATCGGCTGTCAGATAATGAATTGAGCATGCTGTGTTGGTGTCTTGCACCAAAATGTAAGGTCGGTGAAAAAGATGTCGATGGATGGCATAAACTGGGGCATGGCCGCCCCTTGGGACTGGGCAGCGTGAAAATATCCATACAGTCCATTGAGGAACGGCGCTACACAAACGGACAGTATCAAGTTACAAACACATCGGTTGATACAATGGCTGAAATATCCGTCCCTGCTGAATTGAAAAATATCCTGACAGCCAAGCTGAATAATGTTCAATATCCAATCGGTTCGGATAAGACCAAGAAAAAAGATGACATAAATGCAAACGCCAGCCATCAATGGTTTATTGGAAACAAACAAATCGCTCCTGGCGCGAATGGAACAAATAATAAAATTGTACAATACGCACTGCCCCAGATGCCGGAAATAAGCAAAACTTCAGAAGAACTGCAAAAGGATTTAGCCTTGCCTGCAATGGTGCGAAAGTTTGCGGATCAAGCTCAGGGAGGTTCCCCTACTCCTTCCGTTTCCATTGCAAGCACCGATAAAGCACTGTCGCCTCGTATGCAGGTTCCTGCAAAAATAATCTGGATCAATAAAACACACGGACATTCCGCCAAATGTAAGATCAGCGAGCAGGTGTTTGGATTTTTAACAGATTTGCAAGACCTGCGGAATACTTACAAAATTGGCGACCAGATTCAGGTTATTATTGCGAATGAATTCGATGCAAAAAACAATACTTGGCCTATAAAATTAGCCCCTAAAAAAACGTAAAATATATTTTTGATTCAGATAGAATATCACAGGATGAAGAGAGGGAGAAAAATGCTCAAAATACCGCAGCCTGTATTAGAACTGATGGATACATTGGAAAACGCCGGGTTCCCTGCTTATACGGTGGGGGGATGCGTGCGGGATAGTCTGCTGAACCGTGTACCCAAGGATTGGGATATCACTACTTCCGCCCATCCGGATCGAGTGCGTCAGATTTTTCGGAATGAAAAAATATCGCTGGACGGTCTGGCTCACGGCACAGTGGTGGTATACAGGGAAGAAGAGCCATATGAGATAACCACCTTTCGGAAGGATGGCGCATATACGGATCATCGCCATCCCGATTCCGTTTGCTTTGTAGATGATATCAGGGACGATCTGGTTCGCCGGGATTTTACCGTAAACGCCCTGGCTTATTCTCCCAAACGGGGCATGGTGGATTTATTTCATGGGCAAAAGGATTTAGAAAATAAACTGATCCGATGCATCGGCGAAAGCAAACGGAGATTCACAGAAGATGCTTTCCGCATGATACGAGCGCTTCGCTTTTCTTCTGTATTTGAATTCACGATAGAGCCGGAAACAGCGGAGGGAATCCACGCGCTGTGCCCCACGCTTAGGGATATTTCCGGCGACAGAAAAAGAAAAGAATTGATGAAGCTGCTGTGCGGAAACGGCGTTGGGTATATATTGCGTTCATTCCCGGATGCCTTTTCTGTGATGATTCCTGAAATAAAAACGATGGTGGGATATGATCAAAACAATCGTCATCATGTGTACGATCTATGGGAACACACCGTTCGCGCCGTGGAAAACACAGCGCCCGATCCAATTCTGCGCCTGACGATGCTGCTCCATGATACGGGCAAACCCGCCACAAAAACGATTGAAAATGGAGAATGCCATTTTCGTGGTCACCCGGAAGTATCAGCCCGGATCTCGCAGCGAGTACTGGAAGAACTTTCCTTTGACCGTGCTACCGCCAATCGGGTCATGCTGCTGGTAGAAAATCACGACCTGCTGATGCAGTTAAACGAAAACAAACCGGACGAAATCAAGAGCTTCCTGCGCAGAAAGCTGCAAACGCTGGGCGAGGAAAACCTGCGGGATATTATTCGCGTAAACCGCGCCGATCGCATTGCAACCGGCACGCGCACAATCCAGCAAGTGGATGAATGGACGCAGACAGTTTCGGCCATGCTGGATGAATTGCTGACCGAAAAACCCGCTTTCAGCAAAAATGATTTGGCGCTGAAGGGCGATGATCTGAAGGCCTTGGGACTTTACGGCGCAGAAATCGGCAAAATGCAGCGGTTGATTCTGGCAAAAATCGCAGAAGGATATTTAAAAAATGATGCAGAAGAAATAGAATCGTTCATCAAAAGTCAACATTAAATTTGTTTCTGCAAAAAGGAGAAATGCTTTATGAGTAGAAAAATACTTACAACGATTACAGCTCTTTGGCAAAAAGAACCATCTGATTCTGACTTACAAGTGTGCGATGTATATACATATGAGCTTCCTTATGATCCTCCCCAAAAAGCAACAGGAAGATTATCGTGCGAAGCGCCAGTAGAACAACTGCTGGAGATGGCTTACTCTGACAATGAACCTGTGGATAAAATTATTTGCCTTGTCTCTTCTCAAGCAAAAGACATTCATGGCAAAGTTCAAGAGGTGGGTGGAGAGTATTATGATAATATAACCTCCTATAAGTATTTTCAAGAAGTCATCAATAGATACATCAACGACAAACATCCAGGGGCACGAGTACCTGATTTTGAAACAGTAGAATATAATGTGAATGAAACTGCCGCATGTATTCACGATATTTTGAAGTATTTTAGTGCAGAAGATGTTGTGGATATTGATATGACAAGTGGATTAAGATCGCAGGTTATCCATGTAATTCTTTGTATGGAGGCAATGATATACCAAGAAATAAAAATTAAAAATCTTCTATATGCCCAAGTACTGGATCGTAATAAAAAAACTGGAAGAATTACGCACGAAGAACATATATATAATATTATCAATCTGATCAATGCGGTGAGTGATTTTACGAATCACGGCAAAGCGGATGCGTTATACAACTGCTTTAAAGACTCTGAACCTTTAAGAGGGCTTTGTCAGAAGATAAAAACCTTTTCTGATAAGCTGGTGATATGCCGAACCGACGGGTTAAGTGAAGATATTGAAAAAATAAATGAATACTTGGATCGTGTAAAAGATGAATTAGGCGAAGCCATCAGAAATAATCCCAGCAAATATTCCAATACTGAAAAAGTATTTCAAACATTGATTCCTGCTATAAAGGAACAGTTCGTAGAAGACGCTGGAGATAAAAAAATAATCGATAAGTATAAGTTCAATAAGAGTGTGAAAGCTTCGACTCTTACTGATATTTTTCTGGTTATGTGGTGCGTTAAAAATGGATTGATTCAGCAAGCACTTTCAATTATTCGGGAAAATCTCTATAAGATAGTTATAGATAATCAATGGATAACTTATGGAGATACAATGGGCGATATAGCGAATAGATTAAAAAGTAAATATCAAGAAGCTAGTTCATTCGCATTTGAAAGACTATATCGCATAAAGCCGGATTTTTGCCTGGAAAAAGAATATGAGCCATTGAGCAAATTAATAGGAGAAAATTTGAAAGATGCTTTAAAAAAGTTTAATGACTCAAATTGGAGTGAAATCACTTATGATACGTTGCATATAGATATTGGGCGCGCAATGAATAATGACTTTATGATCAATATGTCAGAATCAAATTTTCATGACATTGTTTGCTATGCTTATTATCTGCAATACATAAGAAATACAGTAATGCACGCAGGCGTTTATGAAGGACGGATAAAGGTATCCGCCACTTTTGGACTGGAAGATAAGATAGGAATAGAAAAAAATAAGGAAGGAAAAAAAGAAACAAATTATTATTTGAAGGAGATTACGCTGAAAAACGAAGATCACTTGCCCAATGTTTATGCGGAAGAAGTGGTTGACATTGAGAATATCAAAAAAACGTTGAATGGACTGATTGACATTCTTTTGAAGGAATGCTGCTTGAGTGACAAGGATAGGGAGAGCATCAGAAGAGAAAACGAAGAAATATATAAGCAGTACAGAGAAAAACTACGGGAAAGTGAACGTTTAGAGATGCTCTCCGATTTAAATGCAAAAGGTGTGGAAGTGTCAGCGTGTTCTTCCTATGATGAAATAGAAAAAAAATATCTGATGGAAAAAAGGAGGACAGAACTGCTTGCCAAGTGTAAAATGAAAATAAACCCCAATGCTTCTTTGGATGAAATAGAGAAGCAAATCGAAAAAGAAGAAATAAGAACAAAGGAAATCCTTAAAAAAGAGAATGAAAGAATAAAAAAATGGAATTATTGTAAGAATAAGCCGGATCAAAATGCTACGCTTGAAGAAATAATGAAATGTTTAAATGAAGAACAAATAGAGCGTACAGCATATCTTAAGGAAAAGTATCCATTAGGAAAGGAATGCAATATTACATTATCTGAGGCGGAATTTGGAAAACAAATTGTTCAAAAAATACGAGATGATATTGAGATGAAAATTTCGATCAAGGGGAAAAATGAGCATTTCAACAATACAGCGGAGGTTAAAGTTAGGATTACCAGCCACATAACAAACACTGTTCCTAATAGAATCATGGCAGAATTATTAGAAACATGTTGACAGATGCCTTGATCCTGTGTATAATACTGAATGGACAGCGGGCGTCATCCCGCTGGTGGCCCAGCACCTAAAACCCGAAAGTAATGCGGAAGAACGCGATTCACGTCGCGGAAGGAGCCGCCAGTTGGCGGGCAACAGAAAAACCCGAAAGAAAAGCAGCAGACGGTGTCCACTTTGCCAAAGGAGCTGCAAGTTGGCGGGCAACAGAAAAACTGGGCATTGAGGGAGATTGGTTGCAAAACGTCAATCTCCCTACATTCTTTTTTGGGGGATCACTACCAATGAAAAAAGAAACCGCAATTGCCATGATCTGTGCTGCGGCGCAGGCATATCGAGAAAGCTTTATCGATCGAAGGCTGCTGTTTATTGGCTATAAAGCATCCTCCAGAAAGGCGGCAACATTGGAGGTTGTGTTTCATGCCGCCAATTTTCTGCATCTCACCGGCGTTCTGTGGCTACCGAATAGCGATGGCTCCGCGAAAGAATTCTTTAACCGTTGTATCAACCACAAAATCAATGCAAAGGAAATCACGTTTGCTTACGGCGGTATAACAGAGCTAAAAATTTGTGCGCTTCAATCTTTGCTGAACAGCCAACATTTGAACGCCAATATGATGGGCAGTTTTAACGGCGTTGGTGTCTCCCTTTGCACGGAAAACCTCGTAGGCAGTGAAAATGCGTGTATGGGGTTTGTACGGGATCAAAGGCAAAACTATTATTCTCCTAATACCGTGCTGGCTGGCGATGTGCGGCAGTGGATCAGAGACTCCTATCGGGTTGTGGCTGTTTACCGAACCGAACGCAATTGCCCTTTTTTTTCTGAATTGGTGTACACTGCTAAAAATGTGGATTGGAGCCGGGTGATATACCCGCCCAAATACATCGCTCTGCCCAAGCCGGAAGACCAAGACTAAAGCAGTATGGATCCTTTTTGTGTTTTTAGGATAGAAGCATAATCGTGAATCAAAGCTACAAATAATTGGTACATCAAAATGGTAAATTCATTTCGCTATCTGCTTTAGCATCACACAAAACCCTACCTAAAGCAGTAAGTGAGAAAATCGTACTGAAAAATCTTTCTTTGCTATAGTAGGAGCTGTCTGTCAACCGAAACAAAGAAAAAGAGGCGTGCCACTTATTGAAAATGACAACAAGGACTTTTCCCATGCCAAGTGCAAATTACGGGTTAAGAAGGCCATTTGCACGGAGTTTTAGGGCCACCGTCACGGAGAAATAAGGCCACCCTGACGGAGAAATAAGGCCAGTGTCACGGAGCAAAAGGCCAGCCAAAGGTGTTGACAAACCCACCCC
>JAFPZX010000108.1 GCA_017417055.1 Anaerolineaceae bacterium
AATGCCTGAGCGGATCCGGCAAGACCGCTGCCTTCATGTGTCATGACCGGGAAAACTTTCTTCCCGCTGAAATCCAGCTTCTCCAGCTGGGAGAATATGGCATAAGGATAAGTTCCCCACCAGCATGGACCGGCAATAACGATGTTATCGTATTGCTCAACCGAATCCAGATACTGTTTCAATTCCGGTCTGGCATTTTCCCTCATATCGACTTTTGCTTCCTCTGTGCAGGTCATATAATCTTCACTGTAAGGCCTGACGGTATCCACTTCAAAAAGGTCAGCACCGACGGCATCCGCGATGTATTCTGCAACGATTTCAGTATTGCCTTTTTTCAGATTCCGGATGCTTCCGTTTACATAGTTATTCCCTTTACGTGAATAGTAGATCACAAGATTTTTGGACATTGCTGTTTCCTCCATTTAACGATTATGGTTAAAGTATAAGGTTTTAGAGCTAATGAATCAATATTAAATTCAATCATTATTTATTAGTTATACTTATAAGTAATAAAAGAAACTGGTATCATTAGCAGAGATAGGGAGATGCAGGGAAATGCTATTGAGGCAAATTGAATACTACCTGGCTGTTGTGGATTGCGGCAGTTTTTCCGAGGCGGCTGAAAAATGTTTTATCTCGCAGTCGGCAGTGTCTCAGCAGATCAAGGCACTGGAAAAAGAACTCGGCGTTGAGCTTTTGGAACGGCACAACCGGACCTTCACATTGACTGAATCCGGAAAAGTTTTTTATCGAAAATGTACGGTTCTGCTCAATGATCTGAAAACGATTGTTCATGAAACGCAAATTGCGGAAAGGGAAGCCAGAACGATCTTTCGTGTGGGGTACCTGAAATGCTACGGAGGGTATGAGTTTCAAAACGCTGTTTCTGAATTTTCAGAAATACATCCTGAGATCGCTTTGGATATCGTCAATGGCAATCATGAGGATCTTTATGAAGCGATTCGAGATGACCGGGTCGATCTGGTCTTGAATGATCAGCGCAGAGCCTTCTCCGGAGAATATGTGAATTTTGAGCTGATCGACACCCACTGTTTTATTGAGGTTTCCTCCCGGAATCCGCTTGCCAGGTTGGATTCCATCGAAGCAAAAGACCTCAAAAACATGACATGCATCCTTGTTGCAGGAAAAAATCAGCAGGCTAATGAAGAAACATATTACCGGGATATTGTAGGCTTCAAGGGAAATTATGCTTTTACTGAATCTTTGCAGGATGCGCGGCTCATGGTCGCATCACAAAAAGGCTTTCTGCCGATTGAAGGTATCCGGAATGATTTCTATTATGACAGTTCGATCACCTGCATTCCTCTGATTAGAGATAAGGCTCCAGTAACAAGAAAGTACTGTGCCTTCTGGAAATATGGCCGGACTGAGTCATACATCCGGGAATTTGCTGATTTACTGAAAAAACAATTCGAATAAAATCACAAAAGACATCGATAAATTCCAATTTGGCTATATTATTTGTTAAAGTGTTGGGAACTATTCACTTATTGAATATGGCACATATGGTTAAACTTTTACAACGATTTTTCCATTGATTTTGCCGTTATCCTGCGCTGCAATTGCTTCTTTTATATTATCGAAGTCAAAAACTTTACCAATAACCGGTGTCAGTTTATGATTCGTTAAAAACGTAAAAATCTCGGTTATGATCTTCTGAGTAGGATAATTTGAGAAAAATCCTGTGAGATAAACACCGTTTGGAATATCCTTGATCGGATCAAAACCGTTCAATGTATAAACACCGCCAAGAATTCCGGTTTGACAGACAACACCGCCTTTTTCCACAGACATCAGGGTATCTCTCAGGTTTCGCGGGCCGACGAGGTCAAGAGCTTTGGAAATGCCGTTCAGTTTCCTGGTAAGTTTTCCGTCATCAACTAAAGCTTCGTCTGCTGTCTGAATAAGGGAAAGCTTTTCAGTACGGTGAGTTGTGGCTGTTACCTTGCAGCCAAGCGCTTTTGCTATCTGGATCGCGGCATAACCCAGAGCACAAGTTGCGCCGCGTATCAACAGTGTATCATCCGCATTCAGCTGCAGACATTCAAAAAGCGA
>JAFPZX010000109.1 GCA_017417055.1 Anaerolineaceae bacterium
AGTCGTTCAACAATCGTTAATGCCTGGTCTACAGTTCGATGTGCAGCACTGCCGCTGAGGTCAACGATTGCTCCTACACCGCAGGATTCATGTTCAAATTCAGACCGCCAAAGCGGATATTCGGGATCGCGCATAGCTTCACCTCCCTGAAATTAATCAAAATAAAAAAAAGGCAAAGATATCACAATACATGACATCTTTGCCTTGCATTCCATAAAATTAACACGGTACAGAAAACCTGTCAAGAAAATGTACCGAATTTCTGTGAATTATGAATACGTTCTGATTATTTCCTCAGCAATTTCCCGTTTTGAAATGCAGCGGTCCATAGCCTGTTTTTCGATAAATCGATGTGCCTGAGGTTCTTCCATTTTCAATTCTGTGATCAGCAGCCATTTCGCACGGTTGACCATGCGGATCTCTGCCATTTTTTCCTCAATAGAAATCGTTTTGGTTTCAGCTTTTCGCAGCCGTTCCCTTGCGCTCATCAGCCATTCAAGTGCCTGGGAAAACATCTGAGAAGAGAGTGGCTTTGAAAGAGTAAAAACGCCTGCGTCTATAAATTTTGACCGGAGGTTTTCCAAAATATCTGACCGGAGAATGAACAGGACTACTGTACCGTTCACGGCGCTGATATCGATTGCAAAACCGCTTCCGATATCATCCGGCAAGGGAGAGTTGATGATCACCAGATCAAAATTCCGCTGATTTGCGAGTCTTTTGCCTGCATTGATACTGCCGGCATACCGTACCGGCTGGAAGTGTGAAACCGGCAGGAGCGATTCGAGTGCAGAGTTAAAGTTCTCAGACGATGATATAACGAGAACGCTGTAGACCTGCTCCTTCAATCCCATAAACCAGTTTCCTTCTCAAACCTCGTTTTATTTTCCGCAATAGATGCTCAGAATTTTCTCAGGAATATGAGTACGGATAAATTCACTTGCCGCAGCGGTTTCCCTTGCTGTTTGGATACAGTCCGGCAGCTTTTGAAACCCGGCTAATGTTTCCTTATCGGCACAAAACAGATTGATATTCGCTGGTTCAGGCAGCTCGAGTTTATGACCTATGCCATACAATCCGGCATATATCATCAGAGTGAAGGCAAGATACGGATTTGCGGAAGGATCCGGAGAGCGCAATTCAGCCCGCCGATATTCTCCCACAGCTGCAGGAATGCGAATGAGCTGTGAACGGTTTTCAGGTGACCAGGAAATATAGCACGGGGCTTTATTTTGCCCAAGCCTTTTATAGGAATTTTCCGTTGGATTCAAAAAAGCAGTCATCGGAATAACATTTTCAAGTATCCCTGCTATCATTTGCCTGAATAGATTTTCATCATCAAATGGCCTCAGAGACATGTTGATGTGAAAACCGTTCCCGGGTGCATTTTCAAGCGGTTTTGGAGAAAAATCGGCATACAGTCCATTTCGGGCGGCTACAGTTCTTGCCACACGCTGAAAGATCATCGTATTATCCGCCGCTGAAAGAGCATCCGAATAACGGAAATCGATCTCATTCTGCCCCGGACCTTCTTCATGATGGGAACTTTCCGGATGGATTCCCATTTGCTCCAGCGTCAGGCAGATTTCACGTCGAATGTTTTCCCCTTTGTCATCGGGGGCAATATCCATATAGCCCGCATGATCATAAGGGGTTTTTGTTGGGTTCCCACTATCATCCAACTCAAAGAGATAAAACTCCTGCTCCGATCCTATTGAAAATTCGAGACCGGCTTTTTTTGCGTCTTCTATTGCAATTCTTGTCAGGTTCCGCGTATCGCAATCAAACGGAGTGCCATTCGGATAAGATATGCTCGCTGACATCTGCATCACTTTCCCATTTTCCGGCCGCCAGGGAAGAGGTTTCAGCGTATCCGGCTCCGGATGGAGCAGAAGATCGCTGTGGGCTTCATCTCCAAATCCGGAGATTGCCGAGGCGTCAAAAGCGATTCCATAAGTGAAGGCACGCGGAAGTTCATCAGGCATGATGGAAATGTTTTTCTGTCTTCCAAATACATCGCAGAATCCGAGACGGATGAATTTTACATTCTCTTCCTTTACATATTGCATGACCTCATCCATGGAATAATTCATAGCATCCTCCTGACCATATTAGGCTGAAAGTTTTTTGAAGAAATCAAGTGCCTTCTTTTATACCACATCTGAAAAATATGTAAAAAAATGATTACTTTTCAATTTTTTACAAATTTATTGACATCAAAAAATTGAAGGTGTAGAATATCGACCATAAAGGCAAGGGCGTCTTTGAGTTTAGACTCATTCGCCCTTTTTTTATTTTATTATCACAGTTTGTGGTTTGCCGGTCAGCAGATCTTATCAATTCATTTTTTTCATTGACAACTGACCACGGACTGCTTATTTATTTGTAAAGGCAAAGGCGTCTTTCCATTTGGACGTCTTTGCCTTTATTTATTTTATTTAGCTGAAGGAGTAAATTACCATGGCTACAGTTTCAGATTATTTTGGAAGTCTGGTCTTTGATGACCGTAATATGCGCGCGACACTTCCGGCGGATATTTACAAATCACTGCGGAAGACAATTGATGAAGGTACAAACCTTGATCTGAATGTCGCAAATGCGGTAGCGGAAGCCATGAAGAATTGGGCTGTTGAACACGGCGCAACACATTTCACACATTGGTTCCAGCCACTGACCGGTATCACAGCCGAAAAACACGAGAGTTTTATCACGCCATCACCTGACGGCAGTGTGATCATGGAGTTTTCCGGAAAGGAGCTGATCCAGGGTGAACCGGATGCCTCTTCATTTCCAAGCGGTGGGCTGCGGGCAACTTTCGAAGCCCGTGGATATACGGCCTGGGATCCCACATCTTATGCCTTTATCAAAGGGAAGACGCTCTGCATTCCGACGGCATTCTGTTCTTACAGCGGGCATGCGCTCGATAAAAAGACACCGCTGCTCCGTTCAATGGAAGCACTTAACAAACAGGCAATGAGGATCCTTCGCCTGTTTGGGAATACAACAGCAAAACGGGTCGTCTCATCGGTAGGACCCGAACAAGAATATTTTCTGGTTCCGAAGGACCTCTATGACAAACGACCGGATCTGCGTTTTGCCGGCCGGACACTTTTCGGTGCAAAACCGCCGAAGGGGCAGGAACTCGATGATCATTATTTCGGAGTCATCAAACCGGTTGTAGCATCATTCATGGAAGAACTGAATGAGGAATTGTGGAAGCTGGGAATCATGGCGAAAACTGAACACAATGAGGTAGCTCCTTCTCAGCATGAACTGGCCCCAATTTATACAACAACCAATATCGCAACTGATCATAACCAGCTGACGATGGAAATTATGCAGCACATTGCAGTTAAACATGGACTGGTTTGCCTGCTTCATGAAAAGCCATTCGCCGGTGTAAACGGAAGCGGGAAGCACAACAACTGGTCTATTGCAACCGATGACGGTCAGAACCTGCTTTCCCCAGGAGAAACTCCTTATGAGAACGCACAGTTCCTTCTTTTCCTCTGTGCAGTAATCAAAGCTGTAGATGATTATCAGGATCTGCTGCGTCTTTCCGTAGCGACTGCGGGAAACGATCACCGTCTGGGTGCCAACGAAGCGCCTCCGGCAGTTATCTCCATCTTCCTCGGTGACGAACTGAACGCGGTAATGGAAGCGATCGAAACCGATACTCCTTACATGGGGACTGCGAAAACCGTGATGAAGCTTGGCGTTGATGTGCTGCCGAAATTCAATCGTGACACTACAGACCGCAACCGCACATCGCCGTTCGCCTTCACCGGAAACAAATTTGAATTCCGTATGCTTGGTTCCTCCAACAGTATTGCCTGTGCGAACATTATGCTCAACAGCGCAGTCGCGGAGAGCCTGAAGATTTATGCGGACAGGCTGGAAAAAGCGGAAGACTTTGAGACTGCTCTTCATGACATGATCCAAAAGACCATCAAGGATCACAAACGTATCATTTTCAACGGCAACGGATATGATGAATCCTGGATCAAAGAAGCCACCGAGGTTCGCGGTTTGCTCAATTACCGCACGGCAGCTGATTGTATGCCTCACCTTCTGGATGAGAAGAATGTGAAAATGCTTACCGCCCATGGCGTATTTTCTGAGGCAGAACTGAATTCCAGATGTGAAATCATGCTGGAAAATTACTGCAAATCCGTCATCATCGAGGCAAAGACCATGACCGATATGGCAAAAACAATGATTTCTCCGGCAGTGGAAACATTTACAGCCGACATAGCCAGGACAGCCGGTGCGAAAAAGGCGGTTTCCGCGGATATCTCCTGTAAATATGAAACAGAACTTGTGAAAAAGCTCTCCCTTTTGCTGGATGAAATCTGCGAAAAGACCGACGTGTTGGAAGCGGCGCTTATGGACCTGGACAAGGCAAAAGATACTATTGAAGAATCCGAAATGATCCGGGATATAATCCTTCCGAAAATGTGCGAGCTGCGTGTTCCCTGCGATGAGGCTGAAGTGCTGACGGCTAAACGCTGCTGGCCGTTTCCGACCTATGCGGATCTGTTGTTCGGAACAAAGTAGATAATGGGTGTTAGGTGTTAGGTACCAGGTATTAGGGGAAATTTGTGAGTAAAACAAAAAAATCTGCAGCCGGAGGTTAAATAACGATTTAGGATATAATTCCGGCCGCTGGCTGCAACCCCTAACTCCTAACCCCTAATTCCTAATTCCCAATTGGAGGGATCATGTGTTCGATCATGGGATATTGCGGTCCTTGTACCGAAAGAGAAGCATTTGCAGAAGGGTTCTCGCGAACAAAATCGCGAGGACCAGATGACAGCCGGATCGTAGATACCGGCAAAGGTTTACTCGCTTTCCACCGTTTAGAGATCATGGGCCTGCATCCGGAAGGAATGCAGCCGTTTGAACTGAACGGCAATTACGTCGTCTGCAATGGTGAGCTGTATGGTTTTGAAAAACAGCGGGAGGATCTGCGGAAACTGGGATACAACTTCCAAAGTGACAGCGATTGCGAGATCATCCTGCCGCTGTATCAGGAATACGGAACGGATATGTTTGCCATGCTGGATGCGGAATTTGCCATGATCCTGTTTGATGGCAAAACCGGTGAATTTCTGGCTGCACGGGATCCGATCGGGATTCGTCCGCTTTATTATGGATACGATAAGCATGGTGTGATCATTTTTGCCAGTGAACCGAAAAATTTGGTTAGTTTGACTGACAAAATTATGCCATTCCCGTCTGGATATTATTATGTGAACGGTCGTTTTGTGCCATATTGTGAAATTGCATCTGTTGATGCTGTCTCGCCGGATGGGATGGATACTGTTTGCGGTAAGATCCATGATAAATTGATCGCAGGTGTTCAGAAACGTCTGGTTGCGGATGCAAAAGTTGGGTTTCTGCTCTCAGGAGGACTCGATTCATCGCTGGTATGCGCTATTGCGGCAAAGGAAAGCAGCAAACCCATTGAGACCTTTGCCATTGGCATGAGTGAGGATGCAATCGACCTGAAATACGCTAAAGAAGTTGCTGATTATATTGGGAGCCATCACACAGAAGTTTATATGACCCCGGAGGAGGTGATTGCGACTCTCGAAACTGTGATTGAGCTGCTTGGAACATACGACATCACAACGATCCGTGCCAGCATGGGCATGTACCTCGTTTGTAAAGCTATCCATGAACAGACAGATATCCGTGTATTGCTTACTGGTGAGATTTCCGATGAGCTGTTTGGATATAAATATACCGATTTTGCTCCTTCGGCCGTTGAATTTCAAAAGGAAGCGGAAAAACGGATCCGTGAATTGCATATGTACGATGTTCTTCGTGCGGACCGCTGTATTTCCGTGAACTCGCTGGAAGCTCGTGTTCCATTCGGTGACCTTGATTTTGTTCGGTATGTTATGAGCATTGATCCGGAATTGAAAATGAACAAATACGGTAAGGGGAAATATCTGCTCAGACATGCTTTTGAAGGACAGGGCTATCTCCCGGATGATATTTTGTGGCGCGAGAAAGCAGCTTTTTCGGATGCTGTAGGTCATTCCATGGTGAACTACCTGAAAGAATATGCCGAAACTGTTTACACGGATGAAGAATATGAGACCCGCAGGCAGCAATACATTTTTGCCAGGCCTTTTACCAAAGAATCACTGCTTTATCGTGAGATCTTTGAAAAATACTATCCGGGCCAGGCAAAAATGGTGGTTGATTTCTGGATGCCGAACCGGAACTGGGACGGCTGCAACGTAAACGATCCGTCGGCAAGAGTACTGTCCAATTATGGTGACAGCGGAAAATAGTATTTCGTTTAGAAAACAGGGGAATTTCGTATGAGCAAATATATCTTTGTCACAGGCGGTGTTGTATCAGGGCTTGGGAAGGGGATCACAGCTGCATCACTCGGCCGTCTGCTGAAAGCCCGGGGGCTGAAGGTTGCTGCACAGAAACTGGACCCTTATATCAATGTGGATCCCGGCACCATGAGTCCATATCAGCATGGGGAAGTCTACGTCACGGAAGACGGAGCAGAAACCGATCTGGATCTGGGACATTACGAACGATTCATAGACGAAGACCTGAATAAATTCTCCAACCTGACTACCGGGAAGGTTTACTGGAATGTGCTGAACAAAGAACGCAGAGGTGAATATCTGGGGGGAACGGTTCAGGTGATCCCGCATATCACGAATGAGATCAAAGACTTTATCTATGCTGTTGGGAAGAAGACAAATGCGGATGTGGTCATAACGGAAATCGGCGGAACAACCGGCGATATCGAAAGCCAGCCATTCCTTGAGGCAATTCGTCAAGTAGGGCTGGAGCAGGGACGGGGAAACAGTCTATATATCCACGTCACACTGGTGCCTTATCTGCATGGCAGCGGGGAACACAAGTCGAAGCCAACCCAGCATTCCGTCAAAGAACTGCAGGGAATGGGCATTCACCCGGATATCATCGTTCTGCGCTGTAACGAACCACTCGAAAAAATGATCCTTCAAAAAATTGCCATGTTCTGTAACGTCAGACCGGATTGTGTGTTTGAAAACCGCACGCTGCCTGTTCTTTATGAAGCACCGCTCATGCTGGAAGAACAGGGGTTCTCCGGAATTGTCTGTCGGGAACTGGGTCTTACTACACAGGAACCGGATCTGAAGGATTGGAAAGCTATGGTAGAGCGTGTTAAATCCGCAAAAGCTCAGCTTACCATTGGATTGGTTGGCAAATACGTGCAGCTTCACGATGCCTATCTTTCTGTCGCGGA
>JAFPZX010000110.1 GCA_017417055.1 Anaerolineaceae bacterium
AAGGTTTACCGTTACTTCTCCCCTGCACCAGTTATTCGCCCCGAATCCCGTGGTACAGGCAGGACTGGTGGTAATGGTCGCGTCAGGATGGTTGGCTGAGACTGTTTCGGTTTTTGTACAGTCATAGTCTCTGGTGCAGGTGCCGTATGACATGCAGCAACCGATATCCCACGGATTGGAACCGCAGGGTTCATCGCTCCACCAGGTGCAGCAGCTGTATTCCTCGGTACATGTTCCCGGAACCTGGACTTCATAGGAATACCGTCTGGCTCCGCTGTTCGGCCCGGTATACTCTGCTGATGCGGGTATCAGGATGATCTGAAAAGCCAGCAGGGCGGACAGCAGAATATAAATTGATTTTCTGTGTTTCATATACTTTATCCCTTGCTTTATTGGACTCGGTCCGAAGCTGAAAGAGCTCCGGACCGGTGAAGGAAAATATACAAAACGGGAAAGTGCCGGTATCAGAGTGGTCTGGAAGGATCGAAATCAGTGTCTCCGTTTTCCCATTGCAGGTCGATCCAGTCACGGATATGATCCCGTTCCGGTTCCTTTTCGAAATAATCAAATGCATTCTGGCTTTCACGCGATTTACAACTGAATACTGTATCCATATCATCCCATGAGAACCAGCTGTAATTGTTTTTATTATTCCCAGTCAAGCCGAACATTTTTACCTCTTTCCGTATTTTCTGTTTGTCTCGTTCAATACAAATTTTTTACATAATAACTTTGCTGAAACAATTTGAATCCGGTTTGATCATTTTCCGGAATTGAGGAAAATCGGTTTGAATTCGAATAATTACGGTTCAATATTCAATGCTGAAATGCCGCTCGGAAATAATACCGGGGAAAAACAGCGCCTGCCCGGTATAATGTGGAAAAGAGCGATATGAGGAGGTGAATATGGAGATATACCATACTGATACTGTAGAGTTCAGATATTCAAGCCGTTCAGACGGATTACACATGATTCATGAGATCGATGATGATGACATGGGCTACTGGAGTGTTATTGAATATGTTATACCAAAAGAATCTCTTCCGAAATTGAATTCCATTATCAACAGTAATGATTTCATCGAGTTATGCCGGAAAGAGGATTATACCGGAATGCTTGAATTCCTGGATGCACATGAAATTCCATACTATAAGAAAGAATGATCAAGGAAAAAATGATAAAAACCGCAGTGGCAGATGAGTTCCGCTGCGGTTTTGTATTACAATTTTGTGCTTTGTGGCTCGTAAAAGAAGACTCTGCAGGACAGTATATTCTTTCGTCAAAGACACCCGGAAAGGGTTATCCCAGGGTATTTCCGCTCATTTGATTATGAATTGCCTGCCATCTGCAGAGTTCATGCTCAGTGCTCCTGATGATCGCAACTATTTCCGATTCCTTTTTATGTTTGATCATGGCTATGCTTTTATTCGAAAAAACTGTACCGTTACCGTACATGCCGAGATGCATGAGCATAATATCGCGCGTATCCGTATCAGGGATCGCTCTGATCAATCCTGCCAGCATCTCATGCTGAATATTAACCAGGGCTTCTTCTTCAATGTTAGCTGATGAAGCGATCGTTTCATGATATGACTGGTCATCGTCTTCATCATCAAAAAAGCTCTGATCCATTGACATGATTTTCTGTTTGTCAAGCTCACGGATAAAGAATACTTCCTCTTCGCTTAATCCCGTCATCTCGGCAATTGCAGCCGCCGACAGGGAGCCGTCTGTTTCTGTTTCAATTTTATGAACCAGTCTTGCTCTGGAATGGGCGGAAGCAGGCTTACGGATGGCATCCGCTTTATCTTCAATAGCCCTGCGGATCGTCTGTCCGATCCAGAACGCGGCATATGTTGAAAATTTACATTCAGCTTTCGGGTCGTAACGCTCAGCAGCTTTCATCACTCCCATCAGCGCTTCCTGTGAAATATCATCCATCGACAATCCGATATCGGGATATTTTGCAGCATATTTATTCGCGAAGTAGATTCCCAGTGGAATATTGCAGAGAATGAGTTTCTGCAGGGCATCTTCACCTTCCGAACAAATACGCTGTTCTTCAAGAGAAAGTGCAGCACCTTTCTTTTTAGAGGCAATTGATTTACCCGACTGGATTTTTTCACCCAGTATTCTTTCTTCGTCCGCACTCAACCGTCCCTGCGGATTGTGCTGAAGCCAGATTTTATAAAAGTCTTCCATTTTATTCTCCTTATGAATTATTCAGAACAGCGAACTTTGAAAAGGTTCGCCTGTTTGTTTGCATGTTGGCTGCTGCGGTTTTGCGTCAGAGCAGCATATGATATGAATCTGGTGAGATATCGAGTTTTTATGAGAACGGGTGGCATAATCAAACAGCTGCCACGAGTATGAATCTTCAGAACTGTCTGCCATATCCAGAATAAATACGAGATGAAGACATTGATCAATGATGAAATGATCTCTGATAATTCCGGAAGTTTCCGGCGCACCCCCGTCTATTGTTTTCATGAAATCTGTATTTCGGATCAGCGTGTTCACTGCAAAGCCTTTCAGTTGGGGTTCAAGTTTCTGTATCCATTGACGGGAATGAGCAACATGAACAATCCGGATGCTGGTGTTCTGTTGTTTCCTGTCCGCGAATAATTCCGCAGCAGCAGAATCTCCTCCGAAATTCAGGCCTGTGTATATCGTTGTGATTCCGTTTGAAATAGCTTCATCGAGATGTTTCCATAATCTGGATTTCAGTTGGACTTCTCCGATATTCAATATTTCCGGGTTATCGGAAAACACTGCGATACGATGTGAGAACCTTTCAATAACACTTTCCGGTTTTCCAGCAAGATTATCTGCAAGATATTTCAATACCTTTGGGTCTGTTTCCATTATTTCCTCCATGCATATATATACAAAACCAAAATCCTGACAGAATCTGAAGTATTGAAGTGGTAGGTATACATACCGCCCTGGAAAACTCAGAAGGTATGGAATTTACAGTGGTAGGTATACATACCACCTGAAAACCCGGATGGGAAAGTGGTAGGTATACATACCACACAGATAGAAGTGAAAAACTGAAGCAAAGCGGTAGGTATACATACCACCCTGATATATTGAGTATTGAAATGAATAGAAGTTTATTGATGGCGGATAATGAATTTAGGGAATAAGCTGCTGCAAACTGGAAATAGTAAAAAATTGAATAAATGACCTCGATTAATTTCTTTAGGAGAAAGCGCTGAAAAAGTGTTTTTTCCCCGTGTTTCCCTTATGATGGTGCAGCAACTTGTATCCTTCTGTAAATCTGATGAAAATACTGGAGAAAATCTGATGGACAATCCACCATCTGAAATGGAGAAAATGAAATCAAGCATTACCCGGAAACTTTTTACCCGGCCTGTGAGACATGATTGTTATCGCTGTCTTTCCAAAATCGAGAAAAAATATATTGAAGAAAATGCAGGTTTCAATGATCTGGAGATGATGGTTTATGAACTGCGCTGTATGGGGATGTCTTTTACCAGTATTGCTGACGAAATCGATTATCACCCAAGATACTGCAAAACTATTGCATCAAGGATTCGGGAAAAGATCGCCTATTTAATTCATTAGATCCGGTCAGATTGTCTTGGTATATGTTTCACAGAAAATGAATGAATCATCATTTTCCGTCTCAAAAACAACAATAAGTATCAGTATTTAGATTATTCACAAACTCGTTCGCAAAATCTTCGGTATTTTCCAAAATTGGCCTCGAAAAATAATAATGAGCACTTTTTTTGACTGAAATCCAGACAATAATAATAACGATAAAAATTTGTTTCCCTACAACTGAATAGCAATAATACAGAACCGCAAACCGCGGTGGGCAATCATGCCTGTTTTCAGGAGCAGTAAACCATGGGTTTTATCCACCGGTTTAAATATGGCTCCATAAAACACAGGAAAAACATCAAAAAGATGATCCTGTGGCTTATTACCAAGGAGGAATTCCGGGAAATCAAACTGTGTCGTTAATGGCTGAAACATGCCGCAGATGTGTATTTCAAGCTGTTGATACAACAGCCGCACCTTATCTCAGAGCATCCCAAGCGGATGCTCTTTTTTAAATCAGGAGATCATTATGAAAAGTATTATGGTAAACGGTCAGATGCTGGCCTCTGTCGAATCAATGCAAGCCGATCCGGTTGAATATTATGCCCGGAAAAGAGTTGGTCTGTTTAACAGTGCTTCCGCCGGAACTTCCATGGATGTGCTTCAGGCATTGCAGAAATTTACTGATCTGGAAACCGAACTCAACCGCAATCTCATCGGAATGGATGAAGCTGTTCATGTGGCACTGCTCGGACTGCTTTCAGGGGATAATGTTTTCCTTCTTTCCAAACCCGGGGCAGCAAAGTCTACACTTGCTGGATTAATCGGGGATTCCTTCGGAGGCGGTAATCATTTCTTCAAGAAAAACTTCACCCCGGACATGAGTATGAGCGATCTGTACGGTCCGCTGAGTGTTGAGAAAATCAATCAGGGACTGTATGAGCGGGAATGGGCAGGCATAGCAACCTGTTCATACGCCCTTCTGGATGAGTTCTACAAGGGAAGTTCAACCATTCAAAACAATTGTCTGGAAATCATTGAGGAACATACCATATCGCTGGCACACAGGAGAATCAATGTGCCTTTGCTCGGGGTTATTTCTGCATCCAATGAACTGGTGAATGCAAACGCCAACTCCGCTACCTGGGACCGTTTCGGTTACCGTCTGGAAATGGATTATTCAGAGGACGAGTCGGATATTTTTGAGATGTTTAAAGCCAAAGGCGGTCACGCATATATAAAAACCCGACTTGATACCGAAGAAATACTTCTGCTTCAGGGGTATATCGATTATTTATCGAAGCAGATGCCGGATGAGATCTACCGCACAATGTCTTCCATTATCCGGAAACTACTGGAGAACGGCATTCGCCCCAGTCCCAGGAGGCGTGAGGTATGGGCACGCGCAGTCATTGCAGAATACCTGATGACCTGGCCTGACAGCCGACAGCTGGATATGAGCGACATAGATCAGTACAACGAATCTCTCAGTGTCGGGGCCAATATCCTCTGGGTAGAACCTGAACAGCGCTCTGCCGTATCTGAAATTGTGACGCTTTCCAGTAAGTCAGAGAAAGCCGTTATCAGAAAATTCAGGGCTGATATGGAAAGCATCAGGAATGCATCGGCAAAGTATGACCTTTCCAAGGCTGCAAAGGCATATGGAATGATCGAAAAAGCCATGGAAGAGCTGAAAAACAGTGTTTCCAGTCCGAAGTACGCGAAGACAGTTGACGAAGAAATTCTGAAGGCAAAAGCGCTGCAGGGTGAAATCTATTCCAATGCAGCCAAGAACATGAAAAAGGAGCAGTAATGGGATTCTACAGCCCGACGATATGGGATAACCTGCTGAACAGCGACAGATCCGCATGGGACACTGTCAAAGATGAAGATGTCATAGAGGAATCCAGAGCTGAATGCGACCGCTATTCCCGTGCGCTGATGGAACAGGCTTTTTACGGGCTTTACGATCCCCTAACAGAATTGAGCGACATTCCGCCTGAGGGAATGGAAGTCGAAAGCAGCCTGCTTCAAAAAGCTATGGAGATGGAAGAATACCTGAGCCTCAGGGATGAGGTCTATTCCGACCGGATGGCCTCCATGCTCGCGACTGCGGCTTTTTCGACGGAACTGCTTGCCAAACTTCCGGAAGATGTGAAGAAAGACCTGGAAGATTACCGGCAGGCGCAGCAGAATGCGAGTGAGAAACAGAAATCGGATCCGGATAGTGAAGATGCTCGGACCGCTTCGGAAAAAGCTCAGAATGCATTTGAAAAACTCCGCGAATCAATGGAAATGAACCAGGCACAGATCGAAAATGCCGCTGCCACAGCCATGGAAAAAACCGAGAAAGATCTCAAAGACGGGAAAAAGATGCTTGGGAACCTGGGATTCAGCCCTCAGGGCGGAAAACTGGACAGGGCGGATGTCCGGAATATGAGGCGTCTCGCCGAGCTTCTGAAAGGAAATGAAAGGCTCAGAAAAATGATCGAACTGATCGGCTCAATGGAGCACATTATTTCCGATGAGAAAAAGAAATCAGTCCATGGCAGGGAACAGCTGGTCGAATACCGCAGAAAGGAACTGGACCTTGACGATCTCGCGCCGGAAGAATTCACAGGGCTTGGCGCTCCGCAGGGATCAGCCCTCCATATGGATTTCATGATAAGACTCGCAAACAATGAACTGCTGCATTGCCGGTATGAAGGAGAAGCTCCGGAAGGACGCGGTCCTGTCATTATTCTGAAAGACACATCGGGATCTATGGACGGGGAAAGGCTTGAATTCGCGAATGCGCTTGAGTTTGCTGTCATGACCAGAATGCTGAAGGAAAACCGGCGCTTTATATCAATTCCATTTTCGGGATCTCAGAACTGGCAGGTATATGAGCCTGTCGGGAAACCGTCCCTTGATGAGATACTGAATCATCTATCGATAAACTACAGCGGCGGGACAGATCCATACCCGCCGCTCACCTGGGCGGTTGACCGGATTCTTGAAAAACAGGATATGAAAAAAGCAGGAATCCTGATCATAACAGACGGGGAATTCGACTACCCGGAGTCGGAATTCATGGATAAGCTGAATGCAGCAAGAGAAAATCCCGGCGTCATGATCCATTCAATCGTTATCGGATGCGAACCATACGGACTCCGTGAATTCGCGGACAGAATCGTAATGGTTGAGGACCTGAGAGAATCCGCCGAAACCGGGAAACTGGATTCGCAGGTATCAGAAAGTCTGAGCGGTCTGATTTGAACCGCGCGGATTATAAAACGGGCATCCCGAATGTGAGATGCCCGTTATTCTTTCCGGCATGGCATGCCGGCTGACAAGGAGAATAAAAAATGAATATCACGGTGAAGAATACAAAACTCTTCAATTTCTATATCGGTATGGCCAAGCGGATCGTCAACAAGCGAGACGCCATGGGAAATCCTCTTCTCGGATATGTCCGGGTTTCAGCGGATATGCAGAATGGTACGGTAACCATAGAATCCAATGATATCGTCTCAGGAATTCGAGCAGTTATTTCCGCTCCGGATCTGGATGCGGAAATTCTTGAAGACGGGAACATTCTGCTTTCCGAATCTGTCTGCGACTGGTTGAAAGGAGCTAAGGATCCGCTGCTGATCTTCAGAAATGATAATGAAGATTCCGGCACTATCCGATGCGGAGGAGAGAAACTTGTCTTGAAGGACAATGATTTCGATGAGCTTGAATTTCTTGAGATACGGGAAATTCCGGACGATCATGAGAAGTTAATTGTCGATGCCGTATCATTCTGCCGGGGTCTCAGGGTCTGCGGTCAGCACGCGGATCCTTCCACGCTTTCATCACAGGGTCTGGTTCTTGAATCCGGAAATGGGAATGTAGATATTTCTTCCGTTTCGGCGAACGGTTCGATGATGTGTCATTACCGGATCCCGACTCCTTCAGCGGCCGATATAAGAATTGTTCTCGATGCAGCATCAGTCTGCAAAGCCTCCCAGACCATTCTTAATCAGGTTTCCCTGAAAAGACTGTCCAATCTGACCGTATTTTTTGCAGGAGGCAGCGGATGCTGGATGGCCGCAGACGGACTTCTTGTTTATTCTCATGCTCTTAACAGTACGGGGTTTAATTACCGGACCGTCGAAGAAAAACTGTCATGGGAGGAGTCCGTGAGCTTTTCCAAAGAGCTTCTTCGCACAACGCTTTCTCTTCGAAAACGGATCAGCGGAGACAGTAATACGCTCGGACTGACTTTCGGCAGCGGAAACCTGATCCTGGATGCCGAAACAGGAATGGGTGCAGTAAGCTCAGATATTCCCAGCATCATTTCAACACTCTCCGATGTAAAGGAAAGGATACTGGTTGACACAAGAAACTTTACCGATACAATTCTCAAGCTTCCGGATACAGAATATGGGGAAATCAGGATCAGGCTGGAAAAAGACAACACCGTTTCATCTCCGATTCGGATCCAGAACGGTTCTTTTACAGCCTTTCTTGCACCGAAGGTGCTGCGGTAGTTTTTCAGGGGAGCCGGCATGGAAATCGGTCTCCCCGGTTTGTATAAATAAATCAAGGAGATTATTATGAGTATTTCAATCAACAGTCTTACATTTACAGGTCGTGTCGGAGCTGTCTTCGGCATCAAAAAGTACAACAGCGGCTCGGTACTTGAATTTACAGTCGCTGTCCGTCCGAATTTCAAAAATAAGAACGGCGAATATGATACGCAGTGGTATTTCTGCAAAGTCTGGGACAAGCCTGAATGCAGCTACATCAATATGCTGTCTTCTCAG
>JAFPZX010000010.1 GCA_017417055.1 Anaerolineaceae bacterium
ATATCTTTGATGCGGTGGTGATGGGGAAGGGCGGACGGTTCGCGGTGACGTTCCCTCGCCAATCCGGGAAGAATGAGATGCAGGCGCAGCTGGAAGCGGCCGTGATGGCGGCAAACCAGCATAGGGGCGGGAACATTATCAAGATCATCCCGACGGAAAAGAACCAGGGAAAGGTTTCGGCAGAGCGTCTTGCGGGTGTGCTGCGGGCCGGGCTCTCCGGGGACTGTCCCTTCACGGGACTGTCCCCATCAGGAGCAGGTGAAAGTGGTGACCGTCTCGTAAAGGGACAGTCCCTGATAAAAGGACAGACCCCGATGAATGTTGGTTTTCGTGGGGACAGTCCCATGAAGGGACAGTCCCCGTTTAAGGCTGTGAAAGATGAAATTGTCTACGGCAACACACGGATGCGGTGTCTTTCCGCCTCTCCGAACGCGGCAATCGTGGGGGCGACGGCAAACCTGCTGCTGGAAGTTGACGAAGCGCAGATGGTAGCGCCGGAAAAGTTCGACCGGGGAAGCCGCGCCGATGGCGGCCTCGACGAACGCAGTGCAGGTTTTTTACGGCACCGCCTGGGACGACCAGACCTTGCTTTCCCGGGAAATGAAGCTGGCACAGAAAGAGGCCGACAAAGACGGAAGAAAGCATGTCTTTGTAACGACCGCTGCCGAAGTCGGAAAAGAAGTCCCACAGTATGAAACCTTCGTCCGTTCTCAGATCGAGCTGCTGGGACGGGAACATCCGGCCGTGCGAACGCAGTTCTTCTGCGAAGAGATCACCGACCTGACCTCTATGTTCACGCCGGACCGCATCAATAAGATGAAGTGTGCTCACGAGCCGCTTTACGCGCCGCAGAACGGGCAGTGTTATGTGTTCCTGATCGACGTGGCCGGGTCAGACGAAATCACCCCGGCGAGCAAAAAAGCAAACGGATTCTCCGACCGCCGTGACGCCACTGTGGTGACCATCTGCGACGTCTCGCTGCCGGAAGGGAAGGCTTACGATCCAAAGAATTTTGTCTGGAAAGTAGTCGCGCGCCGTCTGTACCGCAATGTGCGAGCGGAAATGCTGGAACAGCGCATCTGTCAGGATATTGAGCAGTGGGGACCGAAGCATATCATCATCGATCACTCCGGTCTGGGTGCTATGCTGAGCGATGTTTTGGTAACGAAGTACAAGAGCCGCGTAACGCCGATCGACATCACCGCGGCGAACAAAACAAAGATGGCCTGGGACTTTTTGGCGATGGTCGACACCGGCCGCTGGCAGGAGCACAAGGGCGACGAAATCAACGTCCTGAAATCCAGTTTCAAACCGGGCAAGGAACCCTATGAGATCCTGAAGGAGCCGGAACTGCTGCAGCAGATGTTTTATCGCGAACTGCGGAGCTGCCGTATCGAACCGACCGGGAATCAGTCCAACGTCCGCTGGGGCGTCAAAGATGGAACCCGTGACCATGCCACCGGGCGCATTCTGCATGACGACCTGGTGATGTCTGCCGCGCTGGCGGTGTCTGAGACGAGCACACTGCCGATCCGCAATTATATTGAGGATCTGACGGAACATTATGAGAATCTGCAAAAAATTTACGAACGCAGAATGCGCCGGGAAATGGGGCCGTATTGGAGATAAAAATAGGCAATAGGATATAGGGAATAGTAGGGCAGGAAGGAGTGAGGAATGAGGAGTGGCTGGTGGTTGGCAACTGGTGGATGAGTAATTGGTGTCTGGTAACTGGTGGCTGGGGCTTACATAAAATAAGAAATCCGGCAGAAAAACGTATATAATATAAGGTGGAGAAAATGATGTAATAAAAAGTCCGGCGGCGGAGGAAGTTTATCTGCCGTAACATCGGCAAGAGAAAAAATAGTCTTTTTGGAGAGAAAATGAGGAGAGAACGTTGGCGTAATTTTGATTTTTGGCTTTTCGGCGTTGTGATCATTCTGTGCTTCTTCGGCATCGTGATGATCCAATCCGCATTGGCCGGAAATCTGGAAGTTTCCATCAACAGCCAGATCCTTTACGTCAGTATTGGACTGGTGTTTATCCTTGCCTGTGCCTTTTTTGACTATCACTATCTCGATTCACTGGCAAACATTTTGTATATCGGAATCATCCTGCTGCTGATTGCGCTGCGTATTTTCGGTACTGCGGCATTTGGTTCCGCACGCTGGTTCCGTATCGGGCCAATCTCCCTGCAGCCGTCTGAATTTGCGAAGCTGATTCTGATCGTGCGGCTGGCAAAGTATTTCGCGGATCATGACAATGATAAACATGACCTGATGTGGATCATCAAGAGTTTTGCGCTGGACTTCGGGATCGTCGTCTTTATTTTGCTGCAGCCGAACATGTCCACGTCCATCGTGATGGTCGTTTTGTGGTTTTCCATGATCTGGGCGAGCGGCATTCCGATCAGGAGTCTGGTTTTGCTGGGTATCGCCGGTGTATTCGGTGCAATCGGTCTTCTGGTATGGATCTTCGTTTCACCGGAAACGGTTCCTTTTGTTCAGGAATATCAGCTGAACCGTGTTCGAACCTTTATTGCCCCGGATCCAGATGCACGCTATGGCGATTCCTATAACATTGACCAGGCTGTAATTTCACTTGGATCCGGCAGGCTCTTTGGTCAGGGATATGGTGCGGGAACACAGGTTCAGCTGCGGTTTTTGAAAGTGCGTCATACGGACTTTATTTTCTCAGCACTCGGACAGGAATTTGGGTTTATTGGCGCTATGCTGGTGATTATTGTACTGTCTTTTATGGTGCTGCGGATAATTCATGTAGCCCGCAATGCGCCGGACTTTTTCGGGGCATTGATCTGTTACGGAATCGCGACGCTGTTTTTCTTCCAGATGGTTGTTAACATGGGCGTGAACCTGCAGGTACTGCCTGTGACGGGTCTGACGCTGCCCTTCATCAGTTATGGTGGTTCCTCGACAATGGCACTGGCAATGGGGATCGGGCTGGTGGAATGTGTGGCCTGCGCATCGGAAAAGAAGACGGAGATAGTATAATTAGGCAATAGGATTTAGGCAATGGTGGCAGGCAATAGGGGATAGGATGGAGACAATACAGTGATCGCTATATTAAATTTCTATTGCCTATTGCCTAAATCCTATTGCCTACTAATAAAATGAAAGGTTGGATATAAAAAAATGACGAATGAGAACAAACCGGCACGTGTGAGATTCGCGCCGTCACCGACTGGACGGCTGCATTTGGGCGGTGCCCGGACGGCTTTGTATGATTACCTGATCGCCAAAAAGACCGGCGGACAGTTTATTTTGCGTATAGAAGACACGGACCGCACACGTTATGTCCCGACTGCCGAGCAGGAAATTATTGACGGCCTGCACTGGCTGGGGATCCAATGGGATGAAGGTCCGGACATCAGCGGTCCATACGGCCCTTATCGTCAAACGGAACGGAAGGAAATCTACCAAAAGGTTGCCGAACAGCTGGTAGAAATGGGTGCGGCATACTATTGTTTCTGCACACCGGAACGTCTGGAAGAGATGCGCAAACAGCAGACTGAAAATAATGAATTTCCACATTATGACGGGCACTGCCGTGATATTCCTCTGGATGAGGCCAAACGCCGGGTTGCCGCGGGTGAACCGCATGTGGTCCGTCTGAAGGTTCCGCATGAAGGGACGACGGTGGTTCATGACATGCTGCGCGGTGATATTTCCATCGACAACAGTCAGCTGGAAGATGCCATTATTCTGAAGACTGACGGCTGGGCTCTTTATCACCTGGCCGCGATGGTGGACGATCACATGATGGGAATTACCCATGTGATCCGCAGTTCGGAATGGCTGCCTTCCCTGCCGCTGCATCACATGATCTACCAGGCGCTTGGCTGGGATGAACCGGAATGGGTCCATCTTTCCGTGCTGCTGAGTCCCAGTGGGAAGGGGAAGCTTTCCAAGCGGGAATCCGAAGAATTGCTGAGACAAGGATACGCGGTTTTCCTGACCGATTTTGCTGATCTCGGTTATATTCCGGAAGCTGTGACCAATTGGATCGCACAAATGGGCGCAAGCTTTGACGGGGATAACGATTTCTTCACGATGGATGACCTGATCGAAAAATTCTCATTTGAACATCTGAATCCGGCACCGGCCGCGATGAACTTCCAGAAGCTGGACCATTTCAACGGTGCTCATATCCGTGCGCTTTCCCGGGAAGATCTGGCACAGCGGCTGCTGCCGTTCTTTATCAAAGCCGGCATTAACACGGATTATGATGGTGTGTATAAAGTTGTGCCCTGCATTCAGGAACGCATGGTGAAACTGACGGACGGTCCGGAAGTTGCCCGCTTTATGTTTGAAGAAGACATCCCGCCGGTGATGGATCAGCTGATGCAGAAAAAGCTTGAGATCAGCGACTGCATAAAAATCGCGGAGCGCTCTTACGAGGTTATCAGCGGATTGGATGATTTCACTGCTGCCGGCATGGAACAGCCGCTGCGGGATATGGTTGGAGATCTTGGTTACAAACCGGGACAGGTCTTTGGGTTGCTGCGCGGCGCGATCTCCGGTCAAAAGGTGACACCTCCGCTTTTTGACTGCATGGAAGTGATCGGCAAAGAAAAAGTGCTGCAGCGTGTTTCAGACGCGATTGCGTTCCTGAAGGCGAATCAATAAATTCAGAATAAGCTCATCGGGGACTGGTACCTTGTGTCGTGAAGCCGACACAAGCGTGCCTGTCCCCATGTGCGTCGCTCAAGTTCTGGATTGTGACCTGATAAGGATATTTTTGGAGAAATATGAGCGGACTTGACAGTTTTAATTTTGACATCCCGGCCAGGCTGCGCTTTGGCTGCGGCGTGATGGATGAAATTCAAAAGGCTGCCCTTCCCGGAAAACGATTGATGATCGTCACCGGCGGACGGACCATCCGCGCGAACGGAACGGTTGACAGACTGGTGCAAATGGTTCAAAAGAAGGTGGACCTTCTGCTGATTTTTGATGAAGTTCAGGCTAATCCATCTCTTTCCTCCGTGATGAAAGGTGCTTCCATTGCCCGCGAAAACGGTATCGACTGCATAATTGGACTTGGCGGCGGAAGTGCACTGGATACGGCCAAAGGAATTGCCGCAATGGCTGTCAATGAGGGAAGCCTGTGGGATTATACGGCTTCCGGTTCAGGAAGCGGGAAGAGTATGTCCCATAAGCCGCTTCCGCTGATCGCAATCCCGACCACTGCCGGAACGGGCAGCGAAGGCAATAAGACCGCTGTGATCACAGATACCGAGCGCAATGAAAAAAACGGTATTCGTACGGATTTTGTCCATTCTGCTTATATTGATCCGGAACTGACGCTTTCCATCCCGCCGCAGCACACAGCTGAACAGGGTTTTGACGCTTTTTGTCATTGTCTGGAAGCCTATCTTTCTGTAAAGGCAAATCCTTTCAGTGACATGATGGCTGTTTTCGGGATGAAGGCTTTGTATCAATGGCTGCCGGAAGCAGTTTCAAATGGGTCAAACATTGAAGCACGGTATTGGGTGTGTTATGGTTCCATGTTGGGTGGGATGGTTTTGTATCTCTCGTCAGCTTCCGCGGCTCATACAATGGAACATATGCTGAGCGGACTCAATCCCGCTGTTTCCCATGGCGGGGGATTGGCGATGATTTTCGATGCTTTTCACACAAAATATGCTGAAAATGTACCTCAGCGTTACGCGCAGGCAGCGGAGGAGATGGGAATCGCTGATGGGTTTACCGATGAGGAAAAGGCTGAGCGTTTTCTCGCTGATCTTCATCAGTGGAAAAGCCGTCTGGGAATGGATCGTCTGCACCTGCGGGATTATGGATTTGTGTCTGATCAGGCAGATGAAATGGTAAAGATGATCCATTGGGTCGGCGGCGGTCCGCTGACGCGCGACAGGTACCGCTTTACCGATGATGATTTGGCGGAAATCATTATCCGGACACTGGAAAGCTGACAGCCATGGAAACTGTATTGATCACCGGCGCCGCGAGACGTGTGGGCAGTCTGATTGCTGAAGATCTGGCTGCCCGGGGGTGTTTTGTCTGGATCCATTATCACATGCACGAGCAGGAAGCCCGTGAATTGTGCGATAAAATCAAAAACCACGGTGGTCAGTCTGATCATATAAAAGCTGATTTGACCGATATCAGCCAAATCGATGGGATGCTGACTGAAATTTCAGAAAGCCTTCACGGACGGCTTACGACATTGATCAATAACGCGTCTGTGTTCCAAAACGGGACTTTGCAAACAACAGACTCTTTGGATTGGGACAAAACGATCAACACGAATCTCAGGGCAGTCTGGTATCTTTCGGGTAGATTCGCAAATCGTTTCCCGGGAGCGAAGCGTATTCTTACCATCGGAGACGCGAGCGCAGAAAGTTATATGCCGCAGCATTCCGTTTATGCACTGAGTAAACATGCTCTGAAGTTTTTGACAGAACAAATGGCGAATGAATTTGCTCCGGATATTCGGGTGAATCTGATTTCCCCGGGGCTTGTTTTGAAAAGCGAGTATGAGACGCAAAACACTTGGGATAATCGGCAGCGGAGAACGCTTTTGAAGAATGATGAAATCGTTGAGTCTATTCTAGCCGGTATCCGTTTTCTGATGCAGGATCCGGGAATGACCGGTGCTGAATTAATTATTGATAACGGGTTTCGTTTCAATGCCGGAAAAGCAAATATACGGTAGAATTTAATGAAAATATAAGATGGGAGTGTGGTCATGAAATATAAGATCCTCATCATTTTTGTGTTTTTAGCGGTGATTATTTCATCCTGCAACATGCCTGAAAAGATAACAGAGGATATGCAGCGGACGATCGTTGCTTCTACCTTGCAGGCGCGGATCAACGCAATCGGTTCTTCCACCCCGCCGACTCCTACGCCCACTGAAACTTCTATTCCTACCGAGACTCCGACCCCCACAATTACTCCAACGCCGACTTTGGAACCATCACCGACCTGGACTTTCCATGAAGCAGGCAGCGCGGAAATTTTGGTACTTTATTATCATGATGTTGTAAAAGACAGAAATGATGACGCATATTACCAATGGGAGATCGATGACTGGTATGTAAAACCGCTTGAGTTTGAACAGCAGATGCGGATTCTTGCCGAGATGAAATATACATCGATCACGCTCTCACAGATGATCAATGTTATCTATAACGGCGGAGAATTGCCTCCGCGGCCGGTATTGATCACATTTGATTCCACAGAATTGGGACAGTGGAAAAATGCTTACCCAATCATGAAAAAGTATGGGTTGGTCGGAAATATGTTTATTGAGGCCAACCATGTGGATGCCAAAAATTCCTTCTCATCCGAACAGATCAATACATTGCTTGCGGATGGCTGGGAAATCGGTTCTTCCGGATATTATGGAAATGGGTTGGCTGACCGCAGTCAATATGGTCAGGAAATCGGTATGTCAAAGGTGCGGCTTGAGGAATTATTCCCGGGTGTGGAAATACAGGCCTTTGCCTATCCGGACGGCTATACGGATCCGGAGGGCGAGATCATTCGACGGACAACTCAGTATTATAAAGCTGGTTTCTGCCGGATGAAGGTCCAGGACAATACCGTTTCCCGGGATCAGATTTTCTTTATCCCGCGAAAGGAAATTTCCGGCGGTATGACTTATAACGAATTCTTTACGCTTCTCCCCTGGAAGGAAGGTTCTATTTCCAGAGAAACGATGGAATGGACGATGCCTACGCCTACTTTGGAACCGGAAATCATTGAGCTGACGAAGGTTATGGAACAGACACTGATTGCTGAAAGCAATTAGGGAAACACTGATTAATTGAGGAGCGGGGACGGTTCTCCCGAGGAACGAGGGGAACTGTCCTCCCGCCTTCACCGAAATTAATCAGCTCTTCCTTAGGTTTAAGAAGATAATGTTGAACGAGCAGCTGTGCTGCTGCTCGTTCAGTGTAATGAGAGGAACATGTGAGGTTTCAGGGAATCTTATCCCATGTAATCTCCGTTATATGAAACAATAACTGCATTGTTGACGCCCGGCATTTCAGAAAGCCTGCTGATAAAGTCGGTATTGTCATCTTTGAGACGGACTTCAATATTCAGTTCTGTAGCACCGCGCTGTGCGGTTTTGCTCTTGACAACTTTTTTCGTCACACATTGTTCGATGTATTTCATAGCGTTGACTTCGGAGTCATGGTTTTCGCAGTTGAGTACGATGATATACGGATGGGTGTTGGTTTTGCGGTTGACGAAGATGAGCATGATGAGGCCGATGAACGCGGAACCAAAAACGGCGAGCGGAATCATACCGGCTGCCAGGATGATCCCGGCTGCAATTGCCCAGAACAGGAAGGCGATGTCCAGGGGTTCTTTGATGGCTGTGCGGAAGCGGACGATCGATAACGCACCGACCATACCGAGGGAAAGGACGACATTTGAGGTAACAGCCAGAATCGTTGTTGCGGTGATCATGGTGAGTGCGATGAGCGTAGTGCCGAAGCTTTCGGAATACATTACGCCGCGGAAGGTCTTTTTATAGACAAAATAAATGAAAAGCCCGAGTAAGAAGGAAAGAACAACGGTAAGAACCATATCCAATATACTTACGGATGTTACATTGTCTAAAAAACTTGATTTGAAAATATCGTTGAAAGTCATTTTTTTACTCCTGATTATTTATATTCTTGCCGGTTTTAAACCGGATATTAGTCATACATGCGGCAGGCAGCGAATTTAGAATAAGCGCTGCTCCGCCGGCTGCCAAGCTGAATTATGTCCCGGATGATATCCGGGAGGAAATTGTCCCATTTCACCTCAAGGATATTTGGGGTGTCTTTTACCGGAATGGTCACACATTCCGGGTTCAAAAAATCGATGCAATTTAAACCTGTGCGGATGTTGTAGTCCAGTGTCACACGGACGTTCCCCGGACTGTATATAAACGGTTCGCGGGTGTAGTCAACGATGACCTTCGGCTTCAGCCCTTCATTGCGGAGGCGGGAATAAAACCCGACCAGAACTTCATTCCCTGATTCAGCCAGCCATTGGATGTCGCCTTTTACGATTTTCTGTGCCTGTTCCGCAGTGAGGGAAGCTGAGTCTTTATAACCCAATCCGCCATGTTTAAATTTTCGTTCAAGATGGATTATGGATGCGTCTCGATTATATAAACGAATACGGTATTTTTCACGGATGTTGACGCCGTCGATTTTTTCATGGAGGGCTTTATCATCCACATTGTCAAAATACAGACTTCTGATATCATACATTCCGCCAACGACATGCGGATCGCGTTTCATGACAGCGGACAAGCGCTGCCGCAGTATCAGCATATCCATCGCGTTGATTTCATGTTTTACTTCGTGCCTGAATTGCATATCAATTCCTTTCTATGGTTTAAAGATATATTGTGAACCTTGGTTTAGCCTTAGAAGGAAACAAATATTATTCAGATATTTTTAAACATGAAGATATGAAATTAAATTACAGGTTTTATATTAGAAAAAGATTAAAAATACAAATAATCCTTGAAAAATCAAAGATTGGTGAATATAATACAGATAATAGAAATTAATTTCAATAGAACTTTGATAATTGAATTATATTTTTGCAATAAAACGAATTCTTCCCTGTTTGGGATAATACGCCGTCATTTCTCCGCCAAGTGATTTGCAAATCGATCTGGCTACAGAAAGACCGATCCCATAGCCGGATTTCTGATCCGTCTGCGTTCTTGCGGAATCGCCGCGGTAAAAGCGTTCAAAAAGATTTTCAGGGTTGATGTTCATTTCCGGATCGCAGCTGTTTTCTTCACAGATGACGAGATTTTTTGATTCTTTTGTGATAGAAAAAATAATTTCCCCGTTTTCTGTAGTGTATTTCATTGCGTTATCCAGCAAAATTGTCAATAGTTGTGCAAAAGCCTGCTGATTTGTGTTGTAGACAATATCCGGAGTGACTTGTGATTGGAAAGAAATCCCGTGAATTGCAGCATTGTCCTGATAAGGCTGCAAAATTTCTTTGCAGAGCTCGCTGACATTGATTTGTTCTTTCAGCAGCTCAACCTCTTCGTCCAGTTTTGCCTGCATCAGCAAATTGGACGTCAGCTCGTTCAAACGGGTTACCTGGGATTTGATGTTGCGGTTGTATTTGTTTTCGCCATAGATCAGCCCCATGGCGTCGTTGTTTGACTGAATGACTGCCAACGGGGTTTTGAGTTCGTGCCCGGCATTAGTGATGAACTGTTTTTGTTTTTCGAGACCATTGATAATCGGCTGCACGATTTTCCCTGAAAGAAGAAAGACAAATATCAGGACAATCACCCAGCTGCTGGCAGCAATCGTAGCGGTAACTAGTAAGATCGTGCGCATCGATAGCCACTCTCTGGTCAGTTCCAGAAAATAAATTTTTTGATAGTCGTCGTTTGAGACGATTTTGTATTTGTATCGCTCTATGCGTCCGCTTGGTTTATTTCTGTCGATCGCTATTTTGGCATATTCAACAGCGCTTTCATCATCGAGGTATAAGATTTGGTTCAGGTCGTAATCGATAATGTTCCCTTCCATATCCGCTTTTGCGATAAAAAAACGTGCGGAACGCATAATGTCCATTTGATGCAGCGGAATTACGGGCGGTTTGTTGTCTTTCCGTGGGATTTTTGGAAACATACCTTCTGTTTTGACAAGTTCATTGAGAACCTGGGTAGCCTGTTTTTCAAAGGATTCCCATACGAACAAATTGATCGCTACCATCAGAACAACCAGCAAGATGGTAACTGCTGCCATAGCGAAGAAGATGAATTTTCTGCGGAGTGTTTTGATCATAAATTTTGTTCAAGTTTATAACCGAAGTTTCTGCGGGTGACTATTTCGACCTTTGATCCAATGCCGGTCAATCGTTTCCGCAGGTAGGAGATGTATAACCATACGCTGTTGATATCGGCATCGGAGTTGTATCCCCAGGCCTTTTCCAGAAGGTCTTCGGAATTCATGTACATGGTGTGGTTCAGCATCAGCTGCTCCATCAGCCGGTATTCCTGTTTCGGAAGAACAACAGTATTTTCTCCGCAGGACATAATGCCGTTTTCGACATCAAGGATTAGATCACCGAATTGCAGCTGGTTGGAGTGGAAATCTTCCCGCCTGCGAAGCATAGCCCGGACGCGGGCGAGCAGTTCGCCCATATCGAAGGGTTTGGGCAGGTAATCATCCGCACCGGCGTCAAGGCCTTTGATCCTGTCTTCTACCTGGTTTTTGGCGGTCAGAAGCAGGACGGGTTTTTTGTAGCCGTTGCGGCGGAGTTCGGTAAGGACTTCCAATCCATCCTTTTTCGGCATCATGATGTCCAGAATCACGCCGTCATAGTCTCCGTACATGGCGTAATCGTAGGCGTCTTCACCGTTGTAAACAGGATCAACGATGTATTTGTAGTGAGTGAGAATATCAACAACAGCTTCTGAAAGCGCTTTTTCGTCTTCTGCGTATAGTAGTTTCAATGCAGCATCTCCGGATCGTTTATGAATACTTACTGTATCATAACACAAATTGGGAAAAAATTCTCACCCTTTTATGACTTAGAGGAACGCTGATAAATTCACAAAAAAATGGGACAAGGGGACGTTTTCTGCGTGTCCCGAGTCGGAGACACGCAGTGAATATCACCATTGTCCAAATTAATCAGGTTTTCCTTAGAATCTGGTGAGGATCGCTTCCAATACGCCGCCGCCGAGAGCCGTGGCTTTGTCAGAGACCGTAAAGCAGTGGCTGCGGTTTCCGCGGGGGTCAATATCCATGATCTTGAGTGACTTCCAAACGGTGATGCCGGGGTAGATGATCCCGCGGACGATCCCGGTCAGCTGTGCCTGAATTTCCGTGTCATCGATTTTGGCAATCGTTTGACCGGTTTCGACGGAGTCACCGATTTGGACAGAGGGTTGAAATACACCGTCACAAGGGGATTTGATGACGCGTTTGATGCCTTCACCTTTGATGGTTCCGGGTATTCCTGTGTTGGGTTCAGCGGAGCCGGTCCAGAAAACACGGCCGAGGTTGTGGCCGCGGTTGGTTTCGATAACGCAGTGGGCGTTTTCACCGGCAGTGAATCCGGGCCCCATCCCGATCACGAGAGGGGCGTCTGTCAGGTGGGTGTCGTCCCGCCAGGTCTTGATGATGCGGGCGTCGATCAGAACATCAGGTTTGAGGGAAAGAATTTGTTCGGCGGTCTCATCAACGATAACCGGAAGCTTGTTTTGGTCCCAAAGGCTTTCTGCCTCAGCGATGCTTTTGATCAGAATGCCTTCGGCATTTTCGACCATGGCACTGCCGTCAAAAACGGCACTGGAAAAGGCGATGGTTCGGCGAATGCACAAGGGCACCGGCAATTCTGAAAAGATCACGCGGTAACCGCTGCGCCACAGACGCAGCGCGATGCCGGAGGCAAGGTCACCGGCGCCTTTGATGGCTATGATTTGTTCTCGTTTCATATTGGCTCCTTTGTCAATGGATACAGACGTAATCGTAGTGCTGCAATTGTTGTGCAATTGAATTTGCAGCAGTGATCCGTTCATCACTTGCAGCATGGGTGAGATAAGCGATACGCAGTGCGTTCGGCGGGATGTTTTTCAGTCCGCCTTCGGGATGCTCCAATAATTTGATGATGGAGTGGATGGTGATAAGATTGTTTGGTTTCGTTTCTGTCAGACGGGTGAAAATTTCCGGACGGTGGACAAATTCCGGGTTTATCGGGCAGCCCAGTGTATCCAGTCCGACGAGAGTAAAACTGACATTGGATTGAGCGGGAATGTTGGGTTCGTGTGCGGCAGGGGCTTTGATGTGTCGGCAGGCTGCGCCATCGGTTTCCAAAAGGATTGGCCAGCCGTGGGCTCGGCAGATTTCCGCAAGAGGAGGAAATGCCTCTTTACTGAAGCCGCTGATTTTTCCGTTTTGCGGCTGCAGGGAAGGGGAGACCCAGATGATTTTTGATGGTTTTCCTGGCGGAAATTGATCGAATGCCATCTGTTGATTTGCGGACATGATCTGTGTTTCTCCAACTTTGGTGGTTGTTGTCGTGACAACAATTCCGGGAAGAGTCTTGGCCAGTTCAAACATCAGTGTTGTCTTTCCGCCGGCTCCCGCGATTGAGATGATGGGATGTCCCGGAAGGATGTTGGGAATGTCAGGAAAAGTTATCAATTCAGGCTTCATTGTCGGAAATGATCCCCTGAATTTCGAAAGGAAGTGTTTGTATGAATGATTGAACCGTTTGCAGTTCCTGTGGATCAAAGCGCACGCAGATGCCGCAATCAGAGCTGACTTTTCGGGGAATGGGCGTCAACCGGCATTGGATTCCGCGTTTCTTCAGCGCCTTTTCGATGCTGAAGGCGTGGCCGGATGTGTGTACCAAAAGAATCATTTCTTTATCCATGATTCCTCCGCGAGCGTTTTGCATGCTTTGATACAGGTTTCGATGTCCTGTTTTGTCGTGAATGGTGAAACAGCGAAGCGGATCGTACCGTTGGGAAATGTACCGAGTGTTTTGTGAGCAAGGGGTGCGCAGTGGAGCCCGATGCGGGTCATAATGCCCCATCGCTCTTCCAGTTCTGCCGCCGCGGTTCCGTTGTCCAGATTGTCGATGGTGATGGAAAGGACCTGCCCTTCCCCGCTGTATACATGGATGCCGGGGATGGTTCCCAACCCGGAACGGAGTTGACTTATTAGCGCCTGACCTGTCCGGGAAAGGTTCTCGAGGCCCTGGCTTTCGATCCATTTGAGACCAGCGTTGAGTCCGGCAAGTCCGCAGATGTTTTGGGTTCCGCTTTCAAAGCGGTCGGGAAGGAAACCGGGCTGGTCGAAACTCTCGGAAAGACTGCCGGTACCTCCCCGGAGTAAGGGGTGGATTTGTTCAACATCGACCCTGCTGCCGAAAATGACACCGCCGGTTCCGGTGGGGCCGAGAAGTCCTTTGTGACCGGTGAAGCAGAGAAAATCAATGTTGTCCGATTCGATATTTATGGTTGTATGCCCGGCGGACTGTGCGCAGTCCGTTAGCAGCGCAATATTGTTTTCGTGAGCAATACGTCCGATTTCACGGATTGGTTGGATGATTCCGTTGACGTTGGACTCGTGGCAGATGATGATCAATTTGGTGTTGGAGCGGATTTTTGACTGAATTTCGGATAGATTTATTCTTCCGTTTTCATCACTCGGAAGAATGCTGTAGGGGATACCCATTGCGGTCAAAGGACGCATGACGGCATTGTGTTCCATCGGGCTGATCAGGACGTGATCTGCGGGGGAAAGATAACCCTTCAAAACGAGGTTGAGTGCCATGGTGATATTTAGCGTGTAGCTTACACGAAAGGGATCTTCTGAACCGAAAAATGCTGCGGTGCGTTCGCGGGCTTCGTAGAGCAGTTCGCCGGCAGCCAGCGCAAGCCGGTGTCCGCCGCGTCCGGGGTTCCCTCCGCAGTGGGTGATAGCATCTGTTATCGCTTCTGTCACGCAATCGGGTTTTGGCCAGCTGGTGGCCGCGTTGTCCAGGTAAATCATTTCCTGTGTCATTTGGACTTGTCCTGAATCTATTTATGAAAGGATCATTTTTATGTATTTTATATTTCTTCAGCTGTTATTTCAGCGGGTGTCAAAGGGTTTGCCGAAGAATTATGATTCCGCAATTATACCCTTGCCTTTCGAAAAAAGCAAACTGCCTCCCCGAATCCGGAGAGGCAGGAAATACAGTGTGCTATTTGGACAGGGTCAGGATAATGTCTTCTCCCTTTTCTTCAATATTTATGTTGAGTTTTTTGCCCTGTGCCAGGCGGCGGATATTCGCTTTCGCGGTCGCGTTGTCAACGGTCACCTGAATCGGGAATTTTCCTTCATCGATGGCTTTGATGGTCATATAAACCGGCTGCGGGCAGGAAAGGCCACGTGCATCGATTTCTTTTACTGCCTGAGATGTTTTTGCCATGGTGTCCTCCTTAATCAACTTTGTCGCGGTTGGTCAGTCCGATGATCACACAGATGACCAGTCCAAGACAGACGGCAATCATTGTTTGGGTGTTTGGCTGCCATACTTTGATGGTACCATCTTCGAGAACAGAATTCGCAACGCCTGCCAGACCGAAATTGTGGCTGAACGCGGCACCGGTAATCATTCCCAAAACAAAGATGCCGGCATCCATGTCGCCTTCGCCGCCAAGGAAGAGCTGCCGTCCGGCACAACCGCCGGCTAAGGTGTAGGCCAGACCGGAAAGGATCATGCCCAGCAGGTTCCAGAGAAGGTTGCTGTGAGCGATCGGCATGTTGTCGTAACCGAATTTGAACTGGCCGTAAACAAGGTTGGTCAGGAACGCGAATACGCCAAGGGCTAATACGCCGCTGATGAGGTGGGAATCCTTGAACATGACGACGTCACGAATCGCGCCGACGGTGCAGAAGCGGGTGCGCTGCGCGATAAAGCCGATGATCAACCCTGCGCAAAGGGAGATGATCAGCGGGGCATGCATTGATCCCGGGCCGCTTTCACTGTTGAAAATCGGGCCGGTGCCGTCTGCGCCGAAACGCGGCTGAAGCAGGGCAAGGATGAGCAGTGCGATCATGATACCGGGAAATGCCCAGCCGGCAGCTTTTTTGCAGCTGTGGGAACGCCCGAGGTTATAACCATTTTTGAGGAAAAAGATGCCAATCAGAATACCGATAGCTAAGCCGATAAGTCCGACCAGACCGTTCATATCTCCGCCGGCAAAGCGGAACCAGGCACGCCAGGGACAGCCAAGGAAAACCAATGCTCCAACCATGGCAAAAAAACCAAGAATGAAGCGGACTATAGGAGCAGAGCCGCCGCGGGCTTTGAATTCATTAAATAGTAATGCGGCAATCAGGGAGCCTAATACAAATCCGATGATTTCCGGACGGATGTACTGTACAGCGCCGGCACGATGCAAGCCTAATGCACCCGCGATATCGCGTTCAAAGCAGGCTACACAAACGCCCATATTCTTCGGATTGCCGAATTTTTGTAAAGTCGGTCCTAAAATGCCGATCACTGCGCCGGTAATGGTAATACCGAGGCGTGAACTGAAGAAATCTGTAATTTTGTCTTTCATTGATTATTTCCTTTCTCCTTTGTAAATATCAATGCATTAAGTATTTATTTTATGAGTATTGTGAAATAATTCAAGTAATTCGTATATTTATTAAAACATTTTATATCAGGTGGGAACTCGACTGACTCATGACCGTCTGATCCATTCGAATGGATTGTTGTTATGAAAGAATTTTATTCATTCATCACAGATTTTTGCGTTTTATCCCAGATTGGATAATATTTCAGCAGCGAGATGCTATAATGAAAACAATATATGATAAGGAGTGAAAAAATGAAAAGAATTATTTTCCTTGTATTGGCTGTAATGCTTTGCAGCTTTGTCGGAGCTTTCGCTCAGGAAACAGAAGTTGAAGAACAGACTCTTGATTTCGATACAGTCGGTGAAATGATTTCCTGGTCAACTAATGCTGAAGATATTTACAATATGTTAAGTGAATACAGCAATGTTGATATCAGCGTTGAACAGGATGAACAGTATGGTAAAACTATTTCTGCAACCAGTGAAAGCGAAGATGAAGCGTTCGCGTATGTTTTCTACTTCGATAATGATACCGAAGAATTATGGGAAGTGGAATGTGTCGCATATATCTATGACAATGATCTGATCGTACCGGCTTTCCAGTATCTCTATGAAAGTTATGGGTTTGAATCTGCTGAACCTTATGAGAATGAGATATTAGCAGAATATGCCGCGGATTTTGATGAATCCTATTGTGTAGCTGGTGATGGCACAATCGCTCTTCTTGCCGCGAGTGGTGAAACCGAAGATACCTATGCAAAGCTTGCTTTGGTTCTGATCAACCGTGAATATTTTGAACAGAACTAACGGATAAAAAACTTCTATTAAATATAAAACATACAACCGTCGTATTTCAGACGGTTGTATGTTTTCTTTGAGACCGGTTAGAAAATTACTTTTCTTCTTTCGGCATGACCTTGTTGACCAGTCCCGGAATATCAAGGCCGACACCTTCTGAGACCTGATTGACAGTTGTCATGATGTCTTTGACCAGTTTTGCACTGTTACCGTCACCGTACATCGTGATGGAGCTGACTTTGTTGAGCGGATCGCTGGCAGCTTTGACGATATCAGGCAGAGCGGAGAGCAGCATTTCCAGTTTACCTGCTTCATTCAGCTTCGCCATAGCCTCGGCTTTCAGTTCCAGTGCTTTGGCTTCAGCGATACCGATGGCTTCGATACCCTTTGCTTCTTCTTCCATTGCGATGCGCTTGGCTTCAGCAGCCTGGGCTTCCTGATACTTCTTCGCTTCTGCTGCCTGTTCGGCGGCGTAGCGCTCAGCTTCTGCCTTCTTCCGGACGTTCGCCTCCAATTCCCGTTCCTTGAGCTGGACTTCTTTTTCGCGCAGTTCGATTTCTTTTTCGCGGCGAGCGATATCTGCTTCTACGCTTGCAGTTTCGATAGAGCGGCGTTCCGCTTCTTCTTGAATCTTGTAGGCGGCGTCGGCAGCGGCTTTCTTTTGATCTTCTTCGATCTTGAACTGTGCCTGACGGATCGCAAGATCTTTGTTTTGTTCCGCGATGCTGACCTGAGCTGCTACCTTGGCTTTGTTGCTCTGGTCGGAAGCCTGAGCCTGAGCAATCGCTACATCCCGTTCCGCGTTCGCTTTGGAAATAGCGGCATCTTTGCGGATTTGGCTGATGTTTTCGATACCAAGATCGGAAATGACGGAATTGTCATCGATGAAGTTCTGGATCGTCAGGTTGACAACTTCCAGACCCATCCGAGCCATTTCTTCCTGGACAGAAGATTGAACTTTTTGAGCGAAGATATCTCGTTTCTGGATCAGTTCACTCAGCTTCATCTGACCGATGATTTCACGCATATTCCCTTCAATGACCTGCTGTGCGACATAACCGATGTGATCGGCATCTTTATTCAGAAAGTTCTCCGCGGCGCGGACTACATATTCCGGATTGGATGCCACTTTGACATTGGCGACAGCATCAACATTGATGTTGATATATTCCGATGTTGGAACTGATGAACTGGTTTTGATATCTACCTGTATCAAATCAAGTGCAATTTCGTCGACCCTTTCCAGAAACGGGATGCGGATCGTGCTGCCGCCGATGACCACTCTTGGCTTCCCGGCAGATTTTCGGAAACCGGATATGATCAGCGCTTTGTTTGGCGATGCTGTCAGATAGGTCGTTTTGAAAAAGATAAAAATGACGATAATCACGGCAATACAAATGATCGGGATCAAAAAAACATTATTCATGATTCAGCTCCTTTCTTAAATCATGTATGAATCAGTCTTCTCTTTGGCCGGTGGGCAATTCACGTTTCCCTGATTTTCGGGTATTGAGGGCAACAGAGAGAAGTACCAACAAAAGATCATCAATCGGTCCCGGTGCAAGATCTACCGGTGAGATGATATAAATCGCCAGAAGAGCGAACAGCATTACTTTGACGAAACCATTGTTATTCATAATTTCATTCCTCCCATAAATTCTTTGTACGGAATTTTTTTCTCCGATATATTTATGATAAATGATGAAAGGAAAAGTCGCAACCGTAACGGGTGCAGAATAAAAGGAGTTATTTCTGCAAAAAGTGCAAATATTGTTATCGGTTATTAGAGTAGATGGTTCAATTCTTTATAATGGTCGATGTTTTTTTCTGCCCATAGCTGAAGTGTTTCGACAGTTATGGATATCTTTTCCAGTTCCTTTTGAATCGTAAGAAAATCCTGAAATTCCGCTTCCTCGATTACGCCGTCAGAAGTGATTTCAATCAGACGTTCCTGTTTTCGCTGCATGGAGTTCAGAGAAGCAAGCATTTCCAGAACGATTTGGGAAAGTTCTTTTGTTTTAATTTCAGGTACATAATGTCGGCCAATCTCACATTCATTCGCGCAGTAATAATTACATAAATGCGGACTCTGATATTTTTCCGCCATGAGCATAACTTCATCAGGGTGGACATTGGATTTGCCGCTTTCAATCCGTTCGATCCGTTCCGGAGTTATATATTGCAACAGCTCAGCTGCTTTTTCTCGGCTGAGCCCTAATTCTTCGCGTTTGAGCTGGTATATTGTTTTATTCTCTTTGACGGACGCACGTGCCATAATCGATCTCTCTTGTCAATTATATCTTTATAATTTTATCATATGCAAATGGGATATTTGCAATCTGTATGGAAATGATTGCTCGCGAATATCGATGATTATTTATTCTTTAAATAGTTTCATTTGTCAATTTTTCTCTCTTACATAATGTATATAAATGTCACCTTTACAATTTTGAATAATATTGCTATGATAAATCATGTGGAAAAAGGTCCATTCATTCTGATTGAATCGTTGTAAAAAGGAGGACGGCACATGAATATATACCATCCGCAGACCCCGCTTGAAGCGGTAATGCTCCGCAAGGAAAATGCGGACACTGCTGTATATTTTGCGGGAGGAACAGATAACCTTCGTTTGGGTGGAGCCGCCGAAGGAAAAGACCTGATTGATATTAATTCATTAGGTATGGACAAAATTGAAATACGCGGAGATAAACTCTATATCGGTTCACGCTGCACATTACAGGATTTGGTCGAATGTGATCTTATTCCTGACTTCATTCGAGAAGCAGCCGGTTTTTGTGCTTCATTAGCCAGAAGAAACGCGGCAACAATTGGCGGCAATCTCGGGCTTCGGCGTGATGACAGCTATTTGGCTGCGGCATTGACTGCTGCGGATGCGGTTTTGGACTGCATGACTCCCCATGGTGAAAACAAAAAGGAAATCGGCACGTATTTGCAAAGTAAATGCAAGGCACTCATTATGGCTGTTATTATTGACAAAAATCGAACCGGTTGGGTCAAACGATTTGGAAACACAGCCGCCAGTCATGCTGCTGTTATAGCGGCTCAAAGCAGTGATATTTATGCACTGAGTATCCATGGCAGTGGTATAGTATATGGGAATAGTCCTGATATCGCAGATTCTGTTACCTATTGTGACGATATCACAGGCGGAGCAGCATATAAAAAATACCTTGCGGAAATCGCGTTCACTTTGAGGAGGTAAACCATGAAACAGTGGCAATGCAGAATTAATGGTGAAAATGTGATTTTGGCCGGTGAATCAACTGACAGACTCCGTGACGTTTTATATCGTACCGGATATCGATCTGTACGTGACAGTGATGATGCGGAAGGATTTGCCGGTTCTGATACCATTATTTTCAATGGTAAGCTGCGTTATTCCAATCTTATTTTTCTTTATCAGGCTGAAGGTTCAGAGATTCGTACTCCTGAGTCGTTGCTCAATGGACGTGAATTAAATAACGTTCAAAAAGCCATGGTGGCGTCAGGTATTGTTCAGAGTGCCTATAATGCTCCAGCAGCTGCATTGATTTTAACCTGGCTTCTTGAACAGCATCCTAATCCAACAAAAGAGCAGATAAAAGATGCATTGAGCAGCATTTTTATCCGAGATGCGGGGTATGAACATTACTATCTTGCTGTAAAACTTGCCTGTGAACTGCGGGATACGGGAACGTTTCAAAGTGAGATTGCTCCAGCTTTCCGCCCTCACCTGGATATTGTCGGAAAACCTGTCGGAAAGATCGATGGGGCAGCTCTTGTTTCCGGAGAACCTGTGTTTGTGGAAGATAAGGTTCCTGCAAATGCCTGGTGTCTTCATGTTCTTCGCAGTCCTTTTGCAAGCGCTTATATCAAATCCATTGATACTACTGAAGCGGAGAAGCTTGATGGTGTAGCAGCTGTCATTACTGCCGCAAACTGCCCGGATGTTTACTATATGCAGGCGGGACAGGGAAATCCGGAACCCTCTCCTCATGATCGACGTCTTTTCAACTGGAAGGTTCGTCATGTAGGGGACCGGGTAGCGGGCATCGTTGCCCGTACATCGGAAATTGCCGATAAAGCTGCCTCGCTCATCAAAATTGAATATGAACCAACAGATGCGGTTTTTACTGTAGAAGAAGCTATGGCTGAAGGTGCTCCTCTGGTTCATAACGGCCCGGTACACTATAATGCCGGCGCACCTGATGATCTTGGGGAATACAATAAAAGATCAGGTGATCCGCGAGAAGGTGACGTTATCTACCAATTTCCGCTTGGCTCTGATATTCGTAAGAATATTGCTGCATCCAATATAGGTCATATTGGCGATCTGGAAAAGGGATTTGCGGAAGCGGATGCGATCGTTGACAGTACTTACCAGACCAGTCAGATCCAGCACACACCTTTGGAACCGCATGTATGTTATGCTCATGTTGAGGGAGGTCGCCTTGTGATCAATGCTTCGACACAGGTTCCATATCACGTCCGCCGCATTGTCAGCTGGGTTTGCGGCATTCCCGAAAACAAGATCCATATCATCAAAGAACGTGTCGGCGGTGGGTATGGATCTAAGCAGGACATCCTTGTAGAAGACCTTACCGGATATGCAGCCTGGATCACCGGAAAACCGGTTTATTACCGCAACACGCGTGAAGAGGAATTTATCGCGAATTCCACCCGTCACCCGATGCGCGTACGTGTCAAAATGGGTGGAAAAAAAGACGGCACTATTACTGCGATCTTTATGGAAGTTTGTGCCAACACCGGTCCATATGGGAACCACTGTCTAACTGTTCCGATGAACAGCTGCTCCAAGACTCTTCCTCTTTTCAAGGTTGACAATATGGGATATGACCTCAAAGTTTTCTATACAAATACTCCGCCTACCGGTGCTTATCAGGGATATGGCACACCAAAAGGAACTTATGGCATTATGCTTGCCATGGCGGAATTAGCAGAGAAACTCGGAATAGATTATAAAGATATGGTTACGAAAAACCACGTCGAGAAAGGTTATATTCTGGAAATTCTTGCAGGTTTGGGCGAAGGCCGCGAAGGGTATATTGTCCCAGTCGGTTCCTGCGGATTGCGTGAAGCCATTGATAAGGGCTGTGAGATGATCAATTGGGGACACCGTGAAGATTCCGGCGGTCCTGACTGGAAGATTGGCAAGGGTTTTGCTATGATCATGCAGGGCTCCGGTCTGCCGGGACTGGATCATGCGGAGGCCATTGCCAAGTTGGAAACTGATGGAACCGTTATTCTCAACAGCGGTGGTGCTGACCTTGGAACCGGTCTTGATACGATCTCAGCAAAGATCGTCTGCGAAGTATTGAAAGTGCCAATGGATCGGGTTACCGTTAACTCCGGAGATACCGATTCCTGTGTTTTTGATACCGGCGCTTATGCTTCATCTGGAACTTTCTTCAGCGGAAATGCATCTCTTGCCGCGGCAAAGAAACTCAAGGAAAAGATTATTGCGGAAGCTGCTCTGCAGATGGAAGAAGAAATCTCAGATCTGGATGTTCGTGCGCCGGGTGAAGTTTATTCCCAAAAAACCGGAAAATCGATCACATACGGAGAGCTTTCTCACACAGCCATTAGTGGTTCTGGACGCGGTCAGATGGTTGCTCATGGCAGTTATGTTACCACCGCTTCTTCGGTACCCTACGGAGCTCACTTTGCTCAGGTTGCTGTAAATATAAAGACCGGAGAGATCAAAATTCAGAAATTCTTTGCATTACAGGATGCCGGTACTCCCATCAATCCGGAAATTGCGCTTTGTCAGATGTACGGCGCTGTGATGAAATCTATCGGTCACAGTTTATATGAGAATATGGTCTTGGATAAAGATGGTCGCTGCATCAATGCTAATTTTACTGATTACGGTGTCCCGATGATTACGGAAGCTCCGGAGGAATTCAAATCAGTTCTGATAGATGTCGATGACCAGGATGGTCCATATGGAGCTAAGTCAATCTCGGAAATCGCCTGTAACGGTGCCGCGCCTGCTATTGGTATGGCGATTCACGATGCCTGCGGTGTCTGGCTGCGTTCCTGGCCAATGAATTCAGAAAAACTACTGAAGGCACTGGGGAAGATTTGAGAATACTGACAAACCCATTTTAGATTAGTAAACCGGAAAAGCAACAGGAAGGAAGCTTTTCCGGTTTTCTTTAGTTTACAAAAAATAAGCTAAAACTGGTTCCGTGAATCTCAGATGTGTAAGCGTCAAATAGAAGACGGCTTGAAAAAAATGTAGAAAAGGACCATACTCTAAATAAGACGCGGGGTTTCTACGAGAATCTCGTGGAAATCTCGAGAAACCTATGAAAATAGTAAGGAGTATGGCATGGAAGGACGAAAATACACCCTGAATTCCGCAAAACATG
>JAFPZX010000111.1 GCA_017417055.1 Anaerolineaceae bacterium
CACAATAACGGGCAAATGCTGCTGGAAGTTCAGCGTGCCGCGGAAAGATCTGTCACGGTCAGCTTTATCGGTAAAATTGACGGAACATTGATACGACCGGAAGAAGTCCTGCAAAAAATTAATGAGGTACAGCATGATAAAAACCAGTGATCTCGTTTTCCGCACCATGCGAATCGATCATCTTCCGCATATATGGTGTCCCGGATGCGGAAACGGAATTTTGATGCGTGATGTCGCGGCTGCCATTGACAACCTGAAACTCCAGAAGGAAAAAGTGGTTATTGTTTCCGGAATCGGCTGTTCCTCCCGTGCCGCGGGTTATCTGGATTTTAATACGATCCATACAACACACGGAAGAGCTATTCCATTTGCGACAGGGATCAAACTTGCCAGACCTGAGCTGGAAGTAATTGTTATTACCGGCGACGGCGATTGCACTGCCATTGGCGGAAATCACCTGATCCATGCTGCACGCCGGAATATTGAAATCACCGTTGTCGTATTCAACAATAATATCTATGGGATGACCGGCGGACAGTATTCTCCGACAACGCCTGCCGGTGAATGGGGAACAACTGCACCCTACGGGAATATAGACCGGCAGTTTGATATCCCACAGTTGGCAGCTAACGCAGGTGCCTCTTACACAGCCCGAGGTACGGCTTATCATACACAGCAGACGATCAAAGCGATTCAGGATGGCATCGCGCATCCGGGTTTTTCCCTGATAGACTGTTACAGCCCCTGTCCAACCTACTACGGACGAAAGAACAAAAAAGGCTCTGCCGTTGACATGATGAAATATCAGCGCGACCATGGTGTACCCGCTGAGCAATACGCAAAGCTCTCCGACGAAGAGAAGACAGATAAATTTATTGTCGGCAAGCTGTCTCAAAACGAATATCCGGGTTATACGCAGCTTTATCAGCAGCTGATCGAGCGGAGTCAGGAATGAAGCCCAAAGAAGGTCTACTTATGAACAACCGCTGCGTGATTCGTTTTACCGGTTCGGGAGGGCAGGGTGTGATTCTGACCAGTGTGATCATGGCTGAGGCAGCTGTATTAAATGGATATAAAACAGTACAATCTCAGTCCTATGGACCTGAAGTGCGCGGCGGTTTGTGTCAGGCATATACAATTATCAGCAACGAGGAAATCTGGTTTTCGAAACCGGAAAAAGCTGATGTGCTGCTTGCGCTGACGCAGGCTTCCCTGAACAAATACTACCGGGATACTGTCCAAACCTCAGTTATTATTGCCGACTCCGGTCTTTCTGTTCCGGGTGTCTGTCCTGCATCAAAATTGTTCTTCTTACCGATTCTGGAAACAGCGGAAAAAGTTGTGGGACGGTTAATGACAGCAAATGTCATAGCTGCAGCCGCAATCAATACACTGTTAGATCTTTTTCCAGATAATATCATGCGAAAAGCAGTCAAAATGCATATCCCTGCTGGAACGGAAGAATTTGATATGATTGCATATGAAGAAGGCAGGAGGCTTGCTGAAAAGGCTAAATCTTAGCCGCAGGTACGTTGTTGTCTGGTCCGGAAAAATATATGTATCAGTAATAAAATAATTTTATATTTTGAGGATGCCGTTTAATAAAACGGCATCCTCTTTTGTTATATTTTTACGCAGAAAAACTATTTCCTCGGGTTATCGATCGCGGCCTGGGCAGCTGCAAGGCGGGCAACCGGGACACGGAACGGAGAGCAGCTCACATAGTTGTTGCCAATGATGTGGCACCATTCGATGGAGCTCGGATCACCGCCATGTTCACCGCAGATACCGACCTTCAGATCCGGGCGGGTCTTGCGGCCTTCAGCGATAGCGTGGCGCATCAGTTCACCGACGCCCTTGCGGTCCAGATGCTGGAACGGATTTTCAGCGAGGATGCCCTTGTCAACGTATTCAGCCAGGAAGCTGCGTTCGGCATCGTCACGGGAGTAACCGAAGGTCATCTGGGTCAGGTCGTTGGTACCGAAGGAGAAGAACTGAGCAACTTCAGCGATCTCACCGGCAGTTACTGCGGCACGCGGGATCTCGATCATGGTACCGAACATGTAGTCAACTTCAGTACCCTTCTCTTCCATGACCTGCTTCGCGATTTCCACGAGCTGCGGCTGGATGAACTTCAGTTCGTTGATGGTACCGGTCAGCGGGATCATGATTTCCGGATGCGGGTC
>JAFPZX010000112.1 GCA_017417055.1 Anaerolineaceae bacterium
ATTCTTGTGGATCAGACGATTCAGCAGGACTTCAGACCGCTGGAAAAAACCATTCACAAGATCAATTTTGCCAAAGACGACCCTGCGGCCATAACCTCTTATGAGGTGTATTTTTCCCTGTACCAGCAGCTGACCGGAGACAGTGATTCAGAAGACCCGGATCAGGAAGATGAAACGGTTTCCAGACTGGCCGCGCTCTTCAAACCGGATTTTTTCGACCTTATCATCGTTGATGAATGTCACCGCGGATCAGCCAAACAGGACAGCAGCTGGCGCAAAATCCTTGAGTACTTTTCAAACGCCATCCAATTGGGCATGACTGCCACTCCGAAAGAAACCAAATATGTTTCCAACATCGATTATTTCGGGGTCCCGGTTTATACCTACAGCTTAAACCAGGGCATTCAGGACGGGTTTTTAGCCCCGTTCAGGGTCCACAAAATCACCACGGATATCGGTGACGGCTGGCGTCCATTCAAGGGACAGCTGGATATTTATGGGAATGAGATCGAAGACCGGATCTACAACAACCGGGATTATGATTACAACATCATCCTGGAAGACCGGACGAATCAAGTCGCGCAAAAAATCACAGATTTTCTAATGAAAACCGACCGTATGTCAAAGACCATCGTTTTCTGCGCCAATGAGGATCATGCCGAACGCATGCGCATTGCGCTCTCCAACCTGAATGCGGATATTGTCAGAGAACATCCGGATTATGTGGTGCGGATCACCGGCAGTGATGTTTACGGAAAAAGCAAATTGAAAGAGTTTATCTCTGTCGGTGCGGAATATCCCGTGATCGCGACAACATCCAAGCTCCTTTCAACCGGAGCTGACTGTAAAATGACAAAACTTATCGTTTTGGATCAGATGATCAACTCCATGACAGAATTCAAACAGATCATCGGCCGGGGAACCCGCATCCGGGAAAAGGAAGACAAACTGTTTTTTACGGTCATGGATTTTCGGAGGGTGAGCGATTTGTTTGCCGACCCGGATTGGGACGGCCCGATTGAACAGGATGATGATTTTGGCACCGGTGCTTCCGGCGGCGGGATAAAACCTGTACGGCCATCACCTCCGGACGGGAATGACCCGAAACCGTATGTGGATGCGGATGGCGCTCCGGTGAAAATCATCAATGAGACGGTCTCGGTCTACGACGCGGACGGGAAACTGCTGCGGACGGAAAACATCATCGATTACACCAGGGTCAACATTATCGGCGAATACGGTAATCTGGAAACCTTCATTGAATTCTGGAACGCCGCAGATAAAAAGAAAGTCATTCAGCATCTGTTGGAAGCAAGAGGTATTGATTTGAAGGCACTGAAGGCCGATAAGGGAATGGGCGATATGGATGATTTTGATTTTATCTGTCATATTGCCTATGACCAAAGGCCGCTGACCCGGCGGGAACGGGCCAATAATGTCAAAAAACGTGATTTCTTCAGCAAATATTCCGGCACAGCCAGGGAAGTGCTGGAAGCACTGCTGGAAAAGTATATGAATCTGGGAATTTATGATATTGAAAACACAAACATACTCAGCCTTGACCCGCTGAATCAATTCGGCTCCCCGTCAAAGATCATCAAAGCCTTTGGCGGAAAAGATGAATATAATGACGCGGTCCGGGCTTTGGAAGAAGCGATTTACATGTAATCCACCCGGGGACTGTCCCTTTATGGGACTGTCCCCACGAGGACAACATCTCAAAAAAAGATATAAAATAGCTGAAAAATAATGGGCATGCCCATGATATATAAGGTAACACGTAACTGTTCAGTACAGAGTCAAAGTGACCTGTTTTCGTTGACTCAGACTTGAGTCAACAGAACAGGTTGTATTGACTCATTCTGAATAGTTACGGTAACATAATGATTCCTCGATTTTCTGTTGGATGAAAATTCGTTGTTAAAATGACTTCCGGGGACAGTTCCCCATGAAAAAGAGGTGTTATAGATGGGAAATTTGAACAGTTTTGTCAAACGGATCCGGGACATCATGCGGAATGACGCCGGTATTAATGGCGATGCACAGCGCATTGAACAAATCGCCTGGATGCTGTTTTTGAAAGTCTATGATGCCAAGGAAGAAGATTGGGAAATCAGCGAAGACGACTATCGATCCATCATTCCCGAACCGTGCCGCTGGCGGAACTGGGCCGCAGACGACCGATCCGGCACCGCGCTGACCGGCGACAAGCTGCTTGATTTTGTCAATAACACGCTCTTCCCGGTTTTGAAAGGGAAAGATATCCCTGATCCTGATGACAAAGATAAAGTAAAAATCAAAGGAATCGCCGTTGATAAAGATACCCCGGTGAAAAAGGTTATCGTCCGGACAACCTTTGAGGACGCCAACCAGTATATGAAAGACGGTGTCCTGCTGCGTCAGGTGCTCAATGTAATTGATGACCTTGATCTTGGCGATTATGAAGAAAGTCATGCCTTTGGCGAGATTTACGAGTCCATCCTGCGGGAACTGCAAAGCGCGGGCTCAGCGGGAGAATTTTATACGCCCCGTGCGGTGACAAGCTTCATGGCGAAAATGATCCAGCCGAAAATCGGCGAACAATGCGCCGATTTTGCCTGCGGAACCGGCGGATTTTTAACCAGCTGGCTCAAAGAGCTTGAACCGGAAGTGAAAGATACCGCGGACCGGGAAAAATTCAACACTTCGATTTACGGCATTGAGAAAAAACAGTTTCCCTATATGCTGTGCGTGACCAACATGCTGCTTCACGACATCGACACGCCCCGTGTTTATCATGATAATTCTCTGCTCCATGAGATTTTGGATTATACCGATGAAGACCGCTTTGATGTGATTTTGATGAATCCACCTTACGGCGGCAGCGAAAAAAATGAGGTTAAGGCAAATTTCCCGACAAACCTTGCCAGCAGTGAGACTGCCGACCTGTTTATGTCCGTCATCATGTATCGTCTGAAAAAGACCGGACGGGCAGCGGTGATTTTGCCGGACGGGTTCCTGTTTGGGACGGACAACGCCAAGGTCGCCATCAAAACGAAGCTGTTCAAAGAGTTCAATCTGCACACCGTGATCCGCATGCCTCACAGCGTGTTTGCACCATACACTTCAATCACGACCAACATCCTGTTTTTCGATCACAACGGCCCCACCAAAGAGACCTGGTTTTACCGCCTGGATATGCCGGAAGGGTATAAAAACTTTTCCAAGACCAAGCCCATGAAAACCGAACATTTCGCCCCGGCCGTGGATTGGTGGTACAAGCGCGAAGAGATCACGCTTGAGGGTTTTGACAAGGCGAAAAAATACACGGCCCGGGAAATTGCCGAAAGAAACTATAACATCGACTTGTGCGGCTATCCGCATGAGGAAGAAGAGATCCTGCCCCCCGATGAACTGATCCGCCAGTATCAGGAAAAACGCGCCGGGCTGAACGCCGACATCGACCGCATCCTGGCGCAGATCACAGAGATTTTGGGAATCTCTGATCTTTAGAAAGCAGGAATCTCAATTGAAAAAAAAGATTGATATTACCCAAATATATCTCACGAAATCCTGTCCCGGATATGGAAAAATAACATTTGAATCCGGTTATAACATTACGCTGCATCAGGAAGAAATAAAGACAGCACAATGGATTCATGATAATCTTGGTGGAGATATTATATTGCTAAACGAAAAAAACGGAGCATTTGGGGTGAAACGTCCGGATTTTGAGTGGAAAGGAAAACTATGGGAATTAAAAAGTGTTAAATCCGAAAAGTCGATAGACACAGCTCTGCGAAAAGCAATCAGCCAAATCTTTGATAATCCCGGTGGAGTTATATTGGATTTTCAAAATACTTTAGATAAGAAATCACAAATTGAGGCAGTGATAAAATCAAGAATTGAAACAAGTTGTCGTTTTCGTATTCATATAATTATTATTTATAAAGGAAAACTGTATAAAGTTCTGGAATACCAATAAAAAAGAGGCGTTGCACCTCCGCCCTTACTGGCAAAGGCCCTGCCCTCTTCCACTTCTATTATACTTAAAAGAACTTTTTTGTCAAGAGAGAACATAATGAAATGTAAATGGGGTCTGTCTCTTTGAAAGACTGGAGGAATACAAATGACTGAACTTATGGATCCTTTTTTTTATGAAGAAATTAAGAGAATTCTGAAAACCGCTCGGAATCAGGCTTATTCTTCTGCAAATGCTGCAATGACACAGGCATACTGGAATATTGGAAAAAGCATCTTTGAGCAACAGGGTAAATCTGACCGGGCTGAATATGGGACACAATTATTGAAGGAATTATCTGTCCGATTAACTCATGATTTTGGCAAGGGCTTTACCCCGGCTAATTTACGCAATATGCGCCAATTTTATTTAACTTTTCCAAATTGCTACGCAGTGCGTAGCAATTTAAGCTGGTCACACTATCGTCTTTTGATGAGAGTTGAAAATGAAGATGCAAGGAATTTTTATGTAGAGGAGTGTGAAAAGTCAAATTGGAGCACACGTCAACTTGAAAGACAGATTCTCAGTTTCTTTTATGAAAGACTTTTTTCCTCTCAGAACAAGGATAGTGTCAGACAGGAGATTTTTACTCTTGAACCGCCAAAGGCACCGGAAGATATTATACGAGATCCATATGTTCTTGAGTTTTTGGGCATAAAACAAAATGCTGATTTTTATGAAAAGGATCTCGAAAATGCGCTGATCAGCGAACTGCAAAACTTTTTGCTTGAGCTTGGACGTG
>JAFPZX010000011.1 GCA_017417055.1 Anaerolineaceae bacterium
AAAGTAATAGAACTCTCCGTCATCGACCTCATAATTCGAATCGTCAAATCCGTCCCAAGCCCGGACATCATATTTATCGATGATCCGAACCAGATCATCCGCGTCATGAGGATCAAGAATTATCGGCAGGTCATCATTTATATACAGATAATATGCATCTCCGAGCAGAAATATCTCATAATTCTGCGGCATCATAAAGTCGTTGCGATAGAGTCGAAACTGCAGAATATCAGATGTCGGAGTTGGCGTAGGCGTTGGGGTAAGCGTTTCCGCTAAAACTGATCCAGATATCAGAAAAAGAGTTATAAGAAACCAAAGAATCTTTTTCATCATTTTCGCCATAGAAAATCGATTGTATTATTTCGCAGATCGTTTTTTACTGAATATACCTTCCTGAATTGCGGTTGCAATCATTTTTGCTGCAAAATCAGAGCCTGCCAGCGATGCATGTTCTCCATCCTCAGCATACATCTCCAGATTCGGCCAGCTTTCCATATACCCCCACCACATATCTCCTACATGGGCCAGAAGCGATCCGGTTTCCTCAGCAATCTTTATATGAGCGTCGGTCATCTGCTGCTGTACCTCCGGTTCGTTTTTTCTTGCCCAAGTAATGAACAGAACCGGGGTACTTCCGGATTCTCTGATCCAGCCGGTCAAAGTACGAACTGCACTAAAGAACTTTTCCACCGGCCCAAAGGGATGGGCATGCTCCTGCAGAACAACATAATCATATTCCCCATAAATAATGTTGAATTTTGCTTCCGGATCTTCTACATGCTGGGCAAGAAACCAACCGGGATGAGCCAGCATGGTCACACTGCAGTTATAACCTTCTTCATCAAAGCGCCTTTTCACTCGAATGGGCATGTCATTAAAATATGTATGGCTGTTTCCGATAAAAAGGATCTTCAGTTGATTTTTCTTCACAGATGCTCCTCTCTTTTTACACAAAATTCCGAACGCTATGCATGTCAGAGATCTGAAAATGATCGCTTTTTCCAATTGTAAGAAAAATTATAACTGCAAAGCGTTCCTGATCGGTTGATTGGTTTGCTGAGCAGGTCAGCAATAGTGGTTGCTATAGCAACCATTTTGATGGTTACTGCTTCCCCTGGGATACCCCCATCTTTTTTACTGATGATGATCAAGTCTGTTTCAAAATCCTTACGACAGATTATTCTTGAATCAAAAATGAGAGGAGAATTATTATGAATCAATATGAAAAAATAAAGAATTCTTTTGAAAAGAAATCTTTCCGTTATGGGATGGATGTTTTTATCATGGAAGTGTTAAGTGATCTTATGGAACAGAATCCTGTAGAAAACCTTTCAAAGCTCCATCATGGAGCAATATTCTATTCAGTCGTTACCATGATGAATGGAGAGGTTTTTACAATAGAATCAGATGGTGTTTTAGTGCCGGAATTTGAACTGCTTAATAATTCTGATAAGAACCTTGTTCTTCCTGCCTACCTTCTTGGTTGCATTTCGATCGATAAACTCAGGAAAGATGATCCTGATCTTCTGAAGGATTATGCTACTGAGAATGATGATCTCGGCAATTATCGTGGGCCTTTGGGAATTTGTATCATTTTTCCGGAGAGAGATGGCAGATTGTTTTATGCATTCAGAGCGCTGAATCCGGTGGATGATACATGTAAATTATTTGAGATTGTCGTTCCGGATGCAGTAACACCTGATAAACCGCCCGAGATCAGCATTCTGGAATCAGATGAAGAGTATCCGTTCTGGATAGAAGCTGTTTGTCATGGCACCATGGAAGGTATCAGTTGTAATACTCATTAGCAAGGAAACACTCCTGCAAAAAAA
>JAFPZX010000113.1 GCA_017417055.1 Anaerolineaceae bacterium
CAGACATTTTTTCGACCATTTCGCTCATTGCCTTCTCCTTTCCCTATTTAGCAGTCAGTAGCCAGCAGCCAGTGTCCAGTGGATAGTGGTTAGTTGTCAGGGAACTCCTAACTCCTCACTCCTAACTCCTAACTGATAACAAGAGTTTACAGCATGATTTTGAAAAAGTAAACGGGCAATGTTGTCCCTTGACTTTTGTTTAAAAATGTGGTAGGGAAATAGAACAAAACTATAAGTGTGACGGGGACAGTTCCCCTTGGCGCAGGCGCCTCGGGTGAACCGTCCCCGTCACACTTGTGCTCTGGCTCCGTAAGGAAGCACGTTCAAGCTGGGGCAGTCCTATGAAAAAGGGACATCCCGGATATAAGGTGTATTTATTATGAATGAAAAACGTGTATTAGCGATCCAGAATATTTCCTGCGTCGGACAGTGGGACAACAGCACCTGATACAAGTGTCCCATATCAAAAAAAGAGTGGATGGGTTTCATCGGCGTAATAAGTCAAAAGACTGAGGCCAAGCTCCCTTTCCAAAGCCTTGCGGAAAACAGCCATGCGTGAATATTTTCGAACCCAGAGCGGAGATTCTTTCCCGAAGACTTTTGCAGTTTTTATGGATTCACGCAGCTCTTCCGCTGTACTGAAATCCGGCAGTTCCAATCCCATGGCACCCAGTTCCGGTACACCATGTGCATCAGATCCCGCTGTTCCCTGCAAACCATGATAAACAGCAAATTTCATCGCTAAATGATTCATCTCCTCAAGACACCGGGCATTTGCAATCTCAATTGCATCCAGCCATGGCAGAAATGATTCCATCTCCGCTTCTGTCCAGTGGAAACGCATTGGGGCATATGGATGAGAAAGAGAGATAAAGGCTCCCTGATCCCGGAGACGTTTCAATGCTTCCAACGGTTCAATATCCTTCGGTATCTCCTCTTTTACAAAAAACGCCAAAATTTCCGCTTTTGTGGTCAGTATCTCCTCGCCGACGATCACATAGTCAGGGTACTTATTTTGAAGCCGCACTGCCTCATTGATCGTATTGTGGTCTGTCAGGATCAGTTTTCCAAGTCCGAGTTTTTTTGCCCGCCGTACAAGTGCTTCTCCTCTTGAGAGCGAGTCCCAGGAAGCAATACTGTGAACATGAAAATCTACTTTTATTGTGTTATTCATATCTAAGCCCTCAGCATGGTATTTCTGCTGTAACTATTCAGAACGCGCTCAGCGGGATATACCGGGGACAGGTCCAGGTGTCTCTGCTCGTGACACATTGGAACCGGTCCCGATGTCCCTGCTGAACAGTTACTTTCTGCTAATAAACAAAAATCAAAGCGGAAAAGTTTCATCCTGCTCTGCCGTAAGTAAAAAAACTATAAATCGCTAACAAACCAACTGCAAGAAGCGGGATCAGCACCAGCAGCACTACATAAAGCGGAACAAAATATTGTCCTTTCAACTCTCCGGCATGATAAACAGAAGACGCCAGTGAATTGACCAGCAGCAGCAAAACCACGACCAGCCAGATATTCTGAGCCTGATGTGTCAGCACCAACAGCGACAGGAGTGTCCAATAACTCGTGAAAAGGAAACCTCTGCAAAACTTCCGGAATTCTCTTTTCCCCCGCATTATGATCATTGCAAGATAACCCGCCAGAAGCATGACGCCATATGTCAGGATAAGCATCCCAAAATTTGCCAGCGGACTAAACCGGAATTTGAAATTACTGTTCATCGCAATCCAGGAACAGAGGAAAGAAATCAATCCAATCATGATAGCGGGACCATTATAAGTTGGGTCGCTGACAATGTTCTTGTAAGCATCAGAAGAAAAATACAGCGAACGGATCAGTGTTGGTACCCAATGTTTCGTATTTTTGATCTGTTTCCACAAAGCACCGATTGAAGTCACATCCTTCGACTTTTCATCCTTCGGTAAAGAAGAATCGGTAACCGGCGAGTTCTTTATCCTTTGCAGAACAGGATAGACCTGATTTGCGTTGATGATTTCATCATCAACAGTAAACTTGGATGAATACATCAGGAAAGGATCTGTCTGTTGTCCGCCAAGTCCGCCATGAGAGCCGATCAGTTCCTCATAAGCCGCAACAGTCCCATCTTCGTAAACAGGGGATATGATCACCAAATCACCGCCATTGGGGAAATCTGCCAGATAACGCAGCTGCTTTGCACGTTTGTCCACATCGTTGTACATTTCCAGCGGATCGGCACCCGTGATCGAACCCGAGTACAGATTGCGCTGACCATTCTTTCCGATCGCAACCGGTCCTTCATCAGTATGAACAATAATCAAACCAACACCGGGATGAGTGATCATTTCTTCAATCATTCCCGG
>JAFPZX010000114.1 GCA_017417055.1 Anaerolineaceae bacterium
CATCCTGAGCCAGGATCAAACTCTCCGCTAAATTTTCTTTTCAATCTTTCGATTGTTAGTTTCTTCTTTTCACGGATTTATTCGCCGGAATTGTCTGGTTTGTTTTATTTCTGCTGCTTCTCAATTGTCAAGGTTCTCTTTTTTTTGTCCCCCGTTCAACTCTGTGTCTCGCGGGCAACAGTCATTTATTATATGCAAGTCTTTTCCCCTGTCAAGTACTTTTTTCAAAATTTGTGAAAATTCATGACAATGAATTTTTTGGTGGTCAGTGTTCAGTGGTCAGTGGTCAGTGAACAGCAATCAGCAGCCAGCAATCACTCCTTACTTCTCACTGACCACTGGCAACTGGCAACTGAACACTGACCACTAAATCGCTATCTCATCCACCAGCGCTGAAGTTTTCCGCATCAGGATATCAATCAGGTCCGAACATTCCCGGCGCATACTGATGTAGGTTCGATATTCAATATACCCCCGGTCATTGATGATGTTCAGCCAACGCATGGTTTTCACCACATTCACCATGGCTTTATGAAGATGATCAATATATTCCATCGAACCATCCGACAGCTGCAATCTGATCAAATCTGCACCGATCGCTGATCCGTACTTCATGATTTGTTCTGCCAGATAATCTTCCTGCGCTTCATCACGCAGATAGTTATGCAGTTTTACGATCCGATTCGATAAACGGATTCCCCGGTCTTGTGCAATTTTTCTCATGGTAGTCCATCCTTTTTGATTATTATTCTGTACCTTCTTTAAGTATATCAAGATAAGCAGCATAAGTAAAGGTGCGATATCTTTCTGTTCCGCCGTTTTGCTCAAGGATACCAAGCTCCAAAAATTTTTTCACAGCAGATGAGACCGTGTTGAAGGTTATTCCCAATACATCCGCGTTTTTTTTTATATCGATGATCGGGTTTGATTCAAGATAATAAAAAACCCGTAATACATTTTTAGGGAATCGAATTTGATCTTTGATTTTGTCTTCATTTTTTTCATGCAGGGCTGATAATTGTTCATCGGAGGAGACGGAGGCAGAGGCGCCGGCACAAACGATTGATATGCCGCATCACCGCTCAGATTTGTAATATAAGTTCCAGCTCGATATTTCATAATTATCTGCCAAAATTGTAATAATAATCATCACTATAAGCTCTAATTTCATTTTGCACCAGTATTTTGCAATTACAACTTTTTTTTATATCTAATTTCAATTTTATTGGTTATTTTGAAATTAGAAGTTCAAAGTCTTCAGTTTATTTCAATGTTTTCAGGAATGGTTCTTGTCGGAACGGGCGTGGGCGTGGGTTCAAGGGTTGGTGTGGGAGTAAAAGTCGGGTCAAAGGATGAATCCCGTTTATATATAATGATGCTTTCCGTAATTTGCAGAACGCCGCTCTGTTCCGGAACCGGTGTTTCGGCAGGAACAGTATTCAACGCGGTGAGAAATGAAACACCCTTCACTTCTATCGCCGCAAGTGCCTTATTCACCGATCCATATGACAGCATTTTTTGATTGAGGAACCACGCGGGAACCGCCAATATAGCAAATACAACGAAGAACCATCCACCATTCCGCGGACGTTCCCGTTCCCTGCGTATTTCCTCATAGGTAGCCGGTCCGGCTTTTTTCAGCCGCCACATATATTCTGCATAATTGCCCTTCTGCAGCAGCCAGCTGAGAACCAGATACCAACCGGCCAAAGGAATCACTCCGACAAGCAGCCACCATCCGCTGCGCGGCAAGGTATGCAGCCTGCGGACGGATGCCGACCAGGCCGGAATGGTCATTAATAGAAAATAGAAGCCCAAGAGCGGCAGCACCCAGGGAATATAAACAGAGGAAATCAAGCTGTTCTGAACCCCAAGATCAAAAGGTTCCGGCAGGAGATTGCTTTTTCCCATTAAATAGAAAGCTCCCGGGATGAGCGGAATCAGCAGAATCAGGCAATGGACCAGCAGCGCGGTCCAATAAGGTTTCCGCTTCATCACGCCGGCAAAGTTTGCATAATTTCGGAAGAGACTGAAATAAGAGGACATAAGAGTTCAGGTTTCAGGTTTCAGGTTTCTGGTTTTAGGGTTCAGGATCCTATAATTTTCCATAAATCAATTTCATAATAATTATACAGTGGTTTTCTTGTGAAGCATTGACTCATTCAACGAAATACGGTCATTTATCAGTACTTTCCCATTATGAAATTCATTAAATTTTCGTTACTGATTGCATGCAAATCCCAAAAGAATAGCGTATAATTAGGGATGAGAAAAAACCACGAGAATCGTGTGCTTTAAATTTTCAGGAGGATTTTCAATGATCTATACATCCGAAGTCGAGAATATGTGCTGCGTCCTGAAGGGTGCAGACCATGGCCCGGCCCCGATCCCGGAAGAAGGAAAATGGGTTCAGGCGAAGGAAATTA
>JAFPZX010000115.1 GCA_017417055.1 Anaerolineaceae bacterium
ACATAACCGATTTTGATCGGATCCTCAGCTAAAGCGCTGCCGACCATAACTAATGAAAGAACAAACAAAATAATTGAAAACAACAAATTTTTCTTCATACTTTCCTCCAAAAGAATAACTACTTACTATTATAAAATCCGGATAAAAATTTGTCCAATACAATAACTGAATATTTAGTAATAGATTGTACCTATAGGCAGTTAGTGCTCAAACATCCAAATAGGCGCGGAGCTCACTGATATATAGCTCTGCCATATAACTCAAGGTCATGTATTTCTTGACAATATATCCGATATCCATTTTGCCATGCTGGCTTTGATCTTCCGACTCAAACGGAACGGCTATATATTCCGGTCCGTTCAACTCCTCACAAATGATTCCTGAACACAGAGTATAACCATTCAATCCCACCATCAGGTTCAGCATGGTTGCCCGGTCATTGGTCTTGATCGTACGGGGATATTCACTGGTCGTCAGGATTTCTTCCGCAAAATAAAAGGATCCGGCTGAACCCTGTTCGAAGGAAAGACAGGGATAGTCAGCAAGTTCTTCAAAGCGAATCGATTTTTTCCCTGCCAGCGGATGTCCTTTCCAGAGATAAACGTATGCATCACAATCAATCAAATGATGAAATTCGAGACTGTTGGCCCGCAGCAGTTTTTCAATCGCTTTGCGATTAAAATCACTGAGATAGAGGATCCCAACTTCACTTCTCCCGGCAGCCACATCTTCGATCACTTCCCTGGTCTTGGTCTCTCGAATTGCAAATTCATATTCTCCGGTATCAAATTGCTTCACCATTTCCACGAAGCTTTTGACCGCAAAGGAATAGTGCTGTGTCGAGATGCCGAATTTCTTTTTGATGGTTTCAGCTTTTCCATATTTTTCCAACAGCCGCTCATATTGCTGGATAACCTGCCGAGCATACTGGATAAATTCCTCTCCATCATTCGTCAGTGTAACACCGCGGGCACTGCGGTTGAAAATCGTGATTCCGAGTTCCTTCTCCAATTCCTGCATGGAACTGGTCAGGGATGGCTGAGCGATATACAGTATCTCTGATGCTTTATTAAACGATCCCATTTCTGAGATTATGATTGCATAGTTCAGTTGTTGAATAGTCATGAACCGATTCCTGTAATGTAACTGTTTAGTACCCCGGTCAGTTGACTCGTGACTCTTCCACAATGCTGAACCGTTGGGTGCAGTTTCTTCTGAATGGGTACCCTGTCAATCTTTAATTATACACAATGTATTACTGTGAAACCGTTTTACACGTTCACATAATTTTTACAACAATAAACACACCCATGAATAAATCAGGGGTATAATCAATCCTGTTTTATGAGCTTTATTATGCTACGGTATCAGTTATGGCAGTGACATTTACCTTATAGCCTAATGAAGCTATTTTTTTGATTAGTGCATTAGCCTTCTTTTCTCTATTGAACTGATTATAATAATTCGCACCCAAATCTTTAAATGGAACGCCATCTTTCAGAATGTGGTAAACTGCAATTAGTATTGAGTGTGCAACAGCAACTAATGCTTTTTTCTTTCCCCTATGCGCCATGATCCGTTGGTATTGCGCATAAAAGTAAGATTTCTTCACATTCACAGCGGAATTTGCACTAACCACAAGAGCACTTTTCAGTAATTGGTTGCCTTTATTTGTTTTTTGTTTTCTTCTTTTCTTCGCACTTTCATTATTTCCGGGACAAACACCGGCCCAAGACGAAATATGTCCACTATCGGGAAAACGGCTCATATCTGTTCCTATAACAGCGATGATCGCATCTGCGTTAATATCTCCGATACCCGGTATCTCCATGATAGCCTTTTTTGCCTCTTTTTCTTCAGGCTTCATCATTGCATCTATTTCTTTTGTGAGTTTTTGTATATGTTTTTCTATTTCTTCCATGTGATTTAATAACTCACAAATGATTATCTTTTGTGCTCTTGACAATACTCCTTCCAGGGAATCCACCAATTCCTGATCAGATGCTTTCAGGCGGTTTGAAACCAATTTAGCTTCTCTCATTTCTATTATTTTTTCTTCATCAATCGTTTCCCCGCGTAATAGTGCTCTTATTAAATTAATGGAACTCATCCCATCAATTTCATGCACTGTCCCGGATAATTTTATATTTCCTCCCTCCAATATCTTCTGCAAACGATTCAATTCTGCTGCTCTTTGTTCTGTCAGACTTTTGCGATATTGAACCATCTCTCGTAGTTCTCGCTGGTCTTTATCCGGAATATAGCTTGCTTTTAACAATCCATGCTGAAGCAAATCTGCTATCCATGCTGCATCCTTGACGTCTGTTTTTCGTCCAGGAACTGCCTTCATATGTCTCGCGTTTACGATCATTGCTTTTACTCCGTAAACTTCGAATATGTTAAACACCGGCTTCCAATAGGATCCTGTGCTTTCCATTGCTGTCATTTCACATTCTCCTTCTTTCAGCCACATTGCTAACTTTGTCAGTTCCTTGGTCGTCGCACCAAATTCTCGTATTTCTTGTTTTCTGCCATGTATAAAACAAGCTACGATAATTTTTTTATGTACATCTATACCACAACATTTGCCATAAACCTTATTCATTATCTTACCTCACGAATATATTTTGTTTACGGCACGATTCTCTTTACAGTTTTATTTTACTGTGCGTCCTTTTGCGTTTTTTTTCGCTGGACAGATCGTGGTACAAAAAGAGAATCCTATCAGATTAATCAACGGAATTTTATTCCAAATTACAGCCGACATCCTTGCCGTATCTTTAGTATAATTTATTCGCAAGGAGGCACGCCTTCAAGGTTTCATTTATCGTGGCGCCTATGAAGGCATGTTGGATTAATCAGCGTTTTCCTAATGTGATAGATGGGGACGGTTCTTGCGTGTTGGCTGCGCTGCAACACAAAAACCGTCCCCGCGTGCGTTTCCTTAATTGGTGATCTCTCTTGCGGCGACAATACGGCGGGCGGCGTATCCGCCATCCACCCGTTCATCCTCGCAGGTGATGAAAGTCAGCGAATTTTCATGGGCATTGGCGATCCGTTCCAGACCGGCGGTGTCATCCTCGGCGATCTTCTCATTGGCATAAACCGAATAAATGCGCAGCTCTCCGGATGGACTGAGAACAAACACCCGATCATTCATATCCCGTTCCCGCAGCAGGGCGAAGGGACCGGCTTCCGTCGTGTTTAGATGATTATGGCCGGCGATCAGCGCGCGGCCTTCACCCGGCAGTGCGGTGCCCTCCAGCAGTCCGGCGGAATTGCCCAGCCAGGTGACCTGATATTTCCCGTCAGCTACCGGTACTCGGACCAGTTCCGTCTGAAGGGAAAGCTCCGGGATCTGGATCGTCCAGCCCAGCGGCTGATAATTGAGGCCCAGCGGTTTTTCTGCCAGGACCTGCGGACGGAGGGCGGAAAAACCGGTCTCCGGCAGCGGAACATCCAGGCGGAAGAAGGTGAGCTTTTCTGGCTCCGGTTCGGGCTCGGGTTCGGGCTCAGGTTCCGGTTCAGGCTCCGGTTCAGGCTCCGGTTCAGGCTCCGGATCTTCTTTATACCGTGAATTCCGGAATTCGATCTCCGCGTCTTTCGTCAGCGAAAGATCTTCCACAAAATTCTTCTCAGAAGTATCAATGATGGGTTCCGGCAGGTTCTCGTCATCGGTCATGGTGTCCCCGTGGATCCTGACTTCGGGCGTATAGTCTTCGTTATCCTCCTGCACGCTGTAACCCGTATCGTAAGGAATGCCTGTGATCTCCACACTCTGCCCGTGACAGAGGTAAAGCGTGAAACTGACTTCGCCATGATCTCCGCTGCAGATGATCTGCTG
>JAFPZX010000116.1 GCA_017417055.1 Anaerolineaceae bacterium
ACACTGTATAACGAACTGTACTTTCCTGCCATAAAGCTGCTGACAGGTGACGATACCGGGAAAGCTGCCAAATCCTTCATCAGCAACATTGTCGACGATCTGTTCGTTCCATATGTCTGAAACTGTATAATTGCTGTCATAAGGTTCAAAACAGAATGGACAAGTATTTTACTGAACAAACACCAAAATCCTTTACACTCAACAGAAGGACACATCGGGTTTCATGCTGGATGGATCTGGTTCACGAACTTCTTGAAGATCTGTTCTCGTCCAGTGACCGGGAAGGCCGGATAATATCCGGAGCTGTTATTCCGGGAACGGAGAAAACAATTGTTTGCAGCAGAGGTTATCCGGGAAAATCTGTCAGGCTTTCAAATGGGTTGCTTCTTCCGGCTGATTACACAGAGCAGGATTATGCGCTTGCCTGCAGGACCGTCTGCGTTGCTTACGAAGTCACTCCGTGTGAAATGACCATTGAATTCGCAGAATCCACCGAAAGCTGTACTATCTTCGCAGAACAGCCAGCTGTTGCAGAAGCAATACCGGAACCAGAGACAGAAACAGAAGAATCATCCGGAACATACTGCGGAAATCAGGAAGAGAATCCGCTAATTTCTTTTCCTGACTTTGGAGATAATGATGTTTCAGATATGATGATTGCACCTCCAGCGGATGAGAAACTGACATCCCTGAGCACAGCGGAAGAAATGTGGATGAAACTTCTGGTCAATAATGAAAGTCAGAAACCATCCGACCGGATCCAGGTCACAGCTTATAACGACGACAATGAAGAAATCACAGAAGAACTTGACTGGGATACGATCATTGACCGGCTCAAGCATGACAACCAGGCGGTTTCCGCAGCGAAATTGATAAAGAAATCAGGCATAAAGCCGCCCACCGCCATGAATTTCCGGGGAATCAAACAGTTCAACAAAGTAGGCGCGGAAGCGCTTTTCGTCTGGCTGGATGAAGGCATAGCTTACCTGCACGAGCGCCAGAAATACGGAAAAGGATATTTTCTTGAACGGAACTTTTCATTTGTGATTACGGACGATCCGCGTGCACTGATCAAATGTTTCAGAATGCTGGAGGCTGCCGATGAATAAGGTTTATATCCGTAGCAGTTTTATGGATTCCTACAACAGTTTACCGGAAATATTCCGTGTAAACATCCGCGAAACACTGGTCGAATTCCGCAATGCAAAGCTCATGAAAAGCAGACATCCGGAGAAGCTTCCGGCGTATGGGGGAATGTATTCGCTTCGGGTGGACCGCCGTTACCGTATACTTATGAATAAAATCGGAAACGGAGCATATGTGCTGCTTCTGGTCGGTCCGCATGACGTCATATATGACTGGGCCGAAAAAAACAAGAAATCGATAAACGGGATGAGCACAGATCCGGAGGATTATGAAACGCTCGAACAGGCAATGCCGGAGCTGTTCCCTGAACCTGAAGCCATTCAGGAATCCCGGCTTTTCCAGCCTTCTGAACCGAAAAAGAATGATCTGTTCGGAAAGTTCAACGACAGGAAACTGCTGAAAGGGCTGATGGATCCGGGCTGTCTGGCGAAAGTCAGATCCTGCAGTACCGTTGAAGACTTTGAAATCCTTGAAAAAGGACTGGACACCAGTAGTTCGGTATTTCTCAGGCATCTTTTATCCGGGATGACAATAGAAGAGGCTCTTCATGAAATCAATATCCTCAGGCAGAGCCGAGAGGAACACGAAGCCTTCGAAAAGGCAATGGATGATATCCGGAAAACCTTCCAGAGTACCTACAGAAACAGCAGATTCCCGCATATAACCGGAGACAGCGGCAAGTTCAATATGATTGCAGGTGCCTTCGGATCGGGAAAAACTGTTGAACTTATCGGTGCACTCGAAGATGCGGAGAAAGGTATTTCCAAACGGGACCGCATCCTGTTCCTCGTATCGAATCCCGATTATCTCGCGGATATGCGGTCTTACATCCGCATCGTTACGGACCCGAAACTGATGGACCGGGTGGATGTTCTGGACTATTCGGGAATGATGACTCATATCATGAATGACTGCGGCAAACGCTGGGGCTTCGATTTCAGGGTCGCTGAGGTCAACGATGACGATGATCTTCTGGACCTCTTTGTAACAGCCCGGGAATCAGTCGAAGGCATTGATCTGGAGTCCTGGGATCTCATGCACGATTGGGAATATGTCGTTGAAAATTTCGGCGTATTCACGAAAGAGGAATACTTCGCGACACCCCGTTTTGAATGTGTAAACATCACGGAGGAGCAGCGGGAAAAGGTCTGGGTAGTTTTTGAAAAATTCATGGAACTGATGGAAGCGGAAAAGCTGTACAGCGTCGGATATGCAATCCATAAGCTGATGCCGGTGATCAAACGGAAAAGTTACAAGCCCTTCGGGATCATTTTTGCGGATGACATCCAGTTTCTGAATTACCTGAAGATCGAATTCCTTACTGCAATCCAGAAGTCACCTCTGAGCGCATACTCGATTGATATCGCCCAGGATCGCTATCTCCATTGTATGAACGACCTGACTAATCCGGAATGTACACCTGCAAATGTCTTTTTCGGTGTTTCCAACCTGCGTCTTGACCGGGAAAAAAGGAAATTTGCCTGTCCGAATATCCCGGCTGATCTTGGCGAGCTGCGGACCTCAATAAAGGGCATTGAGGTAATTCCGGTTGATAGCAGTGATCCTGAGGACAATCCTGAATTCGAGGAAAAACTTTGTAGATTGGTCAGAAGCCTGAAGAATCCGGAGGACAATGTGATCGCCGCGGTGGATGATGAGTCTGCCGAAGCGTACAGAAAAATTCTTGAAAAGAACGGGATCAAATCCGTCATCGTAGATGGTTCCCAGTCTTATTTCGACTATCTGCTGGATGACGGTATCCGGATCTGCACGTTTCTCCGCCTGGGATGCCTTACTTTTGAGAATGTGATCATTCCTGATACCTACGAGGGACTGCTTGATCCGAATCTTGACTCAGGCCTTGAAATACCCGACAGATACTGGTATTTCGACTGGATAGAGCGTCTTTCGTACAAGATGATGCTGTTCGGGCACAGTGTCGCCGCATCCAGAAATACAACATACTTTTTTGACGCTAAGGACGGGGAAAGTCTGGTTCGGTTCTACAAAGAAAATGTAAACTGAATACATGGAGGGACAAACCATGGATGAGAAGTTTACTTTTTCCGAGAAGCAGCTTTCCCGGCTCCGCAGCGAATACTGCCAGCTGGATGATAACGAATTTGAAACCTTTGTGGAACAAGCGAAACGTCTGGAGCTTGATCCATTCTGCCGGCAGATCTATGCCGTAAAGAAGGAAGGATCAAAGATGCAGGTCCTCTGCACAATTGACGGGCTCCGGATCGTTGCAGAACGCTCCAGCAAATATGCCGGACAGACGCCTGCCATGTGGTGCGGCAATGACGGCGTCTGGAAAGATGTCTGGCTTGAAAAGACTCCTCCGGCAGCCTGCAAGGTCGGCGTGATGCGCAGCGATTTCAACCAGCCGCTTTATGCTGTCGCCCGTTTTGACTCCTATAACCAGGGGACTTCCTACTGGACCAGTATGCCGGATATCATGATCTCCAAGTGCGCGGAAGCCCTGGCTCTTCGCCGTGCTTTCCCCGCACGTCTCTCCGGCTGTTATTCCGATGCAGAGATCAATACGGATAAACAGATCCGGACGGAAACAGTTCAGGTCCCTGCTGATGAAAAGGCTTTTCTGGCGGAATATGTTGCGGATCCGGAAGCGCTGAAACGAATAGATCTTGCGGAAGCGCTGAAAGAGAGGGACTATCAGGGCGAGCTGTACAGTGATAAGAGTGCGGAAACACTGCTGAAAATCCGGAAACGCCTGAACCGGCTGCTGAAAGAAGAGAAACTTCCTGAGGAGAAAGCTGCTGTTCTGCAGAGAAAACTGGATGCCATCGAAGCTATTCTCTGCGATAAGCAGATACACGGAGCAGAAGAAACTGCATGAGTACTATAAGACAAGGGGACAAAAAGTCCCCTTGTCTTATAAACACATCTGATAATTCTTTCAATTAGATGCTACGATAACCAACCAAACCATCTTTTTCTAAAAGATATTCCGAACAACTTTTTTGCCTCATCCAGATCCATTATCAGCGTACGGGCCGTAACCTGGGCGTTTAGAATCGGTGGAAGTTCCTGCTGCAGATAAGACAATTCATAAATTCTTCCCTGTTCGGGATAAGAATAGACGATTTTGTTGTTCTTCTTGTCAATTTTGAACTGTGATGGCTCGCTTTTCCAGGCTGTCATGATCTTTCTCATGGCATTTCTCCCGATGGCCTTATCGCCGAAATAATCAGTATATGAAAGTGGAACGATATATTCCGGTAAATCTGTATGAACACTCGATATGATATCGACTAAAATTTCAGATGATATTGAGAAAATATCTGGGAAATAATCTGTTTCAGAAGATTTCATTCGGTTTTCAATTTCATCAATCTTTTCAAGCATTCGTCTGCCATATTCGGAAAACAGGGCTGTTGACGCTTTGTTCATACTTTCATTTATTTTTCTGGAATTCTTTGCGCCTTCCTCCTTATTGATCCTGGTATCAATATGAAAAACGACAGTTCTCTTGCTTATATCAGCCGGCAACGAGGCAATTTTGTTCGTAGTTATAGAAACAGCGGGATAATTGATGAAAGCTTCCGGGATCCCCCAGTAGTCGTCTTTGATGACCTTTTCCTGATGTGCTTTAAACTGATCCCTGGCAAGGTCATCAATATTGATCGGCAAACCCTCGCAGGATCTCTTCAGGGCTTCTATTTTGGTCGATGTAAAATCATTGCTGCTGTTCATGGGAACTTTTTTACCGCACATCAATTTTGTGAGCAGCCTGATAAATGTGGATTTTCCTCCGTTTGATTCCCCATAAAGGATTCCGAAAACAGGAAATGGCGTTACATCATAATTATTCCTGCTTGCCACATAACGGAGATATGGCATAAAGGGACTTGCAAAAAACCAATTCATAAAGGCAAAATAGTCGTGCTGGCTCTGTAAAACATCACCATAAAAACTGTTGAGACTTGTCAGGTAATTCAGAAGACTCTTTACATCAGTTTCAATTTTATTGACATCTGGATACATATTTAGAGGTGTTTCGTTGAAGTCGATTCTACTGGTTTCATAATCAATGTGAAGCTTCGGCAGCTGGCGGTTTTTTACCTTTTCAAATTCCCTGTACTCTGTGAACTTCCGTTTAAAACCGCGGAAAATTTCTCCCGAAAGCAGAATTTTCCCTTTATCCGCTTTCTGTTTTGGAAGCATAGGTTTTATTTCATGTACCAGATTTTTTACATTCGCTTCAATAACCACGTTGTCTTCATCTTCATCGGAATTTTCTTCCAATATGATTATTTTTTTTGCCTCTATCGTTTTGACGATCGGTGTTTTCTCAATATTGTCGAGCAGATATGCAGGATCATCTATGCTCCCTTTAATTATTTCAGGTTCGATATGGTCAGAACAGGAATTTTTGAAAGAATCGAATAAATTCTTGTAATATTCAAATGCAGGCAAGTCGTCAAAGCACAGTATATTTTCTCTCTGCAATCCGCAGAATGCTGATGCCGACATATTTGCACTGCCTGTGATAACGCGGACTCTCCCGGAATCTGATTCCATAATAAATATTTTTTCATGTGATTTTGTATCTCTTGAGACATAAAGGCTGAGTGTTTCATCATCAAGCCTCTCCGCCATCTTTACGGCAGATTTTGAGCGGACGAACTCCTGTATCGAATTGATCTGCATCGACAGCACAGCTGCCAATTCCATCTGCATAACCTGTTCACATCCGAATATAATCTCGGCAGTCTGGAATTTGTCAAGCACTTTGTTTATGAACCCTATTCCGGAGGAAAAGGTAATCGCATAAAGTCTGTCAAAACCACTGAAGAGTTCTTCCCAGTCTGTATTGATATTTTCCGTATATAGGGCTTTCACGACTTTCAGATTGGAAGAAACGCAGGCGATATTCCTTTGCTCAAAAATATCTATAAACGACATTTGATTTTCCATATCAGCACTCCGAAAATTTAAATCTGACGATACTATAACAGGCTGAAGGCCGAATAAAATAAACAATTTTCCTAAGAAAAGACTCGTTTTTATCTTATCACAAAAGAATTTTTATGAAGTCCAGCTTATTGGACACAAAACAATCCCCTGCTGAAATAAGTCAAAAGAAGTTTGTAACCTGCCTTCATGGATAAAAGAATCGTAAAATCATACAACCGCTATAAAAACATAACAGAACTGCCAAGCCTGATCGCTCTGCAGCTGGATGCATTCCAGAACTTGATGGACAGAGGAATCCAGCAGGTTTTTCAGGATATTTCACCGGTCAGATCGAAAAACAGCCGCTACCTTATTTATTTTCCAGACAACTCCATCGTATCGGAATTCGGTAATTTATTCTGGAGGCTCGATCCTCCGGAATATCCGCTGCAGGAATGTATTGAAAGAGGACTGACCTATGGCAGGTCCCTCATTACTGATGTGCTCCTGAGGGATATGATTACCGGAAATTCGTGGAAATCCAGAATCTGTCTCGGAGAACTTCCGCAGATGTCTTCCTACGGCAGCTTTATTATCTCAGGAACTGAAAAGGTCGTAATCACTCAGCTGGTGAAATCTCCGGGCATATATTATTCCGCAGTTTATGATGAATCTTCGAGAAAAATAAACCAGCATGCGAAAATAATGCCGGATAAAGGAACTTACATCGAGATATTTCCAAAAGAAGATAAAGGTATCTGCATCCTGTACGACAGAAGACTTCAGATTCCTTTTACCGCGTTTCTCCGTATTCTGTGTTTTGCAGACGATGGATCCGGATCATCTCCATTCAGTGATTGTTCCGACTCGGAATTGTACAGGGTGTTTGAGAAGGAATGCGGAAGTCCAGCATTGAGGTATCTGGCTGCATCGATACAGGCTGAATCAAAACTGTATGAAGCTGTAAACAAAGAAAATGCCGCAAGGTGGTTTTTCCGGAAGAACAGACAGAAAGGTGAAATGGAAGATATTCGGAAATACATACACCGGCGGTTTTACGATCTGGCCGCATATGATCTCCAGCGGCCCGGTCGGAAAAAACTTAATGAACGCCTGAATCTTGAAAATACCATACCTGATACGCACAGAACACTGACCATTCTTGATATAGTGAAAGCTATTGCATCGGTGATCCGTCTGCAGGAAAACGGAAATCCTGTCAATGACGATATCGACCATCTCGGCAGCAGGCGTACCCGATCCTGCGGTGAACTGATTCTTCGTGCATTTTCCTCCGGTATGCGGGAATTGGAAAGGGTGACAAGCAGTAAGCTGAGCTTTATTCTGGATCCAAAAGAAATCCGTTCCGCTGAGGATTATATCAATTCCGCACCGGTGAATTATGCGCTGAGATCTTTCTTCGCCTCATCTGAACTATGCCAGTTCATGGACCAGAACAACCCGCTGTCAGAACTGAGGCAGAAACGGACAGTATCCGCATTGGGGCCCAACGGACTTGACAGAAGCAGGGCGGGATTTGATGTCCGGGATATTCATCACACACATTACGGGAGACTCTGCCCCGTGGAAACTCCGGAGGGAAAGAATTCAGGTCTTATCAGCCGGCTTTCAATATATGGCCGCATAAACGAATACGGATATATTGAGACTCCTTACAGGGTTGTTTCCGGAAGCGCTGAATTCGGATATGAGAACGTGATCGGCCATGTACCGAGGACCGATGTCAGAGATTCCGCCG
>JAFPZX010000001.1 GCA_017417055.1 Anaerolineaceae bacterium
AAATGTTTTTTAAACCCAAAGAACATGAACCAAGTCATATTCATGCTCTTTATGGAGAATATATAGGTGAGTTTAATATCCAAACAATGGAAATGATCCAGGGTGATTTGCCTGACAGAGCTCAAAAAATGGTCAGGGAATAGATCGATGAACATAGAGATGAACTGCAAACCATGTGGGACAATCAACAAATCTGGAAGCTTCCTCCGATGAAGTAGGTGTATTTATGATCCCAAGAATAAACTTGCTAAAGCCGATTCAGGATTATCAGCTGCTTGTTCGTTTCGATGACGGGAAACAGGTTATATACGATGTTAAGGAAGATATGAACCTGCCGGGATATCGTGCACTTCGTGACATCCCGGATCTGTTTCAGCAGGTCCAATTAGATGAAAGCAGAACCTGTATCTACTGGAATGATGAAATCGATCTGCCGTCAGATGCCGTTTATGAATATGGAACAGAAACCGCATAATTACTTTTCTGTTTACCCACTTCTCTAAGCATCTGCCAATGCCAATTTTTCTTCCACAGCCTCTTCAATGAAGCTGTTCAAGCTTTGTTCATGTGTTATCGCATAAATCGCGGCTCTCCGATGGGTTTCCGGATGTTTAAAGCGACCATTCAGACTTCCTTTATAGGGAATTTCCGGTGTTGAGTTTTCATCTTTGCACAATTCAAGATAATCATCGATTGCGCCGTGAAAATCGGAAACAAGCTCAGAGGCATTTGTCCCTTCATAAGAAATCAGAGAACGGATTCCCTGTACTTTTCCATAGAAAATACCATCTTTTTCGGAGAATTCCACACTTCCGACATAGCCTTTATATTCCATGCTATTGTTCAAAGTAATCCCACCTGTCTGTGACGCACATAGGGGACAGGCACTCTTGTTCGGGCTCCGCCGCACAAGGTGCCAGTCCCCTATGTGCTTCGTGAAAAGTAACACTATTTCCGGAAGATGATCCAGTTGTGGGACCAGGGAACCGGGAGGCCGAAGAGCTCGAGAACCTTACCCGAGGCATCACGCAGCCAGGAATAGTTCCAGCCTGAACCCATATCCATGTACAGAGCATTTTCTACGCCAAGCTTCTGCACCTCATCCACAAAATCATTGAAATGTACCATGTTCACGGAATCGATGATGCAGAGATGTCCGTTCAGCTCCGCCAGGGTACGGTAACAACGCCCTCTCGGCCTTGCGAAACGCATCAGCACCTCACCGTCCCGGAATAAACCGAAGTGCATAAAGCCGCTGCCGCCCGCCGCTGCCGCGTCCTTCACCGCCTTGACCGGATCATCAAAATCAAAGGCGTATTTTCCATTGGCAAAGGTGAAGGCCGTAAAATTATCCCAGTCATGCGGGCTGTCATAGAAGGTTCCCTTTACCGCGTGATCCCCCTCTATATTATCATCACTGAACCCCAGTGTCGTGACATGATGCGCGGCCGCACCGCTGCACCAGGTGATGGATTCATCTGATTTTGACGGAGCATCCTTGAGCACGAGTTCAATACTGGAATATTCAGGAAAGATGATATACAGCGAATCCGTCTTGTAGGTCACAGTATGATCCTTTGGCAAAATCTCTTCCACGGGCATGGCTGAGGCGTCGATTGCGTCCGGGATCGGTGCGTGGTATTGGGAATAAAGCCCCAGATATACGAATAGAAACACAGGGATCACAAGCAGCGAAGACGCAAGAAGGACGCGGTACAACAGTTTGAACGGACCGGATTTCAAGTGATCCGATCCCAGCATATAGAAGATCAATACCAGACACTGCAGCGCAAGGATCACCTGAAGATACCAGGGACGCAGAATACCTCCGAACATTCTGGACACAATATAAATCACATAAGTGAACAATGACAAAAGGTTCATTGAAATCAGCCAGATTCCCAAAACACGACCCTTTTTCGTCATCTGTCTTTCCTTCTTCAGCGTTTTTCCCAGAAGCTCCTGTCGGAGAACCTTGAAGCTGTCATACTGTGATTCGATACTGATGATCAAAATGATTATAACGATCCCCATCAGGCAGCGCAGCACATTTGCCCAGCGTGTCGCCGGAGTAAAATCAATGCTGCCGCTGGCACCGAGAAACAAAGCATATGCGCCAAGCTTGAAGAGGATGGCAATGCGGTTCAGTATCAGGTTTTTCGGGTTTCCTTCGTTTGCGTAGTTCAGAATAAAATGGTTAATGGTAATGATGACTGTCATCAGGAAGGACATGCAAGCTGCCGAGAGGAACAGGCTGCCCGGAATCCCGACGGTGATATATTGGTCAAAATTCTCATTTCCCCACAGGGTCACAAAGACCTGATAGAATTCATCGAACATCATGGAGAACAGAGCAGCGCCCATCAGTCCCTTTGCCATGTCCCATTTATAGAATTTGAAAGCAAAATACATGGCGGCTGCCGTTAATACCTTGGATAGTAATGCAAATATACCAAATGTGTCCATTCCGTCACGGAAAAAGAGCAGAGAAACCAAACCCGCCGCGGCGATAATACCGCACTCCACCGCCATGAAATGTTCATTTAGAAATAATGATTCACGTTTGTTTTTTTCGTTATTGTCATCTTTCGTCATAACAATGTCCTCATTGGATGATTATAAAATTATTGCAAATACTGCACCTGCTATTTTACCACAATCTATCATCATAGTATCTGTTCAGGCATAAGCACAAGCTGTGTGATATTCACATATCTGCCAATATTGATGTCACGAGCATAAGACGGCAGTGTACCGCTGTTCAGTGACACATGTACACCATGAACTGGAACGTTATTACACGGTTTTGTAACTATTTCCAAAAATACAAATTTATGAATAAACAAAAGTAACATATAATTATCGATAATTCTTCACCTTTATAAATGAAAAAACAATTTTTCAGAGCATGTTATGCCGAAAAACGTACAGTCTTGAACAGAAAAAAAAACAGAAGAATATGCTGTCGCTGCTGATTTTGGAAATTAGAAAGAAAGAAGAAATAAGGAGCTTTTCGCATGAAATATAAAGTCAATCCGCTTATGTACGCAGCAAGTAATAATTTTAAAAATACCATCCGATTCGCATTGGAATTCAACGATGAAATCAATAGCGAATCACTTTTCTACGCGGTACAAATGGTTCAGAAACGCTATCCCTATTTTTCTGTAAAAATGGAAAAAGAGGGAGAAGATCTGATACTGACTGAAAACAGTCTTCCGTTTGTCATTTCCGATGGCAATAAAGCCGTATGTCTGAACAGTCCAGAAAGCAATTATCACATTTTGGCGTTCGCCCGGCAGGGCAATGTCATTTCCGTAGACATCAGTCATAATGTCTGCGACGGGAACGGCATCGCCCCGCTGGTCAAGACTTTGTGTTATTACTATATTCAGCATCGTTACGGTGCCGAGGAAATTAAAACAGACACCATCAATCTGGTATCAGACCCGGTACAGGAGGATGAATATCTTTACCCATTTCCGGATTCACCTCTGCCGGAACAGGAAGGCTTTAACTATGCACCGGAAATCAGGGATCCGTTTATTTTTACAGATGATTATTTTGCCCCCGATGGTTCCTACGCATACAATCTGCTGGTCAACCAGAAGGAAATGATGAAGTACGCAAAACCGAACGACGGCAGTCCGGTTTCCTTTGTTTGTGCCATGCTGTACAAAACAATGATGAAGCTGTTTCCGAAGACAGAAAAAGAGATCGTTTTCCATATACCACATGAATACAGAAAAGCCTTGGGCAGACCACTGTCTCATGACAGTCTGGCACGCGTATTTGACATCAAACTAAGCCCAAAAGAAAAGGACTATCCGCTTGAAATGCTCAACACCATGCTGCGCGGACAGGTGATCCTCGGCAGTGATGTTTCCGGTGATATCAAAGCCATTAACGGGATGGTGCAGCTTGGCGGCTATCTGAATACAATGCCGCTGGAAATGAAAAAACAAACGATGCAAGCCGTTGTAGCACCGTCAATTGCGGCCGGAAAGCACACCTTCGGTGTAAGTTATACAGGGAACATTGATTGGTGCGGAATGGGAAAATACATCAGGAATGTCCACGCTTATGCCGGTGAAAACAAACGTTCCCCAGGAATTGGGATTGAAATCTTCACAATCGGCGATTATTTTTCACTCTGTATGATGCAGCCGGGGAAAAATCCCGAATTCGTGAATGAGCTGATCAGAACCTTCAAAGAAGCAGGGATCGATTGTGTCCTGACAGGAGAGGAACACTTCACCCTTTCGGACTTTGCTTTGGTATAAAACGTGTCAGCATGAAAGCTATCCGTTTTAATCTATCACTTTATCCCGCGGGCTGAGTCCGAATTTGTGAATCAGAAATAAACAAACTTATGGACAGACTGATTAATTGGATTTCGGGAACGGTTTTGCGCGGAGCGCAGAACTGTCTTCCCGCCTTCACTGGAATTAATTAACATTGTCTTAAATCCAAATGCCGCACGTTTTGCCTTTTTTACCTGTGATGACTTATAATTAGATTCATCATCAGGAACTGATTTGTTTGAAATACCGGTTTCCCGTTGCTGATGCTCCTGCTGCTTTACGGCGTTTTCGCCTGAGCGGGAATGAAACCGGTGACCAATTAAAAAGGAGGTGTTTTGTGTTTAAAAAATTACTGTTTGTATTACTGATCGTATTATTGACCCTTTCTTTACCCGCGATGGCGGAAGAAGAAGTTATACTCGGCCGTCTGACCAAACTGGGTGTCGACGAAGACACACTGAACGAAGCGATCTCGGATGTTTTTTTCTCCCTCGTACCTTTTTCCCGCTATCAATTTTTTGATACGCTGAACAGCATGGTCCTCGCGCTTAACAGCAAAGCAATCGCCGGATTTCAGGTTGATGAATTTACGGCAAAATATCTGATGTCAAGAAATGAGAATTTTGTTGAATTCAAAACAACCGCTGCTCCTCCCTATCTGCTGGATTATTCCATGCTTCTCCGTGAGGAAAACGCAGAACTCCGCGACAGCATCTCCGCTGTCATCGAAGATATGCGGGCGGATGGCACACTGGATGCGCTGAAACAGCAGTATATCGATAATGTTATCGCCGGAACTGAACCGGATGCGATACCGGTGGAAAAGTTTGAAGGCGCGGAAACAATCAAGGTTGCGCTGACCGGTGACCGGCCTCCGATGGACTATTTTTCAGCAGCCGGTGAGCCGATTGGCTTCAACACCGCGCTCCTCTCAGAAGTCGGAAAACGACTCGGGAAAAACGTTGAATTTGTCTCGATTGATACCGGCGCACGCACGGTTTCGCTTTCTTCCGGTGCAAGTGATATTGTTTTCTGGTCAGAAGCGGGGAACTTTGACAACTGGGATGGCGCTGATACGGAAGACCAGCCGGAAAACTCTATCGTTACGAAACCTTATCTTACCGGGCTTATTACTTACGTCGTATTAGACGGTTCACCGGTTGCCGCGCTCAGCGAATAACTACCAGGATACGGGGACTGTCCCATGAAGGGACAGTCCCCAAATTCATCTGCAAGTAAAGGATTAATCACAGCATGAGCTTAATCGAAGCAAGCTGATTGAAATCAGGATTCAATTACCTTCCAGTCATCCGGCATCCGGGTCTCTGAACTGAAATTCACACCGATCAGAAATATCTTCCGGGAATCAGACTGATATGGAAGCGCATAACCTTTTTCCCGAATCTGGTTCAGAGCATCATCAGCGCTTTGATCCCGTTTAAATTCGAAAATATAAACATATTTGGCAGTCTCAACGACGCAGTCAATTCGGCCAACCGCCGTATGCATTTCGCAGTGAACATATTTTCCTAATAACGTAAATACAATAAAAAGCACCGTCTGAAAATAATGTTCAAAAGGAGCATCATCTGTTGTGTAAGGGATGGCCGCAAATAAAGCTGTCAGAATTTTTTTTATTTCATCCAAACTGCCATTTTCGATACAACGCTTCAGCGAAAAGATATCTTTCCCTGAACCAGCCCCACAATTTTCCACATATTCCGGCATCAGACTTTCCAGAAAAGCATAACGAACTTCTTCATTCGGGAAGCCGAGCGTATAAATATCATTTCCGGTATAATCCGTAATCGTCAGATATCCGGTCTGATAAAGCAGTGGAACAGGATCTGTGTTCTCAATGCGATAATCGGAAAGCATCGCTTCTGTAGCCTGAACGTTTTCAGAATCAAATTGTCTGACGTCAAAATTGATCTCCCTGAGTTTTTTTACCAGGAACGTTGGTGTTCCCGTCTCATACCAAAAAGAACCGAAACGCCTTTTGCTCAGTGCACACAGCAGACTGAATGGATTATAAACGCCTTCGCCTTTCGAAGAAAAATGATACCCATCATAGGTTTTCTTCAGTTTTTCGAGACAATCATTGAGAGAAAGAGAATTTTCCTCAGCCATTCTGATAATTTCCGGCATGAAATTATTTTCCAGTTCTTCATCTGTAATACCGCAGAGTGCTGCATAATCACTGTCGAAGGAAATATCCTGCAGCTGGTTCAGATCACTGAAAATGCTGACTTTATTAAACTTTGTTACGCCTGTTATTAAAACGAATTGAATGTAATCATCAAAGCTTTTCAATGTACTGAAAAAACCTTTGAACACTGCCTTATTATGTTCAACGAATTCCCGGTTCTCCATCGTTTCCAGCAGTGGCTTGTCATATTCATCAACCAGGATGACGCAGCGTTTGCCTGTTTGTGTATATGCCGTCCGTAACAAATTTTGAAAGCGAATGGAATAGGATACATGAGGATCCTCACAGCCATACCGGCTTTCCCATTCTTTCAGATGAACATCAAGCATCTGCTCAAGCCTGTCTGTGCCCAGAAAGTTATCTCTGTTGAAATCTATGTAAAAAACGGGATGAGCCTCCCATACCGTCTTTTTTTCAAGTGATTCAAGCGCAAGCCCCGCAAACAGGTCTTTTTTGCCTTCCCAGTAAGCTTTCAATGTTGAAAGCAGCAGGCTTTTCCCGAATCTTCGCGGGCGGCTGAGAAAATAAGCGGAAGTATTGTGAACAAGATGATAGATATACGCTGTTTTATCAACATACGCATTGTTTGACGTACGGAGTTTTTCAAAACTTTGGATACCAATTGGCAAATATTGTCTTTCTGCAGCCATTCTTCCACCTGATTAATACGATTTTTTTCGTCCCTTTTCATTATACTATGGTTTTGTTGCGGCTGAAAATTGCAAATAACGATTCACAGCGTATTCACGGGACAGGCCGTTATTGTTCACGGAATCGCCAGTATTATTACTATAACATCACTCTCATGTGCTTCGCAGTGGGCCCATGGGCCTGTCCCTTGGCCACTTCGTGAAGTGACAATTGTAATAACAATACAGATTATCAAGGTAACTATATCGGACTTAATATACAATAATCAATATGGTCTGAAATCCGGAGGTGAACAGTTATGAAAAGAAACGGCGAAAATCAAAAACTGAAGATGCTTTATCTGGTGAAAATATTCAATGAGGAAACCGATGATTCTCATTTTCTCACTTTGCGTGAAATCATTCAGCGGTTGGAAGAATGCGGCATTATGGCTGACCGCAAAACGCTTTATGTCGACTTTGATGAACTTCGCAGGTTCGGAGTCGACATCATCATGGAAAGGATCGGCAGAAAGTCCTATTATCACATCGGCAGCCGTAATTTTGAACTGCCGGAATTGAAATTGCTGGTGGATGCCGTGCAGTCTGCCAGGGGACTTACGGATAAAAAATCCGGCGAGCTGATCAAAAAACTCGAGGGTATGGTCAGCAAATATGAAGCAAAGCAGCTCAACCGTCAGGTGTTTATCGCCGGCCGTGTCAAAACCATGAACGAAAGCGTTTACTACAATATCGACGCGATCCATGAGGCCATTTCCACTGACAAACAAATCCGGTTCAAATATTACAAATGGGATCTTCAGAAAAAGATGAAGCTGCGGAAAGAAGGGGACTGGTTCCAGGTCAGTCCATGGGTTTTGATTTGGGACAACGAATATTATTACCTGATTGCCTATGACGCTGAGAATCAAAAGATAAAACATTACCGCGTTGATAAAATGCTGAAGATCTCTCTTGTCGATGAAAAACGGGAAGGAAAAGAACAGTACCAAAAGTTTGATATTACCCGGTACACCAAAAGCCTTTTCGGCATGTTTGGCGGCGAGGAGACTAAAGTCACACTGGAAGCCGAAAATGCAATGGTCAATGTAATTATTGACCGCTTCGGGAAAGATATCATTATCCAACCTGTTGACCCGGACCATTTCCGCACGAGTGTAAATGTATCGGTCAGCAGTCAGTTCCTGGGATGGATCATTGCGCTGGGAGACAAGGTCAGGATCGTCGGACCAAATGAGGTAGTGGACCAGATGAAATCCGAAATCAGCCGGCTGATGAATCAGTACAGCGTCACGGAATAGAAAGAAGCTCGAATAGATCTGAAGACAGCGCTTCAAAACAGCGCTGTTCTTTTTTTATTATCACACAATCCTTCGCCCTTCATAACTTAAACACCCGCAGCGCTGCACTTTCCCATCACAGAGGATCATGCAGCACAGGTGGGCATATCAAGAGGGGCTGTCGCACATCTTTTTTATTTTACGGCAGCCATTTTTGGAACTGCCATCAAGAGCATTTGCTTCGCAGTGGTGCGGCGAGCAACGGGTCTTGCCTGCCTGAGTTCTGCCCGCACCACGGAGTTTTAGCCGGGGCCGGTCGAGCTGACCTTCGGTCACTCGCCGGCCCCCTGCTTCGTACGGTACGGGCTTCGCCCGATTTTATTCGAAGCAGGAGCTTCGCCCC
>JAFPZX010000117.1 GCA_017417055.1 Anaerolineaceae bacterium
ATGGAAGGAACACTCAAAGGCGCATTTGCGCTGACTTGTGTTTCGATCTGGAACGGCTGTTTTAACTCGATCCAGGTGGTATGCCGCGAACGCGATATTATTAAACGGGAACACCGTTCCGGGCTGCACATCAGCGCTTATATTTTTGCACATATGGTCTATCAGGCGCTGCTCTGCCTGCTGCAAACCGGAATCACGCTTTTTGTCTGTCAGCGGACCGGGATCCAATTTCCACAGCAGGGACTTTTCACGCAATGGCTGATCGTGGATATCGGGATCTCCATTTTCCTGATCACCTACGCCTCCGACATGCTCTCACTGTGGATCTCTTGTATCACCCATTCAACGACAACCGCTATGACGATTATGCCGTTTATTTTGATTTTCCAGTTGGTCTTTTCCGGTGGGATCTTCACGCTGCCACAATGGGCGATCAAAATATCCACGGCATCCATCTCTAACTACGGTTTGAAGTGCATTGCCGCTCAAGCTGACTATAACAAACAGCCGCTGGTCACTGCATGGAATTCCATCGTAAAAGTTGAAAACCAGGAAATCAACACAACCGTCACCGTCGGGCAGATACTGGATTTTCTTCAAAAGGATGATGTCTCCTTGATTCACGATTTCCGTGCGACAGAATTCAATGCACCGACCAGCGGAGAGCTTTTGAGCATGTTTGGTTTAGGTATGGATACACCTCTTGGAACAGGACTGCCCAGCTTCAATGAGCTGCTCTCAATGGAAACAGGGATGCTTCCGGAAAATGCAGCCAGCGGGGAAAACACAGTGTCTTCAGAAGAATCGGCTCCGCGAACGCTCACCTTTGGCCAGGTGATCGATGAACTTGCCGCGATAGAAAGCGTTAAAAATATTCGTGATAAGAGCTACAACTTCAGCGCGACAGTCGGTCAGATCATTGAAATGATCGGCAGAGAGAAGATGCAGAATTACGTACAGGATATGACCGCTCAGTCCAATCAAAATGCGGATTATGAGAATTCAAAGAGCAATATCTTTGGGTATTGGGTAAATATCAGTCTCTTCGTCGTTGTTTTTGCCATTCTTTCCGTCATCTGTCTTGAATTTGTAGATAAGGATAAGCGGTAAAGGAAGAAAATAAAGAGTCAAAAATTGAATGTACGGAATTAAACGTGTAAACAATATAAACGATCAATAATACAGCGGATTAGAACAAAGCCTCAGCAGATAACTGTGCTGGAGGCTTTGTTCTAAACAGATATCTTTGTTCAACTAATCCGAAAGAACTTTTTGTACAATGTACTTCAGGATATAACTTAAGCCTGAAATATTCATGAATTGCGGACAGATGGAAAATTTCATCAAGGAATGTAAGTCCGCCTTTGATATGGACTATGTCAGCAGTTCATCACAGATTGTTAATGCCAATCGTATTCAGATCCATGCTTTGGCATACATTTTGTTCAATTGGTTTCGAAGATTGGTGTTACCCACTAAATTGAGAAATGATCGAGTAGATACACTCCGCTTGAAACTGATGAAAATCGCAGCCAGAATTGTCAGAAGTTCCAGATACATTCTGTTCAAATTATGCAGCAGTTGCCCATTTCAACATGAATTCTTTGAGACGCTACACAATATCAGACAGTTACAGCCAATATCGAATTAGAAAATACAAAAGAACCTTGACAGTTGAATAGCCACTTCACTAGACCAAGGGGGGGCTGCGCCTGTTTATATGTCGTAAACGCTCAATTCTGCTCTTGAAATGGCCTTTCATCTTATCTGTCATCCTAATCATGTCTTTTCTGGAGCTCTTTTTGACTTCATGAATAATTCGGGTTTAACTATAATATTATTCAAAAAAAAACCGGGGCATCAGAAACTCCGGTTTTATAAGGTTCATATATTATTTTGCTAAGATTCGGCTTTTAGCTTCGCAGTTTGGCTCCGAGGACCTGATCGAGGCGCTTGATGATCTTATTGCGGATGGCGGTGGCGTCTTTGTCGGTCAGGGTCTTTTCCGGGGACTGGTACATCAGGCTGTAGGCAAGGCTCTTCTTGCCGGCGCCCACAGACTCACCACGGAAGATATCGAAGAGGTCAGCTTTTGCGAGCATTTTGCCGCCGCCCTGTTTGATGACGGCCAACACTTCTTCCGCCGTTGTGCTCTCATCCACCACGATCGCCAGGTCTTCATAGATGCCCGGATATGGGGAGATGGAATGGGACGGGTAGTTCTGTTCCGAAAGCGGCAGCAGCTTCGCCAGGTCGATGTCGAGCAAAATCACCGGAGCGGAGAGCAAGTCAAAGTTGCCCTTCACCGCCGGGTGCAGTTCGCCCATCACGCCGACAAGCGTGTCACCGGCATAAATCTCAGCGGTCTTGCCCGGGTGCAGCCAGGATCGTTCCCCGACTTTAAAGGTCACGGACGGGATGTGCATTCCTTCCACCATAGCTTCCACGATTCCCTTCATGGAGAAGAAATCGAGATTACCCTTAATGTGGGTATCCCAGGCATCGGAAAACTGCTTGCCGGTGATGGCGGCGGCCAGGTGCTTCGGTTCGTTCGGGCGCTGCTGACCTTCTACGGGTTCAAAGACAGGCCCGATCTCATACAGCATCAGGCGATCAGCCAGACGCACGTTCTTTTCCACGATCTCCATCACCTGAACAGGCAGATGGCGGCGCATCACATTGCGGTCCGGGGAGATCGGGTTAGCGAGGGTCACATAGGAATCTTCCGCTTTGCCGATCAAGCGGGCCTCACGTTCCGGAGAAGTCAGACGATAGGTGACGATCTCCTGCATTCCAAGGGAGGTCAAAACGTCGCGCAGCTCGTCTTCCAGCTTCATGGCTTCATCGGTATAAGCCGGAGGCAGTTCATCAGCCATGCGGGAGTTCGGGATGTTATCGTAGCCATACAGGCGGGTAATTTCTTCCATGATGTCGGCACGTCCGATAACGCCTTCGCCGATATCCAGACGATGAGGCGGGCAGGTGACCTTGAGTGTCTCGCCTTCCTGCACGCAGGCGAATTCCAGACGCTTGAGCAGCGCAGCGATCTCATCCAGACTCAGGGAAATGCCGAGGCTGCGGGAGACATCTTCGGAAGTGATATCAACGGTCGGATCCACATGCGGCTGGGCGTAATTGTCAACAAAATCCGCTGCAATCGTACCGCCGGACCACTTTTGGATCAGCGCCAGTCCCATCTTGCAGGCTTCTTCCGCAATGGCGGGATGGATACCGCGGGAGTTGCGGTAACCGGCTTCGGAGTTCAGATGCAGTTTGCCGGTGGCCTTGCGGACGTTGATGAAGTTCCATGCCGCGGATTCCAGCAGGATGTTGGAGCTTCCGGCTTCCACTTCACTTTCCAGACCGCCCATAACACCGGCAATGGAAAGCGCACCGGTCTGGTCGGTGACCAGGATCATGTTCTCGTCCAGTTCGCGGTCAACATTGTCGAGCGTAGTCAGGTGTTCGCCCTGATGCGCGCGGCGGGTGATGATGGTCGGGGTCTTGTCCCCGGCGCGTTTGCGAAGTGTATCGAAGTCAAAGGCATGCAGCGGCTGACCGAGATCGAGCATCACGTAGTTGGTGGCGTCGACGACGGAGTTGATGGGGCGCATTCCGGCCTTATAGAGGCGCATGCGGACTTCAAATGGGCTCGGCTGAGCTTTGACGCCTTCCACCAGGCCGACCATGAAGCGCGGATTCAACTCCGGTTCAGTGATCTCGATGGCAACCTGTCCTTTGACGGACGGACCTTCCGCTTTGAATTCATAGGAAGGCTGTTTGAGCGGCAGATCGAGCTGCGCGGCGACCTCACGGGCAACGCCGCGGATGCAGGCATTGCGCGCCATGTTCGGCAGGATGTCGACCACATAGACCGCGTCGCCCATGTAATCAGCCAGCGGCATCCCGGTCGGCGCGTCATCCGGCAGGATAATGATGCCGTCGTGCTCTTCACAAATGCCAAGTTCCTTCGCGGAACAGACCATGGATTTGGTCTCAAAACCGCGGATCTTTGTCTTTTTGATCTTCGTCAGTTCCCAGCCCGGTTTGTGACCGTCATAGACCACCGCACCTTCGCGCACATAAGCGACCTTGAAAGGCTTTTCCAGACGTCCCTGTCCAATGTAATGACGGATGTTCGGAGCGCCGCAGAGGATGGTATGTTCACCGGTGCCGTCATCCAGCTGGCAGAGCGTCAGCTTGTCGGCATCCGGGTGCTGGTTGACTTCGCGGATTTCCGCAACGACGAATTTATCCTTCGGCCAGGAGAGCCCTTCGAATTTGAAGCCATGCTTGTCATTGTCGGGTCCTTCCAGACCAATTAATTG
>JAFPZX010000118.1 GCA_017417055.1 Anaerolineaceae bacterium
GACATGCCGCTGACGAATTTTTCGTTGTTGAGCATGATCAGCGCCAGCAGGATCCCGTCAAAGACAGGCGTAAGGATGAATCCGATAAAAGTTTTTATCCAGCTGTCCCTGATCCAGTCAAACTCCTCATAGACTGAAAGAACAAAACATACCGGTGATATCCCGAAAAGGAGCAGAATACCGATCCTCGTCGACACCGAAACAAGAACGATTGAAATGAACAGCACTAGGGTCAGAAACAGACGGAGAAACATGAGCACGACAAGCAGCGCTTCAGACGATCCGTCCAGATGAGTGATCATTGACGGAAGAAAAATCCGCTCCGCAATTTCAGAAAAATTCGTAGTGACGGTTATCCCGGAAATTGCCAGCATCTGCTTTCCCAACGCCGTGGATATGGCAAGGACTTTTGTAAAGCTCCAGTAGCTTGAGGCGGCAAGTCCGACATTGAGAATGGTACCGAAAGCCAGTTCCCGCGTTTTCACCATTGTGAGAGAGCTCCGTTCAGAACCGTATTTCACTGTACTGAAAATAGAAAGGAGCAGCATCAGCGGCAGCAGCGCCAGTGCAAATTTTGTCGTGGACTTCCACATATCCAGGCACATTTTCAGAAACGGCTGATCCATGTCATACATATACCGGATCGAAGAGCCGAAAGCTGAATTGAAAAAATCAGCTATCTCACCTACTGAATCTTCAAGGATCCATGAGCTGGCAAGCCTGATGATGATGTCATAGGCAATATGGAAGGGAAACTCAATGTTGAAGATCGGGAAAATCGTCCCGATCCATTTCAGCATTGACAGCAGACCGGAAAAATCCATCTTTCAGCTCCGAACCGAGTTGAAGCGGAAAAGATCCTCCTCAAGGCCGCCGCCCCAGAGATAGGTGATCAGTACGCCAAGAAAAGCAAGCGAACAGAGCTGGAACACAAAGGAAACGGTAAGATCGATCGGCTGCATATGAAACAGCGCTTTGGGTTCCTTCTTCGGTTTTTCCGGCTTTCTTTCGCTGTAATCATATTTTTCAACATGATCGATCCCCTTCTGGTGAAATTTATCACGTCCGTAGAACATGAGGATCTGGGTGATCATTTCCTCGAATTTTCTTCCGGTCTTTGGATCTCTTCCGAAGGCGATTCCGATACCTGCACCTGCACAGATGATTGCAAGCCCGATCTTCAGCGGAGCATACATTTCCGACAGATAGACAAGAACTGCCAGGATAACGCCGGCTGCCGCGATAACAAGTTCACGAGTGCCGACGCCGATAAAACTTTTAGGAGCATCTTCAATTTTCGGAGGAGTATAACCGGCCATATTTATCCCGCTTTCAAAAATTATGCGCGGGACAGAACTATTCCGCGTCACCGGTTATTTTACAAAAACAGCGTCCGGTGAAATTTCCGGACGCTGTTTTTGATTTGAGATCATCAGCGTTCTCTATACAGATTTCCAAGCTGTTTGATTATATCCTCTTTTGTTCTGTTCATTATTCCAAGCTGCCTGAGCTCTACATCTTCTTTCGAAATTCTGCGAAGGAATTCCTCCATATCTGATATCACTTTCCGGGGAGTTTCAATTGAATTTTCCTGAAATCGGTCAATCAATTCGGTCAGTCTGAACACATCATTTTTATGTTTCCTGATATTCTTACTGTCTATCAGTTCACCGTTTTCTTTTCTATCACACAAATCCATCCATGCTTTAGCCTTGAAAGGAATCAAATGGAGAGCATCCAGCAATGTCAGACCTGAGATTCTTACCCTTCCCATCTTCAGAAATTCATAATAATCCGATTCCAACAAAATAGCCGACAGACTGGAAACCTCATCGTCAATCGGAAGCGGAGTGAGTACTGCATGTTCAGGCAGGATTATTGAATCTGAACTTGTTGAGAAAAGTTCGATCATCGAAGGAAAATCTTTTGACTGCGGATTCGTGAACCGGTAAAACTGGGGAGTCCCATTGCTTTTGTTTTTCCGCTCATATCCTCCGGCGGTAACATAATTCCAGAAATGCATTCCGAAATCCCTGTTCAGAGATTCAACGATTAGAACCAGATCGATATCCTTGGTACCTCGGAAAGAGAAGCCTTCTTCCGACATCAGCAGATCACAGGCTGTTCCGCCGATAATGACATACTGGTCTGAATAATCCTGAAACCATGTCGTAAAGCTTTCCAAACCTCTTACCATCTTTATTTACTCCAGATTTTTTCAAGCATCTCATCTACTGCAATTTCAACTCTTTCATCTGGATCATTTTGAAGAGAAAGAGCCAGAGAAAGCGGATCAACACAGGTGCCATCTGTCAATTTTCCAGGATCATAACGCCACAGTTCCACCGCATATTGACTATCAATATCCACTAAATCCGGTGTCGATACAACTGTCCACCTTGTTATATCGTTTGAAGCGAAATACATTACAGAAGGAGGATTAAGCATGGAATATTCTGAAAGAGCAGAATATCCGCTGAGCAGCAGATCGTCATGGATATGTTTTTTTTCGACATAGACAACTCTTTTCACGGGATTGCAGAAATATTCCTTTGCCATAAAGAACAACTCCTTTGGTGAAGTTTCAGTAAAGATGATTTTCTGAACACCATTTTTCCGAACCTTTATCAGGCCTGCATTTTCAAGCTGTCTGGACGCACGTGAAATTGAAGTGGGTGTAAAGCCAAGCTCATCAGCAGCTTTACTTGTTTTCAATTCACTGCATTCGTTATATATGAAATACAACAGCAGTAATTGTGAGACCGGAAGCAGTTTTTCATTTTTCGGAACCGGACTGTCACATCGTTCCTGAAGGTAAACAGCCATAAACGGAAGATAAATCTGTTTCCCGTTTACAATGAAAGGGATCCGGTTTTTCAAAAGAGTTTCTTTTTGTCGGAACTGTAAATTATCCAAAACAAGCACTGCGGGCATGTTTGCAAAAACCGCGATTCTCTCTATATGTTTTTTTACTGAACTTATGGGATCAAGAGATCCTATTGGCGATACAAAAACAGCATTTATTCCGTTTAGAGAAACCTGCTGCAACCGGTATCTGTCATAAATAAAATTGGGAAGAGAATATTTTATTTCTGCATCGCTATATTTAGTGTCAATTCCTAATACTTTATAAAGGTAATCCATCAACAGCCCCTTGTAAACATAATAATTTATATTGTAACTATTTTTAAGTTAATATGCAATAATAATGTTAAGTTTAGTATCAAATATTCTGATTGATTCCTACAACCCTCATCCCGATGTTTCTTACATTCTTGTGAGCATATTCATACAGAACCCCGGTCAGCTTCAGCGGTTTCTGTCTGTCGATATTGAGAGAAGGGTTCAGCAGAACCCATAGATGCTCAATATCAGGAACTTTTGTTTCCTTCAAGGCGGATTTGTTTATATGTTTTATACGGGAATTGCGCAGGACGGCTTTATTCGCCCGTCCGGAGAATTTTTCAATTTCATAATTTCCGCATTCCAGTGTGATATACGATCCAAGGAGCGGAACCAGATCTTCCCTGTACCACCTGCTTTTCGGAAATTCCTTTGATTTCTCCATACTTTCTCTGGAATACGACTCAGCCCAGATGGAATTCTTCTGTCCGCCCCTTTTCATTCTTTCCTCCTTACAGAGGATTCTACGGGATCCGGCAGATCCCGAAACAGGTTTTACGGACTAAAAAAGAACAATAAGTATTACTATTTAGATTATTCACAAACTTTGAATGTAAAAAGAGTGAATACTGTCCGTTCAAACAGTATCCACTCTTTTCAAATCATTACGACGGAAACGGCTGCTTCCGGGATCATATTTCCGAAGGATACCGCTCCGTATAGGTTTCTTTTTCCTCAAACATGGAGTCATCCTGTTCAGGTTCTTCCGGCGGCATATCATCCGGTTTTTCTTCTTCATCAGGCCGTTCTGCTGCGTCCTTCCCGACAGGATTCAGATAGACTTTTCCGCAATAATCGAGAAAACAGATATAACAGCGAGCGTCTTCACCCAGCGTTACACTTAGAGCCTTGCGATATTCTTCAAGCTGATGCGTATGCCGGTCAACAGCCTCTGAAAGGTCACTTTCACTCTTCAGTTCATCGGTCTTGAAATCGATGATCGTAAACCCTTTTTCATTCTTCATGAGAAGATCGATAATGCCATTGACGGTGTAATTCCACTTTGTAAATGAGAACGGGATCTCATGCCAGCGTTTTTCGGCAGATTCAATATCCTGCCTTTCCTTACTGTCTCTGAACCGGGCAAGAAGCATCTGCGCTTTTTCAAGCACGGTCTGCTGTTCAGCAGAATCGAGGTTATCGGTCTGAAGAAGGATTTTCCGGAACGACTCCTCCAATACAGGATCGATACCGTTTTCGGTCGGGAAACGCCACAATTCTATCCCCTTATGGACCAGTTTTCCGACGGTCAGCGCGGCTGTATGCTCAGCTCCTCTTTTCTTCAGTTTCTTCGGTTTGGTTATCGGCTGCAGAAGTCTGCAGTCACCGGCGATCGTAATTTCGGTGTCCGAGGGTTTTGAATCATCGACAGGAACAGCCGGCAGTTCCCTGCTGCAGCGGATGCGGACACTGTGACCTTCATCTCCCCAGGCAGGTCCGACATATTCCCCCGGTTCCATGCATTCTACCGGAAGAGGAGACAACGAACGTTTCAGCCAGCTGTCTGTTTTGCCGTCCATATTCTCCGGTTTTTTTCCGCAGATAATCAGCCGGTATTCCGACCGCGTGGCAGCGACATAAAACAGACGGAGCCATTCAGCCTTGTCTTTTGATCCTGCCAGTTTCTTCGCATCTGTAAATCGGGGATGGGCGGGGCTGCTGTAAAATATGTAGGCCCCTTCCGAATTCTGTACAAAGTTCGGCTGTTTCGGCATGTCGAATTCATTATCAAAAAGGATCGTGACCGGAAATTCAAGACCCTTTGCCTGATGGATGGTCATGATCCGCACAGCACCGTTGTTGTCGGACGGAGCTTCGCCCTCTCTGACGCCTGTTTCCTCAATTCCGTTCAAGTACTCCAGAAACTCAGAAACGGATGTCATCTCCGATTCACGCGCGACA
>JAFPZX010000119.1 GCA_017417055.1 Anaerolineaceae bacterium
GAACTGCATGGAATTGTGCCACGAATCGAACTCCCGCTCCTGCCCGGCGTTCAATCCCCTCGCCCGGACAAGCGCAAGAATCTTCCCGGCAATATCGCCGCTCCGCACGTCCTCAACGAACTGCCGCTTATTATCGTTATAAACAATCATTGGCTTTCTCAACCCAAAGATAACGAAAATCTTTGGGTTACCCTTCCGCCCGGGCACGATTTCGCGTGTATCTGTGCCCCGGAGCGGCATAATCGGCTCTTGGGGCACGGATTTGCCCATTTTTGTGTCCCGGAGCCACAATTTGAGCGGTTGGGGCACGCTGGGGCCCTGATCCGTGCCCGCGCCGCAGCAGCGCTATCTTTCCCGCAGATGTGCGAGCCGATTATGATGAAAAACGATTAACTTTGTAGAAACAATCCTTCGCCTTCCCTATGAAAAGAACACTTTCTATTTTCGTCATAATGGCCTTCGTGGTAACGGCCTTATGCTTAGTTTCTTGTGAGGGAACGACTCCTGTTGTGGGAGAAGAGCAGACGATTTCTGGAAGGTGGAAATGCGTTTTTATTACCTCTGACACGCCTCCGGAAGGTGTCCTTCTTCGGATTCAGAAGGGTGATATGATTACCTTCTATGGTGTTAGTCGTTATGAATTGGTTCATAGCGATGGCGGATTAGAAACAGGAAAGTGTGAGAAAAGAGAGAATACGCTAAGGTTTATACCCGATTTTCAACAGGCTTATTTCGATTTCTCGTGTGATGTTGATTTTGTTTCTATGCAACTGGTTTATCAATCGAACTATATAATCCGGCTCGAAAGATTTTATGCAGACTAAACGCAAGGAGCGCTCCTTCCCTATGAAAAGAACACATTCGATTTTCGTCATAATGGCTGTCGTGGTCGCGGCCTTATGCTTAGCTTCTTGCGAGGAAACAACCCCTGTTGTGGGAGAACGGAAAACGTTTTATGGAAAGTGGAAGTGCAATTTTACCACCTCTGACACTCCTCCGGAAGGTGTCCTTTTCCGGATTCGGAAGGGTGATGTAATTACCTTCAACAACAGCGGTAGTTATGATTTGGTTCATAGCGATGGCAAAAAAGAGCACGGATTGTGGCTAGAGAAACAGGATAGGATACTGAGTTTTAAACCCGACGCACAGCCGGAATATTTCAATTTCACGTATACTGCTCTTGATGAAAACATTCTTACTCTAATGTATTCAAGTGACTATCGATTCAACCTCAGAAGATTGAAGTCAGACTAAACGCAATCGTCAGGTTTCCATCCAATGAAAAAGCATCGCCTCCATCCCGCCATATTCCTGGCAGATCATCGCGACGAGGAGCGTTTCGAGTATGCGAAATTATACTTGTGCTTCTCGGACGAAGGCGCTTATCTGCTGGAGGATGTCTATACCCCGGGATGGTCCGCCGGTAACTATGGCGGCGGGACCGTCCGGACCGACCTGCCGGCCGATTTCTACAAGGGCCAGACACCGGAAACCTTCGCCGCGCATTTCGGCGAACGCTTCCGCGACCAAATCCGCCACAACGCCGAACTCGCCGCCTTCCTCGAAGAGGCCAATCGCGAAACCGAAAAATAATGGCGCCAGCGCCTGTTACTCGAGGCTCATAAATCCCTGTTAAGCACTTCGCTGACCTCCCGCGTTTCCGGCAGTGCTTGCCAGCTGCTCATCAGTTCACAGACCACCACTCCCTCCGAATTCGTAAGGATATGGAGATACCTTCCATCATCCAGGCACGACATGCGGCACGTCAGCGTTTCATCGAGATATGTCTCGTGCAGCCAGTGAACGGTCACTGACATCAATGACTGCGAGGAAAGCACTTCATCGGGCATGGTCAGCAGGGCAATGCTGACATAGCTGCGGTTGCTGACGTGGAAATTGAAGTCAAGGTCAAGCCGGGTGGCACGATGCTCCATCTGCATGTCAACCGCCTGCGCTTTCGGGAACCGTATTTTCTTATGACTGCCCGTCATCAGTTCGGGCACCACCGTCAGCTTGTCGGCAAGGAACTCGGTTGTTTCCAGCCGCTTGGTGTCGAGATTGAGAATGTTCCACTGACTTGTACCCGATGCGATCAGTTGTTCGTTGTCTTTTCGGACAATGCGGAAGTCGCAGTAGATGCGGAGTGATGTCAACTCACTCACCCAAAGCTCGACGGTGAACTCCTCCGACCAGAATGTGACCGCAGGCTGAATGTCCAACTGAACCTCCGTGATGACCCACATCCTGTGCTGCTTGACGATATCGAACGCCGCGAAATGATGGACAGTCATCATCCGCGCAAAACTGTCCTGAAAATACATCAACAAGGCATTGGGAGTAACCCTGTACAAGGGCGTGATGTCTGAGGCCGTTGATGTGTACGTATGCCTGTATTTTCCTTTTTCGTACATTTTTTCCGATTAATCAGCACAAAGATACGAATAATCTGGAAGCCCTACGGAGGAATTGTTCCTTCCCGACAGGGCTTCCTCCGATTCATTTGGCAATTTATTTGAAATATTGCCAAAATAATATATCTTTGCACAGAAAGCTGACGCAATGGATTATAAGAGCCATATATCGCCAATCATGCGGGCTGTCTCGGAGGTTTTGATGGATTCCTTCGTGGGAATGGATCATTGCATTACCGACACACGTAAGAATATCATCGTAGAAGTTCCCAAAGGGATGTGCGACGATGTCCGTACTGTGCTGAAGCGCCATTTCCCCGATGTGGCCCTGATCCGTAATGCCTACCCCATGATGGAAGACCTGCACGATTTCATTTTGGTCAAACCCCTCATCTCAGAATCGCCGGTCTTTGAAGACAACGGCGTGTCCGTCCCGGAATTGGAGAAACTGCTGGTAGACCGCGATTCCGACAAGGAATACGCC
>JAFPZX010000120.1 GCA_017417055.1 Anaerolineaceae bacterium
AGCCTTGATATCTGCATCCCTCTTGAATGGTATCCCGATCTGAGTGAGCTGATCAAGACCCGGATCGAAGCTTCAGGGCTTGGACCGGTAAAAATCACAGACAAGTACATGGAATTTGACTGGTTCCCCTACACTCTCGTAAGAACGCAGTGTGATCTCTGTAGTGACTTTATCCAAAGGGTCATCCGTCTCGCTCTTCAGAACAAGCTTTGAATTTTTACTGAAATCCGGCAAACATAGAAAAAAGCAGCCCCGATATCAAGATATTGAACGGGGCTGCCTGCTGTGAATTATTTGTTATCGACGATACCTGTATCCGTCCTGGTTATTTCATTCCGTTCACAGCTGAGCGGACCGAATTCAGTCGCAATCATCGTCCCGTTTTCAGTCCGGTACAGCCCGGACACGTAATCTCCGGTCCGGATATCTTCACAGTAGCGCTGTGTTTCGTCGCTGATCGCCAGTGCGTGACCGTCGATGATGACATAATCAGTACCGAGATCATCCACAAGCCCGCTGAAGGGCGTGAGGGTTTCCTTGACCGCCTGCAGCGATTCAACCACAAGCACGTTTTCCTTTGTGTATGCGCGGCCTTTCCCGATCACCCTGGTGTTATTGCTGATTCCGGCTTCGATCCGGCTGAAGTCCGCCAGCATGTATCTGGTACCGGAAACAGTAACGGAGACTGAATCCATTCCGTTGACTTTTCCGCTGATGTCAAATGATGTATATTCCGGTGCCTTTACAGGTTCAGCCTGAGGAGTGCTTTTACCAGCGTGAATACGCGTGTTATAGCAGTTGATGTTGCCGTCGACATCTGCAACCTCGATTGTCAGCCAGTACCAGCCTTCTGGAGCCTCAACGGATCCTTCGATGATCACGGTTTCTCCGTCTTCTGTTTCACGGGCCTCATCCTTCGGAAAAGTCCCGTCCCAGCGGAATGCGTAATTATTTTTGGCGAATAGTTCAATGTCTCGGTGGTCATACCCTCGTCCGTAAACAAAGGCACGGGCGGATTCGATACCGGAATAGTCGTCAATAGCATTGCCTTCCATGTCCACAACCACAGGCCGGATCAGCATGTTAGCTTCCGTTGCAGCCGGAACCGACAGTTTTGCGGAGACGTCGCTCACTTTGACCAGCGGAGCGGATTCGATCAGTGTTTCATTCCCTGCCTTATCGGTCATGGAAACCCTGACAGTCATCCGTTCATAAGGCGAAGCGGTAATGGTAAAAGAGCCGTCTTCTGCCAGTTCCAGATTCTCCCATGTTTCGCCGCCGTCAATGCTGTAACGGGCACTGCCTATTCCTGTAATGTTGTCGGAACCGGACCCGGTGTAGGTGACAGTGGCATCCCTGTTTTTGAAGGAAGCGGGAACAGATGTGAAATGGATCTCAGGCCCGGTTGCGTCAACAGTGATTACAACCGCCGCGGATTCCCCGTTTTTATTGCCCGCCTTATCTTCAAGTTCGAAGAACAGGGAATAACTGCCGTCTGTTGTGAAGGACGTGTCAAAGCATACCTGGTTTCCGCCCTGCGCTGCTGATGTCAGTTTCCGTTCTCCCTCAGGTCCGGTGATCCTGAGATTCCCGGTTTTCAGCCCAGAATGCTGATCCTTTGCTCCGTTGATGCAGGCATGAACCTGATTTCCGATGACACTACCTGAGGCAGGACTGAAGGAAGAAGATGTCGGCGCTGTATTGTCAATTTTTACCGCGCTGTTTACGGTATTCTCGGACTTGTTGTCCGCATAGTCGGATGCCTTCACGGTAATACTGCACGTCCCGGAATAGGATGCGGGAATTGTAACAGATTTGCCTTCAACAATGCTGACGGCTGGAGAACAGGAAAGGCTTACGGTCTCAGACATGACGCCTGTGCCCTGATCCGTTGAAGCAGCCGTGACGGTAACAGATCCGCGATACCATCCGGACTCTGACTGATTCCCGCTGACAGTATAATCTGTCACAGGAGCATCCGCGTCCACTGTCACAGGAACTGACACGACAACAGATTCATTACCGACTTTATCGGTGCCTTTTACGGAAACATTGTATTTCCCGCTCGGTACGCTGAAATCCGCTATGGAGCTCCAGACAATGCTCTCTGCGGGAGGTGCCGGGCTGATAACGTTATAATCGATCGACTTGAAGGAATTATTTCCTGGGAAGGAAATATAAACTTTGCTGAATCCGGAACCAGGATCAGTACCGAAACCGGAAACTGTGTCGCCGGGAACCAGCAGACCGGAAACGCCGTTATGAGATATTTCATTGATGATAAGATCCGGCGGATTGATATCAATGAGAAATGAGAATACGGAGCTTTCCGCTGTAAGGCCGACATTATCTGTTATCCGGTAGGAAACGGTATGTGTCCCGGTTTGATCGAAGGATACAGATACTGTTTTCTGGCTGCTGCCGGTTGAATGTTCTTCGCCGTCGATGATGATGGTAACAGTTTTCACTCCGGATTCATTGTCGTGCCCGGAAACGGAAAAAGTGAGATCGCGGTTGCCATAAGGAGATGAATCCGGAACCGTAAAGGAATCAAGAACAGGCGCCGTGTTGTCAATTGAAAAGGAACCGCAGCTGACCTGATTGGTATTGTAAGCGTAATCCTTCGCTGTCAGGCTGACTCCAATGTTCTTTCCGGTCTGGGAAAGTGTAATTGAATTCTTCGATGTCGTGCTGCCGGAACTGAACTGGTTCTCATACACACCGGAAATGGCATCGGTGGATTTTGCTTCGATTTTGACGTTACCTGTAAACCATTCCCTGAATGTTGGAGAAGACTTTACATCGCAGACCGCTTTCGGAGCTGTTTTGTCGATCTTCACATGGGTCTGTCCCTTTTCTGAAGTATCTCCGACGGTAGAATAGACCCAGTAACTGACATCGTTGATGCCTTCCTTGGAATCATCAAAGGTATAGGGCTGCGAGCCCCGTTTGGTCTGGCTGTCACCGGCAATGACGATCTCACCGCCGTTCAAAGAATTGTTCGGCTTCGGTTCTGTTCCGGATAATGTGAGCGTGACATTTCCTCCACACCAGCCATCTGCTCCGGTTGTTCCGGAACAGACAGCTGCTACAGCTGCTGTGGCGTTGCCCGCCTGTTTCTGCACGTTGACGCCGATCGTAGTGTTGTACTCACAGGATGTTTGTGTCCTTACGGATTTGTTTGCTCCTGCGAATGATGAACATGACGTAACGGACGGTGGTGTCATTCCTTCCGGCGCATTTGAACCGGATATGTCACAGAACTGTCCGAGTGTTCTTGCAGGGGATGCCGTATCATCCACACATTGGACGTAAACGCCCGTAATCGAGATCTGTTCGATAGTGTATTCGGTGTAAATCCGCAGATCCGGATTTGGCCCGATATAATCGGCAAAAGCTGAATTTACGCAAATAACGAACAGCAGGAGGCAGATCATGGATAATAAAATTTGTCTTTTCATACATGTTGGCCGCAGTTTCTGTCTGCGGCGCTCTCCTTTCGAAAGATGTATGAAAATATACAAAAACAGCCTCGTGAAGAGACTGTTCCGTGTATTCTGAGAAAATAAATCTGGATATATTAGAAATAACAGACAGTTATTTCATAAATTATTATTTCTGTTTTTTCTTAGCAACGTACCCAATCACAAGCACAACAATTGAAGGAATTATTAAATACAAAGCGTTTACCAATACCCATACATAAAAAGGCGCAGAGTTTAACGTGTTCGAATAGCGAATATAATCAGCAATACTCTTGATAACAAACGCAGCAACGAGAATTGCACTCACAATATTGCATATTTTTGGTATATTTTCTTTCAAAGGCAATTATTCCCGCACAATATGAATTTGTCTCTAATAAACAGGTATTTCATTCTCGTGTTTCATTGATTCCTCCATCAGGCGTCCATGTGCCCCCATAGTGAAAGCAATGTCACTACTGCGAATTGATAATAGTTTCATCCCTGCATCAAGTTTCAGGAAAGATATCATCTCATCGGTAAGAAGAATCTTTCCATCCGGTGATATTTCAACCCAAGCATAAGAGCGCCCCTTATATTTAATAAACGCGCCTTGTAATGCAGTATAATCCCATAGCTCAGGATTATCATATAAAATGTGTCCAAGCTTTGACGGTTCAAGTAATCCTTTTCTTGTAATACAAAAGCCACCAGTGCTTTTACTTCCTGTAAACAAATAAACTCTTCCTTCAGAAGTAATGTTGTATTCTTGAATTGCTTGTTCTGGAATCTTTATTATTCCGTCATTTCTTATGATAGACTTTCCAAATATAAACTTGCCACCCTTATTCATCTGAGGCATAGTCCATCACCTCCACAAACTGCAATTTATAACACTGTATGTCTTTCTTCCTTCTCTGCTGCAAACCATAAGACAACAGCTGCTATCAGCCAAATGCCCCGGTAAACATTTGTCGATACGCTTCCCGGAAAGCTGTCAAATAATGTGTTCCAATCATAAACCGCACCAATCGCATCAATAAAAGCATGATACAATGCACACGCGATCACGCTTTTTGTCGATTTATATATTGCAGCCAATGCAAGCGCCCAGATAAAAATTGTGATTCCAAATCCTATGACACTGTCTCCATAATGATTTGATGTTGGATCTATAAACACAGGAAAATGCCAGATGAACCAAATTGCGGCGGTTAGAAGAACCGAAAACGGATACGATATTCTTTGATCCAATTCCGGCTGCAATAATCCCCGCCAACCGGTTTCTTCAGCGATACCGACAAACGGTATCATGATCAGAAAACCGAGAGGGAACATATACCATGGTGAGCCATTAGGTATTCCGAACAGTATCGCATAAATAAAAGCAAGAAAACAAAACCCGCCTGTAATCAAGATGGTCTTCATCTTGTTCTCCGTGCGGAAGATGTTACGGAACATCTGCTTGATACCGATTTTTTCTATGAATAGGGAAATAATCAAAACCGCCACAAAAGGTGTCGGAGTTGATAATAACAGCCCTATCGCTGTATATAGAAAATAACCGGCTGTCATTTTTCCTGTTTCGCTGTATTCAATCGAATACGGCAGCAGCAATACATCGAGGGTGATATAGCAAAAAGCAGACAGCATGATCACCAGGAACAAATACCACCATAATCTGCTTAATCGAACTTTGTTATGGTTTGATGATATTGCATTCTTCATAAAAAAGATCTCCAAATTCCGATTTTGTAAGATCGCACAAATTTAGAATTTATCGAACTAACATTTCTATCGCTTTGTCCCTATCGGACGCAAAGAAAACATCTTTGCCCTTATTACTCTCATAGATAAAGGCTTTTAGTGATTTGCTGGTATATTGAGAAAAATCACCATAAATCGCAATTCTGCCGCCATAGTTGATATATTTCTGCAATATCTCGCCTGCAAGTCTTGTACTTAGAATAAAAAATTCCTTGGTTATTAGCTCCTTGCCAATAACGATATTTTTGGTTTCTGCTTCGTATAAAACATTTATAAGCAATTCAAGAGCGGACTGCACATCTTTGATCACGATCTCATTACTGTGTACAACCGCGCATGTTATTCCGTTCTTTTCAATTTTTTCAATATTCATTTCAAAGTCCATTGACAAATACCGA
>JAFPZX010000121.1 GCA_017417055.1 Anaerolineaceae bacterium
GCGGTTTTATAATATCGGTGACTGGGCATTTTTGAGCTGCAATTGATTGGTCGATGTTTTTATTGATTTTCTGCGGACTTACTATAATGCGTCTCCTCGAGGAAGTCAAATCGTCGAATGTAAAAATTAGTTAAAAAAAGGATATTTTGACCCAAAAAGCGATTGAAAACAGTAATTGCCGATATAGATTATTTACTGCAAAAAAAGCTGCCCTTTGCAACATTAAGAAATCAGGGCTCTTCGGGAAATTTTGTGGGTGAGAGTTGAGCGTGGGATAGGATGATGACGATGAAAAAGACAGCAAAAACAGCAACTAATTTTCTCAGGGGTGTCCTCGGAGTTGAGTTCAAAAGACACAGCTTCCGTGGAAATCAGCCTCAAAATATTAGTTGCGTTTCGAGGGGGTGGAATACACCGGAACCTGCCGTCAGTCAAGTCCCAATCCGGCATAACCGGTCGCTGCGCTCCCTTTTATTCCGTTTGGAACTTGACAGCCGTCAGAACCCGGTGTGTAATGGCTACCGCCGGTCTTGGGAAATGAATGATTCATTCCCAAGACCTGTCAAAACTCTGAATCTGTGCTATATTACGGCGAGGTGAATGCCATGACATTGGAAATGTTTTATCAGAAGTTGTTGAATCCGCCCAAACCGTGGGTGGTGTCGAAGGTGGAACTGTCGGAAGATGGTTCCAGAGTGGACGTGTGGCTGACGCACGAACAATACACGTTTCTGTGCTCCGTATGCCAGGAGCCAGCACCGACCTATGATCACATGCCGGAGCGGATATTCCAGCATTTGGACACGTGTGAGAGCAAGACCTTTCTTCATGTGAGATTGCCGCGAGTGAACTGCCCAAAGCACGGAGTCAAACAGGGCGTGTTTCCCCTCGCCGGACCGTATTTGGACGTGACCTACAAGATGGAAGCGAAGTGCATTCAGGTGATGGAAGCCTGTGATCGTTCGGCAGCATCTGACATTACGGGTGTCTCCTGGGAACGGCAGGGAAGTATCATGAAACGGGCCGTGGATCGAGGTCTTGAGCGTCGTGGTGATGCCATCCCCCGTATCCTCGGGATGGATGAGAAACAGGTGTTTTCCCGGCATCGCTACTTCACCATCATCACTGATCCGCTCAATCACAGCGTCTATGATGTCATTACAGACGGACGTGCCATGAAGGATATAACGCACTGGTTTGAAGAACACAAGGACAAGCTCATTGATGTGGAAAAGGCGGCTATGGACATGAGCGCATCGTATGGCTCGCTGGCCGTGATGTATATGCCAAACGCCGAAATATGCTACGACCATTACCACGTTATCGCAACCATGAACAAGGCCGTTGATGAGGTCCGGAAATCCGCACAGGCGAAAATTGTGAACGAGGAAGATCGGAGGATGTTCTTCCGGTCCAGAATGACGTTCCTTTATGGCGAGGAAAACTTGCCGGATCATCTCCGTTTCAAGTTCGAGAAAGCCAAGTCCATCTCGGCTCCGACGGCAAGAGCATGGGAGATCAAAGAGTTGCTGCGCGGACTATGGCGCGTTACTCCGGAAGAGGCAGAACTTGTCGCTTACTTCAAAAAGTGGTTCTGGCGGGCTACCCATTCCCGACTGGAACCGATCAGGAAAGCAGCGAAAACGCTGAAACGCCATTGGGCAGGAATTCTGGCTGCAATCATGAATGGAATATCGAACAGTGCAACCGAAGGTCTGAACAGCAAAATCGAGGTTATCAAACGCTCTGCGTGTGGATACAGAAACAAGGACAATTTCAGAACAGCGATCCTCTTTCACTGCGGAAAACTGGATCTGATGCCGGAAATGGGGAGGTGACTCGGAAATATTTGATTTTTCCAATGGTGTCAGGCATTTTTCTGCTTGACAAACGAACGAACAACAATTACATTAAGAAGAAAGGTTCAGGTTAGATTGATGTGCGGAATGTTTTACCCACAAAAATCCCTGAAGGACCGTTTTTCATCGCCACCGCCAACACCTTGGAAAGCATACCCGGGCCGCTGCTCGACCGGATGGAGATCATTCGGCTGCCCGGTTATACCGCATTGGAAAAGCGTGAGATCGCCCGGCGTTATCTTGTGCCGCGCCAATTGGCGGCGACCGGATTGGAGGCTTCGCAGCTCAGAATTCCCGCGGCGACCATTGATTATCTGATCGCCAACTACA
>JAFPZX010000122.1 GCA_017417055.1 Anaerolineaceae bacterium
TATGCCCTTTACCATCCTTTGCCATGGTTACCAGCGATGGCAGTGGTGATGGTGATGATGGCAGCAATGACCATGATGATGGTGATGATGCATCCCCCAGCCGCCGCAGTGATGATGATGGTGATGACACCGGCCTGAAAACAGCGAGCCAATGGATGACAGTACAATAATGAAAATGATGAAACCGAACATTGTTATTCTCCTTTGCGGGTTATCCCGCGCTGTTGTCGCCGTGAATAAAAAACGAGGCTTTTATCACGGCGTTTGCCGTATAAAAGTCTCGCCTGTTATGCCTGGCCGGGTGATCATCAAATCACCGTATTGACGGCAGGGGCTCCGCTTCCTGCGGTTGGCGTCGGTGTCTGCGTTTTCACAACTGACACTACCGGTGTTGTTGTTTCTGTTATTACAGCATGAGGTGTAAGATCTACTGCTCCGTGATCGTTTATTTCCGGCAAAATGAAATAATCTTCTGATCTCCCGGACATAATCGGCATGGCTGTCGGAGAGAAAACCATCTCGGAGTTTCTCATTGTTCCGATCAGCTCTCCTGTAATCATTGTGACGATAAAAACGACAAAGAGAATTATGATCGCCCGTTTCGGATTATGCATCAGATGATCCATACACAGATAGATCAGCTTCATCAGAATGTTTCCGTTGTCGCCGTTCATTCCTCGTCTCCTGTCAGAAAAAGGGCAGCGAAGTCTTCGAGCGTCATATCTGAAGTAACAGGATGCCTCGAAAAATAATATGGATTCTGAAACGCGCTGACGGGGATCTGTCCGAGACCCGCTCCCGACTGATAACCGCATTTCCAGACCTTTGTGGTTACGATTTCATCAGCATTTCCATAAGGGTAGGCAAAGGAAACAAGATCTGATAAAGGGATGCCTGTCATCGCTGCAATCAGATTCCGTGAACCGCAGATCTCATCATCCAGATCTTCGTGATTCATCAAGTCAGAATGAGTCATTGAATGGCTGCCGATCTCCTATCCGGCATCATACAGATCGCGTATCATCTCCGCAGTGAGGTTCTTCAGCGAATCAATCTTTTCCGCAACCAGATAGGTCGTAGCTGGAAATCCATAGGCGGAAAGAACCGGAAACGCGTAAGTGTAAACATCCGGATATCCGTCATCGAAAGTGATCACTGCGGTTTTTCCTGTGATTCCTCCCTCGGCAAAACTCTGAAACATTTCGCTTACAGTCATGCATACATATCCGTTTTCCTGCAGCCATCTGATCTGTTTCTCAAATCCTGCAAGGGAAACCACATAAGGATTATTCTGATTCGTCTCTGCCGCCGTTACATTATGGTATAGCAGAACTTTTACTGTAGATTCTTTCGACGAATCAGAATAACAGCAGCTGACCGGATACAGGATCAGAATAATCAGTAAAAAAACGATTCTGCGCATAAAATCTTCTCTTTCCAGCTGATATTCAGATGTTTATGATCTGGACCGCATACAACACGGTTGTCAGGATCGAGAACCAGGGCAGAAGGGGAACAAACCTGTTATCCGATAATTTCTGTTTGCGGACTGCCTTTACCAATATGACATGAACAGCTGCGGCAAGAACAAGGATCAAAGTAAAGCAGCCCCAGTAGAGACAAAAATTAGAATATCCGATTAGTGCTGATGCCATGGCGCCATAAACTGTATCGCCTCCGCCATAGGACACCCTGCGGAAAAAGATCCATTCCGTAACCGCCAGAATGGATCCGACACAGATCCCCGCAAGAAGACCGGCCAGACAAGCTGTCATTCCCCACGTAATGCATCCGATCGGAATGAACAGTATCATCAGCCTTTTAAATTCAGGACGCTCCTCTGTTTTTGCAGAATATGCTTCGTCTATATAAATATACGAGTCACTCACTTCGTAACCCTGTTCATGTGCATATTTCAGGCATGCCATCTTCTGAGCTTCGATGGAAAACCCATCAACCTGCATTTCAGATGAAACACGAAGGTAAATTGCCGCCGACTTTTTTAATTGCAAAGCCTCATAAGTATTTTCCGCAGCCCGACGCTTTTGAATAGCTTTAGCTTTTTTATTTGCTGGTAAATTTGAACTATCAATGATCTGATTAGAGTTATCGTCATTCATTTCCGACCTCTTTTTCGGTTTGCTCTGATCTATATGCAATTTCAGCAAGAAGTTTTATAAATGCTTTTACAACAGGTCCAATAACCGGATGGTTATCAAATTCAGATGGGACAAAGAGTTCTTCCATAAGTTATATACCTCTCTCTTGGGAGGATACAAAACCATCCGACAGCTCAACACGAATGACACATGCTCCATTTTTATTTTGAACAGCATAGGCTATCAAAAATGATTTCGCGTACGAAATTAAAAATTCAAGCAGAATAGTCTGAATTTGCCGTTCATCCTTTTTTGAATCGGAAAAAAAAGAATCACCTTTTTGTTTACAGAAAAAAGAGGATGTTCTTCATTTATTATTTCAATACGTATGTTTTGCTTTCGTAATTCCGCGATTAGAAAAGATCGGAATTCATACACAGACATTTGTCTGCGAAAAGAATATGATGAGGTGAGAATATAATAAATCGTTTGGAGAAGTTTTAGGTCTGATACATCCATTTCAGGGCCTTTCCGGATCATTTCTCGATCCACCCCCCGTCTGAGTTAATCAATGGAAAGCATCAAATACCTTTTAAATAAAAAAAAGACTGTAAGGTTAGTTTACCCAACAGTCGAGCGGGAATGACGGGGATAATCACCTCTGACTGCATAGTACCCTATCTTGATGCTTCCGTTTATACAATGATTTTAAACTCATTTTTTTTCTTTGAAACAGGTTTTGGATTCTTTCACTCCATATTGCAGAAATCAGTTATTCAACATAATGAACGAAGAGTTTCTACTGCCAATGTAACTTCTTTGATAATGGTATCGATTTCATCTAATGTATTATTTTCATCAATTGTCAGCCGAAGCGAACCCTTTGCCGATTCGTAAGAGCAACCGATTGCCAGCAGTACATGACTGGGATCCAATGATCCGGCCATACATGCAGATCCGGATGAAGCAGCAATTCCTTTTTCATCGAGCATCATCAGGAGAGATTCTCCATCGACATCATCAAATGAAAAATTCACATTTCCCGGCAGTCTCCGTTCCGGATCCCCATTCAGACCGGATCGGGAGATATTGGACAATCCACGGATCAAACGATCCCGCATCGCTGCAGTTTTTCGTTGTTTTTCAGCCAGGTTTGTGAGAGATTCTTCCAGGGCAGCAGCCATTCCAACGATACCGGAAACATTCTCCGTTCCGGCTCATTTTCCTTTTTCCTGCCCACCTCCAAAGATAAGATTTGTCATCGGAATGTCTCTTCTGCAATAGAAAACACCAACGCCTTTGGGACCGTGAAATTTATGAGCGGAAAGGGACAACATATCGATATTCTGTTCCCGGACATTCACCGGCAGATGCCCGACAGCCTGTACCGCATCAGAATGAAATAAAACGCCTTTAGAGCGGCAAATTGCTCCGATTTCCGTTATTGGTTGGATCGTACCGATCTCTCATTATTGGCGTACATAACAGTGACCAGACAGGTATCGGAACGAATAGCTCTTAAAACCTGTTCGGGATCAATGATCCCGTTTTCTGGAACATCCAACAATGTGATCTCAAATCCATCTTTCTGTAGAGCATCCAGCGTGTGTAAAACGGCATGATGTTCAAAAGCTGTTGATACAATATGCTTTTTGTGGTTTTTGGCTCCGAAAACCGCAGCAGATCTTAATGCCTGATTATCGGATTCCGAACCTCCAGAGGTAAATATGATCTCTTTCGGCTGACAGCCCAAACATGATGCAATTTTATTTCTTGAATCTGTTAATGTCTGATGAGCCTGCTGACCGATTGAATGGATACTGGATGGATTTCCGTATATCTCTGTCATACAGGCAATCATCGCCTCCAGAGCAAATGTACTCATCTTGGTAGTAGCGGCATTGTCAGCATAAATATCCATAATTTCCTTTCAATTTCACCCCTAAATTATAATTTGCCTTAGAAAAAAATATGTCGGAATGGTTATCCAATAGATGGAGAACAACGCATGACAAAAGTAATTGTCGGCATGTCCGGAGGAGTTGACAGCGCAGTTGCAGCATATCTGCTGAAAGAAGCGGGATATGAAGTGATTGGCATGACTTTACGGACAGATAAAGAGGAAGGACGATGCTGTGAGATCGATGATGCACGGCAAACTGCATGGAAGCTAAAGATTCGCTATCATGCTCCGAATGTAATCGATATATTCGATAAAAGAGTAAAACATCCTTTCTTTGATGCCTATCTTCAGGGATTGACTCCGAATCCATGTATTGAATGTAACCGTTTTGTGAAATGGGACCGGATGCTTTATTATGCATCGGTCCTAAATGCGGATTTCATAGCAACCGGGCACTATGCTTCAGTTTTGCATCTTCCAAACGGCCGCTACACGGTAAAGCAGGCGGATCATCCGGGAAAAGACCAAACCTATATGCTCTATAAACTGCCCCAGGATCAACTGGCACATACGCTGATGCCACTTGGTAAATACAGTAAAACAGAAGTTCGCCGAATTGCGGAGATGGCGGGGCTTGATGTGGCTCACAAACAGGATTCTCAGGAAGTCTGTTTTGTGACCGATGGAAACTATGCAGATTATATTGAAAGGGATCCATCCCGGACTGTTCCCGGTGTGGGGAATTTTGTTTCTGAGGATGGCCGGATTCTGGGAAAACATAAAGGGATCATCCATTACACAGTAGGACAGCGCAAAGGCCTGATTGCTGCGGGGCACCCGATATATGTCAAACAAATCCGCGCTGACAGTAATGAAGTTGTCTTAGGAGAGGAGCAATCCCTGTATCGTTCGGAGATTTTCTGTGGCAGTCTGAATTTTATGAGCATTCCGGATCCTGAACCGGGAGAGATGATTCGTGCCCGGGTGAAAATTCGTTATCATCATAACGGAGAACAGGCTTCCATTCAGAAGGAAGCGGACGATCAGGTGCGGATTCTGTTTGATCATCCGGTTCGGGCAGCCACACCAGGACAATCGGCAGTTTTTTATGATGAAAACAATTGCATTATTGGCGGAGGAATTATTCTGAAAAATCAATATTAATATATTAAAAAAAAGCTTCTGTTAATAGGGTAGAGAGGGTTTTGAAGCCCTCCCTCCCATTGCACCGTACGTACGGGTCTCGTATACGGCGCTACATCAAAGTAGGAAGTTCAAGTATCTTAGTCATACTTGTTGCTCTTCTTTCTGCTTGCAAAGTTGACGA
>JAFPZX010000123.1 GCA_017417055.1 Anaerolineaceae bacterium
CGTCGGTTATGAAGTGGAAATTGCAGCCCGTTTCTGTGAAACATACGGTTACAGGCTGGAGATCGTTGATATGGCCTTTTCCGCTATCCTTCCATCGGTCATCAGCGGAAAAGCTGATTTTTCGTCCAGCGCTATCACCATCACCCCGGAACGGGCTGAAAGTGTTCTTTTCAGCGAGCCGCTTTACCATGGAGGAATCGCTTTGGCGATCAAGGGCGACCCAAATGAAGCAGCAAAGAATGATGCAGATTCCGGCATTTCCGATCAAATTTTAGCTATGGACGGAAAGCGAATTGCGATTTTAACCGGATCGATCAGTAACCAGGCGGTTCAAGATGTGCTTCCATCGGCGAAACTCTCTTATTATGACAACGTCACAGACATGTTGACCGCCCTGAAGGCAAACAAAGTTGATTCAATGGTCTGGGATGACTCTATCATCAGATATATGATGACTGAAGGAGAACCCATCAGAATGCTGGATGGATATTTGCACAGGATTGACAACGCAGCTGTTTTTGCAAAAAATGAAAAAGGCAAAGCGCTCGAAGCTCAATTCAGTGAATATGTGAAAAAACTTTGGGACAATGGAACCATAGCTGAATTAGACGCGAAATGGTACAACACTGACGACAGCATAAAGACAGTTATTGATTACGAAAAGCTGCCCGGCCCCAATGGTACGCTTATTATGGCAGCAGATCCCTCTTTGGCGCCTTTTTCTTATGTGAAGGATGGTCAGGTCGTTGGCTATGAAATTGAAATTGCGGCCAGGTTCTGCGAGGAATATGGTTACAGGCTGGAAGTTCAGACGATGTCTTTCGCCTCCATGATCCCCGCAGTCGTGAGCGGAAAAGCAGACTTTGCCTCGAGCTGCATCACCATCACGCCGGAACGGGCGGAAAGCGTGCTGTTCTCCGAACCGATTTACCGCGGTGGAGAGGTTTTTGCAGTGTTGGCTGAAAATGCTTCCGATCCGGCGGGTACCCTTTCACTTTCATCATTGAAAGGCAAACGTATCGGTGTACAGACCGGGCAGACCTTTGACAAGATGGTTCTGGAAGTGCTCCCGGATGCGGAAATCGTTTATGTGAACAGCAAAGCAGATCTCATCAACTCTCTGCTGACAAAGAAGATAGACAGTTACGCGGTTGATGAACCTGTTATCAAGACACAGATGCGGGAAAATGATAAGATCAGTTATATCCCAGAGTATCTTTCAACTTTTGAATTTGGCTACGTATTCCCGAAAACAGATGAAGGGGAGAAATTGCGCACTCAATTCAGTGAATTTATCCGGAGGATTAGGACAGACGGGACAATAGATGAAATTGAGGATAAATGGATGAACCCGGATCAAAGCCAATGGACACTTCCGGATTATGCATCCTTCCCAGCACCAAACGGAAAGCTGACCATGGCTACCGAAGCACTCTATGCGCCGTTCACTTTTATTTACAATAATGAAATTGTCGGGTACGACATTGATATCGCTGCCAGATTCTGTGAAGCTTATGGCTATGGTCTCAAAATCAAGGATATGGATTTTTCAGGAATTATTCCATCCGTACAAAGCGAAAAGAGTGATTTCGGAGGAGCCGGTATCACCATCACCGCGGAACGTGCGGAATCCGTTCTTTTCTCTGAGCCGAATTACTCCGGTGGTACTGTTCTGGCAATTTTGAAAGAGAATACGGAAAAGACTTATGACTCAAAGCAGGAAAATCCGGAAATCAGGAATGGTGTTTATAAATCCTTCAGTGAGCTTTCCGGCAAAAAAATCGGTGTCCAGACAGGGGCCGGTTTTGATAAAACCGTGCTGGACGTGATTCCTGATGCAAAAATCGTCTATTTGAACAACAAAGCGGACCTGGTGAACAGTCTGCTTGCTTTCAAGATCGACGGATTTGTTGTAGATGAACCGGTTGCGGAAATAATTGCCGGCGAAAATAGCAATCTGACTTACATTCCCGATTATTTGGAGGCCTTTGATTTCGGTTATGTTTTCCCCAAGAATGATGATGGGGAGGACCTTTGTGACGAGTTCAGTGAATTCCTGGAAGATATCAAAGAGGACGGAACGCTTGAGGAAATTGAAAAGCGCTGGTTCAGTGATGATGAAAGTGGAAAAAGCATCTCGGATTATAAATCTTTCCCCGCACCGAACGGCACGCTTCGTTTGGCTGTTGAAGCGCTCTACGAGCCATTCTGTTACATCGCAAACAATCAAATTGTCGGTTACGACATCGACATCGCCGTCCGATTTTGTGAAGCCAATGGCTATGGACTGGAAATCCATGATATGAGTTTTGACGCGGTGCTGCCGGCAGTCCAGACCGGTAAAGCGGATTTCGGAGGCTCCGGTATCAACATCACTCCGGAACGGGCCGAGTCAGTTCTATTCTCTGAACCAAACTATTCAGGCGGTACGGTGATGGTTGTCCTGCGGGAAGAAGAAGCAGATGAAGATGAAATGCCTGAATTCACGACATTTTCAGAGCTGAACGGGAAGACGGTTTCCATGCTCAATGGTGCCCCGTTCGAAGAAATGCTCCACAGTAAAGGAACAGAAGCCGGACAATTCACTTACTACAATAACATGCCGGATGTTATTCTGGCATTGATCTCCGGAAAAACGGATGCTTTCATTACAAACAGTGCTGTAGCCAAACTCCTTGCGAACCGCAATGAGGAATTAGCTCAATTCCCGGAGAACCTGGAAGAAACGATGTTTGGTTTTGCTTTCGCAAAGGGCAGCCCGGAAAGAGAAATCTGGCAGGCTGCCTATGACACGATTCCGGAAAAAACAAAACTGGACCTCTGGAAAAAATGGACAGGTTCTGATGAGAGTAAAAAAGTATTGCCAAACCAGGACTGGCCGGGTGCAAACGGAACCGTAACAGTCGCAGCTTGTGACACGCTGGAACCGATGAGTTACAAAGGCAAAGACGGTGAACTGATCGGCTTTGATGAGGAAATTATCCTGCTGATGGCAAAGGAATTGGATGTTCATGTAAACTTCATCGGTATGGAATTTTCTGTAATTCTGAGTAGTGTTCAGTCAGGGAAGGCTCTGTTTGGAACGGGTTCTATAATGATAACAAAAGAACGGGCTGAATCGGTCGATTTTCTGCCATATTATCCTGCAGCGTTTGTATTATTGGTACGAACCGCTGAATTTGCGGAAAAAATCAATACGCCAACAGTATCAAAGTTAGATACGGACAAGTCAGGTTTCTCAGAGGCCTGGGAATCGATCAAATCCAGCTTTGAGAAGACCTTCATCCGGGAGGATCGCTGGAAGCTTTTTCTGGAAGGGATCAGAAACACGCTGATTATAACAGTACTTTCCGTCATCTTCGGGACAATACTGGGATTCATACTGTTCATGCTATGCCGTAATGGCAATCCTCTGGCCAACAGAATTACGGGGATCTGTACATGGATCGTACAAGGAATGCCGGGTGTCGTCCTGCTGATGATTCTCTTCTATGTGATTTTCGGCTCGGTCGCCATTGATGGGATTGTCGTGGCGGTGATCGGCTTTACACTCACTTTTGGGGCATCCGTCTTCGGTTTACTGAAGATCGGGGTAGGCGCGATAGACACCGGCCAGTATGAGGCAGCTTATGCACTGGGCTATTCCAACACGCGGACCTTCTTCCGCATCATCCTGCCCCAGGCTATTCCCCATGTGATGGGAGCTTACAAGGGAGAAATTGTTGGACTCCTCAAGGCAACGGCCATCGTCGGCTATATCGCCGTTCAGGACCTGACCAAGATGGGTGATATTGTCCGATCCAGAACCTATGAAGCCTTCTTCCCGCTGATCGCTGTCACCATCATCTACTTTATATTGGAGATGATCCTCGGAACAATTATCCAAGGGATCAACATAAATATTGACCCGAAACGACGCAAACGCTCAGACATTCTGAAAGGAGTGAAGACCAATGATTAAAATCGAACATCTGAAGAAGGTATACCCAAACGTCACTCCGCTGAAGGATGTAAGCGTTGAAATCAACGATGGCGACGTGATTGCCATCATTGGTCCCTCCGGAACAGGGAAAAGCACGCTGATGCGCTGCATCAACCAGCTGGAGAAACCGACTGCCGGACACGTTTGGATCGATGATGTGGAAATCACGGATCCGAAATGCGACCTCAACAAGATCCGACAGAAAATGGGCATGGTGTTCCAATCCTTCAACCTTTTTGGACATTTGACCGTGATTGAAAATATCATGCTGGCGCCAATGGACCTGCAGCACAAATCCAAACAGGAGGCATATGACAAGGGAATGGAGCTGCTGCGTACGGTAGGTCTCGCGGAAAAAGCGCTGAACTACCCGGATGAACTTTCCGGCGGACAGAAGCAGCGTATCGCTATTGCCCGGACACTGGCCATGGATCCGGAAATCATCTTTTTTGATGAGCCAACCAGCGCGCTCGACCCGACAATGGTTGGCGAGGTACAGGCTGTAATTCGCGACCTTGCGAAGACCGGGAAAACACTGATGATCGTCACCCACGAGATGGGATTTGCCCGAGCTATCTCCAACCGTGTTTTTTATATGGATGAGGGTGGTATTTATGAGGATGGCACACCGGAACAGATCTTTGATGATCCGCAGCGGGAAAACACGCGCCGATTTGTCCGAAAGCTGAAGGTACTGGAACTGAACATCGAAAACCGTGACTACGATTTTCTCGGCATGGTCAGTGAAATTGAACAATATTGCCATAAGAATCAGGTCAGTTACAGAACTGCCCAGCACATTCAGCTTACATTTGAAGAAACCATCCAGAACCTGCTGCTGCCTGTTCTTAAAGCTCCGAAGATCCATGCTGTTGTGGAATACTCCGCCGCGGATGAAAGTACCGTCATGACGCTGTACTATAACGGTGATCCTTATGATGTGACCAGACAAGGGGACAAGCTGGCACTTGCTGTTCTGAACTCAGCTGTTGCTGAAATGAGCTGGAGCGAAGTGGAAGATAAAGAGCTCCGCAATAGATTTGAAATTAAGATAAAACCATAAAGGAAACAGCATGAAAATTCCTGTAACGCTTGGCGATGCAATGTATGTCTACGGCAGTTTTGGTCTGAATTTAGACTATAATGTCCGTCTTTTTCTTCAGCTGAAGGATACTATCGACAGTAAGATCCTTTCCGAAGCGCTGGTCAAAACACAGCAGCGCTATCCTTATCTTTCTCTGCGTCTGCGGAAGGATGAGAAGGAATATTATTTCGAAGAAAATCCCGCTCCGGTGACACTGCACCATACAGATGAGAAGATCCGTCTGAATGCCGAGGAAACCAATTACCACATCTGGGCAGTTTGTTACAATGAGGATCGGCTTTATCTGGATATCTACCATGGAGCACTGGACGGAACCGGAATGTACAAGGTTCTTTCAACCCTTTTATTTTATTATTGCGCGGATCGTTATGGCGTAACAGACCATACCGGCATCAACACATTGGAAGACCCGATCTTGCCGGAAGAATCTCTGGATCCGGCAGATGCCATGCCCCCCGCAGATCCGGCTTTGCTTCAAAATTCTGTGCATGATGAAGCCTTTTCCCTTATAAAAGACGGTGGATCAAAACCTTCCGCACAATCAATTACGGATATAAAGATCCCGGAATCCGCATTTGTGAAATTCAGTTCGGCACACGACGCCAGCCCGGGCACTATGGTTTGCATACTGATGTCCCGTGCGATCGACGATCTTTACCCGGAGCGGACAAAGGACTTGATAAGCTCCTACGTAATCAACGCCAGACCAATGCTGAACGCTCCTCATACTCATCACAATTGTGTTCAAACTGTCTTCTTTAATTACACAGACCGCATCAAAGCTATGCCTTTTGACCGGCAGTGTACGGTCCATCGCGGCACGACTTTTATCCAGAGCGATGCGGACCTTATCAAAATGAAAATGCAGGTCAACGCGAACAGGATGAAAATGGTTCTCGACAGGATGCCGACAATCGAAATGAAAAAACAGACCTTTGCCCAGATGCTTTCTGGTGGAAAACTCTATTTTACATATATGGTCAGCTATGTCGGAAAATGGAAATTCAAACAACTTGAACCGTATATTCTTGAATTTTGGACACATGTTCCTATCGCCAATGATCTGCTGACAGAAATCGCCTCGATCAACGGGAACATCTGCCTTTCGATCCACCAGGATTTTGAAGAGAACTCTGTTGTGAATGCGTTTCTGGAGGAGCTTGAGAAAAACAATATTCCCTATGAGGTAAAAAAATCCGCTGTCAGTGATGTTTCTTTTTTCGCGGATGCTGAATAGAAAATACTCAGTAATCACTTAAGAGGACCGGCACGCTTGTGTAATCTTTACGACACGTTACTGCTCACGGAGCACATGGCGGCTACCTCTTGAACAGTAACTGCGACACAAACATACCGGTTCTCATGTATTCCGTGTCAAATTATAAGCAGTTAAAGTGATATAATACTGACAGGCTGAAAGGAGACCTTATGTCAAAGCTAAAACAGTATCTGGATCCAAAATACACGAAAATATCAGTTTATGTAATCATAACCGCAATCATAACCTTTGTTTTATGCATTATATTGTCACTGTCAGGTGGCTTTTTCAAAAAATTCTTCAGCGTCATCGGACTGGTGCTGAAACCTATCATTGCGGGCGGCGTCATTGCCTATCTGATAGAACCGCTGGTTCAATGGATTCAAAAGAAGCTCAAATTTTCCCGTCCTATCGCTGTTATCGGAACATTTGTGGTTATCGTTCTCCTGATCCTTGCCATGCTGGTTATGGCCGGATTGTTTTTAGGCAAGCAGATCAATGCAATCAATTTTAATGAAATCGGAAATTTGATTGGGTCTTTTTCAGACCAGCTGAAAGATATCGGAGAGCGTGTCACACAGTGGTTTGCCAGTCACAGTATTGATATCAAAGCCATTACCGGAGGTGTCGGCAATGTGGTTACCGGCATCACCGGAGCAGCTTCCGACATATTTTTTGCTTCAATCTTTGCGATATATTTTCTTCTCGATTCTGACAGAATCCAGAAGTATTGGGACCGGGTTCGGAAACTGTTTGTCAAACCACAGACACAGGCAAAAATTCACGAAATTCTTGTGGATGCCGACAAATGTTTTTCAGGTTATATCCGAGGACAATTCTTAGACGCGATTCTGGTCGGCGTTGTCACTTTCATTGCAATGACGATTTGTCAGGTACCCTATCCCTTCGTTATTGGGCTTTTGACCGGTGCGGGCAACCTGATCCCGTATGTCGGTCCGGTTATCGGTTTCGCCACGCTGCTGATTGTTTGTCTGATCGAAAATGCCTGGAGCAAACTGCTGATCGGAGGGATCATCCTCGCTGTCCTCCTGTTTGTGGACGGAAACATCATCAATCCCAAGCTCCTGAGCTCCAGCATTGAGATCCATCCGCTGCTGGTTTTTGCCGCAATGATCGCCGGTTCCGCCGTTGGCGGTCTGCTCGGAATGTTAGTTGCTGTACCGCTCGCTGCACTGCTGAAGATCCAATTCGACAAATTTATTGACAGGAAAGAAGCAGAGAAAAGGGCAGAAAGCAGGAAGAAACAATAAAAGCAACCAATTCCGGTACAGTTCAAATCGAAATAAGGCAGGTACAATGATTGTTTTCAGGCAATAGAAATAGGCAATCAGATTTAGGCAATAGGCAATTGTGAAAATCATTTCTCCGAAGCATAATTGCCAACATTTCCTAATACTTAATGCCTAATGCCTATTTCTATTGTCTATTGCCTAATACCTAAAATCTGACACCTAATACCTAAAACCTGAAACCTATTGTTCTTTTTTCCTCTGTTTTATTTCTTTCAAAACCCTGACTGTCTTTTCATGACGGTCATGAACACGTTTTCTGATTCTTCCTCTTATGCGGTCTGGATGGTCCTCCGCTTTCTTGTCTTCAGATTCAGAATCGTCAGTTTTCATCTTTTTTTTTTCGGTTTGATCTGAGACTTTATCAAGCCTGTACGTTTTCCAAACTTGCGCATCAAATATATAAATATATTGAACCTCTTCCTTCATCATGATGGACAATGTAGGGAAAAAGCCATTCAATCCGCCGGAAATCACCGTATTTTTTCCATCGTCATATTTTACATACAATCCATTAGATAACCTTGTATAAGATCCGGAAATAATTTTATTTTTATCATCAGCCGGGTCTTTAAATATACCAAGAATACTCTTATATGAGATCAGCTCCTCAACCATATCATCTGTAGTGAAATTCGTCCGCAGAATATCACCGATATTTTCAGGATCACCATTGATCCAACACCAGGAAGTAAAAAAACCGTTTTCAATACACCGTGCAATAATCGCTCTTGATGACATGATGTTCTCTCTTTTCTTTTCTATATAGTTTTAACACCATAGTCTATTTTACCCTAAAATTTATCTTTTTACCATATTCAGAAAGTCACCTTCATTTTTTTGAATTACGGCCAACAAAAATCATTCAGGTGATATAATTATTATAATTGAGGCAAGTAAAGATGAACAATCCGATGATAACAGCTCATTCCGGATGTGAAGGAACCGGCATTGACACTATGGAATCCATCGAAAAAGCGCTGACTTTCAATGCGGATGCGGTTGAAATCGATATCCGAATGGATCCGTTCGGAGTGCTGCGAATTTCTCACGACCCATTGTCTATTGAAGATTATTTCAAAAAGAATCCGCTCTCCGATGTGTTTGACCGAATCCTGCCGACTTCCATGATGATCAATTTTGATATTAAGGAACAAGCTGCTTTATACAAAACGATCAATGCCGCCCATGAGTTTGGTTTTCCAACGGAACGCCTGATTTTCACCGGATGCACAACGCCGGAACTATTGATAAAAGATCCCGAACTTGCTCACAAAGCAAAGTTTTTCCTGAACCTTGAACGAGTTGTGAAATATGTAGTTTCCCATCGGAAAGGCGAATTCAGCCTCGATATATTTAACATTTTGATGGAAGACCCTTTTCTTCTCTTCATCGACAGGAAAAGCGCCATCATATCTGACAATTATCTTTCCAAAGCCTCAAGGATACAGCAGAAACTTTACGAGATATCAAAAACACTAATGGGAAAAATTCTGGAAGATACCGTCCGCATCTATCAGGAAACACATGCAGCAGCGGCAAATCTCTCAAAGATCTTGCTGTGGACATCTTTTGATGACGAGCTGAAAGCCAATAATATACAGCTTTCTTTCTGGACAGTGAATGAAGCGGATTTTGTTCATCGATGCCTTGAAATCGGAGCATACAATATTACCACCCGAAATATCCAATTAACCAGGCGCATCGTCTCTCAAAACAAGATGGCGTCTACTTCTGAACATCTCGCGTAACAACCTGAAGCAAGGCTTGAAAATGCCTAAGGGAAACGATGAGTAATTACCGAGAAAGCGGGAGGACAGTTCTGCGCTTCGCGCAAAGCCGTCCCCGCACCTCATCCCTAACAGTAAAGCGTAAACGAAAACAGGCATGACTTGAGCCATGCCTGTTTTTTATTATTTGATTCCGAATCGGATTATTTGACGGTAATGCGTCCCTGCGGTTCCTTGTAGGCGCTTAGATCGCCCTTAAGACTGGTAATGTAATTGACAACGACCTGGTAATCCATGATACCGGGATCCAAGACCACGGGATCTTCCTGGAACATGGTGGTACCATCGCCGCCTTCTGCCAACAGGTAGTTGTGGGAAGCGACCAGGTATTCAGCGTTCGGGTCAATCGGAGTCCAATTGCCGTCTTTTTCAACTTCCACATCAACGACACGGCGCGGAGCGTCTTCGATGAAGCCGAAGAACATACCCTTTTCATCTTCGATAGCCGGAGATTCGACGGATGTGTCGATGGTATAGCGGAGACCGGCAACCTGGAGGAAGCCGCCGAGTTCACCGGTGGCATTGCCGTCAGAAGTCTTGTATTCAGCCTGGGTTTTGCGGGCTGTCCATTCAAGAGCATCAAGGACCTGCTGGCCGGTAGCTTTGACTGCGTAAAGCTGGTTGCCAAACGGATGGCAGGCTTTGATACCAGCAAAGGTCAGATCGCCGGCAGAGATGTTGGCGCGGATACCGCCGCCATTGGCGAAGGCAATATCAGCATTGGTAGCATGACGATACGCATCAGCAACGAGATCACCGAGGTTGGTTTCGCGGGAACGGACCATGCGGATGCCATCTTCATCAGTGATCCACAAATCAACATTGGAAGAGGCCACGACTTCATTGATCATATCATCATAATCAGCAGTAATCCCTGCTTCGATCAAATCAAAACCAACACTGCGCGGCAGTGAACCGTTGACGATGGTGGTGGTAATCAGGCCTTCTTCGGTGATGGTCAGGAGACCAATGTACTGGAGTTTTGTACCGGTGGAAGCGAGCGGAATGAGGTCGCCGTCTTCATTCGGAACCATCATGGACGCGATCACACTGTGGGAGTGTCCATCCAGAACGGCATCAATACCGGTAGTATTTTCAATAACATCGACAGAGCGATAGGGTTCTGTATCTTCTTTCATGCCCAGATGGGAAAGAAGAATGACATAATCTGCGCCTTCCAGACGGGCGGAATCAACAGCATCCTGAATCATACCGTACATGATCTCGCCATTCATGCCATAACCGAAATCATAGACATATTCTCCATCTTCCTGGAAATAGGACGGAGTAGAAGTCGCGATGCTCAGCGGGGTGGAAGCACCAACAAAAGCGACTTTGACGTCTTCGAATTCATGAATTACATAGGGCTTTACGGCTTTCAGTCTGTTGATCTTGTTACCGGTATAGGTGATGTTGGCACTGACATACTGGAAATCAGCCTTATCGATCAGCACTTCAAGCTGTTCCATGCCATAGTCGAATTCATGGTTGCCAAGAGTAGCATAATCGTAGCCGGCAGCATTCATGAAATCAATGATGTATTCACCCTTGGAAACAGCACCGATCACATCACCCTGGATAGCGTCACCATTGTCGACAAGCAGCACATTCGGCGTGAGGGTCTCATAGAAATCCTTCAGCTCAGCCACAGCACTGTAGGTGAGGTTATCTTCATAACCGCAGTGTACATCGTTAGTGAAAAGGATTACGATATCTTCTGCATCCGCATAAACACCGCAGAAGGAGGCAAGCATAAGCACTGCCATGACAATACAGATCAAACTTTTCTTCATAAATACTCCTTTCGGTTTTGTTGATTAATTATAACAAAAAAATCATAAATGGAAAAGTTTAATTTCAAGAATTTTGAATTGAAATTATTTAAAAACGGAAACATTGCGCATAACGACATATTTTTACCTTATCCGCATATTTTAAGGTAAAATAAACTCACTTTTGATAACTATATCGGAGGAAAGTCATGCGGGTATTGATCACTGGAGCAGCCGGATTTCTCGGATCTCACTTATGCGAATTATTTCTGAGTAAAGGCCATCAGGTTATCGGGATGGACAATTTTATCACCGGACATGCCAGAAACCTGGCACATCTGGCCGGCAATCCGGATTTCACCTTTATCCGGCATGATGTTTCCGATTTTATTTTTGTTCCCGGACATGTTGACGCGGTACTGCACTTCGCCTCACCGGCCAGTCCCAATCCGGCTTCGCCTTATGGATACACGAACCTGCCGATCCAGACCATGAAAGCCGGCGCTTTGGGAACCCATAACGCTTTAGGTGTGGCACGTGCAAACAAAGCCCGCTTTTTATTAGCCTCCACCAGTGAAATTTACGGTGACCCGCAGGTTCATCCGCAGCGGGAAGACTACTGGGGACATGTGGACCCAAACGGAGAGCGCTCTGTTTACGATGAAGCGAAACGCTTTGCCGAAGCATTGACCATGGCCTATCACCGTTTCCATGGCGTAGAAACGCGGATCGTTCGCATTTTCAACACCTACGGTCCCAGGATGGATCTCAATGACGGACGTGTAGTGCCCAACTTTTTGAAGCAGGCTATTGAGAAAAAACCGCTGACCGTTTACGGCGACGGACAGCAGACACGTTCTTTTTGCTACGTCAGTGACCTGATCGACGGCATATACCGGCTGCTGCTTTCCGATGAACACAACCCGGTGAATATTGGGAACCCGACGGAAAATACGGTGATGGAATTAGCAGAAGAAATCAACCGCATTACAGAAAATCCGGCAGGAATCATCGTCAAAAAGGAGCTCCGGCTCGGACATGATCCGCAGCGAAGACGTCCTGATATCACCCGGGCAAAAACGATTCTCGGATGGGAACCGAAAGTCAGCCTTGCGGAAGGAATTCAAAAGACGATCCCTTATTTCAAAGAAAGAATGTCCCAGGATGATTGATTTCATCAAAAACCCGGCAGAACGGACCCGTTTTCTAAAATTCTGTGTTGTCGGTGTAATTGGTTTCGTTGTTGACTTCGGAATCATGAACCTGCTGCTGCACTTCACCGGCAACGCGCGGCTGGCTTCCACCATCTCATTCATCGCCGCGGTCATCAGCAACTTTATCTGGAACCGTTATTGGACTTATCCGGATTCCAGGAAAAAGCCACTGATGCAGCAGCTTGGTCAATTTTTTTTGATCAATGTTATCGGACTCGGGATCCGCTATCTGCTGTTTTTGACCATCGACAAACCGATTACCGCACTTGCGGAACGGATCCTGCCGGCAGATTTTTTCATCAGTCCAAGCGTCGTCGGGCATAACATCACCATGGTCATCGCGGTCTTTATCGTGATGATGTGGAACTTCTTCGCCAACCGTCTTTGGACGTATAATGATGTGAAGTAGCACTGAAAGGACAATTATGGCAAATCCAAGGATCATTGCAGGAAGCAGAAAAGGAATGCGGCTGAATGCCGTCCCGGGAGACAGTACCCGGCCGGTTACAGACCGTGTCAAAGAGGCTGTATTTAACATTATCGGAGCAGACATTGTGGAAGCCTCGATGTTTGACCTTTTCGGCGGTACCGGATCCATAGGCCTGGAAGCACTGAGCCGCGGTGCGTCTTACGTTCGCTTCAGTGACGCAAACCGCAGCGCTTATAACACACTGGTCTCTAACATCAAGCTAACCCGCTTCGAGAAACAAGCGAAGGCCTATTTCGGAGACGTTTTCAACATTCTGCGCGGGATCCCGGACCGGGAATTTGAGTATATCTATGTCGCACCGCCTCAATATAAGGAGATGTGGAAGCACATCATGGAAGTTCTGGATAAAAACGACGGCTGGCTGACAGATGACGGATGGATCATTGTCCAGATCCACCCGATTGAACGGGAAGATCTGGAACTGGAATGTTATGAATTATTCGATGAGCGGAAATACGGCTCCACCACACTCCTGTTCTATTGCAGAAAAGAAGTAGTTGGTAGTTGGTAGTTAGTAGTCAGTGACCAGTTGTCAGTGTCCAGTAGTCAGAGGACAATATCAAATATCCGGTGATCATTTGTTAATAGAAAAGGCAGTGTCCAGTGAAAAGTTGATAATTGTTCAGAGTATAATTCCAACTCTCCAAATTAAATCTTAACCGCACTCTTCACTCTGCACACTTCACACTCAAAACACTCCTAACTCCTAACTAATCGTACTCCTTACGGACGAGGATCGTGAAGTCCCAGATTTTGTAGTCGTGAAGCAGAGCAACATTACGGGAAAAATGGCGCCGGCAATAATCAAAAATCCGGCAGGGATCGGCATAGTATAAATCAGGCCGTTCAGCCATGCGGTCCGCATCGGAATAGGAAGTCAGAAAATTCACAGAAAACCCACGGGACGTTTTTTCATTAAATATCTTCAGTGAATCAATGACATAAGACGTCCATTCCTCATAATCCGCATCCATTTTGATGTTAAAAACCCCCGAACAGACAAGGTAATCACACACAGGGATCTCTTCCAGCGTTGAATGGAATGTGACCGCCGGATCCAACTCATATTTTTTTCGTCCGGCAGCGAGAGATTTTTCAACGATATCATACCCGTAATAATGAGAAAAGTTCAGACCTTCCCGCCGAAACCATTCCGCCATGGCTCCATACCCACAGCCAAAATCAAGCACCGTAAACGGATTCTGCGGAAGAATCACTTTCGCGATCTGCTCGAACCGGGTTTCCTGCGCGTACGCGGAATTCCAATCCACACCTGTGGCATCTTCCCCATGCTGTTCAAAACGCATCTGGAAATAATCTTTGATGGGAGTCAAATCGTTCATTTATCAGTCTCCTTTTCATAATTATCAGCAGTTTCCCGGATCACATAGGGCGGACGGTCGCTTGAGCGGTCATAGACACGGGCAAGATATTCGCCGATAATTCCAAGCGTAAACAGCTGCACCCCGGCAAAAATCGATATGATCGAAGCCAAAAAGGGAAATCCCGGCGTTGAACCTTGAGAAAACTTAACGATCAGAACATAAATCAATATCGCTAATCCGAATAACATAAAGATAAAGCCCAGCATACTCGCGAACCGCAGCGGAGCGGTGCTGTACCCCGTCAGGATCAAAAGACTGGCTTTCACCAGTTTCGCAAAAGAGTAATTGGATTCACCGATTTCGCGCTTGTCTTCTTCCACATAAACATGGCTGAAGTTTTTTGTTCCCCAGGCCAGCAGAGGGTCGATATAAACCTCCGGACTGCGATAATTCGCGAAAGCATTCCGCAAATCTGTACGGAACACACGGAATGCCCCGATTTCACGGATCGGAATTCCCATGATTTTTCCAAGAACGATCTTCGTCATCTTCGACCCAAGATTACGCCACCAGGAATGGGGCATCTTTTTCGGGACCGCATAAACGACGTCATATCCTTTTTCATATTCGTTTAACAACAGCGGCAGCTGTTCCGGTGGGTGCTGAAGGTCATCATCCATCGTGATGCAGATCTCATAACGTGCTGCCCGGATTCCGCATAAAGTTGCATTATGCTGACCGTAATTTCTGGCAAGATGAATGACACGGACTGTTTCCGGATTGGCTGACTGTAAAGATTTGATTACATTCCAGCTGTTATCGGGGCTGCAGTCATCCACAAGAATAATTTCATAGCAGTCAAAAAGGTCCGGCAAAACTTTCAAAAGTCTTTCCGTCAGCTGGGGGATCGTATCTTCCCCATTATAAACAGGGATAATCACGCTTGCGTTAGGTTTACAATCTTTTTTATCCAACATATTAATACTCCCTGGACATTGAACATCCAACATTATTCATAGCTGTAATCAGAGGAAGAATTATTTCAGGATCCTCCGGTTGATGGTTCCCAACCCATCGATGAATATAGCCGCACAGCACCTGATCCAATCCTTTCTCTTCAGCATGAACCCGCTCGAAAAGATCAAAAGCTTTTTCCCATTGGTCCAGGTTGATATAAGCCTCAGCAAAAATAAAGTACTCAGAAGCTTCTCCCGCCTTCATTGTATCCAACACTTCATCACCAATAGCCGCGATTGTCTCCCAATCTTCAGTCTGCCGGGCAAGGTCAGCTTTTTCAAAATAGTAACACCAGTTCTTTTCAATCGGTATATTAAAGACGTCTGTAAAGATAAAAGTCGGCGCTGTGCCATTCGGGTTGATCCGCTCTTTCGGCTTGGAAAGATCCATAAAATAAGAATACGTTTCCGGAAAGATCGTCAGCAGCTCGTGCTGTTCTGTTTCAAGAACACGCAGGCAGCCGGGCGGCGAATAATGATAGGCTACGATCTGATCATTCGGTGCCCAGAAAAGGGATCCCCGAAAATCAAAATATACATCTTTACTCGCTTCCAATTCGTCAATTGAACCGAATCTTGAAGAAAAATGCATCACACTGTAAGGCAATTCATTATCTTCCGGTTCCGGTTTCAGCGCCAGATTAACCAGGCCTGTTAAAGAATTATCGGATTCATATTGAAACGGACTGTCATCTGTCAGGAGGATCGTATGTTTTTCCAATTCCGGGATTCTTGTCACAAGCTGGGATGCAAAATCCAATTGCATCGCCCAGTCTTTCCGATAACTGTTGGCATTCAGAATGTTGCCGCCAATTGCCATAGCGGTAAGAATCGAAAATACAATGGTCTTCTGCCACTGCGTTCTCAGAAAAAAAGATATCAACCCGACCATAAAAATTGAGCTGCCGAACATAAAGGCAACCAGAAACCGGTCGTAAGGATAATACAAATGGATTGGCAGTGTTGTGACCCAATAAGGCAGCCCGGGACAGATCACCATAAACAAACCAAGTCCAATTGCCACCAGGCACCAGATCCAATAAGCTTTTTTCTCTTCTTTGTTTTCCTTTTGCCGGGAATCATCTGATTTAAAGAAATGACCGATAAACAAAGCCGCCATCAAACTGATCGTCACCGGGATCCAGAACAATTTTCCCGCCTCAACTTCAAAGTCCACATGGTTCGGAAACCGAACGAATTCGGTCCAGGCGCCCCATGTCGCCGTATAGGCATCTTCCACAATCCGAATAATCAGATTCGCAATGGCTTTGATCGGATTGGCAGCCATCTGATCCAGTAAAACCGGTTTATAACTTGGGAATTGAAAGATAAAAACCCGCCAGAACATAAAAACGCCGATCACACCGATATAAGGCAGCCATTCCCGGATGATGCGGAGAATCTTTTTCCAAAAAAACAGATCCCGAAAACCGGCATCACGAGCCAAAAAAATCCAGATAATAAGGCCGCGCGCAATTTCGAGACCGGTGTAATATTCCGTAGATATCGTACAAAAGGTGAATAAGAATACAGAGGGAACCGTCCACAGGATCCACCCTTTTTTACTCCCGCTTTTAATTGCTTTCAGCATCATGCCGTAGGACAAAATGTAGGCTAAAAGCATAATGAAAGCGTTCATCCAAATGTAAACAATCGGCATTTGTTTGAAACCGGGATAGACCGCAAGCAGCAGACTGATCCAGAATACTTCTCGTTTCCGTTCCGGCCATAATTGACGGATCATCCACCAGAAGGCAAATGTCACTGTCCAACGGAAAATTACAGTAAGGATCTGCCATGCTAACGGATTGTTTCCTAAATGAGCTGTGAGCTGATACAAATAACCGAGAAATGGACGATCGGATTCAAAAGCAGTCGCAAATCCCTCCGCCCCTTTGGTAACTTTGAACCATAACATCGGCCAATCGTCCCAATAAAAACCCAACTGGCTCACCAATGGGATATACGCAATTATTGTAAATAACAATAAAATGAAGGGAACCGATTTTTCTGTAAAATAAAAAGCTTTTCTTTTCTCTTTCATACAATCTTTTTAATATACTCTTCGTTTCTAATCGTTCAGGGCATACACAGCTGCTCACATAGAAGCGGTCACAGTTCTTTCGATTTCACTGTAAAAATGATATTCTGCGTGTGCTCAGATTTAGATGAAAACAAAAGCGCACAGACATATCCTGATTGTAATTATAATAGACGTATGAAAAAGACTGAAAAAAACATTACCCGATTCAGGTACTGTCAATAACAGCCAGCACCTTTCGATAAGATGCGGATAATCTTGGAAGGAATACCCGAAAATCAGGATCTGCTGCGTTCATCCGCAATCGGAAAAGATAGTCAGGATATTTTCTCGCGTCCGAAAGTATCATTTTTTCCGGTTCCGTCAAATCATCTTCTGCCGGAATATCGGAGTCTGCTCCGGTATGTTCTATATCCGTGCCGTCCGCTGCATTCTCCTCCGTGTCACGATTCTGTGTATCAGGAACTGTTTCCGGCTTTTCCGTTTTCGGAAAATCAGTGACTATTTCCTTTGTCCCGCTGATTTCTTTCTGCATATTTTCTTTTTCGGAGGTCCTGACTTCGGCTTCAGTTTTTACGTTTTTGCCGGGCTGATTTTCCTGTTCCCGATCCGTTTTTTCAGACCGCACTGTTTCAGGAAGTCCGGATTCATTCCCGTTTAACAGAGTTTCATCATTGCTACTCTTTTTTGAACGATCAAAAACAGCTGCGTTTTCTTTTTTATCACCGGCAGCGTTCAGCTCGCGGGAAGATTTCTTCGAGTTTGAATCTTGATGATCAAATGAAGTGAAAGCGCGGATCACATTATAGGCTCCAGGTGCTGCAAAGGAACCCGGTTCCCGCAATGCGGAAACGCCCTGATCTGCTTTTTTGGCGGTCATTGTCAAAACAGCGCTTTCCGGTCTTTCATTCAATTGACCGGTTGTTTTTGTCTCTTCTATTGCCGCATTTTCCTGATGATTTTCCGGCAGCTGCGTCTCTGAACACTGCGGAATGGCAATATCAACTCCTTTTTCCAGCTTTTCTTTTGTCTTATACAGCCGCATCAGCGTATTGCACCATCCCAACTGGTTGAGCAGCAGCCGTTCGCTGATTTCCGGTTTGGATTTTGCTGTCTGGATCACGCCCAGGTAACTCTTGCGGAAATGGTAAGAACTCAGGCTGATCAAATCTCCGATGGACATCGGTGCGGTGCTCAGATCCTCTCCGCGGCCATGCATCGTGACCAGTCCGCGAGCCATTGTTGTCGTCCCGTTCATGATCATCCTGCTGAGCGTCACAAAGTGTTTGCTGAAATAATCTGCTTTTTTGGCCTCTTCGATCCAAACCACCATCGCTGAATAGGTCAGGTTCATGGTGTTAGCAGGATCCACATCCTGCGAGGCATAGGGATCAACGATGTTGGAAGGCAGCGGAGAATAAGAAAGAACTTCCCGATCGATCGCGCTTACAACACCAGCGTAAAGATTTGTCAGTGTATCCTGATACATTGTGCTGATCATAGACGACATAGTATTTTCTCCTCCTTTCCGCCTTTCAGGTTTTTTTATTCGATAATTGTTTTCTTCTTTATTTACTTTTAGAATTTATTTTATATATTTTTCTATATCTGTCAAGAGTAGAACGCATAAATTTCAGGAAAAGTGACAAACATCATATAAAAAATAAATTTAAGGCAGGTCTGGGCAGTCGTTTTTTCATCCGCAAAGCTAACATAACGTCGAAAGCTACTATTCACACCGCATCCACGGGACAGGCACAAATGACTGCCCCATTGTGAAGCACATGAAAGCGATTTTACAGTAATACCGGCAACTCCATGAATAGTAACCGCGAAATGAAACCTCGTCAGAGATTGCACCGAAGAATTCGTTTTTTCCAACAAAAATGTTATAATGACACCATGATTGACATTCGTTTTGGAGACAATCTTGAACTATTGAAGCAGATCGACTCTGAATCTATTGATTTGATCTATATCGATCCGCCCTTTAATACAGGAAGAACACAAAAGAGAACGACGACCCGGACTGTCCAGTCGGAAGAAGGTGAACGTGTCGGTTTTCTTGGAAAACATTACAAAACCGAAACGCTCGGAGAAAAAAGCTACAACGATACATTCGATAACCTTCCCGAGTTTTTGGAGCCCCGGATAAGAGAAGCCTACCGTGTATTAAAACCACATGGAGCGCTTTATTTCCATATTGACTACCGCGAAGTCCATTACTGCAAAATCATGCTGGACAAGATTTTCGGAAGAAATTCTTTTCTCAACGAAATTATCTGGGCTTATGACTATGGTGCACGAACGACAAAAAAGTGGCCGGCCAAACACGACAATATTCTTTATTACGCAAAAGACCCGGAGCATTACACCTTCAATTATGAAGCCATTGACCGCATTCCGTATATGGCTCCGGGGTTAGTCGGGCCGGAAAAGGCTGCTAAAGGAAAGACACCGACAGACACCTGGTGGCATACGATCGTTTCTCCGACCGGCAAAGAAAAGACCGGTTACCCGACACAAAAACCGGAGGGGATCCTGCGCCGCATCATCTCCGCATCTTCCAACCAGGGAGATCTTGTGCTGGATTTTTTTGCCGGAAGCGGAACAACCGGCGCCGTCTGTCAGGAATTAGGCCGGGACTGCATCTTGATTGACAACAACCCGCAAGCCATTGAAGTTATGAAAAAGAGGTTACAGGACAAATGTTATATCTGGTCGCAACCCCAATTGGAAATTTAGGTGACATCAGCCTGAGGGCATTGGATACCCTTCGGGAAGTTGATATCGTCGTAAGCGAAGATACACGAAAAACCGGCATGCTGCTGCACCACTATGAGATCAAAAAACCTTTGCTGTCTTTCCGGGAAGACAATGAAACACGTGCATTGCCAAAAGTCATGGAACATCTGCTCGCCGGCGAAAATGTCGCCATCGTGACCGATGCCGGGTCTCCATCCATATCCGACCCGGGATTCATTCTGGTTCGGGAAGCACTGGCAAATCACATTGAAATCACCGCTGTTCCCGGGCCAACCGCTTTGATAACAGCGCTCACACTCTCCGGCCTGCCGGTCCATTCATTTACCTTCCGCGGTTTCGCTCCCCGAAAATCCGGGCAGCGTCAGCATTTTTTTGAAATTGACAAAGACTCACCGCATACACTGATTTTTTACGAAAGTCCTCACCGTCTGCTTGCATTTCTCAAAGATGCCCTTGTCGTTTACGGGGACCGATCTATTGCTGTGTGCAACGATCTCACAAAGAAATTTGAACTCATTGACCGCGGGCGAATATCGGACATGATTCTGAAATTCTCTAATGAAGATCCCCGGGGTGAATATTGCATCGTCATCAATGCGGAAAACAGCAAAGTCGAATTCGAACCGCTTTCCGGGGATGCTGCTCCGGAGGATGATTCCGAATGAACCGCTTCTTTGTGCCGCCGGAGGCAATTGACGGTGCATCTGTCAGCATACCGGAAGATGTTTCCGGGCAGATCCGCAAGGTACTGCGCCTGAAAGACGGTACTGTGGTTCAGTTCCTGGATAATCAGGGTTGGCTTTATGAAAGCCGGATCCATTATCTTGATCAAAAACATCTCACAGCCGAAATCATTCAAAAACGTCCGGCTGAAGGTGAACCTGCCTGCCGCATATCCCTTTACATCGGGCTTACCCAGCGTGAGAAATTTGAATGGATCCTGCAAAAATGCACCGAAGCCGGTGTTGGGCAAATCATTCCGGTCATCACGGAGCGTTCGCTGATCCGGAAAGCTTCAGATGTCAGCAGCAAACAGGAACGTTGGGAAAAGATTCTCAAAGAAGCTGCCGAACAATGCGGACGAGGACGTATTCCGGAACTGCTCCCCGCAATAAATTTCGACCAGGCAGTTCGATTTGGTTCACAAGCGGAAAAGGCGCTGTTTTGCTGGGAAAACGAGAAACAAACATCTCTCCGATCCATATTAGCTCCTCTTCGCGGTATAGCCCGGGAAATCTCACTGATGATCGGACCGGAAGGCGGCTTTTCGGAAGAAGAAGCCGCTGCTGCGCAATCAGCCGGATGGGTCCCGATAAGCCTTGGCAAACGAATTTATCGTATGGAAACAGCCGCGCTTGCGTCTGTCATTTTAACACTATACGAAATCGAACAATAAAAAAAATTTCTTTCTGACACAAAAGAGGAAGTATGAAAATCAGAACCGCACAGGAAAAAGATATCGATAAAATTTTAGAGCTCCTTTCACAGGTATTGGAAGTGCATGCAGCCATTCGTCCGGACTTATTTGTCCATGGAACAACAAAGTATTCTCATGACGAACTAAAAGCAATGTTCAACGATGAAAACAGGAGAATCTATGTGGCGGTTGATGACAAAGACGAAGTTCTCGGTTACGCTTTCTGCGAGCTGCGCAGTCAGAAAAAAAGAGACAACCTGGTTCCCTTTACATCGATTTATATTCATGATCTCTGTGTAGATGAGGCAATCCGCGGGCAGCATATTGGGAAATCATTGTTCGAACACGTCCGCAAAGAAGCTTCCGCTATGGGATGTTACGAGATCTCACTCAATGTTTGGGAAGGCAACGACACAGCCCGAAGATTCTACGACAGCATGGGTTTCAAACCAAAATCCACCACGATGGAATACATTTTGGAGTAAGAAGTAAGAAGTAAGAAGTAAGTAGTAAGTAGTAAGTAGTGATGTAATTACTTCTTACTTCTTACTTCTTACTTCAGTATGTCCCCTTTGATCTCGTCCAGCTTCAGGGAAACGACCTGAGAGGTTGAATCGGCGGACATGGTAATGCCATAGATCACGTTCGAAGCTTCCACTGTATTTCGGTTATGTGTGATCACGAGGAACTGTGTATCTTTACTCAGTTCTTTCAGTAAATCGCAAAACCGGCCCACATTTGCTTCATCCAGCGCCGCGTCAACCTCATCCATCACACAAAACGGAGTCGGACTGACCCGCAGCAGGGAAAATATCAGAGCCACAGATGTAAGGCTGCGCTCGCCGCCGGAAAGCAGTGACAATTCCTGTTCGCGGTGTCCGGGGAGTTTCGCTTCGATTTCGATTCCGGATGAATTCACATCATTTGGATCCGTCAGCGCCAGGCGCGCACTTCCTCCGCCGAACAAACGGACAAACATCTGCTTGAATTCCGCCTGGACTTTATCAAAAGTAGCCAGAAAGGCATTTTCCATCATGCGGTCCAATTCAGCAATTACCTGACGCAGATCGGCATCAGCCTTTTTCAGGTCAGCCATTTGGGTTTTCAAAAACTCATAACGCTCTGAGGATTCAGCAAATTCCGTGATAGATTCCGGATTCACAGCACCCATACGCCGAAGATGATTTTTCAGCCGCTGCATCTGCTCTTCAAGGTTCTCACTCAGGATCTCAACCTGCGGCAGTTCGGAAACCATCTCACCCAAAGGCAAAGTTTTTTGGCCCTCGATTTTTTCGTCATACATAAAATTAACCATACCGAGATCGTCTTCGATACGTTTTTTGAGTGCCTCCAGCCGGTCATCCTGCCGGGTGACTTCAACCTGAGCCTGAGCCAGCATCCTTTCCGCTGAAACAACGAGCTGTTGCTTTTCCTGAAAAGCTTTTTGATCGATATTCAGCTGTTCTTCGCCCCGTTTCAGTTCTGCTTCCACCGGCGTTGTTTTTTCGATGATTTCCGCAGAAAATTGATTTTCTTCGTTGATTTTTTCTTTCAGTTTCGCGATCTGCTCATCCAACGCTTTTGAACTTTGTTCTCCGCTCACGATCCGTTCTGCCAGTTGATTTTTCTTTTTCTGATTTTTCTCAGCCTCTGCTTTATTCTCCCGAATACGGGTTTCAGCTTCGGAAATGGATTTTTTCAGAACCGCGCAGTTCACATTCCAGTGCTGAACCTGGTCCTGAAGCTCATTGAGCTGAATTTTATTGATCTGATCCTGCATTCCGCGGATTTCAGCGCGAAAACCTTCTCTGCCTTTTTCCAACTCTGTTATTTGCGCAGCAATTTCTTCAATTTGTTGATTGTTTCCTTCAATTTGCGTAACAGCATCATTCAGACGCTGCCGCTGAAAAGCAGCTGCCTGGGTTTGTTTTTCCTTTTCCACTGCCAGCTGGTTCAGTTTTCGCTGAAGCTCCAACCCGGAAGACTGTAATTTTGTACGTTCAGCCTGTCGAGACTTTACCGCTTCACGCAATTGACGAATTGTAGTTTCAGCATCAGAAATCTGTTTTGCCAACGCAGATGACTGTTCTTCTATTTTTTGCTTCTCTTCTGTAAGTTCGCGAATCTCACGCGTCCGGGAAAGCAGCTTCTGCCGGCCTTCACTGCCCGAAACAACAGACCCGTCACTGCGGAACAAGTCCCCTTCCTTTGTTACGATCCGCTCACCGGGTTTGAGAAGATTCCGCAAAGTCATCGCTTTTTCCCGTGATTCCGCGAGCCATGTTCCGGCAAGCACACGCTCCATGACCGGACGTACTTCTTCTGTACAATTCAATACAGAAAGCAGCGGTTTTGTTCCTTCATACGCATCGAAAGGAACTGTGGATTTCTCCCTGCTTTCCGCTGCATCCGGCAGCAAAACAGCCCTGCCGCTCTGAGCCTGATTCAGCAGATCCATTGCCCGGGTCCATTCATCCATATTCATCAATACAGCATCCAGTTCATCGCCAAGCGCAGCCGCTGCAGCTGTTTCATACTCGGGTGGAACATCCAACATACTTTGGAATGATTGGATTTGGCTTTGAATCAGCCCTTTTTCCGCGCTTTGCGCTATATATTGAGCCCCGCGGTTCATTCCGCTGAAATGTTTTTCTGCATCAACCAGAACATCCAGCCTTGCACTGACTTTAGAAAGAGCGGAATCGACTTTATTCTTTTCACTGCGGGCATCCCGAAGTTCGGACTCTTGGCCGCCCAACTGCTTTTCCATATCCGTAATTTCATTGTTCAAAGCAGCCAGTTTTTCTTCATTTTGTTGTTGAGCATCGTAAAACTTTTGATTGTCCCGCTGGAAAGTACGCAGTCCGGTTTCCAGGCGTTCCAGTGTGATCCGCAAACCGTTCAGGGATTCTTCCAGTTTCGAAGTCCGTTCATCCAGGTCATCATGTCTCGCCTTCAGCCGGATCAGTTTTGATTCCAGTTTATCCTGTTCATCCCGCTTTGCCCGCAGCGCCGCACGCATCTCATTCAGCTCTGCCATGCGTTTATTCAGCTCTGCCGTATAAGAAGCCTTTTGCTCTGCAGCTTCTTTTTCATCCGACTGTAACGAAACAAGCGATGATTCCAGTTCTTTTCCGCGTTCTTCAATGAGCTTCTGTTCTTCATCTAAAAGGGCAGATTCATCCTGCCGGGAGCGAACCTGAGCTAAAGCCGCGTTTTTTCGTTCATCAAGTATGGCATTTTCCCGTGTCAGTTGTTCAATTCGTTTATGAATCTCCGCAGCCTGATTATGCAATTCAGAAATTTTCAAACGAAGCTCACGAATATCATCACGTTTTTTACGCAGCCCTTCGTCCAGCATTTCAAATTGCGCGCGGACCTGGTTTGTCCGCTTTTCCTGCTGCGTAAATCGTTCCCGGACAACAAGCAGGTCCTGCTGCGTATGGTGCCAGTGATATCCATACCACTCACGAAGTAAAAGTTTCAGTTCATCCGTCACATGCGCATATTCCGCAGCCCGCTTTGCCTGACGTTCCAATGAATGAACACGCGGCTCCAACTCGCTCAAAATATCATTGACACGTTCCAGGTTTCTGGCAGTCTCTTTGAGCCGGATCAATGCCTCCTCGCGTCGGCTGCGGAACAGACCAATTCCGGCTGCTTCCTCGAAAAAGCGTCTGCGGTCTTCAGGAGATGCGGAAAGAGCATTATCGATCAGGCCCTGTCCGATGATCGTATAAGTTCGCTCGGAAAGTCCGGACTGGGCTAACAATTCGTTGACATCTTTCAGACGAACCTTCTGTCCATTGATCAAATATTCGTTCTGTCCGTCCCGATACGCCCGGCGTGTGATCGCGACCTCCACGTAATCCATAGGAAGCCAATGATCAGTATTGTCAAAGGTGATCGTCGCAGAAGCCATGGACGCACGGGCTTTTTTGTCAGACCCGGAAAAAATCATATCCATGGTTTTTCGTCCGCGTAAAACCGTATAGGATTGTTCTCCCAGCACCCAGCGTATCGCGTCGGAGATATTTGATTTTCCAGAACCGTTCGGACCAACGATAGCGGTAATTGGCAGCGGGAACTCAAAAAAGACCTTGTTCGCAAAGGTCTTATATCCCTGCAGCTCGATAGATTTCATCCTCGGAGGCACAGCTTCACCTGTCTACGTAATTTGTTTTATTGATTATCGGAAGCAGCAGCGCCGTATACACCATAGCCAAGATTTTCCAGCGCATTTTGAGCAGCCTGTTTCGCAGCATTTTGTTTACTGGAACCCTGTCCGATACCGAGAGATTTGTCCCCGATACGAACCTCTATTTCATAAATTTTGGAATGATCCGGCCCCAGCTCCCGCACAACTTCGTAATGCGGAACCGGCATGTTTTTCGACTGAAGGATCTCCTGCAAACGGCTCTTGGCATCATCGTCTTTGTGATTCAGGATAATATCGTCAATAGCTCCTTCCATAAAAGGCATCACAAAGGTTTTCACAGCCTCAAGGCCCTGATCCAGATATAACGCCCCGACCAATGCCTCAAACGCGTCACAAAGCAACGCTGTTTTTGATTTTCCACTGGCAAGATACTCCCCGCGTCCCAACCGCAGTGCCTGTCCCAAATCAATAGAGCGGGCAAATTCAGCCAATGTCGTTGTCTGAACCAATGCGGATCGATATTTGGAGAGATGTCCTTCTTTCATTTCCGGGAATTTATTGTAAAGCCAGGCCCCGATCATGAAATCCAGAACCGCATCTCCCAAAAATTCCAAACGCTCGTTATCTTCGATGGCATCCGGGTGTTCATTCAAAAAAGAGCTGTGAGTCAACGCACGGCACAGCAGCATATAATCATTAAATTTTAAACCGATACGGTGCGCAAAATGCTCCGGCATTTCATAATTGGGACTCGCTGTCATTGAAAAGCCTCATTAAAAAGAGTTAAGACCGGGAAATTTATTAGCTCAGGAATCTCTTCCGGATAAAAAATATTCCTGAACCAACAGAAGTCTTACCTGAATCTCATTATATCATAAAACAGACGAGGACAAATGCAAGCCGCAATTACTGTGAATTTAAATCACACCGAGGTCTGCCTTTATGTTGTCGTGCATCTGACACAAAAAGACTGCACTTCGTGTGCGAGCTCCTAAATTCATTTATCGCGGCACCTGTGATGGCATGTTGGATTAATCAGCGTGTCATTAATTATTATTTTGCAATTTACTCTTGGAAAATAGCTTTATAATTTTGCTATATTTGTCAATTTCAACAATCAGGAGCAACATAATGTTCAGGAAAGTTACACGCATTAAGCAGATACTTCCGGAGGAAGAATGTATTTCGATTTTAACCGAAGAACCGAGAGGCATTTTATCCGTCAACGGCGATAACGGCTATCCCTATGGAATGCCAATGAACCATTATTACAACAAAGAAGATGGAAAACTCTATTTCCACAGCGGAATGCACGGACACAAAATAGAATCCATCAAACGCGATGCAAAAGTCTCCTACTGCGTTTACGACAAGGGCATCCATGAAAACGGAAACTGGTACCTCACCATCCGCAGCGTTATCATCTTCGGAAAAATCGAGATCATCGAAGACAGAGAAAAGATCTATGACATTGCACGAAAACTCAGCTATAAATTCACAAACGACAACGAATACATTGAAAATGAAATCACTCACTCAGGTCCTAAAACCCTGATGTTCGCGCTCGTCCCGGAACACATGACCGGGAAATGGGTGACGGAAAGATAGTTATGAAAAAATTATTGAAACGGAAAAACAGTGCAATTTATGAAATTTTTTTATTACTTCTGATCCTTGTCAGCATTCTTCTGCCTCAGCTCATCGGAACCACAATGGTCACTGATGACTCTGCCGGTGTTGATGAAAACGGTTTACCGATAGCAACAAAAAATTTCACGGAACTTGAAGCGCCGGGCACAAAATTCGGTACCCTTACCGTCCGGGAATGGGAGCTGGAGATCCGCAAACGCTTTCCGGAAGGTGAGGTACAGCAATATAACAATTCAGCAAATATGTATGCCGCATTAGATGCCGGCATGATCGACGCTGCTTTTGGGTTCATTGATGAAAGACCGACGATTGCAGGCACTCACCCGGATCTCGCATTTATTACAGAACCTTTTGCCTCCGTCGATTTCGGTTTTGGAACCCAGAAGGGCGAGAAGGGCCTGGTTATTCTCAGAGAGCTGAATCTTTATCTTTCAGAACTGAAGCAAAGCGGCGAATATGACAAGCTGCGTCAAAAGTGGGAAGATCCAGACCGAAAGGGAGATGTGATGGGAGCGTACACCTTTACCGGAGAAAAGGGGACGCTCAAGGTCGCCACGGGAGGATTGTGGACACCGATGACTTATTATGAAGGAGAAACACTCACTGGCGAATTTGTAGAAATCATTAAAGGGTTCTGCGCTTCAACAGGTTACATTCCGCAATTTGAGGTTGTAAGTTTTTCTGCAGAGCTTGCCGGATTGGCAGCAGGTACATATGACATTGTGGCAGATTCGATCACAATCACAGAGGAAAGGCTGGAAAGTATCAACATCACAGATCCGCTGATGAAGGATGAATTTTATCTGCTCGTCAGAAGAGATCCTGTTTTGAAAGAAGTCCCCAAAGCATCGCTGTTTATTAAAAATATGAAAGACAGCATCCGGCGCAACTTTATCACTGAGGACCGATATAAGATTTTACTATCCGGGCTGGGCGTGACGCTTTCCCTTTCTCTTGCCGCAGGCGTTTTCGGGACCATATTGGGGGCATTCATTTGTTTCCTGCATATGCGGAAAAATCCGTTCATCCGGGCCTTTGCCGCTCTTTATATCCGCATTTTCCGTGCGCTGCCCGTGGTTGTGCTGCTGCTTGTATTTTATTACATCGTTTTTCGAAACAGCGGGTTCAGTGCTTTCAAGATTTGTGTAATCACTTTTTCCATTGAATTTTCAGCCTATTGCGCGGAGATTTTCCGCAGCGGAATCAACACGGTACCGGACGGACAGTATAAAGCGGCTGCCGCGCTCGGTTTCGGAAAACTGCGATCTTTCCGCAAGATCATCTGGCCTCAGGCAATGGTACATATTCTGCCGGTCTACAGCGGCCAGTTCATCTCCACTGTAAAAATGACGGCTGTTGCGGGATATATCTCCGTGGTGGATCTCACAAAGGCCTCGGATATCATCCTCGCAAGGACTTACGATGCCTTCTTTCCGCTGTTTTTCACGGCTTTTGTTTATTTCCTGATATGCTGGCTCCTTGTGAACATGCTCCGGTTTCTGGGAACAAAGATCGATCCCTCTGCGAGGTCTGTGAGCAGGGAAATTCTTGGCGTCGTCAATGCTTTTGATCCGGAACACGCAGAGGAGTACAATATCCAAAACAATTACCGGACAGATAAGGATAATTCACCGTTGATCCGGGTGGAACACCTCAGAAAAAGTTTCGAGAACGTGACTCCTGTCAAAGATGTGTCTTTTGATATTTCCAGGGGAGATATAATCTCTATTATCGGTCCTTCAGGAACGGGGAAAAGCACCCTTTTATATTTGCTCAACCATCTGTTGGAACCGGATGACGGGAAGATTCTCTTTGAAGGAAAGGATACGCTTGCGAAAGGTTATGATTTCAACCGGATGCGTGAGCAGATTGGGATGGTATTCCAATCCTTCAATCTTTTCCCTCACCTGACGATCATTGAAAACCTGATGCTTGCCCAGACAGAACTCCTGAAGAGAAGCCGCAGGGAAGCCTGCGAAAGGAGCATGAAATTGCTGAATATGGTTGGCTTGACAGACAAGGCACTCAGCTTACCTTCCCAGCTGTCAGGAGGTCAGCAGCAGCGGGTCGCCATCATCCGCGCTGTCGCAATGGATCCGAAAATCATCCTTTTTGATGAACCAACCTCAGCATTGGATCCGACCATGGTCGGAGAAGTTCTCGCGGCGATCCGAAAGCTTGTCAAGGGTGGCATGACCATGGTGATCGTAACCCATGAAATGCACTTTGCCAAAGATGTCTCAAACCGTGTTTTCTTCATTGATGAAGGCGTCATATATGAAGAAGGGACACCGGATGAGATCTTTAATTATCCGAAACGGCACAAGACCCGCCAGTTCATCAACCGGCTGAAAGCGTTCGAGATAAAGATACCGAAATCCGGATTTGACCTTCTGAACCTTATTACCAGGATTGAACAGTTTGGATTCCGTAACATGATCAGCCGTCAGCTTGTCTATCGAATGGTGACCATCGCAGAGGAATTCTGCGTTCAGACGATTCTGCCCGAACTGAATAAAGATGAGAAGATCGATCTGGTTTTTGAATACAATGAGGAAAATGGGACCGGCATATCCATGGAAGTGACTTATCCGTCAAAGGACCGGGATCCCCTTGAAAGAGCCGATCCGCTTTCCCGGAAGCTGATCGAAAATGCCTGCCATGACTTGTCCTTTCAGTATAGCGGCGGTTGCTGCACAGTAAAAGGCAAGATCGAATAATTCAGAGGATTAACTTACATGACAACACAAAAGAACTATCAGAGGACAAAACTGGCCTGTTACCTTGGTTTTGTCACTCAGGCGATTTCAGCAAACTTCGTTCCGCTGCTATTTCTTACGTTTTACAGAACCTATGGCATTTCCTTCGCTGATCTCGCGCTCATCCCGCTGACATTCTTTCTCACCCAGCTGATCGTGGATTTTTTCTGCGCAAAATTTGTAGACAGGATCGGTTACAGAAAATCTATCGTCATTTCACAGATCCTTTCAGGAGCAGGTCTGATCATGCTGGCTTTTGTTCCTGACCTTTGTCCGCGTCCCTTTATAGGTATTCTGGCTTGTGTGATCATTTATGCCATCGGCAGCGGCCTGATCGAAGTTCTCTGCAGTCCAATCATTGAAGCCTGTCCGTTTGAAGGCAAGGCTGCTATGATGAGCCTGCTGCACTCCTTTTATTGTTGGGGAGCTGTAGGTACGATTCTTGGCTCAACCATCTTTTTTCTTTTATTCGGCACAGAAAACTGGCGCATCCTCGCCTGCATTTGGGCAGCGGTCCCGTTGTATAATATTTTCAATTTTGCCACCTGCCCAATTGAACCAATCGTCAATGAAGGGGAAAGCATGACCATCAGCCAGCTGCTGAAAACCAAAGAATTTTGGATTTTTATCGTACTCATGGTCTGTGCAGGGGCATCTGAACTGTCCATGGCGCAATGGGCATCTGCTTTTGCGGAATCAGCACTGGGGGTGTCAAAAACCACAGGCGATTTGCTTGGTGCCTGCTCCTTTGCGGTATTTATGGGGCTCAGCCGGATTTGGTACGGAAAATACGGAGAAAAAGTGGAATTATCCGGCTTTATGATTGCCTCCGGTATCCTGTGTCTGATCAGTTATCTGCTGGCCGCGTTTGCCAAATGGCCGGTCATGGGTCTGGTTGGCTGCATGTTGTGCGGATTTTCGGTAGGCATTATGTGGCCCGGCTCCATCAGCATTTCATCAGCCCGTTTACCCAAAGGAGGAACAGCCTTGTTTGCGCTGCTGGCCTTAGCAGGGGATTTAGGCGGAGCAGCCGGTCCTGCTCTTGTAGGGAAAGTCTCGAACCTGGCTGGAGAAAACATCCAGGCAGGGCTCCTCGCGGGTATTTTCTTCCCAATCGTTTTGGTGCTGAGCGTAATGATGGTGAAAAACAGAGGCTAAGGGAACGCTGACTATGCTAAATCTGAATTACAAAGAAACATATGGGACAAAAACTATTTTCTATCCTCTACAAGTTCTGATTTTAGAAGAAAATAATTATTAGTATCGTCTCTAAACTATCTTTTTTTGTTTATAATTAAATTGCATGGAGGCAAATGATCATGGAAAATTCAAAGATTATTTATTGGGCAGAGAATCAGATCGAGGCTGATTTGATCTGTGGTTTGATGAAGGAGTGCAATATTCCCTGCACACAGCTCAAGGAATCACTCGGGAAGTCCCTTGGTCTTCAATTCGGCATTCTCGGCCAAATCGCTTTGTCTGTACCGGAAGACCGTGCTGCAGAAGCAGAAGCAGTCATTTTGGATATGGATGTTCCCGCCGGGAATTGAATAGTTATAAATCATCATATTTAAACAAAAAAACAGCGGTGATTTTTTCCGCTGTTTTTTTTGATGAAAATCATCCGTTACTGCTCATTACCCTTTAGGATCAACACACAGAACAGTTTTCTTGTGCAGGCTTCAACGACCAGGGAACCGCAGCCGTGAGAGCGTAAAAGCTCTGAGAATCATTGTGACCGTACGGAAAGTAACAGAGGACAAGACAAACGATCAATCCAAAATGAGTTTCATTCATTCGAATTTCTTGTGAGACTCAGCATGCCTTTGTTTCATAAGAACATAACCCTCGAACAAATCGAGATCTTCTTTTCTTGTGATTTTAATATTATTCTGGCTGCCGTAAGAGAAATAAATCTTTTCACCCATTGCATACATCAGTGTAGTTGTATGCGGTTCAACAGTATGGATCACTCCGGTCTGAATTGCCTTTTTATATAAGTCCGAAATATAACCATATTGGAAAGCATGAGGGGAATTCATTACAGCTATGGTATCTCTGTCTATATATTCATCAGTATAATTTTCAGGGTCAGAAACTGATGAAGTATTTTTCTTTCTGCCTGATAATAACAAATAATCAGTCGTTGAAATTGCATTTGTTCCTTTCTCTTTGCAGACTCTTATCACATCTGTAATGATTTCAGATGTCACAAATGGCGATGCTGCAAAATGGAACAAAATGGTATCATCCGTTTTTACTTTATCGGAAAGGTAATTCACCCCATTTAGCATGGATTCCTGAAATGTAGAACCACCTTCTGTAACCCAGGCTAATTTTTCGAATCCATATTTTTCTTTTAATTCCCATATATAATCCATATATGGTTTTACACAAACAATCAGAATAGCATTGATATCAGGATGTGAATTGAACGCCTCGATCGTATAAGCAATAACCGATTTTTCCAGAACTTCAATGAATTGTTTCGGGATACCGGCCCCGACTCTGCTCCCTACACCACCTGCCAAAATAACAGCGATATTCATTATCTTTCCTCAAATTACGAAAACTGCTTTTTATGAACTTCTCTTACTTTGATCAAATCATCTACATTGTCAATCTCTGCCCAGGAATATCCTTTTATATCCTTAACTTAAACTTGACAGCTAAAACTACGAGATAAAACTCGTAAAAACAAAGAACCTTGACAATTGAATAGAAATGAGCCAAAGGGAAGAAAAAGAAGCTCTTTTGTGAGATAATTATTTTAGCTTAACAAAATCAACAAAGGAGCTTCTATGAAAGACA
>JAFPZX010000124.1 GCA_017417055.1 Anaerolineaceae bacterium
CGTAGGCTCCTCGGCTTTGCTACCCTGCTTCCTCCCCCACCTCCATTGCTGTCGGTGGCTTGCAGTTCACTACGCTTGGCGGTAACTACCCGCGACGGGACTTTCACCCGTTAGAATCGTGCCATGCCCGGCACACCATCACAGTGGGACAGGCCCAAGGGCCTGTCCCACTAATACGCCGTAAACAGTAAATTTATTTTTCTTCGATCCGCTTTGTGATAAAACTTTCCACCGAGCGGACGGGAATCTCCATCACACCGGCAATTTCACCGTAAAGCAGACGTTCACTGTTATCCCGCGCATGCGACTCATATTCGGAAATCCGTTTCTTTTGAGCCGAAAGCTTTTTACCCCTTTGGTAGATCGTCCGCAGCAGCAAAACCCAGTCACGCGGATCACCGGAAACCATCAGCGCCTTATAAGCCGCTTTTACATTTTCCTGATCCAGAACCCTGTTCCCGGTCGTTTTGATCACCAAAGGCTCGATAGTCGGCATGGTATCGATCATCTCCAAAATCTGCTCCCGGTTCATCGGGACACGAAGCTTCCCTTCATGTTCCACACTAATATAAAAAGTTGTTCCATAACCGTCATCAAACAGGGGAATCATTTCATAATAGTCTTTTTCATCCTGGCCCGGAAACCGACGTCTTGAAATATTTGTAATTTTACACATACCGTAATCATGATGTACTACCTTATCTCCGACAGAAAACATTATATCCTCCAATTCACAACTCTTTAAACGATCCGAACCACAATTAAATTATACCTGATGGACTGATACAGGTTCTGCCTGAAACATGACTTAAGTCAGACATTTTCATCCAACAAATATCCATCATTACTGTTCACGGATGAGGGGATTCGTCCGGAGATATTGTATAATTGTAACTGTTCAGCACATACCTGACTGGACAGACCGGAGACAGTTCCCAGTGTCCCTGTTCGGGACAAATTCAGACCGTCCCTGATGTTCCTGCTGATCAGCTACTTTCTCTGAAAGAAGAACCGCGGAATGACATTGAAAAGAAAACTCATCATCACGTTCATCGCTCAGGCAATCCTGATAATTTTCCTGTGTTTCAATGAAATCAGGACCCCGTCGGCCATACCGGAGCCTGAATTATCCGGCAGCATGATTTTCGATGAGCAAAGCGGCAGCTACCTGCTTCCGGACGAACAGCAGCCCCCCCCAAATGCCGCTCTTCTTTCGTTGAATTACGGGAAACTGCCAAAGGGAACCTATCACGGTGTCATCGACTATGACGCAAACAACAACACGGAGCTTGTGGTCATATTCTCCTGTTCCAACGCCTCTTACCTGAAAGCCAATCCGCTTTTTCTCGACCCGCATCTGAACAAGGCACATTTTGATATTACACTCACCCAAACGGTCAACAATTTCACCATCAGTGTAAGCAGAAGCCCGGACAGCCCGCTTTCCATGAAATCAGCGCTCAAACACAGCAGATCAGGGATGTACAAAAGTCTGATCGCAGTCATTGTGCTTTTCTCCGCGATCGAATCAGCACTGATTTTGTCAAAGAAAAACCCGAAATTTTTGAAAACAGCGGTTATCCTGCTGCTTGCCGCATTTTCTGCCTTCATCCCGTATATGCTGACGGGGATCAAACCGGGACATGACTTCACCTACCATTTTATGCGCATCGAGGGTCTGGCCAATGAATTGCGGAACGGTCAGTTTCCTGTCTACATGGAATCCATGTGGATCGGAGACCACGGTTACCCGGTCTCCCTGTATTACTGCGACCTCTTTTTATACTTTCCGGCTGTGCTCCGCCTGATCGGGTATTCGGCAGATGCGGCGTATAAAATCTTTGTATTTTCCATCAACCTGTTCACGAGCGTCTCTGCCTTTTTCTCCTTCCGAAAAATCTTCGGGAAAGATAAAATCGCGCATGTTTTAGCGTTTGTTTACACCTGCGCTCCCTACCGGCTGGTCGATATTTACGTCCGCAGTGCTGTCGGCGAATTCTGCGCCCTCAGCTTTCTGCCCTTGATCTGTGCAGGATTTTACCGTATTTGCGTCACAGAACCAGCAGAAAAAGGAAGAAAACTTTCACCGTTCATACCCTGTATTTTGGATCTCTCCTTTGGGATGATTGGGATTTTTCTGAGTCATATTCTAACCACAGAAATGACCCTGGTTCTGCTGGTCATCCTGGCGGTTCTTTTTATCCGAAAACTCATCAAACCTGTCCGGATGATCTCCATCATACTGGCAGCGGTCAATACTGTCATTCTGTCTCTTATCTTCCTCGTTCCCTTCATTGACTTCTACCTGAATAATGAAACAGAAATAAGGATGGGCATTGAAAGGGTGATTCCGGCAATCCAGGAACAGGGGATCCAACCCGGTGAGCTATTCCTGTTCACCAAGGATATTTTCGGCGGCGGAGCGAACAATGGCATGGAGGCCCGGATGTACTTTTCGATAGGGCTGATACTCATGCTGAGCATTTCAGCCGCAGTGTATGTATTTTTCAGCAAAAAAGGATCCGGAAAATTGATCCTGTTCACTGTTCTGTCCTGGCTGAGTATCTTTCTTTCCTCATCCCTGTTTCCCTGGGATGACCTGGCATACCGGTCCCGGATCGGGGTGCTTTTCGCACAGATCCAGTTTCCCTGGCGCTTTTTGATCTTTGCAACGCTGTTCTCCGTTTTGACACTCGGTACACTGTTGGAAGAAAATGCAGTCGTTTTCGAACCGGTCTCTATCCGCATCTTTGAGAAAAAAAGCATGCTGCTAACCGGGCTCTGTCTCTTCGTTAGCCTGCTGTCATTCATGGATGCGGCGCACTTTGCCTCTTCTTATGCTTCCGGACGGGACCGGGCTGAGTATCTGAACACCAATGAAATCCGCATCAGCAGCGTACCGCCTTACCATATTCTGAGACATGGCAATGACCCGGAATATTACATCTACGATGTCAGAACAGAAAATGTTTCTGTTGAAAACATTCAGAAAAACGGTACCACATGGCAGCTCCGGTGCAAGACAGAGGATTCCGGCGGAACCGTCACCATGCCGCTCAACAATTACGCGGGATTCAAAGCTGTTGATGAAAACGGACGGGAATTCAGGATTTACGATGGAGAGAATAAAACTGTCAGCTTCATCCTCCCTGCCAATTATGAAGGGAATATCGAAGTTGCCTTCCATGCGCCCGGATACTGGAAAATTGCCGCTGTCATTTCCGCCATCTGGCTGCTGATTTTGATTCTCATCGGATGCAAAAGAACCTGCGGTCGGAGCAGCTGCGAAAGAGTAGCTATCCCGCTTCGTAAAGATAAACAATCTAACTTAGATAATGCTGATTCAAGGGATTGATATGTATCCAAAATGGGACGGTTACTCCGGAACCGTCCCAAACTGAGATATGTCAAACGTGATAAAAGTTTCATTCGGCGCAAGCGCCTCATGAGAACCGTCTCCGTCCTCAAAAATCTTAGGCCAGAATCTGCTGCGCCTCGATGTAGAAACGTTTTTCGTGCGCCTCACCCATGGAGAAGGTCTTGCGCGGCAGCGCACCGTCGTGGATGATTCCCTGGAAAAAGCCGTTCTTGGAAACCGGCGGCAGATAGAATCCGGAGACATCCTGCCCCGCGGCGATATCGATCAAGTCCTGCGCTCCGTGGATATAGTCGATCTTTTCATACTTTCCTTCCGCAAGCCACTTATCAAGGATCTGCTGGATGGAACCGACGGAGATCACCGAAGGCGCTTCGATAAAGGTGGCGACAAAAGCTTCCCCGTTTTCCAGAATACCAAAACGCTGCGTGCCCTCCGGTGTGGCATTGACAGCCGTCACCATGGCCTCCGCATCGGCAGCCGCTTCGATTTTGATTTTCTCACCAAGTTCCTTTTCAAACAGGGAAACAGCGAAATCCTTTGTCCCGAAAATCGCCCGGTGGATCGGTTCGAATTGCTGTGCGGGATCGTGCAGGTTTTCCAGCTCCACCAGCGCGTAACGGGCCGGATGATCCATTCCCCATTCGGATTTGTGTGCTTCCCAGATGGTCTTGGCAGTCGCCAGGGAGTGATTGCCGTCACCGATGGCGAACACAATGCGGTTTTTCTCATTAGCAGGGCCATACTTCTTTGTGATCGTCTCATCGGACTGCAGTTCGGCAATGGTTTTGTAAATATGTTCTTCATATTCCGGTTCAGCAAGAGAATAACCGGTGATATGCCCGCTGCCCATCATCAGGTCAAAATCATAAAGCTTCTTCATCTTTTCACGCTGCGCGATGAGCGGTTCGATGAGCTTCTTTTCACTGTCATCAACCAGGACCAGAATATGCGGCACTTCCAGCGGAGCACCTTCACGAATCTTGACCCGCGGCGGAATGCGGTCGGCGACGGTGCCTTCCGTGGCACGGATCCAGCTGGTGGATGTTTTAGTAAAGTCATAGTCTTCCAGGTCAATGGTGAGCATCAGCCCCCAGCGAATTCCGTTGTCAATATGCCGCTCCACCAGGATCATGCCGGGGTGAACATCAAACAGGTTTTCCGCAAGATATTTGCGTTCTTCCGCCTGAATGTCAGCGATCTTTTTATCTTCATCGATCTTGCCGAGATAGTATTCCGGGAAGGTGATTTTCAGCGTTGACGGGGCATCACCCACCAGAGCTTCCACCTTGTCCCAGTAGGCTTTGTTGGAAGTGTATTGATCACAGGCGATCACCGCCCATTTGGACATATCCACCGAATTATTTGGCAATAGCATCTTCGGGGTTTTGATAATGGTAACGTTATTTTTCGGCATATGGGTTCCTCCGTAAATTTTAAGGAAGCACTGACTCGTGGGACAATGGTAACATTCACCGCATGTCCCTTGCGTTTATGGATTAATCAGTTTTTCTCTAAGGAAACGCTGATTAATTCCAGTGAAGGCGGGAGGGCAGTTCTGCACTTCGCTCAAAACCGTCCCCGAACCATAATTCATTCGTGCTTCCTTATAATTCTAAATAAAGTCAAACTTTCAGGCAATGGCAGAATGTCAGGTTTTCATCCTGTAAAAATCACAGATTTGTCTGACAAAGTAACGATTCACCAAACCAAAAAAAGGGAATGTCGCACATAATCATATAGGAAAGCCTGCCGGAGGGAATACTCTTGATGGCAGTTCAAAAAATGGCTGCCGTAAAATAAAAAAGATGTGCGACAGCCCCAATTCATTTCCGTTTCTGGTTTGTTCTATATCCCTACCACATTTTTTGAAAAAAGTCAAGGGACAACATTGCCCGGTCTGCGTATCAAATTTCCATAGAAAAGAAAAACTGGCAAATTTGAATATATGATACTTGAGCCTCTGGAGCGGCTCAAGTATCATATATTCAAAGAAACTGGTGAAAAAAAAATAGGAAGTTCCTAAAATTATATTTGC
>JAFPZX010000125.1 GCA_017417055.1 Anaerolineaceae bacterium
AAGTCTTTTCCCCTGTCAAGTACTTTTTTCAAAATTCGTGAAAATTCATGACAATGAATTTTTTGGGGCTGGAATTAGTGAGGAATTAGGAGTGAGGAGTGAGGAATGTTCAGTAAGAAGTATGGAGTATGAAGTAAGGAGTGATTCGTCCGCCTTTCGGCTTTCAACTATCCACCTGCCCCAAGCACCCAGACCCAAGCCCCAAATCACTTTCAACTATCCACCAGCCACTGATTACTTCTTAATTCTTCAGTCAACAGTTCCAAATTTCCAGCACCTAAATTAAAAACCTTAAGTTATATTCGGCTCCAGGCCCGATTTCCTGCGAATTAAAAAAGGGAATGAGAAAATTCCCATTCCCTTTATATAGTTATATTTATATTATTAGTAACAATACCAAGATTCTCTATTTTCATCCCAATAGAAATGGGTCCATCCATTTGGAATACAAGTATTCACAACCCACCAATAACGCGCTCCTCTATGTTCTTTCGGAGCGAGTTCAAACAGGCCATCTTCTACACATTCGGCGCAATAATCGGTAACGAGTGTATAAGGATCGCTGAGTGGGCCCATGATGGTCTTACGAGCTTCTTCGCTCCAGAATATGATGTAGATTTCTTCTCCATCCAGTTCAACCGTGCAGCCAAAGTTGTCAACTTTGCAGAAGTTACCGGCCTGAGCTGTCAGGACTGCGCCTGCCAACGTTGCCAAAACAACACATAATACGAGTAAATACTTTTTCATTTTATCATCTCCTCATCAAATGATTATCTGTATTTTAATAAATATCTATTTTTTGTCAAGAGTATTTTTCACAAATTACCAATTATCATTAATATATCATATCGCAAATCACAGGGAGTATCCTTTGAACACAACAATTTATCAATTCATTATGATAAACTAATTTCTAACTTTTACCAATTTTCGGAGTATGATTATATAAAAGGGAGTGTATGGAGATTAACACGCATGAAAAAGTGGGACAGACACACATGATTGTCCCGGGAAAGAGGTAACCATTGGCCGCAAAAAGTTTACATAATGAAAAAACGGATATTTTATTTGATGTGATCCTCTCTTTAGCATCACGAGAGGAATGTTACGCTTTTTTCGAGGACCTCTGCACCGTGAAGGAATTGAGTGCTATGGTACAGCGCTATGAAGTTGCGGGACTGCTGGATCAGGGGAAAACATTTTCCGTGATCTCCGAAGAAACAGGGGCTTCCACCGCAACCATTGCCCGCGTTAACAAGTGCCTCCAGTATGGGGAGGGATATGCAATGGCGCTGAAACGGAGTAAGAAGTTAGACGTATGACGTATGATGCATGACGTAAGAACTTAGACGTAAGAATTAAGAACTAAGACGTATGACGTAGGTTGATTGCTATCCACTGGTAACTGGAAACTGACTGCTGACTGCTGGCCACTGAATTGCAAAAAGGCATAAAAGGTGCAACATAATATGTGTAATACATCTAAAATAAGAAATGCATTTAAGTGGAGGAACACATCGCATGAAAAGAACAGCATTCATCCTTATGCGCACCTTAGCAACTCTTCTGGTACTGACAGTCATCATCGGCACTGCGGCATTGGTTCAGAAACCAGCTCTTGCGCAGGAAGTTGTCCCTTATGTTACCGCGGAAGGGTTCTGCCGGAAATATGAACCCTATACGCAAACGGTCTACATCCAGTACACGCTACGAAATAATACGGGCACAGATATCCCGCTGCAGCTGGCAACAACTATGGATATTGAAGGACAGCCCAACAATCTACTGGTCAAGTATACCAACTGCGTGTCCGGCGGGGTCTCCTGTTTTTACCGGATCGCAGATCAATATGAATACACCCTGAAAGCCAGAGAGCAGGCGAAATTCACCGGCGAAGTGAAACTGATTCTTGACCCGAAGGTCTATGATTTTGCGGTGTTTTCTTCACTCGTATATAAAATGGACGGGAAAGCAATTCCTCTCTCCCTTGAAACTACACAAAACATCTGCTATGATACCCCTGCACCGGCAGTGATGAACAAAGAAATCACACCGCTTTCATTATGCAGGACCTACACCAAAGGCGTTGACAGCCTGTATTTCTCCTACGCGCTGCGGAACGACACGGATACCGCGATCCCGCTCCAATTAGCCACCACACTTGAAGTTGACGGCGAATTGGAACCGCGGATCATGACCTATGAAAAATGCTTCAATAAAGATGGTTCCTGCTTTGACCGTATCAGCGATTATAATTTTACGCTTGAGCCGAAGGAATCAGTCGTCTTTACCGGCACAACTGATTTGACCGAATCCCATGACAATACATACTTTCCGGTGAAGACTTCACTGGTTTATTATGCCGAAAATATGTGGAAGCCACTGCTGATCGGAAAATCCGGACTGGAATGTCCGATTGCTCCGACGATCCCGGATGCTCCGGAAACAAAAGATAACAGCATTACCACAGACGGGAAAATCTGCCGCGGTTATATGGCCGAGAAAAAGAAAGTTGTCGTCACCTATACGCTTTATAATAATACGGAAAAGGAAATTCCCGTACAGCTGGCCACGACCCTTGAAGTTGAAGGACAATCCCAAAATCTGCCAATCACCTATGCCAATTGTGTCAGAGGCGATGGTTTTTCCTGTTATTACCGCATTGAGGATAAATATAACTTCCGGATGAAGCCAAATGAAAAGGCAACCTTCACCGGCGACGCATTTCTTACAAAAGATCCCGAAAATCCGAATTTTTCGGTTTACACTTCGATGGTCTACACTGTGAACGGCGAAGAACAAACGCTTGCCCTCGGCAGTTCCCGTTCGACCTGCAGTCAGGGAAAAGCCGCAGAGGATATTATCAGTGAAAAAGAAGTCACGCTGTCGAGAGACAAAGCAGACGAGGATTTTGCCATATTTGTTTCACCGAACAACGATATTTTGACCTTCATCATCCAGATGAAAAACACAACAGGAAGTGACATCGTCATCCGCCCGGAAAACATCCAAATCAATAACGCTATTCTGGACGAATATCAAGGCAGACTTCAGATCAATGATGACCTGGACAGCAATATCGACAAAGACCTGACAGATTTCACGATGGGCAATGAATTCTTTATCCCGGCCAATCAAAATGTCACTTTCATGGTCTCACTGCCTGTTGACCTTGCCCAAAATCTGATTGAAACCGGTGTCAATACCTATGCTGCCGGATGGCTCTTCACCATCAACGGAGAGGATCATATTTACAATGGCGTATTCGAATATGAAGGTCCGGAGCCTGTCTCCAAGATTTTTGAAGAGGATAATGAAGCGTACAATCCACTGTTTGAGTTCTATCATCTCTATCAGGATGAGCTGCTGCAGAATGTTGAATATCAATATTCCGCCCCGAAGAATTTCAAGATTCGGTAACGGATTTTCCCGTGAGGTTTTGATATCTCACTAAAACGTATCAGATTACTCCGAAATGAGGGAAGTTCCTCATTTCGGAGTAAAATTTGTTAAGGAAGCACTAAGTAATTTCCAAGAAGGCGGGACGACAGTTTCCCTCATTCCTCGGTAGAACTGTCCCCGAAACTCAATTAATCAGTGTTTCCTTAAATATTGAAAAAATTCAGACTATACCGGGATTTTTAATTGAAATGATTGAAATTGGGTTAAAAACAGTTGATGAATATGTCGTTGCGGAAAAGGATACCGCCAAAACCTTTGACAGCGGCGCACTGCACATTTTAGCTACACCAATGCTGATTTGTTCGGCGGAACGAAGCTGCAAAAACCTGGTGCAGCCACTGATGGATGAAGGAATGGGCACCGTCGGCACCCTGGTGAACATCCGGCACATGGCTCCCACACCGGTCGGGATGAAATATCGCTGCGAGTCTGAGGTAATTGCTGTGGAAGGGAGATTGATCCGCTTCCATGTCACACTTTCTGACGAAAGAGAAATTATCGGCGAAGGAATCCATGAACGCTTTATTGTCAATGAAGAACGCTTTCAGAGCAAAGCAGAACGCAAACGAAATACGGAAGGTTAATCAACATGAACGAAATTACATTTTCCAATGAATCAATTGATCAGGTTACGGACCTGATGCGGGAACAGATCCGCACCGCTGCTGGTGGAAAAGCGCTTGAATTTGGCAGCGCCGGGTTTTCGCTGGCGAAAACACTGCGCCGCGATCTGGAATGCCTGGCTTGCAGCGACAAAACGGAAACTTTTCCTGAAAATCTGCGTTCCATAGCTGATGCACATGACATCCACCTGATCCCGGATCAGGAAATGGGAGAAGACTGCTATTTCGGACGGTTCCATATGGTCTATACGCTCTTCGGTTTCCGCGGTCTGCCGCACCTGGTCGATGAGATCATGCGGCTGCGCAGGCTGATCATCAAGGGTGGAAAAATGGTTATCGTCGATTGGGCGGAAGCTCAATTTGACGCGGAATGTGTCAAACAGCTGAAACGCTGCGGTTTTCAGAATATCACCGTAAATACTTTCATGCTTGAGGGACAGTCTGCATTCCTCATCAGCGCTGAGAAATAATCAGATTTAGCGGGAGTTTTGTCATCGTCTATGGAAAACACGACACAAAAGGGGGTGATCCTCTTCTGGATCTTTTTCAAAAGCATGATGTTCGCTTTCACCAGCGGCATGGCTGCGATCCCTTCCATCGAGCGGAACATTGTTGATAAGCGGAAATGGCTTACAGATAAGGAATTCTGGACATATCCGGTGCTCGGTCAAAGTCTGCCGGGGGTCATTTCCATTCACAATGCTATTCTGCTGGGGAACCGCATCGCCGGGCCCTTCGGTGCTTTGATGTCTTTGCTGGGCGTCATCATGCCGGCTTTTGTCTGCATGCTCTTACTTGCTGTTCTGTTCCAAACCTTTGTAGACAATCCGCTGGTTCAGGGAGCGATCCGCGGGATCCGGGTGATTTCCGTTGCGATTATCCTCGGAAATGGGATTCGTCTGCTGTCTAATGTACCACGGAATTGGTTTTCTATTCTGTTGGTGCTTGCGGCTATCGCGCTTCCACTCCTCTTCGGCGCCAGTGCTTTCTGGACGATCATCGCTTGCGGCGCCGCGGGGGTGATCAGCATTATCAGTGAGGAGTGAGGAGTGTGTGGTGCGACGTAAGACGTAAGACATATGTCGTATGTCGCGTATGAGGTATAGGAGAAGAAGAATGAAGGATGACGTAATTGGAATGATGAATGAGGTTGCGAGAATCGGAGCTGCGTGGTTCTGTGACAATTCTGTGGGTTGATGCGGGTTTGGGAATGAATATAACGCTGAGATTGTTTTTATTATTTTTGAAGATCGGTTTTACCTGTTTCGGAGGGGGATATGGCATGATGTCCATGATCCTTGATGAAGGATCCAAACAGGTCGGACTGACTGTCAACGAATTCGCGGACATGACCGCACTGGACCTGATCTGCCCCGGCGCTGTGGCATTAAATTCAGCCACTTACATCGGTTACCTCAAAGGGGGAGTTACCGGATCGATAATGTCAACGCTTGGGCTGATCCTGCCCACTGTATTTGTCTCAATACTGGCAATCATTTTCATGAAAAAATTTTCGGAAAGCCGTTTTGTAAAAGGACTTTTCCAGGGCATCACTCCTGCCTGCGGCGGTTTACTGATATACACATCCATCACGCTTATGCTGAGCGTGTTTTTCGGTACCGAATCTATATACGAACTGCACCGCATCATCTTCTCTCGTGATACTTTCTTTTTACTGATTTTGTTTGCAGCTGCCCTGATCATGGAATTTCGGTATAAAATTGATCCTATACTGCTCACCATCATCGGAGCGGTTTTCGGAATAATCTTTTTGCATTGAGGGAAACTCTGTTGGAAGAATCGAAACCCAGCCTTGGTCTTCTGTTTATCTCGCTGAGCCTGCTGTTTTTTGCGGGCGTTTTGACATTCCTTTCCTACCAGCGGTACCGCTCTATTGAACCGGTCATTCCCGACGGTTCATCCATCGCAGGAATCCCGATCACAGGACTGACTCCGGAAGAAGCAGTGGAGCGGGTGAGATCCGTATATGATCTGCCGGTAATTCTTGATTACCGCGGCAGCAGCATCCAGCTGGACTTTCCGGAAAATATTGATTACGATATGCTGAAGCAGGATTTACAGAACCAATTCAATGCGGTTTATTTGAAAAACAGTTTTTTGAATTATCTGATGGGGAAATATTCACAGGAAGCAATCCAAATGGACCTGAGCTTCAGTGAAATGCCCGAAAGCGTCAGCACATTCCTTACGGAAGAAATCAAACCACGCTATGACATTCTGCCCATTCCCACCCAGCCGAATGGAAATGGATTCACCGCCGGTCATCCGGGACGCGCACTGGATGCAGAAGCCGCACTGCCATTGATTGACGCGGCACGGAGATCCGACAGCAGCCGCAGCGTAGTGCTCCCGGTCAGCGATCTGGAACAGCCCGCTGCCAACATCAAAAACCTGGAACTGCAGCTCAGGGCTGTGATCGACACATGGCAGGACCGGGGACAAATCACCGAAGTCTACCTCAGCGACCCCGTAAGCGGACAGAGCTTTGACCTTGCCCGCCGCAACCGGGAAGATCTGATCCCGGAAATCGCATTTACCGCAGCAAGCACCATGAAACTGCCGATCATGATTTCTTCTTATATCCGCATGGATGAGGAACCCAACACGCTGACCATGCGGACGCTGCGTCTGATGATCACGGAATCGAAAAATGATCAAACCGACTGGATGATGGAAAATATCATCGGCGGACCGCTGGCCCCTTATGCGGTCACTGAAGATCTGGAGAAGCTGGGGCTCCACAATTCCTTCCTTGCCGGTTATTTTTACCTGGGCGCCCCGCTGCTGAACATTTTCGAGACAGAGGCGAATACCCGCACGGATATCAACCTGAACCCGGATATCTATAACCAGACCACCGCAAAGGACATGGGCGTTTTGATGGACGCCCTTTACCGCTGCAGCGAGGACGGGACCGGACTGCTGACGGACACTTTTCCAGGACAGATCACGCAGGATGAGTGTGTTGAGATGATCGGACTGCTGAAAGACAACAAGCTGCCCTACCTCATCAGTGCCGGTGTTCCCGACAGCGTCCCCGTCGCGCACAAACACGGCTGGATCGAGGAAAGCGACGGTCTGCTGCACACCATGGGCAATATCGCCACAGTTTATTCTCCGGGTGGAAACTATATTCTCAGTATTTACACCTGGCATCCCGAACATTTGATTTTTGAAGAAGGAAATATTGTGTTTTCACAAATTTCCGCCGCAGTTTTTGGATATTTCAACCCGTCACCGGATTTGGATAAGGCGCAAACACCGAATGAAGGGTGACAAAGGAGTTATTAATGAAAACATTATTTATATTGATCGTATCAATTGTATTCACCATCGGATCAATGATTTCTCCGACTGATTTTCGTTCCAAGATCGAGAATCCGGAGCCAACAAGTACGCCTCAGACAACAAACAAAATCTTTCCAACCACGGAACCGGTGCCCGTTGTCCATGATATCGAAGGATATTCCGGCGACATTCTGGATAATCCCAACGAAGGGTATTCCAGCGACATTCTGGATAATCACGATGAAGAAGAGATATATGTTCTCAGACCTGCGGCAGAGACCGCCACAGCAGAATCTGCACCTTCAGATAATAATAATGAAGCAGGCGGATATGATTATTCAAAGCCGCAGGTAGAAGATAATTTTGAACGCGGATCCGCGGGATTCGGCCTCAATGCCGGATTGAATGATGATGAAAACATCCGGATCATCGCGCTCAACAATCAGCTTTCCCTGATACCAAAAAAAAGCAACGGATGGCTGAACTGGCGTCTGCGTCCGCCTGTGATCCAGGATGGAGCGGCAAAAATGGAATTTTCCATCACCACCTGCGCACGGGGAGACCGCTTTGGAATTGCCATGCACGCCAATGACTACACCAGCGGCAACGGATATTATTTCAGTCTGGCATGTGAGGGAACCGTCAGCATATTGCGCGACAACACTGTGCTCGGCACCGCAGACGCATCCCAGTTTTTCCATAACAATTCAGGCGACGTGAACGATATGACTGCCATTATCCGGGGAAACACATTGATTATGGAACTCAACAATGAAACAGTACTGACCGTCGAAGACAGTACCTATACGCAAGGTTTCAGCGGTTTCTTTACCTCTCCGCAGGGGCAAAATACACTGACCATGGATATTCTTTCGTTCAAAGAATATTACCAATAACCCCGGGATCAACGCTTATGAACACGTCGGATTTGATCAAGCATCTGTCCAACGCCGCAATTACCGCTGTGATGCCGGAAGTATTCATTCCCGCGCAAATCACGCGGGACGGGGGAATCCTGACGATACAAGATGTTCCATACGATTTGGACGCGTACCGGCATGTTTATGTCATATCTCTCGGAAAAGCCGCGGTTGGAATGGCTGAGGCTCTGGACCAGATCATCCATCCATATGTCACGGAAGCAATCGTTCTGACGAAACATATACCTCAAAGACACTCCCTCGGTGATCAATACAGGATCCTCCGGGGAAATCACCCGATCCCGGGTACATACAGTATTGCCGGAGCAAAAGCAGTACTGGAAATTGCGGAGAAGGCGGGAGCTGATGACTTGGTGATATTCCTTATCTCCGGAGGCGGATCAGCGCTGATGAGCCTGCCGGTTGAGGGCATAGATCTGGAAACGATGCAGCGTTTTTCCGATATGATCCTCAGCTGCGGGGCGAACATCACAGAATTTAACATTCTGCGCAAACATCTGGACCTCATCAAAGGCGGCAGGCTGGCTCAGCATGCAGCCCCTGCGGAACAGGTGACAATCATTCTTTCCGATGTAGTCGGTGACCCGGTCGACATTATCGCCTCCGGGCCTACCGTTCCTGATCCATACACCTATCAGGACGCGCTGGAAATTCTGGATCGATACGCAGCAGTCAATACATTTCCACCAGTGATTCACAATATACTGATGCGGGGAATGGATGGAAAACTACCCGAAACACCGAAACCTGATGATCCGCTTTTCCAAAAAAGCAATATCTATCTTGCTGCCTCCAACCGCACTGCAGCAGCCGCGGCCGCTTTAGAGGCACAAAAGCTTGGATTCCATGCCCAGGTGTTGAATACACAGCTAACAGGAGAAGCTTCCGAAATCGGGAAACTGGTGCCATCCTTTTTCTCCACGCTTGACGCACCGGGCGTGTATATTTTCGGCGGAGAAACAACCGTCCATATCACCGGTAACGGGCTGGGCGGACGCAATCTGGAATTGGCACTGGGTTCGGTTCGCGAAATGGCCGGCTGGAAAAATTGTGTTCTGGCAACTCTTGCCACTGATGGAGAAGACGGTCCGACAGATGCCGCGGGAGCCTTTGTGACTGCCGACACGATTTTCAGAGCCATAGAAGAAGGCATCACACCGGAAAGCTTCCTCCGGAACAATGACGCTTATCATTTTTTTGAAAGGGTCAAGGGATTGATCCGAACCGGTCCATCGGGTACGAATGTCTGCGATTTAACGTTCCTGATCCGAATGAGCTAACCGGATATCCTGTGATACGTCCCGAGTTTGTTTCGGTACATCGAAGAGTTTTAACCAATTATTCCGGTATCTGTCTTTTTTTCAGGCGAGGTTCATTTATTACGGGACGGTTCCGGGGTAACCGTCCCGAGTTTGTTTCGGCACATCGAAGAGTTTTAACCAATTATTCCGGTATCTGTCTTTTTTTCATGCGATGCTCATTCATTACGGGATGGTTCCGGAGTAATCATCCACTTCCTTTTTGCAAAATTATAAATATTCTTTCAGGTTATGCTCAACCGCATAAGCGGCGGCTTCAGCACGGTTGGATGCACCCAATTTTGAAAGGATGCTGGAAACATAGTTCCGAACCGTACCCTCGCCAAGGAACAATGATTTTGCAATTTCCCGGTTCGTCTTCCCTTCGGAGACCAGGATCAGCACATGTTTTTCCTGCTGGGAAAGGATCGCGAAGGCAGAGGCCTCTTCCTCCTTTACCGCCCGGCGGACTTCCTGGAAGACACGCTGCGTCACCAGCGGATCCAACAGTGCATCACCACGCCGTACTGATTCCAATGAACGGATAAGGTCATCACTGTTGATTTGTTTCAAAAGATATCCGGATGCACCTGCGCGAATCGCGGAAAACAACATCTCATCTTCCGCATAAGAAGTAAGCATCACAACACGAACTTCAGGATATAATTGAGTTATCTCTTCGCAGGCTTCGATGCCGGAGGCACCGGGCAGGCGGATGTCCATCAATACGATATCCGGTCGAAACTTACCGGCGATCTCGACGGCTTCCTTAGCGTTGTTGGCCTCGCCAACGACTTCAAAATGGTCACTCTGCTCCAACAAAACTTTCAGGCCCAGCCGAACGACTTCGTGGTCATCTACTAAAACGATACGCATTTTGGACATAAGCTACGCTCCATTTTCGAAAGGGGTCATGATAAGTCATAGACAAAATAAATAATAATTCATTATGACATGTCATAAATTTTAACGTCAATTAAGAAGTTTGTAACTGACAATAGTAATTTTACACCAAAACAGGGATTTTAAGCAAGTATGAATTTTGGAATTATCGGCGCAGGTCCCGCGGGAATTTTTTCCGCACTCATGATCAAAGAACAAAACCCGGAACATACGGTCACCATTTTTGATGGAAACCAGAAAATCGGGCGCAAGTTGTTTGCCACCGGCAACGGACGATGCAACATCACCAATATGAATGCCAACCCGGAAAGCTATTATTCGGTAAAACCCGGCGATCTGAGCCCGGTATTCGCGCAATTCGGACCGAAACAAATCAGGGAAAAACTCAATTCGCTGAATATCCCAACCGTTGAGACGGAAGACGGCTGGGTATATCCGCAGTCCTGGTCCGCAGCGAATGTGGTGCAGATCCTGACTGACGCGCTGCAATATGCCGGTGTGGAAGTAAAAAACAGCGTGAAAGTGACGCATATCACACTGAGCGGTACGAAATTCGTCCTTACCACGGAAGGAGCCGGAAAAACAAAACCCTTTGATAAACTGATCCTCACCACCGGGAGCAAAGCCTTTCCGCAGTTAGGTGCGAACACCAGTATTCTCAGTGAACTCTTTCAATTCGGACACCGCGACCTGCCATTTGTCCCGGCACTGGCTGCCATCAGCGCCAAAGGCGATATCTTCAAAGCCTTGCAGGGCGTTCGCGTGGACGCGGATGTCACCGCACTGCAAGGGAAAACGGAACTGGGAAAAAGTTTTGGGAATGTCATATTCACCGATTACGGATTGAACGGTCCCGGGGTGATGAACGTCAGTCATTATTTCAGTGACAAAGACGCTAAAGACTATCTGCTGCGGCTGAACTTCCTCCCGGGAAACCTGTCCCGCCAGCTGGATGAGTATTTCTATGCGCACATCAACCGGGACTATCCTTACCGCAGCGTGTTCCTTTCCGTCCTGCCGGGAAAACTGGTGGAATATTTCTTCAAAATGTGGAAAATTGACTGGGAAACTTCCTGCAAACGGATCGACTCCCGCACTTTCCGTGTTCATATCAAGCGGCTGGAAAACGGGCTGATTCCCATCGAGGGGAACAGGGGATTCAATTTTGGACAGGCTGCCGCGGGGGGAATTCCGCTGGCCGAAGTTGACCTTCACACCATGCAGTCACGCAAACAGAAAGGGCTGTATTTTGCCGGTGAAGTGCTGGATGTGGTCGGCCCCTGCGGCGGTTACAACCTCACCTGGGCCATCGCCACAGGTCTGCTGGCAGGAACAGAAGCCTCCAAATAACGCCTGTATATATTAGAACAGCATCTTTTTGCGTGTTGGTCACTTCCGCGGTGACGGTTTTCATTCAGCCTGATTCTGGAACATGATAACTGTCACCTGAAAGTCCCACTTATCATGTTCGGAATTGTCACAAATTGTGTTTCTTTATCCGGCTGGAAGCGATTTCATAAACTTCCGAATCTTCTCTTATTCCGATCACAACGATAAGCATTTGTTCTTCTGTGCGTATCAGTTTGTAGACGATACGAATGCCTTCACCGCGGAGTTTTATTTTCAAATAACCGGTAAGATTATTCCCGTTTTTGTGTCCAAGAGGTTTTCCATAGCCTCCCTCATCCTGCGGTAATGGGTTTGTTTTTACTTTTTTAATTGCTTTATCTACCACAAGCTGCTGACTGCGCGCCAATGATTTGTAGTCTTTTTCAGCTTCCGGAAGGTATTTCAGTGACCAAATCATTCAAACTCCACGTCATCTATAGAATCAAGATCTTCACGCGTAATACCAAGACGTCTGTCCATTTCTTCTTCAGAAATCAACTTTGAAGGATCATAATCAGACATTCGGTCTACAGCCATCGTAAGAAGCAGATAATCGTTCAGAGTATCCATAATCTGGACATATTCATCCGGTGACATCAATACTACTTCAGCAGTATTGTTTTTCATAACTACTTTGGAGCCGTGAGCCTTGACATCTGAAAATATTTTTCCAGCCAAACCCCGGTTAAATTGTGAAATTGGCACCGTTTTTGTAACAGCACTTACAACTGAATCCATAATTACCCCCTTATTCATATATTTAACAATTAAAATTATAGCATAAATTCGCTGATTAATTTACTGACTTATATTTATGGAAGCTGCAGCACAACGAAAAATGTATCTTTGTTCTTTACCCTAAAAATGTAATAAGGGTGATATTTTGGAAAACTTTCTCACAATGAAAAACATGTTTTTCCGTCCTCAGATGTAAATAACCTTCTCTTCCAGATTACAATAGCAATAAAAGTAAGTAAAGTAATTCCTTCGCCAATCCATTGACAAATTGTTTTTTGATAAAAAACAGAAACAGTTCCGGAATCAAAACCTTCATTACTCAAACTGACCAGTCCACGATCATCTGCTTTTATCTTTGGATAAAGAACTGTACCATCATCAGCTGTCAAAACAGCCTGAAATCCGGTGTAATGAATCAGCGGAACAGAAAAATGGACTTCACCACTGCCTTTTGGCAGCTCATAGGAGAAGGTAAAACCAAGTTTCTGCCGTTTATGAAAAGGAATCGACAAAGGTATATCAGTTTCAACAAGCCGAACTGTATCGGCATTTTTATCAGGATAATCATTATCAAGTCCTTTCGGCATATATTCTCCGCCGCTGACACGATTGTCCTGCATCACAAACATCCTTTTTTCTACAGATCGATGTAAATAACTTTCATTGAGTATTGGGTATGCTGTTGTAAAAAAACAAAAAATCATCAACACAACAAAAGCCGGTACGGCGGCAGTCTTCTTTTTATATTTTTTTGTCAAGGCAGAAAAATAGATTCCTCCTGCAAGAAAAAACAGGACTGAAACCGGCAAAAGAAAACGATACGCAAATTGGATACGTGTCACAAGCGGCCGAAAAATGCTCCATCTCCAGGGAAACGCTCTGGTACACATCCACAAAAAGGGCAGAGAAAAAACAAGCATGAAATCCGCGGATTTAACCATTTTCCCGCGTTTCCTGCCTAACAAAACACCAAACAACACAATCAACAAAAAAGACCAGCCGGGATACACAGACTCAGATTGCAGCATCATACTCCAGGTTTTAAACCGTAAGAACAAATTTTGTACGGGAATTGCATAGTTTGTCGCATTAAATAATACTGTTCCGGAAAGAACCTGATTAATATTTAATTGAGGATTCGTGATGCTTTGCTCCAGCATGGGGATCCAGAAAAAAGAACCGAGCCCAATAACCAGCAGGACAGATTTTATCAAAGCAACAGCAATACGGCGGTCAGATAAAATTTTTTTGATATGCAGCAGCAACAACAATGCGGTTACGATAATACCTATTGCCAGGCTGATCATGTGACAGCATAAAAGACCTAAAAAACCAAAAGCAAAAAATCCCCATTTTTCTTCATGATTATGGAAAATTTCATAAAGGCCATAAAAAATGACAGGATAAAATATTGTGGCTTGTACTTCTCCTATTGCAGCCCGGTAATAAACCGTAATTAGCCGATATGCTGAAAAAGCCATAAACACAGCGGATGTCAGCGCTGCGAGTCTGTTCTTTGTAATTCGTTCACAGACAAACCAGATTGAAAATACTGAAAAGAAGCTGCAAATAACCAGAAAAATATTATATGAGGTCAGCAGATTAAATCCAAGCAGAACAAGAATCGCGGGAAAATATAAAAAGACATCCGGATAGAAAAAACTGACTCCATATCCATAATTATGCAGCCAATACAGTTGGTCACGTACAGGAAAATAACCTGCTCTAAGACTGTCCGCCAGTCCGCGAATTCTGGTTGCGTGAAAAAACATATCATCGCCATGGATATATAACTTACCATCGAGAATTGGCCAACATGCAGCAGCAGTCAACAAAATAAGAAACCAAAAGGACAGTTCGTTTTCCGGGATTGAAAAAAAGGGGAAAACTTTCCAAATCACCTCTGGCCAAAGTAAACGGAGTGCCAAACAAGAGGCCAACAAAATAATCAATAATGAAACAGTTAGATGTTTCGCGATGGACTCACGATAAAGAACATGATCCGACGTAATTGTTATCCATTCCAAATTGACAACAGACTCTCCGCCGTCATATCGAATACCGATCCGAACCTGTTTTGCACTTGTTTTGATTTCAAAAGGAATAGACGGATCTTTTGTCCCTGATGGTAAATCTTCGTAAAAGAACTCCTGATCATCACCATCGATCAGGAATAAACCATTGCCATTTCCTTCCACAGTAAGTTTCAAAGAAAGAAAATATTTTCCGGGCTTAAGTGTTACAGGACCATTTACAATATAATCCTGTTTTTCCGCAAGCTCGGAATTAAATAAACGCTGAATTTGTGTTTCATAGGTGAAGTGATAAAGATCACGATTTATAACAAATAAAACAGCAATCAAAAAGCTGAATATTAACGCGGAAATAATTATTTTTATACTTTTTCTCATAATTTTTAATAAAACAGCTCGAGCTTGTTCCGTTATAAATCAATACAAATTAAAAATGAATCTCCGGCATTACCGCCGAAGATTATTTTACCATGACAAAACACTTTCTATCAGTGTTTTTAATTCATTCAGAATTTTGACAGAAGAAATTCTCAATCATTCTGGTCAGGCAACCGGTATTTTCCGCCGCTGATTACCAATTCACGACCCAAAACGATCGACTCCGCGATTTTTTTCCGGGCGTGATCATAAATTAAGGCTACGGTGGTTCTTGCAACCTCCATTTGTTCACCACATTCAGCCTGTGAAAGACCGCAAAAATCAATCAAGCGGATACATTCGAATTCATCATAAGTCAAATGCACCGCGGGACCTTCTTCCCGATACGTTTCAGGAAGTGCACTAATTCTTCTTATTTTAACCGGTCGAGCCATATTCCTCCATTCTCTTTGACCTACTCAAGAATTCAGGCTCTTCTTTTTTTGCAAAAATAAAACCAACTAACATTCTTGCTTAAAGTATTTTACCAAATAAGTTTAATCAGATTATGCATATTTCATGCAAAAAGTAACATGCAATCAAATTTGATAAAAATGTTATTTTTCAACTTAACAGGACTCAACCCGGAAATAAGAATGAAAAGCGATCAAATTCATACCTGTACAGGAACGAGCAAACAAGTTATACCTTTCGCACGGCAAAAAATGCCACCTGAACAGCTACTCGAAATCTAACATTTTCGTAATTATACCACAAAAAAATCAGAATCAGGGAAAAGGTAACTGCTTGTCTGCGTATCAAATTTCCATAGAAAAGAAAAACTGGCAAATTTGAATATATGATACTTGAGCCTCTGGAGCGGCTCAAGTATCATATATTCAAAGAAACTGGTGAAAAAAAAATAGGAAGTTCCTAAAATTATATTTGC
>JAFPZX010000126.1 GCA_017417055.1 Anaerolineaceae bacterium
AATGACACGATAGCCAATTTTGATACTTATCCGGTCCGCGGGCCAGTGGTTATGGGATTTATTGATCTTCTCGCATCAATTGCTGCACGCAGTATAGACGAACAGACTGCAGATCAGCAGAAAGGATCGTCAGATGGACACAAGTAACATTCTGAAAGGTCTTGAAAATAAGCAGATGCGTGCTGCGAGGAAAAGCAAAGAAAAAGAATCGAGCCCTGAAGAGTTGCAGCGCAAAACCAAAGCTGCTTTGTATCTCCGTGTTTCGTCGGATATGCAAAGAGAAAATTTCAGTATTTCAGCCCAGAAAGAAGAATGTCTGAGATACATCAACGAACATGGTTATACTGTTGCCGAAAAAAATATTTATATTGATGAAGCCTATACTGCCAAAAATGAAAATCGTCCTGCATTTCAACAACTGCTTGTGGATGCGCATGCGGGGGAATTTTCTCTGATCGTTGCACACAAAATGGATCGGCTGCAAAGGAATCTCAGACTCATGCTGGCAATGACTGAAGAGCTGAAGAAGATAAACGTTACTCTGTATTGTGTTCATCAGCATATGGAAGTGACCGATGATTTGATTTGCAAGATTCTTGCTGCAATCAGTGAAGATTATCTGAAAAATCTTGCAGATGAGGTAGCAAAAGGGAAACGGCAATCCTGCAGAGAAGGAATCTTCATCGGTTCAACCCCTCCATTCGGGTATAAGCTTTTGAAACCAGGTTTTCCCGGCAATGAACACGGAAAACATCGCAAACTGGTTCCGGATTAAAAAGAAGCGCCGGCAATAAAGAAATGCTTTGAAATGTACGCTACCAATAAATATTCATTTCAGGATCTTGCTGACTATTTAAATGTGGCGGGTTTTACTCCGAGACGTAATTCCGAGAAAAGAAAAAGTGTATTCGGGAAGGAAACGATCCGAAGCATGATGGATAATCCGGTATATGTCGGCATTCTTGTGTACAAGAGCAAAAATTGTGAATTGGGGTATGAGACTTATTTGGCTCAGCATGAACCGATCATTGATCCTGATGTTTTTTCGAAGGTATCTGCTGTGCGTGAATCGAGGATCATCAATCATAACCACAACAAGGCTGACGGTATCAGCCTGAAAGCACGTTTTTTGGTTCAAAACCTGATCTGCTGTGCGGAATGCGGACGTCGGCTGCGAGTTCAATCCGGAAAAAAGACATTCCGGTATAAAGACTATTCAGAAGAACGCGGTCTGGAATGCAAGTACAGCGGGGAATATGCAGATGCACATATCATTGATAAACAGGTTCGTGATTTCGTGTCTGTTATCGATATACCTCATTCCTGGTCCGATTTGATTGAAAAAAAGGCAGAAGGGCAGGATTATGTCAGTGAAATTCAATCGAAAATAAAAATCATTCAGGATCGTATTAAAAGACGAACCAACGCATATACTGTTAGCGGTACATACAGCTTCGATGATTTTCAGAAAGAGCATAATGCGGATCTTGCAGAAATTGAGCAGCTGAATGAAATGCTTCCAAAATCTTCAGATATGTTGAACGCACAGATCACGATCACAACCTCCCTCATTAATCTTTTCAAGAGAGCTACTGCATCGGAACAATACGACATCGTTCATTATCTGTTCCAGAATCTGTATTTTGATTTCGTCAAATTCCGCTTATGTGCATTTGAACCACGTCCGGAGTTTGAATTTCTTTTTTCTGCTTTTGCAGATAAGAATGGATGGCATAAGAAAGGTAACCAATATCTGATTCAATCCGGAGTACTTTATGAATAACAGCAGAAAAAAGAATATTTCCAAAGGAACAACGAAAGGAAAACTCGCTGCTGCGAAAAAAGGATATTTTATCGGATCAGTTCCTCCGTTCGGTTACAAGAAATGGAAACGACCTGATACTGCAGGTATGAATCCTCGTATATTACAGGTTGATGATGAGACAGCTCCGGCTGTTCTGGACAGTTTTGAAGCATTCGCTGAAGGAGATGTCTCTTATCGTGACATAGCAAATGATTTGAATGAACAGGGTTTTCTATCAACACTCAATAAACCTTTCACTCGTGAGACAGTCCGCCAGATGCTTACCAATCCGGTATATATAGGGAAAATTCCCTATGGGCGAGTTGGTCCTTCTGTAAAAATGCTTTTTTCCGGAAAACATCAGCCAATTATTTCACTGGATTTATGGGAACAGGTTCAAACAGTGCGTTCCAAACGGAGCAATATAAACCGAGATAACAAAAAATAAAGATTGCTGCTGAATTTCAAAAAACCTCTTTCACTATACTTTGCAGATACTGAAACACAAATATAGATGAAAGAGGTTTTTCTATGAAGATCCAAAAAATATTATTCGTCCTTTTTACAGTATTCTTTATTGCTTTTTCCGTTACTTATGCGGATAATGATTTTTCCGACTGTATCACGATAGATGGCAGGACGTATAAGGTATCGCCGGATTTTTCCATCCCGGTCGGAATTGACAAAGATTCTCCGGTAAAACTGAATTTCTCAGATGAAACACACGAACTGCTGAGCATTGAACGAATGACAGATGACAACTCTGATAATGATCAGTTTGAATATCATTTCGGAATTGTCAATGCGATTTCCAGGGCCAGTTCTGATCTTGAATACAGAGTCTATGTAGATGGCACGGGCTATCTTTTTACCAGAGATACCAGGATTGACGAAAGAATTGCCTTTCTGGAAAAATATGCTTCTGTCGCTCTTGTTACGAAAAACGGTAAAGTTATCATTTGCAGAGTTCTTGCATCGAATACCGCTGTTCCGGAAAAAGATATTTTTATTGGTATGGTTGATCAGTCTATCCAGGAAGAAGATAAATACATTCTTGAAATAAACGGGAAAGCTCACGTTCTTGATCGACAGACAGAAACTATCGGAACAGTTATGATTCCCGGAACATGGGTCTTTGGATACGAAATCAATGAAGTCGTGAGGTTCATTTCCGCAATAACAGACGAGTTTCCGAAACCGGCAGACGTTGAGTCCTTTCAGGGATTTGTGAACTTTGTAGGAAATATCGGAGAAAGCGGCGCGTACTACATCACAATTGGCGATACTACACTGCGTGTTCTTCCCGATACGTTGATAAAAGGATCTGTTTCATTGGGGGATTTTGTCTCAGGATACAGAATCAAAAATGATATTCTGCTGTTGGATAAGCCAATAATTTCCTTCGATCGATCACGTTTCGAAGTATATTATCAGCCTGTTGATGACGTTGTATCTGTCCGGGATATAAATTCACCCACCGGGCAATCCATCGTTTCCATCATTCTTGGTGAAAAGGAAATTGAAATCAATTCCTTCACTAATGTTGTTGGAGAACTGAAGAAAGGCTTACCAGCCATGGCTGTCCTATATAACGAAACGACTAAAATTGTAGTTGCCTGTGAAACGATTGAAAGCGGAAGAGTTCCTGTATCCGGTTTTATTTCATCGATTACCGGGACCGCACCGGATTATTCAATTGTCATTGACGGAAAAAAATATTTCACATCTCTTGCGACTGTTATCGCGGCTGAAAAGGATTTGGAGCCTGGGATCCAGGTCGCCGGCATTGCAAACCTGGATGGTGTATTTGATCTCCTGACATGTTATGGTTCTGTCCTTCCTGAAAGCAGGCAGAACCAATATGCAGGTGTTATTTCAAAAGTAGCCGCTAATGCTTTCCAGATTGCTGACCGCATTATTGATTATGATGAAGAAACAATTATTTCCGGTTCATTTACGGAAGGAAAATTCGCTCTTGTCTTATTGGAAGGCGAATATGCCGAAATGATCTATATTCTTCCGGACGATTATTCTGACTTCAATTATCATACAGTGTCCGGAGTCCTGAACGGAATTGACTCCGGGGACGGTAATGGGAAGAAAGCAATCAGACTGGATGAAACCGTGTATTATCTTGATTCAAATACAACAATCAGTAAAAACCTCGCTTATGATGAGATAGGGACTTCTCTGTATAAAGGTTTGAATCAGGTATCAATTATTGATGTTTTACCCAAACCAGATGACCGCGGTCAGAAATTCAGCGGAAAGATTTCCTCTGCATATGCCGTTTCACTGGACGGAGAAATAAAAGTTTCAATAGGAAATACTGAATACATTATTCCGACGATTGCAGCCTTTTCAGGATTTTCCGATTCGTCCAGGCTCAGTTCAGGAGCAGTTGTTGAAGGTTACGCCTATGGAAATGAAATTCTTGCGGTAAGGATTCTAAAAGGCGCAGGTTTATTCGGGATATTAAATCCTCCCTGGGTGGAATATGTGATGACAGGAGGAATCATTTTAATTGTTCTCGGATGGCTTGTTAGTAAAGCCATCAGGAATAGATCTTCATGGCATACCGGACATCCGGAAACAGGTGCAGGAAATACAATCATTCTCCATGAATCTGACGGACAAATTTACAGATTTACTGCAGATGAATCCCTGTCCACTTTCATTATGGCTATGCACGAAAAAACAATCTCCGTAAAAGTCCGCAGGGGAAAAATCATTGAGGTCCGATGATTTGTATCTTTTCTGAAACTAAATATCAGGAGGAATTTGTGGAAAATATTGAACAATCATCCGGACGTACGATGAAAAAAAATTTTAGGATTTTTTTTACATATTTGTTTGTGGTAATAGCGTGTATAACAAGCATGTTAATCGGTTATTACTGCGGAACCAGAAACGGGGTTGAAATTGCGACAAATGCAGCACTTGAATTTCTGGAATATAAGGCATCCGATCCGGTTGAAACAGATTTATCTCGGCTGACTTCAGTGCCCATTGCAGTGTATGGCAGTGATAGTCCGGAAAAAATCGTTATGGTTTTTACAGATCTGCAGTGTCCTTCCTGCTCGACATTTATGGAAGAGTCGCTCAAAAATCTTGTTGAAGACCGGTCGATAAGGCTTGAATTTTTTGATTATCCGTCAGATAGCCATAAATACGCACGGCTCGCTGCAGCCTATACACGCTGTGCGGTGAAAAACGGAGTGGATTATCTTTCATATACAGGTCACTTGAACGCTGACTACAGCGAGTGGTCCTCAATGCTGAAGGAATCGAACGTAAGCGAATACCTTCTGCAGACTTCTATAAAATACGGGGCGGATGAAGACAGCATGAATCTGTGTATCATTAATGATGATGTATATCAGGAGATCGACTCAAACATTGCGGATGCGGCTGCTCTGGGTGTTGAAGGCACACCGAGTTTTATCATCGGAAATCACCTGATAACGGGATATGTCTCCCGAAGGACATTTAATTCAATGCTGAATGAATTCAGTAACTGAGCCGAAGAATAGCTAATTTTTACAGGGACCGTCATTTGGCGGTCCTTTTTAGTATCTTTTCCCTGATAAATACGGAGGAAATCATATGAAAAAGAAAACAGCCTTATTTCACCTGATCGTATTTTTTCTGATGATCATATCCACGGTCAGGGTATATGCTTCAAATGTAGGGGAAACAATCACTGTTGAAGGATATGTTGATTCCGCAGGAAAGAATTCTCTATATGTTGCGGGAAAAATACTTGTTGCCAACGAGTACAGTTCCATCAATGCGGCAGGAACAAATATTTACATCGGCGATTATGTAATGGGATTTATCTACCTCAATGATGACATGCAGTCATATACGATCGTATCCCTTACAAAGATTCCGGAAAAATCCATTGGAACACCCACACCTCTTCCGCCAAGTACTCCCACACCATTGTGGTCGGATCTGTTCACATCTACTCCTTCCTCACAGGATAATGGATTGCATCTTCTGTCTGAAAATCAGCAGGAAAATACATCAGACACATTCTGGAGTCAGAACTTTTCCGGAGCTGCTCTCCCGACACAAACACCGGAACCGTCAGCAACCCCTTCATCCGTATCCTTCGAAGGAGTTGTTTCAAAGATCAGCGGAAACAGGATCATTATTGATGGGACGGAATATCTTACCGATAACGCAACCGCCTATAAAAATAATCAGAGTGAAATCAGCGCAGATGAATATGTCCGTGGACGGGCAGCTCCTTATCCCGGTGCACTTATTATCAGATATATAGAAGTTTTTCCGGATTATGAGCGTCCGGATCTCGAAACAAAGACAGTATGGGGATTGTACCAGGCTCAGGATTCTTCAAGAATGATTGTTTCCCTTCCTGAAGGAAATATAGAAGCTCTTTTCTTTCCGGGAACGAAAATGTCGAAGACATTTTATACCAAAGGTACACTCATAAGCATGGAAATGAGCGGCGGATATGTGAGAACTTCCGCTGACTATCCTCTCGTTCAGTCAGGAGAGACTATTACGCCTGTCAACGGTATCATTGATGAAATCGTCACATTCTCTGAGAATGAGATCTATTTTGTTTCATCCAATCTCGCATATTTTGTGAACAGCGATGTGAAGTTCATACCGGAGATGAAATCTTTTGTAAAAGGAGCTCCCTTTGTCGGTCTCATGCGCAACGGCCGGGTTATGACCTTATATTTTACGGATAATAACCGTGTGAAAACGATAAACGGGCCGGCTTCTTCGGTAAAAAAGAGTCCGGATGGTAAAAACATTGATTTTATGGTCGGAGGCGTTGAATACCATATTACTCCGGATACAGTAGTCAGCGGAACAAATCTGGTCCGTCACAGCGAAATTGAAGGTTATGCAGACTCTTCGAATAATGTTTTCTATATGACTTTCAGGACACCCTGGTATTCCCGATTCAAGGACTGGAACTGGACAGTTATCATCCCGGCTTCAGTATCGGCTATCGCGCTTATTTTATTCCTTCTCCTTCACAAGACAAAAGCGAAAGGATATCTGCAGGAAGTCACAGGAAATATCATCACTTTGACGGATTCCAGAGGCGAAAACAGAAGGCACTTCAAATGTACGGATGAAATTGCAGGATATGTGTCATCATTTATCACGATGGGAGTTGAATTGACTATCTATCATGGAAAAGTAATTCATATCCGGAATGACTTCTGATCCAAAAATTTTACTTCGCTAAAATCCTCTCATTCGAAGGGGATTTTTCCGTTAAAGAATGGAAATTATTAAACAATAGACCATTAGCTTCGTGATTTCTGTCTCTTTGTATTTTTATTTGACAAAGAGGATATACCTTATGAATAACAAACTGATCGATTTCCTTCGAAGGATGCCGTGGGCGAGCCGTGAACTGCTGGAAAATTATTTTGAGGCTGAAGATCTTGAAAAGGATCTTCTTCTTTATTCAAAAAAAATAACCTCAATTACACGTGCAGATAATCAGACATATTATTCGGCAAAACCTGCAAATTATCATCTTCTCCCAGGAATATCCCGGAGAGAAATGGTCCGAAAGTTTATGTCTGAGAAATATGGATACTCCATTTTCGATGAAGCCGAAAGTCCCTGCGGTAATGCCGATTTCAGAGTTTTTCTTGAAGACAGCGAAACATGGATCCGGGTTTGGGGAGATATGGGGCATGTTGCTCCGGAATGCCTTCTTATTTTCAGGAATCCACCTGTTTTCGGTGATAATGTCCGCGATATAGTGCTTACATGCCAGGTACCGGAACGTATCTTTTTTTTGAAAACGCAGGCTGAAATCAATTGGAAAGATGCCCGGAAGGGGAATGTTGAAATCATTGAAGCAGGTAAAAATCACAAAAAATCAATCCTGCCGAATTTTAAATTCAATCGGAATTTTGGGAAATATGATCCCCAGGAAGAATCTTATCCGGAAATATCAAAGGAACAGATTCCACCTTTTAGCGATACTCAAAAAAAACAGATATCAATACAGGAAATGCGCAGCACTTTTTTGTGCAGGCAATGCATGGACCTCAAACAGCAGGATTATGATCTGCTGCGGTTTACTGCATGCAATCCATTTCTTAAATATCCGGAGATTGGAATTCTCTTTGGAGGGAATTCCTGCTGTGCTATGAGCTATTCGCTGACTAAAAAAGAAAATGAAGATATTAATAATGTTTTTGAAGAAGTAAACCGTCTCGAGGAGAAAAAACTGCTGAGAAAAATCAGTCATGGAGCTATGAAAGATACATATATTCCCACCTGGCAGGGTATTGATCTTCTTGCTGCTTACCATGGAACAATTCCTTTCTATCTGAGAAAGTACAGTCAATGGCCGCAGATGAGTTTTACGGAAAAGGATTTTAGTGAACATCGTGCTCTTTTGAATGAAAAATTCTCTTTTTTTGACAGTCATTGCTATTACGCTCTGAAATGGGGGGAAATACGGCCTGAGCATCAGATTCTCTGCAAGGAATTCTGTGCTGCGCTTATTTTTGGTGCCAGATTTCTGAAGTCTATGTTCGGATTCGACATTGAAGTGTCCGGGCTGACTACTATTTCTTCGAATCTGAAGATTTCATCTTCTAAACGCGGAAGGAATACTATCCAGCAGCTGCATCCTGACGGATGCTGTACGGTTACCTATTCTCAGTCAGATTTTAAGAAAAAATGGAAGGTATTCATAGAAATTGAAAGGAACAGAAACAATAAATTCGAACTTCTCGACAAACTTGAGAAATATAAGATTTTTATTCCTGCTGCCCAACAATTCTATGAGGGATACGATGATATTGTTGTGATGTTCTTTTTTGATGACACAGAAGAAGGAAACGGATCAGTGGAAGAAAAAAGACGCACATTGCTGGAAACTATGAAAAAATATGGAATAAGAGGGTGCTTTGGTCTGCTCAGCGATGCCAAGAAACCGATTGACGGATGGAATCCAAAACATGCCGGAATTGAAAAAGAAACCTGTGGGAATATGTACTTATACCGGAAAATGTGGCAGGTCTCTGATTACTGGCCGGATTCCGTAAAACTGGCTTTCCCATTCTTTCTGTTATAAGCTCATTTATTTGAAAAAGTATGTGAATAATCTAAATAGTAATACTTATTGTTGTTTTTTTCTCCTTTTTTGGCTTCGCGTCCCCGTTGTATCCTTTGGCTGGGAGAAATTCTATGAGAAAAGGAAAACAGCTTCTGATCAGAAGAGGCGGACAGAACATTGCACTTGTTGAAGACCTCAGTTCTGTATTGGATATCGGGAAAGGATTGATAGGATCTCGGGAACCGGATATTTCTGAAGGATTGTTCGAAGGTGTATTGCTCCAAACGCCGGGTTACAGGAAGAAATGCAGGGGAATTATCAATTCTATCCATATGATAGGAATGAGATATCCGATTTCCGTGTTCTGGATTTCAGAAAACATAATTGTTGACAAGGCATATGCAATGCCCGGTTTCCACGTTTATTCATCGAATCGGCCATCTACCGCAGTTTTGGAGCTTTCGAAAGAGGCATTTTCAGTTCTGAACACAGGTGATGTACTGTCATTCGAACTGATAGCCTGATTAAAGCGGCATGCCCTCATGTTTAAGAGTAAACCGGTTGTTGAGCTGGATATGATCCTGGATTGGATCCGCTGTCCTATGAGAGTATACAGAAAAAAGAATAAAGATCTCCGTGTATTTGAGTATGAAAGTCTTCTCCGGTTCATGCTGTTGAACAGTCTGAAAGCAGGATACAGAGATGTGGATTCTTCACAAAAACTGAATCTTGAGCAACATGTACCTGATATATGGGAATATCTGTTGAAAATTCGCGGTATTCCGAAACCTCAGCTTCTTATCCGGAAAATGAATGAGTTCTATTCGATGCGCAGCAGATACATCGACCGAATAGAAAAGCGGTATCTTGATTCAACTGATTTGCTGAATATGGCACACTGGTGGGATTTAGGACTTATTTTTGATACTCAATATTTTCATCTGCGTGATGAGATAAATAAATACCAGTCTTATCTTGGCTTTCCTGACTGGAATATCGTCAAAACATATTACAGAGAATATGAATATAATCCGGTTTCTCTTGCGGATACTTTCAGCGATTATCTGATCGGAATCAAGGTGTTTTCTTTTCGAAAAATCCCTTCGGAAAATATCAAATTTGATGTTCAGGCTTATCTTGACCTGGAGGACATACGGTTATCGATGCATTTCGATATTTTGTGGCGCAGGGAAAGAATCTACAAATCGAAAACTCAACAGCTGAAACCAGGTCTGATTGCAGAGCAGCTTATTCCATGCTCATTGTTCTCCAATGCAGAAAAGATTCTTCGAGAACGGATGATATTCGGAGATATCCGAATGCCTTTGACCGGCGTTGATTATAAAGACGGAGATGGTAATCCGATCCGCATTGATTCAGTAACATGCTGTATCTTTCCTTCAAAACCCGGAACAATAGCCTGGAAGGAATCCGGGGTGACATATGATAAAGCAACCAAAGCGGCTGTTCTCTCTCTATTGAATCATTATGGGCTTGTATGCCTGAAAGCATCGGAGAAGAATCTGTTTGTTCCCCATAGCCTGATAAAAAATGAAATCTGTTGTTCCTGCTCTTTTTTGAGAGATTGTTTTGAAAACAGAATGAATGTATCAACACTCCCGGAGATTCAGGCTGAAACAAATCGTATTGAATAAAGGAGACGCAAATGCCCCGTCCTAACAGAAAATCAGATCTTCCCGTAGGAGCGGGAATACCCTTTGATCTGTCTGAAGCTGCAGAACTTCTTGACAGAAATCTGACCCTTGGACAGGCCGGTATGTTCAGACCGATCCCAACCGGCCTTACCGGAATCGATGAGGCATTGGGCGGCGGTCTCCACGCCGGAGATCTCGCTATTCTTGCCGGAGTTCAGAATATCGGAAAGACAGCTGCAGTTATTCAGTTTGCAGCTTCTTTTGCAAAGTCCGATACGCTGGTATTGATTGTCGAATATGAGCACAATGTTACTCATGTTCTGGAGAGACTTCTGATTCAGAATTCCTATGTAAACGGGTATGGAGGACAAAGTTTCAATCAGGACCAGCTTCTGGAAGCATATGTCGAGACAATCCGGGAAAGGGAACAGCAGAATATTATAAACGATACTTCATACAAGTCTTTCAATAAACTGCTGAGCAGACTTCCGAACGGTGTGATCGCATGGAACAGGCTCTCACGGATTCAACGCAACATATGGATTATTCAGGGCGACGGAGCCATTACGACGCCTGATGTTCTTGCAGCGTATGTTGAGATGGCAAAACAGTATGCCGGATCCAGAAGGATTCTGCTTATTGTCGATTATCTGCAGCGTGTTCCTGTTACCGGATTCTATAGGCATCTGACAACAGAAGAACGTGTTGAATATATCTTCCATTATCTGAAGGCAATGGCTCTCAGGTGTCAGGATGATGGATGGATCGTACCTGTACTCGGTGTGGCGGCAATTGAAGCTGAAGCCTTAAGGGCGGGACGGGTTCATATGGAAAGCATCATCGGAGGAGCGATTACAGCATATGAACCGGATGTCGCCCTGATTATGAATAAAGATGACAGAGATCCGGATGGAAATCCTGTCGTCAGGTGGGCGATTGAGAAAAACAGACACGGGCCTTCCGATCT
>JAFPZX010000127.1 GCA_017417055.1 Anaerolineaceae bacterium
CCCGGTTGTGCACATTATAGCAAATTTCTTACCCTTTCGTGTCCACAGATTGGGGGTTTGCCTTTTCTTCCCTGTCCATTTTTCAGGGATGTCTGTTTTTCCCCATTTTTTACCTGTGTCCATTTTATAGGGTACAGTTTACACCAGCAACTCCTTACTTCTTACTTCTTATTCCTTACTTCTTACTTCTTATTCCTTACTTCCGCCAGTCCTCAGCCCCTTCTTACACCTGATACCCGAAACCTGACACCTTTTTTTCAATTTTCTGTCATTCTTTTGCAAAAAATTGAAATTATGGTGTATAATCATGCATTGTGAGTTACGGAGAGATAGCGTAGTCTGGCCTAACGCGCGCGCCTGGAGAGCGCGTTTACCGCAAGGTAACGAGGGTTCGAATCCCTCTCTCTCCGCCAGAGAAACACCGGTTGATCCGGTGTTTTTATTTTCCGATAAGCCCCTGTCCCTGTAAACTATCATGAATAATAAAAGTCCGAACCTGACTGTTGGACAGAATATTCCCAAAAATTGTCATCCAAAGTATAAAAACAACCAGTATACAGAGCACAGGACGGATCCATTGTCCATATCGAAGTGAAACAATACTCCGGTAATTGATTGCTGCAAACACATAGTAATAACAAAGCAAATACACCGGCAGAAAAAACCTTATTTCCGGACTGCCAAACAATTGAAGGAATGACGGCAGACAAACAGATAGGATCCAAAAAGAATCAGGTAAAGATTTTTTCCATTTCCATTGTTTCAATACAGCATATATTCCAAAAATCCATATCAACGCAGAAACAGACGTCCATATACCTTTGTCCGGATAAAGGTTATCAATATAAATCTGCCGGTACATCGGTGTCATCAATGAAATCAGATGACGGGTATAAATACCGATCATATCCAAAGGAAACTCCAGTATTAATTTCAAAACGGTAGGAATACTGAACCTTGTAACAGACAAATTCCTGCGCCGAAGGATTTCCTGACCGACAGGGTCCTCAAAGAATACGGGCGGCTGTGGATAGTGCAATTGTTCATTTCCGGAATAAGTCTCTCTTCTGTCCATACCTATCCCCTGAAAAATCTGAACCTTTTGCAGATTTACATCCGGGTTATTTTCATTGGAATAAGCTTCTGTATAAACTTTAGGTGAAAAGGAACCAATATATTGCTCATTGATCAGGCATTGTGGAATAGCAATCAGGAAAGCGCTTATCAGGGCAGCGGCCAACAGACAAAAAGCATTTTTTATGTTTTTTCGGTTCATAAACCCAAAAACAGCCACTGCACATACGGCTCCATATAAAAACGCGGCTCTCGTGTTATATGCCGCGTACAATGACAGGCCGGCGGCAATCCCTTTGAGTATTGTTTTCCATTGTAAATCGATACCATGAAAAGATTTCAGGATCGAGACCCCTGTAAGGAGAAAAGCAGCAGCGGCAAAGTCCGACAGAGGATACTGCATAAAATTTCCCCATATCCACATAAAAAAAACAAAAGCTAAAAGTGTTCGGAAAACTTCTTTATATGATTTTATTCTCCTTCCGGATATAAGGAACGGCAGACTGAATGAAAAAGTCCCGGCACAGAAAAATGAGGCTAAAACTCTCCATCCCCAGACGTCAGGGAAAAGATTTTTAACGATACCTGCGAGAAATGGGAACAGATACCCTCTGTATGTATATGGGAAATTTAAAAGATTAAGGCCTTCTTCAAAAACAGGATCTGCTATGTTCCAATAATATTCCGAGTCATAAACATAAACTCGAATATCAATGATTGCGGCGTAAATCAGCGAGGCTACAAAGATAATAATGAAAACGATCCAATCCAATCCCTTTGAATGATTCTTGCTCATTTTTGATAGATTATTTCTCATATACTCATCTCCCTGAGGCTTGAAGGAAAAAGGATCCAGTCCGAGAGCAGCATTTATGCGCTTATTTTGCGTTTCTTCAGTTTACTGACAGTATTCCCGACGATTTCTTTCAGTGTGTTTTTGGCGTCACGGTCGATCATCAGATACCCTCCGCCAATCACAACCGCGGCCAATAGCAAACGCAGCAGAAAACTGAGCAGCCAGGGCAGATCGCTGAGGATAATTTTAGTCTGCCCGAAAGCAGCCGCACCGTACAGCATGATCATCAGCATAAAATAACGGAAATTCCAGCGAATCGGGAACAGCCGGTCGGAAACGATCCACCGCCCGCACATAGCAGTCACATAGCCCAATAATTCCGAGATCACTGCACCGTAAAGACCCAGTCTCGGCGTCAGGATGGCATTAGCTCCGAGATTAACAAGCACAGCAAGCCCCAGCATCACGGAGACCCACCAGGTTTTCCCGCTCTTTGCTGTTCCCGGGTCGATCACGTAAACACCCATGGTAAAGATCCAGCGCAGCTGCATGATTCCCAAAAGACCGATCCCTGCCAGATATTCCGGCGGAGCCAGAAACAGGAATATTTCCCGTGCCACCGTCATTACCAGTGTGCAGATGGAAAGTGTACCGAAAGTGTACAGCGAAAGCATGGTTGGCAGCGTTCGCTTGATTTTCTCTTCCTGATTCAAAAGTGAATACATTGTCGGCTCCCACGCGTTGCAGAAGGCTTGTGTCGCCAGGGTGATCACGATGGTTGCCTTGTTAGCCAATCCATAATAGGCCACCTGAACCGGGGTAGTGGAGGCATTCAGGAACATCCGGTTGTTCGCGGACAAGCTCCAGCCGAAAAGCGTACCCGGTACCAGCGGGAAGCTGTATCGGGCCAGTTTTTTGAACCATTTCATCGAAAATCGGGGCGCCAGCAGCTCACGTGAAATGAACAGCGCAATAACGGCACCGATGGTATTGGAGATGATTTGTGAATAATAGTAACCAGGGATCCCGACTTTCAGTACAGCTACAAACAGGATGATGGAGCCCATATAAAGCAATGAAACCGTCAGGGCGATGATCATATATGGCAGCGCTTTGTTTTCAAGACGCAGCAGGTTCAGCGAATAAGTATAAACCGCTACCGGAACCAGCGCGGTGAAGGCCAAGCGGATAAGCCCGATATGCGTGTTATCCCCAAAAAGTGAATTGGAGAAATAGCTGCCGAAAAGGAAGGAGAAAAGGATCACAGCAGCTCCGCAGAGCCCCACAAACAAAAATGTGGTGGATACCATCTCTCGTCTGTCTCTGTCATCTTCCGCCTGGAAGAAAAAGCGGTACAGACCGGTCATCATGTTCAGCCCGATCAGTAAATTGAAGTATCCGGTGAGGGCTGTGATGACTTCGATAGAGCCGTATTCCAGTGAGCTCAGACTGCGGGTCATCAGCGGCAGCGTGATGAGTCCGGCTGCCTGAGACAACACCCCGCCGATCCCATAGATGATCACGTTCCGCGCGACAGATGATTCCTGTTTGTTTGTTTCGTCTTTTTCCATGATACCATTTTATCATCAGTTGCCGCGCATTTCAGCTGCATTATTGCACATGAGGACGGTTAGGCACCGGCGAATTGACCTCCCGCATCGCAAGGATCAGCGCTTATTCGTTGATTGTTTGTAATTACAACACATCGCAAACTTCCGAAAAATACAAGAGGACAGTTCCATTTGGCGCAAGCGCCTCATGTGAACCGTCCCCGAACAAACCAAAGACAACCGAAACCAACCGATTCCGGCTCACTATTCCCTATATCCTAATGCCTATTGCCTTTTTTTCTCTTCTCCCGCAGTGCCCGTCGTTTCTCATTCGAGGGACCTGATCGGAGAGAATTGTTTCTTTCGCACAGATTCTCGCTCCATCGCAGCCAGCGTTGATAGAATATTGCCGAATCCTCCAGAGGGATCTCCATCAGTGCCTGCTGATCGCCCCGCTTCATCGCGTCATCCATCAGGATTTTCCGCGCCTCCGCTTCGCTGATCTCTCCCGGAGCGAGTTCCTTGGGTTCCGGGGGTGCCGGCTTTGTGGTCTTTTTCGCTTCAGCCGCTTCCATCTCCGCGATCTCATTCCGTAAGTATTCGGCGTTGCTCTCGTTGATCTGCCGTTTTTGTTCTCTGGTCAGCTCAATCATTGATGGTTTGTAAGTTCCCGGCGTACGGTCCAATTTCCGTTCCAGCTTTTCCAGCTCTCTGATTTTGCGGAGTTTTTCTTTGCGGACTTCTGCCACCTGTTTTTCCGCGGCTTTTTCAAGAGAAAGCATTTTCCGCGCCATGGCCCCGTCAATTGGCAGTGCGGAGGGATTGACCTGTACCCGCTGTGTTGCGCTGCTATCACCGGTTTCGTTTGTCCGTGGAACATTGCGGAAGTTTTCATCCTGTTTCAATAAATCATCCACATTCAGCTTACCGTCTTTGATTTTTTGAATTTTGGCTTCGGTGGAGAGCAGGCGGCTGATGAGCGCGTCCCAGCGGAATTCCTGCTTCAGATAGCTCAGCCCCAGCAGGTTGTTATCTTTATAGATTCCCTCCAACGCTGCGTGAGCTTTGCGCAGATGATAGGAACTCATGCGAACCAGCTCTTCAACGCCCAGTTCCGCAAGGCTCTTGAATTCCAGCCCTTTTTGCTCCAGTGCGGCTTTGGTAATGCAGACACTGCCCATCTGCCGGATGCTCTTTTCCAGCTCTTCCGAATATTTCAGATAATTTTCGGAAAAACGGTTGGCTTTACAGGCATGATAGTACAGCTTTTGCGTATCATCCCACAACATACGGGATCGTTCTTCAAATTCGGCAGGAGCGTTGCTGAACACGTTGACTGCCTCATCTGGCAGCTCACCGGCTTTGATCTGCGTCAAAATTCCGCGGTTCTCATTCCCGCCGGATGCGCCATATTTTATCATCTGCTGCAATTGTACGTCGCTTTGCAGTAATTCAGTCATCGCCGTGTTCATCTTTGCTCCTCCTTTCTTTGAGTTATAATAATATATTTATTCTATTGTTATTGATTATATGTAGAAATTTAAATAAGTCAAGGAATTTCTAAAATTAGTTATAAATTTCTAATATATTAGTTTACTATTCATGCCGCATCCACGGGACTGTCGTAAATATACGGGACAAATGTATCATGTGCGTGCTATCCCATTTTTAAAGGGTGAACGCTATATTGAGAAACCATATTGTTGCAGTTCATGTGTTTGCCAATTTTGCTGCGCCCCGCATGTGCTCCACGAACAGTAACACCATATTTGCGGCAGCCCCACTTTGAAGCATATATGAACAAGTATTCAGCAATTTTGGCTGATCAGTGAATCGTATACAGCCGGGTGTCTATATTTATCACCCATGACATCATCGCTTCGGTGATTCCGCAATTGTTCCAAGTCCAGTTCCGCGAGATATATGCCTTCTTCTTCCGGAGCTTCAAATACACACATATCCCTCACACCGGGCTCATCCGGCAGCCATGGGACACCGTCGAAAAGAGTGGAACGACCGTTACAGTCCGGATGGCCTTTGGGATAATTGCAGGTCGCGACAGCCAGCATATTTTCATAGGCTCTGGTCCTGAGTGCGGACAGGCGGTTGATCTCCATCGGACAGGCATTTGGAGCCAGGATCAATTCCGCGCCTTTGAGCATCAGGATCCGCGCGCTTTCCGGGAATTCCCTGTCAAAGCAGATCATCGCGCCGACTTTAACGGTTCCTCTTCCGAAATCAAGATCAGCTGTATAAAAATCATTCCCAGCTGCCAGAACTTTTTCAAGATCAAACGCGCAGGTATGGACCTTTGAATAATGCAGAACTTCTTTCCCGTTTCTATCAAACAGAATGATCGAATTCAGCGGCTTAGAATCGGTTTTGTATTTATCTGGGACGGAGCACACGGGAACCGGGACCTTGTGCGGCGCAGCCCGTACAAGCGTGCCTGTCCTCATGTGCGGTATTAGGTTCTGAACAAGCAACTCGTTTTGTTCCAAAAAAGTTATCCCAATTGCCATCCGAAGCTCCGCCGCCAGTTCCCGAAAGGTTTGTATAAAATCACTGTCTTTCCGGATCGCAAGCTGATTCAGCTCATTTTCATCCTGCGGGAGATAATATCCGTCGCTCCACATCTCCGGAAACAAGGCGATATCCGCACCCCTATGCCTCGCCTCGATGCAGGCCCTTTTCCCAATTTCCAATTGTTCTTCCAAAATTTTTCCCGGCAGGAGTTGAAGAAAAGCAATTACCAGTTTCATATGACTCACTCAGGGTTTTACGGATCGCATGACAAGGAATGACGGAATGTTGAGTTCAGCCAGACGGCCTTCGCCATTTGTGTCTTCAAACAGGTTCGTCAGGAGGAAGCCTGCTTCCAGCTGACCTCCGATTTGTTCCTCCAGCGAGTGAGAAAACTGCACCCCGCCGTCGTCTTTCTGAAGCTGCCGCATCTGTTCCGGATCCTTGAGCGGATTAAAGGGCAGGTTATTGATGATCCGTTCTTCATTATCATCTACGATATAGTTCACATAGTGATCTGTCCCCGCAAGCAGGATCCCGCCATGCTTCAGCACGCGGTAACACTCCTTCCAGATCGGTTTCACTTCCTCCACGTAGCAGTTGGAAACCGGATGGAAGATCAAATCAAATTCTTCATCTTCAAAAGGGAAACGTTTGGTCATGTCTCCGCGGATAATGCGGATGTCAAAACCTTCCCGCTCCGCCACCATGGCGTCATTTTTCAGCTGCTCTTCGGAGTAATCCATCACGGTACAGTCCGCCCCGAGCGCGGCAAAAATCGGCATCTGCTGACCGCCGCCGGAAGCCAGTCCCAGGATCTTTTTCCCTTTGATTTCCCCGAACCATTCATGAGGAACTTTCTTTGTAGGGGACAAATGCATGTCCCAGATGCCCTGCTGTGCCTTTACATACGTATCATGGCTGATGGGCTGTCCCCATTCCCATCCGCCTTTCACCCAGCGGTCTATCGTTTCCGCATTAATATCCTGATAATTCATAGACGAAACCTCCAAATTACTGTGAATTTAAAGCACACCAAGGTCTGCCTTTTTGTTGCTGCGCAGCTGACACAAAAAGACTGCACTTTGTGCGCGGGCGCCTGAGGAAGCACTGACTCGTGGGATAATGGCTGTGAATTCTGACATGCTTCCCTGATTTTTATAATTCGATTCTAATTTTGTTTTAATTTATTTTAGCCAACACATAGCTATAATAAAAATATATGGTGACTGTTCAGTAGTGAGTCAAAGCAACCTGTTCTGTTGACTCAAGTCTGAGTCAACGAAAACAGGTCACTTTTGACTCATCTTGAATCGTTACGATATATGAAACGAGTAAATACGCCGGATAAAAACAGGAGGTTCTTATGAAAAACAACAAAATCGTCCTTGCCATTGTCGCTTTAGTTTGCGGTGCTTATGTTATCGGCCCGGATCCGCTGCCTGTTTCGATCGATGACATTATTTTCGGGTTGATCGGCGCTGCTAATTTTCTGAAAATGATGAAAACACCCGGAAAAGCCGCTGTTCTGCATGAGTAGAAGATGTTGTAAGCAATAGGCATTAGGATATAGGGAATAGTGAGAGTTATTTCGCCAAAGCGTGATAATCATAATTGTCTTTTTCACTATTGCCTAATGCCTATCCCCTTTTATTTGAAATTCCGCAATACTTCCAAACCGAGAAGCAGTGCTTTCTCATGAGAGTTTTTTCCGAAATCTCTGGAATCATACGCATGTACATTTGCTAAAGAATCCGCGGTAAACAGAAACTGACCGAATTTGGCGCCGCGCTTTCTGCAGCATGCGGCAAGCGCAGAACACTCCATCTCCACAACCGAGCAGCCTTCTTCCAGACGATATTTGACCATGTCTTTGGTTTCGCGGAAAAAACCATCCGTAGACCAGGTGGTACAAGTCACAAAAGGAAGGTCAAAGCGCTTGAATGTTTCTTCTACTGCCAAAACCGGTTCTTCATCAAGTTCAATATATCTTGATGCGGGCAGATAATGGTATGATGTACCCTCAGCTCTCAATGCCCTGACAGGAACAATAAATGCATTCTCCGGAATATCTGCCAAAACACCGCAGGAGCCAACGGCAATTACTTTCATACAGCCGCAGCTGACAAGCGTATCCAGCACCTGTGCAGATGCCGCAGCGCCGATTGGTGACTGCACCAGGCAGATATCCTCATCCTCATCATGCAGCACATAGATTTTTATGTCATGTGACACCGTGATCAGTGTCTCCGCTATCTTTGCACCATGCTTTTCCGCGTAGTCATGGACAACATCGCCAAGAAACGCAAAAAGGCATTTGTCCGGCAGCCTCCCCGCAGTCCAGTCATGATCCGGCGGAATTACTTCCAAAGAACTGCCATCATATTCCAGAATTGGAATCTCATTCTTTGTGATCATCAACACCCCTTATTTATTATCAGCCGGAACAGTTTCCTGTATTTGTTATCATGTTTTTTACACTTTCCCGGTACGTTGGATTTTCAGAACAGACCGCATTGTACCCAATCCGAACAATGTTATAAATTATGCAATTTGAAATTCCTGGTAAAGAAGGCTGCGGAATTCCGGATCTTTCGATGCCTTTTTTGCATCATCCAATCTGCCAAGATCAAAGAGAATGGACATCAATCTCCCCATGCGGTTTTCCCCTTCATTACGTCCATCATTAAGCCCTTCGTTGCGTCCTTCATTGAAAATACGCTTTCCTTCATATTCCAATACTCTGCCGCCCATGACTGCTTCCACTCCTTCCTTCACGTTTCCATACTTCGCCGCGATGTTTTCTACCACTTTTTTCGACATATCCCGAATCATGCTCCAGGTATAAGCACTGATTTCGTTGGCTTCTTCCGCCTCCATCAGCCGATTCATCAATACGGTGTAATCATTCAACAATTTTGCCAGTTCTTCTTTATCTTCATTGTATTTCCTGAACTGCTTTTCATATGAGAATATCACGAATGGGATCAAAAAATATAATTTCTTTTCAAAAATTTCATCAATCGAATATTTCTGAGATTTCATCACAGGAATTTTGAATGAAACATTACCGCCTGGGGTTCTGATTTCAAACTCCATTTCATCCGGTGTCTTTTTTCCGCTTCTCAGGAATAAGACTGCCGCCTGCGGGATCGTGACGATCAATTTATTGTCTGATATTTCACTATGATCCAACGCGTCCTGCGTGATATATTCAAAAATCCGGATCAGCAATGTGTTATCCGCAACGGCCTGACATTCAAATATATACTTATCTTCAGTCTCGCCAATCACAGTAAAGGAACTGTCGGTAATGCGTTTTTCTTCTACGCCGTCCTGCTGATTGATAAAATGCTCATTTTGATTGAAAACGATTAATTCGTTGCCTGTGTAATTTTTCCCGAATATTTCATTCAATATAGGCAGCAGCAATTGCGGACAGTCAACCATCATTGTCCGGAACACATCATCGTAGGGGGTGCTGCTCTGCAATTCAATTGACTGCTGTTTTCTTTCCGTTTTCATCGCTGTTCCTTTCTGTATGTATATTTTATATGAAATATCATTAAATTTCAAGATACTGTATGGGCTTCTTCAGGAAATAATACTAAAAAAAAGATAGTTATTCCTCAATATTTTGAGGCCCGACAACCCGTGCAATCCCCGCGTTGCGGATCATCCGTTCACAAATCGGGCATGGGGTACATTCGGTCATTTCGACAAAGCCTTTGCCTTCAATATATTCCTTCCCCGCCAGGTAAAGAACTGCACCAAGCATTCGATTTCTTGAGGCCGACAGCATCGCGTTCTGCTCTGCGTGAACCGCTGCGCAATCCCCATAATTTCCGGAATTATGTTCAACGTTCAGCCTGGGGCATTTTTCATAAACATCGCAGCAGTTCGGTTCACCTCTGGCCGCGCCGTTATAGCCGGTGGCGATGATTTCGTCATCTTTTACAACCACACAACCGTATTGCCGTTTGAGACAGGTGCTGCGGGATGAAACACTCAGTGCGATATTGACATAATATTTGTCTTTTGATATTCGTTTCATTTTACATCCTCCACAGACAGGCCATTACACTTTCTGCGGTTTTGTCTCAGGTTTTTCTGTATCATTGCCGGCGTATTTTCTGTATAACTCCGGCCGGTCGTAATGCGTATGGTAGCGCAGCGGATCGATCAGCCGGAAAAAGGAACGTTTTTGATTCGTTCCTAAATTGACACGCCGGATCATTGTGAAGCCGCTGAACGGGGGCAGATAGGAAATCAGATCATTTACATCCGCAAAATTCGCGCAATCTGTATAAAGCGTCGCGAAATACCGGCGCATCCGTTTTTTATTCAGAAGTGTGCTCCTGAACGGCCGTACACTGCCGAAGGTATACACATACGGTTTGACGCCAAAGTTATAGTTCAGATCCTGGCAGCAAAGGCAGGCAACGGCTGAGCCTAACGACCATCCAATGATTTCTGTAAACGCGTCTGGGTGTGATGCGTGCAGTTTTTCCCATTCTTCACGCACCCTCCTTTTGACGGCAAGGTACATATTTCCCCAGCCGTGATGCACCCGGATCTGCAGCGGCTTGCCTTCGAAGTCAATTGCATCATAATAGCGGCTCGAAGATTCAAATATGTTCGCGATCCAGTCGGTTTTGTCATGCGTACACTGGAAGTTGATCTGAATTACATCGCGGTCCGGCTCATAATGGATCTCATAATTGACCTCATGGGTGATCCCAAACAGTTTCCCGATTAATGTCGTATTGTATTTCACCGCGGTATATTTCACCGGATAGGTAACACGGCCGGTGTGCGTATAATCCTCGCTTGTGTTGATAAAATACTCCTCATAAGGAAGCCGCTGATATTTCATGTTCCCGCCTTCAATCAATTAAATATTACCATCAGAGAATGATGCCGGTGCATCTACTCCTCAGTAATATATCTATTTTACCCGTTCTCCGCAATTTGAAATTTCTATCGGTTGATTTTATACAATTCTTCGGCAGCGAGCCTGGTTTTAGCGGCGATATCGCCGCCTTTTTTTGGAAAACAATAATATAATGCGCTTGCGTCGCCGATACAGATCATATCTCCGATCTCATACCAATAATAATCGGAGTAGAGACTGTATGATGCCACAGGAGATTGCTGATAGTCAAGTTTTCCGCCGCACCCGGTCAGCCGGAAACCCTCCGCATTATGGACCAGGCGGCCGTCTCCGACGAAGTAAATACTTTTGGAATCTACCATCATCCCGATCCTTACCGGAATATCCAGAATATATGTACCGGCTTCAATTTCTTTCCTGACCTGTTCACGCTCCCAGGCATACCAGTCGGGAATATGAGTGAAAATATTCTTGCCATCTTTCGCCTGTAAAGTTCCGGTTTCCGTCATTTCCCATGTTTTCCCGCAGCCTCCGCAGCTGAGCTTTGTTCCTTTCCCTATCATTTTCCCCTCCGAAAGGCAGTGCGGACATTTATAAAGGACCCGGTTCAGGCCGTCGGCACGGAATGGCTCAGTCACACGGATATTGTTTTCCTTTTGTTCACGGAAGTAGTCGAATGAAAACAGATCCCTGAGTATTTCGTTGAGTTCATCGACACTTTTTTCCTTTATTTCTTCAGGAGAAAGGACATATTTCATTTTTGCGCTGACTTTTACCTTCCTCAATTGGAGCATATTGTAGAGAGGATCCCTCAAAAAGGCTCCGGATGTTCTGATCTTGATTACCGGAATTTGTCTGCAGATCATTCATGCGGATACACGACAATGAAAGGCTGCTCATAGACAACATCTTTTTCCGCACACGGTCCCTCTCTCCACATGTCAAAAAATCTGCCGAACGGAACCACATAATACCCATCCTGATAATGATCCGTGACATCATACGGGTCGGCCATGATCAGAACATCATCATAAGGGCTTTCTGTATTCATGGTGTCTATCCCAATAATCACCTGCCAATGACCGCTCCAGTCTACCCAATCTGCTAAAACCGGAGCACCATCATCGACCGCTTTTATTAAAAATCGTTCACATTCCTCAATCGATTCAAACCGTTTTTTCGTATCCGCGTGTGCGTCCGTTCGAAGGCCGGCACTGTTAAAAAAAGAAACCAAACCTTCTACCGTACTTCCTTTGCTTGTGTCTGTTTTGGCAAGACGGCAGATATCCATTTCATTGTAATCATGGATTCCGAGGTGGTTTAATGCCATGAGAGCTGAGGAACATCCGCATGAATATTCAGTAGTTTGCTGGTAAACAGAAAAATGCGAAAGGATATGAAGGCTGCCTTTGCTTTCCATATTGTAATAATCGTTTACGGTGTAATATCTGGAATCCGGATGGTCAAGCATATTTTGAAATGCGTCGGCACCAGCTTCATCATTCAGCGTTCCCATACTTTCGTCCGCCGGGATCATATGCAATTCAGGCAGCTTTGACGGTTGCCCTTGATTATTCGTAGTGCAGGCACAAAGCAAAAGGCTCAGTCCCACAAGGATTTTCATAAATATTTTCATCTGTAAACCTCCATATTCCATAATCATCCGGGATATAAAACCACACGGACTTGCCGGATCGGGAACAGCGAATCACAATAGGGTGTTTTCACACCGCCGAGCCGGCAGCCGATGCAGTTGATCATCTTCTGCCCCGTTAAGTTTCGTCCAAAGCTTTGCGATTCTCCGGCGCTCTTTGTCATCATTATTGACTGCCGCCGACCGTGCTTCTCGGTCTCAAAGGCAAGACCGCAATAGGCGATAAATTTATTCATGATCACCTTCTTTCGTAAAGTGGGACACGGCGCCTGTCCCGATGTTCCACTTTATCATTTTTTGTCATGTTCTTCATTCTCTCGAATAGCAGCAGCATGTGCCGCTTTTGGGTGAGTGTGATTCATACTGTCAAAATTCGAATTTATATTTGTCTTTTTAACTTCAATTGAAAGTTGGGCCTTGTAACATATTCCATATAAATCGGTCTGCCTGCATATTCCAAATATGCTTTAAATCTCTCAACGATGGCAGGCGCAGTGATCAACTCTTGGGTCTTTTCCCTCGAAAAGTAAGCAGACTCGGAGTTTTCATCTGAAGGACGAGGGATGCCGCCTTTCGCTCTGCATATAAAATCGAGCATTATCTTGGTGGGCACTTCTTTGACCCCGTTGTATCCGGGATGTTTACAGGTGTTTGATGAGATGCAAAACACCTCACCGACATCAATATCAATTCCGGTCTCCTCCATAACCTCTCTTTTAACGGCATCAATCACATTTTCCCCGACTTCGACCTGTCCTCCCGGGAAGACCCAACCTCCGCGATTTGCTTTCACCATCAGTATCTCGTCATTATCATTAATCACGATACCCGCTGCCGCAATGATATGAGTCGGCATGACCCAAATAGCATTATCCATATGAAAATTGCTCCTGTTTTAACTGAAAATCTCGGTTTTGCAACATCCCGACAAATCCCGATTTGTTTTAGTCATTGTACTATTGCTGACCGGCGCAGTCAGTTATCCTGCTTTTGAAACAAAGGGAGCCACTTCGTAAAGAAGTGCCTCCCTCAGGGCCGCGTTTTCGTTGGTGCGGGAAGTTTCTCTCAGCGGGATGCCTGTTCGCCGAAGCGGACCAGGACGAAGCTGTCCTCTGCCCGCGCGTCTTCAATGATCTCCGCGATCGTTTCAGCGTCCGGGTCCAGCTTCACGCTGTATCCGCTGCCTTCCGCGTCTGCGAGTTCTTTATATTCCGCTTTGAACTGTTCCCAGCCCTTCGGCTGCAGGATCTCCGCGATATTGATGAGTGACTGATAAGCCAGTTCATCCGTTTTTCCGTATTCGGCCAGCAGGACTGTGAGGCCGTCCGTGTTTCCGTTCGCGATCACCTTGAGCTTTCCGATGTATGCAGCCATGCTGAGGTACTCATCCGTCAGCGGCTCATGATCGAAGGATGTACGGTCGATCACCATCCGGTCCAGGTCCTTCATCTCATACGGCCCGGCGATGTTGATTTTGTACGTGGACGTTTTGTCCGCTTCGCTGCTCTCCAGAATGAAGCTGTCGTTTTCGATCTCCAGGGTGGTCAGACCGTTGACGTACCCGCGGAGCAGCCCGGGATCCATGCCGAGCTGAACGCCGACTGCCTCCAGCACATTGGTGACGAGCATGGCTGCGGAGAAGTCCTCCTCGGCAGCGGTCAGGGTCAGATAGTCTCCTTCCTCCCTGAAGGTCCAGCTGCCGGAAGAATATTCATTGCCGCTGACGGTAATGGTGAACCCGTCATCATTCAGCGTTTCTTCATAGGAAGTTTCCGGAAAGTATTCCAGATAATAGGCTTTGTTTTTGCTGTAGCCGGAGTCTTCCGAGATCAGTGCTTCGAAGATGCCCTTCACCGTGGCGGATGGCCCGGCGGAAACAGCCCGCGGGCATGCAGTGACGAGCCCCAGAAACGTCAGTATCATCAGCATCGTGATTTTTCTCATTGTTCTATCCTTTCTTCTGTTCGTATCTTTCAAAGCGGAACACTGCTGTCCGCGTTGCAGAATACCCATTTGATCCAAATTTATTTGAATTATAATTATAAACGGTACCCTGATCCCATTTGAAAGGAGCGGTATTCCCATGCCTTATTTGAAAATACTCTCTGATTTTTTGTTTGGCGGCTCGTCACTCATCTATATCATTCCAACCGTGCTGACCATCATCGGGCTGTTTCCGCTGTTCCGCAAATCCGGTGTCCCCGGCTGGTGGGCATTTTGTCCCTGGGCAAGAGAATACTGGCTGGGCAGATGTGCGGGAAAGGAGCCTGAAGGCAGGATCGTTTCGGTCGGGGCGTTTCTTTCATTCCTGATCACGGCCGCAGCGGAACTGATCAGCGCGAAGTTTCTTGAAACTCACGAAAACCAAATATTGCTCATATCGGTCCTGGTACTCGTTTTCCGGATCATCATTGTCGTGTATGAGATCCAGATCTATACCGGTCTGTGTGAGGTGTACGGTGCGAGAAAACGATGGCTGATCCTCTGGATCTTTGCGGACTGGATCCCGGCGCTGATCTGGGGCTTTTCAAAGCAATATCAGCCCATGTGGCAGGTGGATGATTTCCGGAACAGTGCGGTTTCCCATGTTTCCGGCAGCAATATCGAGGATATTGGGGAGGGCCTGACCGTTAATATCAAAGTGCGTTCAGTAACGGAGTTTTTCCAGAAAAATGTGCTTCTGCGGGATATCCATATGAATATCAAACCGGGGCGCCTGGTGATGCTCCTCGGCGGTTCCGGCGCGGGGAAAACGACCTACCTGAATGCGATCAACGGGTATGAAAAGGCCGACGCTAAAGTCATGCTGAACGGACGGGATGTTTATGAGGAATACGCAAAGATGCAGTTCGAGATCGGTTTTGTACCGCAGTCGGACTTAATGCGCGGCAAGGATACCGCCTATAATACACTGCTGGATTATGCGCTGATGCGTCTGCCGAGCGATTTCTCCATGCAGGACCGCAGGGACCGTGTAGAAGAGGCGCTGAAGGTCTTCGGTCTGGCTCCGGCCCGGAATACGCTTGTGGAAAAGATGTCCGGCGGTCAGCGCAAAAGACTCTCGATCGCGATGGAATACCTTTCCAACCCCTATCTTTTCATTCTGGATGAACCGGACTCCGGCCTCGACGGTGTGATGGCGCGCGAATTGTTCATTCAGCTGCGGAAGGCCTCGGATACCGGCCGGATCGTACTGGTGATCACCCACACGCCGGACCGTGTGATCGATCTGTTTGATGACATCATCATCCTGGCTAAAGATTCCACCCGGACCGGTCGTCTGGCATTCTACGGGACGGTCGAAGAATGCCGGAAATTCTTCGGGAAGGACCGGATGGAAGAGATCGTCAAGTGTATCAACCAGGTCGAGGAAGGCGGTGAGGGCCGCGCGGATGAATTCATTATGAAG
>JAFPZX010000012.1 GCA_017417055.1 Anaerolineaceae bacterium
AGGAGTATGGGCATGGAAAGGCGAAAATATACCCTGAACTCAGCAAAACATGAATCAAAGATGGCGGAGTGGCGGATCAGAATCGGAGAGTGCCGGAACAGCGGTCAGACGATAAAAGAGTGGTGCAGAGAGAAGCATATCTGTTTGAAAACATACTACAGATGGCAGCGGATCATATGGGATGCCGAGACAGAAAACAGATCCATCGAACCGGTAAAAACAGGAGCGATACAATTCGCAGAAATACCTCAGATCAGGTTAGAGACAGAGTCACAGCAAGCCGAAATAGTGATCTGCAAGGGAGATTGGCGGATCGAGCTGCAAAACAATGCGAATCCGGCAATAATCAGCCAGGTTATGCAAATGGTGGCACAGGATGTTTGACCCGTCGAAAGCCGAACATGTGTACATAGCGATCGGATACACCAATCTGAGGATGGGGATCGACGGATTAGCCGGAGTCATAGCAAATACATTTCATCAAAATCCGCAGAGCAATTCGCTGTTTTTGTTTTGCGGGCGAAGAAAAGATCGGATCAAAGGACTGTATTGGGATGACGACGGATATATTTTGCTATACAAGAGACTGGAGAACGGACGATATCAGTGGCCGCGCAACGAAAGTGAGCTGAAAGAATTGACAGCACAGCAATTCCGCTGGCTTATGGAAGGATTGAGTATATACGAGAAAAAAGCGATCCGACCGATACAGGAATCATTTACATATTAGACGAACCTTAATAAATAGTAATTGTCATTAAAGCCTAGTATTAGAGCTAAGATTAACGAAAGTATGTTAAAATTATAGTTATAAGACGAGGTTTTATGTCAGAAGAAACTGTAACGATAACCAGAGCAGAATACGAAGAACTTCAGTCTTTGAAGCAAAAAAATGAAGAACTGACTCAGCAGATTCAGTACCTTTTGGAAGAATTTAATCTGGCACAAAAGCATCGTTTCGGCACTTCCAGTGAAAAGAACAAAGTCAATAATATAAGCCAAGAAACAATATATTAGCTCGGATTTGTTTTCAATGAATCCGAAGCTTATTCAGATGCAGTTATCCGGAGAGAAGCAGCCGGTGAAACGACGGTCAAAGAACATAAACGCAAGAAATATGTAACGAATCTGGACAATCTGCCTGAGAATATCGAAGTTGAAGTTATTGACAAAGATCTGTCTGAATCAGAGCGTATTTGTGATCAGTGCGGCAGAAAAATGACAGAAATTGGAGTAGATATTGACCGAAAAGTGAAAATTCTTCCGGCTAAATTCATCATTGTTGAAATCCGAACTCACTCATATAAATGTATTGAATGCGACAAGACAAATGCAAAATCCCGAATAGTTCGTCCGGAGGCAGATAAACCGGTGATTCCGAACGGAAATGCAACTGCCGAAGCCATTGCATATATTGCAGCAGAAAAATACATAATGCATTCACCGTTATATAGGCTTGAACAGCAGCTTAATGCTGCGGGAATACCTCTATCGCGACAGACAATGTCCAATTGGTTGCTAAAATCCACAGAGTTGTATTTTGAACCGATATGGAAACGAATGAAAGAAAAATTGTTGGAAGAGAACATTCTTCACGCAGACGAAACAACGCTGGAGGTTTTGAGGGAACCAGGCAGGAAAGCACAAAGCAAAAGTTACATGTGGCTTTACCGAACCGGAAAAGAGGCCAAACAGCAGCTGATTTTATATGATTACCAGGAGACCCGGGAAGCCAAACATCCGAAAGCATTTCTCGACGGATTCAAGGGATATCTTCACACAGATGGTTAT
>JAFPZX010000128.1 GCA_017417055.1 Anaerolineaceae bacterium
AATCCGAAACCGAGGGACAAACCAAAAAGCAGAAACGTAAGTCTGTGGGGAATGAAGGGCGGGAAGACAACTTTCGTCAACTTTGCAAGCAGAAAGAAGAGCAACAAGTATGACTAAGATACTTGAACTTCCTACTTTGATATAGCGCCGTATACGAGACCCGTACGTACGGTGCAATGGGAGGGAGGGCTTCAAAACCCTCTCTACCCTATTTATGGACAGTGGTCAGTGGGCAGTAGTCAGTGTGCAGTGTGAAGAGTGCGGTGTGAAGTGTGCAAGAGTGCAGTGTACAGTGTGAAGAGTGCAGTGTGCAAGAGGTCAGTGGTAAGTGAAACTCCTCACTCCTAATTCCTCACTCCTAACTTCTTACTTCTTACTTCTTACTCCTACTGTCCATATGTCCAGTGCGGCCAATTGGCACTGACACCAAGCTTGGGATCCGGGTAGCGGGTCTGATCGTAGAAAGTATAGGCCGTGCTGATCGTATTCTCTCCAGTGGCGACGATACCGATGGTGTAAACACCGGCTTTCTTCGGCGGGCAGAGGTACGTGTACCCCTTCAGGTTCTTAGAAGAATCGACGTGCTGGTTGTTGATATAAAAATCAACCTGGTAGGCATTGACGACTTCATAATACGTCTTCGGGCATTTCCCGTTTTCAGTGGAATAAAAGTCCGGATACCATTTGTAGATCTGCGGTGTTCCCTGGGATACCTTCTGGTCAGAGGAGCCGGAAGTTCCGTTCACCTTGATATCATACCAGATGGTCTGACCGAAACCGGTTCCCTGTGGAGAGCGCATCTGCCACCAGGCTGTATATTCACCATTGGCTGCTGGCGTGTTGAGCGGAATGGATAATTCATACTGTTCACCGGGTGCCACAAGCTTTGTGATAGCGACAGAGGTCTGTCCCAGCACCTGTCCTTTGACGTAAGCAAAAGAGTAGGAAGAATCCCAGGTGCAGCTGCCCGTGTTTTTGACGTTCCATGTCTTTGTCGCGTTCATGTTCGGCAGCAGAGTAGTGCCATCCGGGAGGCTGACATCGCTGACGAAAATCATACCGTTGGTGCAGTTCGCGGGGTTATTCGCGCGGACTTCATTGGCTGTAATTTCGCGGGAAACCACCATATCCGCGGGCTTTTCGATAACCGGATTGTAGGCCTGAGACGGGCGGGTGATGGACGGTTCAATCAGGTTGGAGAAATCCTTGGCGAAGTATTCATTAGCGATCTTCTGTGCCGTTCCGTCTTTGGCCATTTCACGCATCACATTATTCAGCTGCGGAATCAGGGTCGATCCCTTTTGCGCGCCGTATGCGTATTTTTCGTTCATGACGTTGCTCTGAATGACGGTGATGGAAGAATCATTTTTGAATTCAGCACGATAGGCATCATCATCGATCAGGATAATATCAACTTTTCCGTTTTTCAGTGCGTTGATAGTATCGCTGTTCTTCGGGAAAGTGTACATGTTGATGGGAGAGATTTTCCCGCCCATAAGCAGGTTGGATGCGGCCCATTGCTGAAAGCTGGAACCTTTTAGTACGCCAAGTTTCAGCGAGCTGATGTTTTGTTCCGAAACAGACTGACCGGCACGGGCCAGCAGGACGCCGCCGGCCTGGTAATAAGGAGCGGTATAATCGATTTTCTGCGCGCGATCATCCGTGATGGAAAAACCGCCGCCGATCAGGTCTACCTGACCGATGATGACGGAATCGATCAGACCGTCAAATGCCATGTTGATTGGCTGGACGGACACGCCGAGTCTGCGGCCCATTTCTTTGACAAGGGCGATGTCCAGACCATCCAGGTCGTCTACGTCCGTAGCATACACAAACGGATAATAGTCCGGCGCGACGCCAAAGCGGATCACACCGGCGCTTTGGATATCTTCCCATTGATCCGCGGAACATACAGCAGTCAGCAGGCAGAGCGCTGCAAGAACGGAGAGCAGAATGAAACTTTTCTTTGACATATGATTCTCCTTATTAATGAAACCTCTGTTTTCTATTATATCAGATAGAAAATGAAAATGACAAAATTCGTTTAACGATTCCAACCTCATTCTCAGGATGAGCGCTTACAATTACGATGCGAGAGGACAGTTCCGCATGAAGCACGAAACCGTCCCCATCTAAACCTAAAACGGAGCTGTCGAACATCTTTTTGAGTTTACGACAGTCATTTTTGAACTGCCATCAAGAGCATATGCTTCACAGTGGTGCGGCGAACAGCGGGTCTTGCATGACAGACTTGTATACGAAGCACGATGGGGCCAGCTGACGCGCACGGGGCTGGGTACGATGTGCCGGCAGTGCTGCCTGCCGCGTCCTTGAGAAGCACTTCCCTTCCGATGGCTTTTCTATATGATTATGTGCGACAGTCCCATGAATATACCGTATATGGTAACGTTTCGGCGAAGGACGTAATAAAAAAAAGGAAAATGGCTGGAAAATCAAAAAAACGTGTATAATTGTTTTTTGTGAGGTGCCAGCATAGCTCAGTTGGTAGAGCAGGCGTTTCGTAAACGTCAGGTCATGAGTTCGAGTCTCATTGTTGGCTCAAGAAACGGACCATTTCGGTTCGTTTTTTGTTTAATAATATGTAGGGACGGTTACTCTGGAACTGTCCCTTGATTGCTTTGTATCTGTCGGCATGGGATGCTTTGGCTGGAATCGTATTTCTTTGAGAACGCTTTAATCATAAATGGACAGTTTGGGAGCAATCGTTCCTGAAACTGATATTGAGAGCGTTCCATGACTGTCAATCAGTGGTACGTCAAAAATGCGGTTCGGAATTATAATAGAGCTTTATGGGGAAAAAACGTATGGGGAAAAGGGAAAATCTGGTATGAAAAGAAGGTATGTATCCGGCATACAGTCAGATGAATCGGTCAGCAGCCGTGAACTGGCTCATCGGACGCTTTCCCGGGATGCAGCAGGAGAAAGCATCGTCCTGCTGGAAAACGACGGATTACTTCCACTGAAACCGGGAAAAATTGCGTTGTATGGTTCCGGTGCTATTTCCACTATCAAAGGCGGTACAGGTTCCGGAGAAGTCAATGAACGCTATTCGGTCAATATTGCTGACGGCATGAGCAATGCCGGTTTTATCATTACCAGTCAGGACTGGCTTGAAGAATATAAATCTGAACTTGCGAAGGCCATGGAAGCTCATGACCGATACTGCTTCGAGGCGGTTCGCAAATCCGGAAATCTCCATGCGCTGATGGACGTGACCAATCTGCCCTTTATTTATCCCATTGGTCGTGAGATCACGGAAGAAGACGTACGGAAAAGCGATACCGACACTGCTGTGTATGTGATTGCCCGCCAGGCGGGGGAAAGCGGCGACAAAAAGCTCGAAAGCGGCGACTATGACCTGTCTCCGGAAGAAATCGGCTGCCTGCGTTTTCTTTCCGAACATTATCCGAAAACAATTCTGGTGATCAACAGCGGTTCCTCCATGGACCTCACACCGCTTGAATCGATCCGCCTTTCCGCGGTGATATTCTTCTGCCAGCAGGGGGAAGAAGGCGGTAATGCGCTGGGAGATATTCTGTGCGGAAAGGTGAATCCCAGCGGAAAACTGACTGATACCTGGGCACGGTCTTATGATGATATCCCGTTTGGCGGCGAATTCAGCTATTTAAACGGGGATCTGGATCACGAGTATTATCGTGAGGGAATCTATGTGGGCTACCGCTATTTTGACAGTTTTCATGTCAAACCGCGCTATGCCTTTGGACATGGGCTGAGTTATACCCGGTTTGAGATGTGGTTGGATAGTATCAGATTTGAAAAGTCTGTGGTTCATGTTTCCGTGACCGTTCGCAATATTGGTCAATATGCCGGGAAGGAAGTCGTTCAGCTTTATCTTTCCTGCCCGTCCGGAAGACAGGTTCGGGAATATCAGATGTTGACGGCATTTTCGAAGACTTCCCTGCTGGAACCCGGATCCGAAGAAACGATTGAGCTGACCTTTGATCTGGCTGACTGTGCAGCTTTTGATACAGATTCCGCTTCAAAGGTCCTGGAACAGGGCAGTTATATTCTTCGTCTTGGAGATTCCTCGGACAAAACATCCCCTGCCGCGGTCATCAGTCTTCCAAAGGATGTGACAGTATGGAAAGGGCAGAATCTCTGCGGCCCGCAGCTTGTTTTTGAAGAATTGCGCGGAAAGAAAATTGACCATCCGGATCCCGGTGATGTTCCTCATTTTGTCATTTCTCCAGAATCTTTTGCTGCAGTCTGCCCGGACTATCCGGCACCGGAACGGCTGAACGATCCGGATGTGCTGGAAATCTTAAAGAAATTGACTGTCAAAGACCTGCTTGAATTGTGCGTCGGATACGGATTTATCGGTATGTTCACAGGAAAAAAGATCCTTGCGCCGGGGACTGTCGGCAGGACAACCGACCGTTTGTATCACAAGGGGCTTGTCAATGTAAATCTCTCCGACGGTCCCGCCGGGCTGCGGTTGATGAAGCGGGTAGCTTTCAAGTGGGGACTGGTACGAATGGGGGATTACCTGATGAGCTTCATGAAGTATTTTCCCCGTTGGCTCAAGAAAATCATTATGGCGGATCCGGAACGGGACAAATTCGGCTATCAGTACTGTACAGCCTTTCCGGTGGAAACCAGCATGGCTCAGACATGGAACACGGAACTTTGTAAACGTGTTGGCAAAGCGATTGCCGAGGAGATGAACGAGTATAACGTCACTTATTGGCTGGCTCCGGCGATGAACATCCACCGCAATCCACTGTGCGGCCGGAATTTTGAGTATTACAGTGAGGATCCGCTGCTGACAGGAAAAATCGCCGCTGCTGTCGTTTCCGGTGTGCAGTCCGAGCCGGGTACCTATGCCACGATCAAGCATTTTGCCTGCAACAACGCGGAGGATAATCGTAATTTTTCTGACTCCATCCTCAGTGAGCGTGCACTGCGGGAGATTTATCTGAAAGGGTTCGAGATCTGCGTTCGGGAAGCGCATCCCAAAGCGGTGATGTCTTCTTATAATAAAGTGAATGGGGTGTACGCGCCGAATAATTATGGTCTGCTGACAGATATTCTCCGCAATGAGTGGGGGTTTGACGGCATAGTGATGACAGATTGGAATTCCACCAATGATGGAAAGGCGGAAGACCGGCTGACATTCCCTTCCGGGAATGATCTGATTATGCCGGGTGGGTCAAAATCCCGCTGGACGATTTGGAAGGCATTGATATTCCGGCGTCTTTCGCGGGAGGATCTGCGTATCTCCGCCTCGAGGATCATTCGGCAGATCCTGGATTCCAATGTCGCGAAAAAATATCCGCCGGAGATGTTCCGATAAATGTCACTGTTCACGAGGTTTCAAATATTGCTGTAAAATGACCACATGTGCTTCATAGTGGGACAGGCTCACTGGCCTTTCCCGTTGATACGACCAAAATGAAAATTGATGAACGGCGTCCGCGTGTGCTTTCTATCTACAGTCAATAGAAAACACAAAAAATTGATGTAAAATAATAAGACCGGTTGAGACCGTCAAAATTGCAAGGAGGCACTTATGTCTGAAAAAACTGAAGTTCGGGTTCAAAGTCTGCGGGTCAGTCTGACCGGTCAGAGCCGTATTCTACTTCTGAAAGAAAAGGATGGAGCGCTTTCCCTGCCGATATTTGTCGGACAGTTTGAGGCGGAAGCGATTGTCCTTTCACTGCAGGACATTGAAATCAGCCGTCCGCAGCCGCACGACCTGATTCTTTCCGCAATCAAAGTGCTTGACGGGAGGGTTCGCTGCGCGGAAATTACGTTAATGAAGGCCGCGACGTTTTACGCCGTCATTGAGCTGGAAAATGCTGACGGGCAGAGAGTATATCTGGACTGCCGTCCGTCGGACGCAATCGCCGTGGCGCTGCGTGCCAATGTCCCGATCTATGTGGATCGCGAATTGATGCATCAGTATGGCATTCTGCCGGAAGTGGATGTACGCACCAAACGGCAGAGTCAGATCGATGATAATGAAGGCGACAGTGACAGCGAAGATTTGTCCGCGTTCTCAGATTTTCTTTCCAATTTCTAAAAATTCCGGAGACAGCCGCTCATGGAAATGAATGACTTCGGGTTTGCTCCCGATGATATGGAGATGGATTTCACCCCTCCGGAGGAGATCAACCAGGTCCCGCACAGCCGGGAAGCGGAAGAAGCCGTATTGGGTGCGGTTTTGATCAATCCGGAAAAATATTTTGATGTTTCTCAGCTAATCAACAGCAAAGATTTTTATATTCACCGCAACCGCTGGGTTTGGGAAGCTTATGGCGCTCTGTTTGAAAAAGGGCAGGCGATCGATGTCCAGACCGTTTGTGAGGAGCTGGAATCTCAGGAACATCTGACTGAAGTTGGGGGAAAAGCTTTTTTCTATAACCTGACGAGCAAAACCCCTTCCTCCATGCATGCGGAGTCCTATGCTAACATCGTACTGGAAAAAAGCCAGCGCAGAAGCCTGATCGAAGCCGGGCAGAAAATGATCGACCTTGCTTATGACGGAAAAAAGGACCTGAAGGATGTTCTGGGACAGGCAGAGCAGGCTGTTTTTGACATCTCCGAAAAGCGGGACCGCAAAGAAGTCGTCCCCATCGGCGACGTTCTTTCCGATATTTATGACAAGATCCGTATACTTTACAACCAGGGCGAGGATATCGTCGGCGTTCCGACCGGATTGGCTGACCTTGACCGTCTGCTCGGCGGGTTCCAAAAATCCGACCTGATCATCGTCGCCGGACGTCCGGGTATGGGGAAGACCGGTTTTATGCTGACTGTTCTGAAAAACGCGGCACTGCGCGCCAAAAAGCGGGTGGCCATGTTCTCGCTGGAAATGTCCAACGAACAGCTGGTCCATCGCCTCATCTCTCAGCAGACCGGGATCAACACGCAAAAGCTGCGTACCGGGAAACTCACAAATGACGACCTGACATTTTTTGTCGAGGCGATCGATATTTTCGGTGAAACCAAGATTTTCCTGGACGATACGCCCGCCATCACTCCGATGGCCCTGCGGACCAAGTGCCGCCGCCTTCATATGGAACACCATCTGGACTTGATAATCATTGATTACCTGCAGCTGATGAGCGGCGATACCGGAACCGACAACCGTGTGCAGGAAGTTTCCAGCATTTCCCGTTCCCTGAAGATGTTGGCTAAAGAGCTGAACGTGCCGGTACTGACCGCTGCCCAGCTCTCCAGAGGTGTGGAAAAACGCGGCGCTGATTCCGAACCGATGCTCTCCGACCTGCGTGAATCCGGGTCTCTGGAACAGGATGCGGATATCGTTATGTTTCTGCATAATCCGAATGCCGGGAAGGAAGCGGAAAATCCGGAACTGGACGGGGCGGTGAAGCTGCTGGTCAAAAAACATCGTCACGGACCCGTCGGCAGCATCGACCTGGTATTCCTCAAGAGCCAGGCACAATTTGTGAACGCTGCCCGTGAGGCGTAGGAGCGAGTCATATGCGCATCTTTTCCGGATTTACCAGCGGGATCGAAGTGGTGCCGACGCAGTTTTTTGAGGAACTGCTGCCGGATATCGAAAGCCTTGCCGAGTTGAAAGTTACTGCTTTCGCTTTCCATCTGCTCAATCAGTTTGAGGGAGATCCCCGCTTCCTTTTCCGGGATGATTTTTCCGAACAGATCCGGTTCATGAAAGGCCTGTCGGATGACCCGGATGAGGCGGAAAAACTGCTGGACGAGGGACTGGACGCGGCGGAAGAACGCGGCACTTTGTTGAAGGCGCTTTACGCGGAAAAACCGCTTTATTTTCTCAACAGCCCGCGGGGCAGAGCCGGCTTGGAAAAGCTGGAGAACGGCGAACTGGTTCCGGATTCTTTTGTTCATTTAAATGTACAAACAGAACTCTTTCGTCCGACTATTTTTAAATTATACGAGGAAAATATCGGTCCCCTGACGCCTATGATTGCGGATGTGCTGCGGGACTGCGAAAAAGATTATCCCTATGAATGGATCAATGATGCGGTGCATGAGGCGGTGATCAACAACGCACGAAGCTGGCGTTATATTGAATCGATCCTGAAAAACTGGAAGGAGAACGGAAAGCATGGATCCTATTAAAAGCATAACCGAGCGAATTGCCCGGGATTTTATCCCGCCTGAACGTCCCGTTTCTTCTTCACCTTCACCGGAGCCGGAAAACCGTTTCGGGCTTGGCGACCCGGACTGTCCGGTCTGCCATGGCTCCGGTTTTGTGATCCGCGGCGGAGACGGTACACCGGGATCCGGAAAAATGACGGTGTGTGAGTGCCGTGCCCGGAAATTTGAAAACCTCGGAAAATCCGCACGAACCACAGGGGCGAATCTGAGCGGATATGAACAGATGACTTTCGACTCATTTTCTGTCGAGGGACGCGGGCAGCTGCGGGTGGAGCAGCGGACAAACCTGACTTATGCCCGGGACTGCGCGAAAAAATTTGCGGAACACCCGGAAGACTGGCTGCTATATACAGGCCGTTTTGGTACGGGGAAAACTCATCTTGCAGCCGCCATTGCCAACTATGTCCTTGCACAAGGGGGGGATGTGATATTCCAGCCGGTCCCGGATCTGCTGGATCAGCTGCGGATGGGGTATGGGAATACCGGGGAAAGCTATGAAGACCGGTTTGACCGCTTCCGCACAATCCCGCTGCTGATTCTGGATGATCTGGGTGCGCAGAGCCCGACGCCCTGGGCTGAGGAGAAGCTGTATCAAATCATCAATTATCGCTATGTCAACAAGCTGCCGACAGTGGTCACGTCCAATGTCAATATGCGGGATTGGGACGGCCGCATTGCATCCCGTCTGCGTGACCCTATGGTGAATCATATCACGATGCAGGTGCCGGATTACCGCGATCCGCTTTCCGGTTCGGGAATAGATGACGATATTTCCATCCTGCACTTGCTTTATAACCGTGGTTTTGAGAATTTCGACTCCCGCCGTTCAGAACATCTCAGCGACCGGGCAGCCGCACAGCTGGCGCGGGCTTATACCGAAGCGTTGGATTTTGCACAAAATCCTTCCGGCTGGCTGGTTCTTGCCGGGCCGAGCGGAATCGGGAAGACCCATCTGGCCGCGGCAATTGGCAATTACCGCAAACAGCGCATGGATAATCCGATTTTTGTGACTGCTTCTGACTTGCTGGACCACCTGAGGGCGACTTTTAGTCCGAATTCCACCACGACTTATGATAATGTGTTTGATCAGGTCCGCGGTGCGCCGCTGCTGATCTTGAATTATCTGGATACGATGAACGCGACGCCCTGGGCCAGAGAGAAAATGTACCAAATTCTGAATTACCGCTATCAGGCACAGATGCCGACGGTGATCACACTGCTCAAGCCGGTTAAGGAGGTAGATCCGAATATCCGAAGCCGTCTGGTGGACGCAAATTTCTGCACCGTCGTCCAAATGTTTGACGTTCCGATGTACAACACCAATCCGGAAATCGACCTGACCGATTTGAAAAACGTCAGGGGAGCAAGGAAAACCCGGTGAGGATTTTTAAATTGGTACTTGACAAAATGAAAAAAAATGGCGTATTAATATATTATGTAAATCAATTTGAGCTGGTCTTATTGACCCAGGTTCAACCTATTAGGGGAACAGCTGTCCGCCATTTTCCTTTATAACGGCAATGAGTAATCTTAGTATATTTGTTGATGAATCAGGGGATTTTGGGCCATATCAGGCATACTCACCATACTTATACGGAACGCTTTCGCGGTCTGATTTACTGGTTTTTCATAGTGTAAAAGATTTAAAAAAGGCAGTTTCTGGTTCCATATAAAGAAAAAAACAATTCATGAAATGATATAATGAAGTATATGAAGACACCTTTTATCATTGATTCGCACGAAGACCTGGCTTATGAGAGCCTGTACGGAAAATTTGATTATACGCGCTCGGCCGTGGATAACCGGAAATATTATAACGGTCCGGAAGAATTCGGCTGTACCATCGGCTGGCCGGAACTGCAGGAAGGCCGGGTCGGGATCGTATTCGGCACGATCTTTATGGAGCCGCCGGAATGCGCGAATGAAGGGCACAAGAACCGGGAGACGACTTATCAGACCAATGATGATTTTCACGCGGCTGCCTGTGCACAGCTCGATTATTATGACCGGATTGCAGGCGATCATCCCGATCTGTTCCGCCGTGTGCTCACTCGTTCGGATTATGATGAGGTGGTACGGAACTGGACGGACCAGCCCGACAGTGAACATCCGGTGGGACTGTTTGGACTGATGGAAGGCTGTGAATATCTGCGCAGTTTTGACGACCTTGCGCTGTATTATGAGCGCGGGATCCGAATGATTGGGCCGGTCTGGGCAGGCGGACGCTGGTGCGCGGGGACAAAAAGCCGTGACTTCAAAGACGCGCTGACTGATGACGGGAAGACGCTGCTGCGGAAAATGTCCGATCTGGGATTTATACTTGACGTTTCCCACATGAAAAACCACAGCGCGATGGATTCCCTGGATTACTATGACGGAGTCGTGGCAGCCTCCCATGCGAACTGCAATGCGCTGCTCGGTGATGATTTCCCGATCGAACGGCACTTTAACGACGAAACGATCCGCATGCTGATTGAACATGACGGAGTGATGGGTGTGGTTCCCTTTAACTTTTTCCTTTCGACAAAATGGAAGGGTGTATCCACTCCCCGGAACGTGGTGACACTGGATACACTGGCGGACCATATTGACCACATCTGCCAGCTGGCCGGTCACTCCCGCACCGCCGCAATTGGGACGGATTTTGACGGCGGATTTGGCTATCCTGAAATTCCCTATGAGATGAATGATATTTCCGACCTGCAGAAGCTTGCAGGCGTCCTGGAACGACGCGGTTATCAGGAAGAGGATATTGAGAATATTTTTCACAAAAACTGGCAGCGTATTCTGGAAAGGGCATTGAAATGAGTGAAAACACAGATGTTATCAATAATGTGGAAGCTCCTGCTGAGGAAATTCCTGTACTTTATCCAAGAAGTCGGATTCAGGTTGGCTTGCTCGGCACCTTTTTGGGTTTTCTGATGGTGGTGCTGGGAGCGAAACCGGAATTTTTCGGCATGGACCGCAGTCCTGTCATTGGGTTTGCTCAGACAGCAACGTTTCTGGTTGGGATCGGTGTGATTGCCCTCAGCGGTTATTTTTGTCTGATGAGCTTTTGGCCGAAGGGATACACGACAATCACCGCTGATTTTGGAATCCGACTGGTAGCGACAGGCTGGTTGATCGCCCTGTTTTCCGGGATGGCTGACGTATTCGGATTCGGTTCCCATCCGGTGACCGGATTGGTCTTTTTTGGAAAGCTGCAGGCGCTGGGTGTCGAGATCGGCGAAATGGTTATAGGAATCGGACTGGTGATGATGATCATGCCGCCGCACAGTGGTCTGCATCTGAAACCGGAAGATCATATCAAGAAAATTGACATGACAGAATAGTAAAATGTCCATGGCGACACAGCTCCTGCTCCGCATTTAAATCGAGTGCAGCACATATTTCACGGAGCAGGGCCTTTTGCAGGTACGCATATATCGGTTTCGCAGTACAGGGTGCCAGCTCCCATGTGGTGCGTGAAAATATGAATGTTTATTAATCCGGATGTATTTTTTGTCGAACCCATGAGAAACTCACCGTACATTGAGGTGGTTTTTTTTAATCTTTTTGCTGTATTTCAACCTTAAAACATAAAATTTCCTCGTAAATTTTAAATTCAGGATTAACATTTTTTAAGGAACATATTTTTGGCATGATTATTGCAACATTATTAATTAGCCGAAAATCAGGGGTTTGAGGCAAGGATTCTTAATAAAATTTAAAATAATAAAATGGAGTTGAAAGTTGGCAGCGGCAAAAAAACGAATCATCCTCATTGAAGGAAAACAAACAGAACATCCGTCATTCTTTTTCAGTTTGCAGTCGAAAGGATATGATGTAGACCTTGCACGGAATGGCGTGAACGCGATTGCTAAGATGAATGAACATCCCGCGGATATCGCGGTGCTTGACGCTGCTTCGCTGCACACCAGCGGGAAACAGATCATCAGCTCTTTGAAGAAAAAGTTTCCGAAGCTTCATGTGATCCTGATTGTGGATGAAAGCTATGACAAAAGTAAACTTTCCACGGATGCGGACATCGTACTGACTCATCCCTTCACCCTGCATAAACTGATGAACCGTATCAATGTGATCCTCGCGGACAGTGAACGGGAAAGTATCGTAGATGCGGGTTCGATAAAATTTGACCCGGAACTGCAAATTGTTTTCGCTCACGGGAATTCCTTTGCACTGACTCCCCGGGTATCCGCATTGCTGGAAATGCTGATTGAAAATCAGGGCGAAATTGTTCCTCGGGAAGATTTATACCGTGAGGTTTGGAAAACTGAAAATGTGGATGATATGCGGACACTGGATGTGCATATCCGCTGGCTGAGGGAAGCCATTGAATCTGACCCAAAACATCCGAAGCTTTTACAGACGATCCGCGGTAAGGGTTACAGACTCCTTATGCCCGGACAGCGTATTTAATCATGCGTGAATTTCTGAAAAAATTTCTTTTGATTGTGGTGTTTGCGGTCATATATTATCTGCTTGAGAGATATTTCAGCACAAAAACGCCGGGAACCCCGATCCATATTTCCATAGCACATCCTTTTATGGTATTTATTTCAATTGTCATTGATCCATGGATTGGCGGAATCGGTATCGCAATCGGCAGTTTAATATTGCAAATTCAACACGGGCAGAGCATCATCAACTGGGTTGTGATTATATGTCCTTTCCTGAATTGTTTATCCATCGGATATATGATGAAAAGCATCGATCTCGGAAATGAATATTTTGGACGGAAACTTATCTATCGATTTTTTAAAATTCAGATTATTGCTACTTTTGTGTGTTGGGTGATTATATATCCGCTTCTTAATGTGTTGATGCGGCAAAAAAGATATATAACGTATCTAAGTCGGGGATTCTGGCAGTCTTTGGGATTCATTCTTTCCTGTGGCATTGCAACAACCTTATTTCTGATGCTTTATGCGAGGTCACGATTTACAGAAGCCAATTTTTATCGGAGCTAATCAATGGCTTATGAGGCTTATTTTTTTGACCTTGACGGTACGCTTTATGACAACCGCTGCGGGATGGTGGACCGCATCAATTCTTTGATCGATGAATGGATCCTGAGGGTTGTTCCGGGGAAAAAAGATGATGTGGCAACATTTCGTCATGATTTGTTTCTCCGGTATGGCGGAACGCTTCCCGGCCTTGCGGTTGAGTACAATTCAGATTATTACGCATCCCTGAAATTTTGTCATGATTTTGATGTGCGGGAATATGTAAAACCGGATCCTGTTCTTCGTGAGAATCTTTTTCTGCTTTCCGGAAGAAAATATATTTTAACCACAAGCTACCGTTTTTATGCTGTCCGCGTTTTGAAAGCTTTGGGTATTTTGGAATGTTTTGATGGTATCATTGATGCTGTTGATGTGTTTCCTGCACCCAAGCCCTCAGAAAAGGCTTTTCGGAGAGCGCTGCAGATTACAGCGGAGAGTGATGTCTCCCGCTGTGTGTTTCTGGATGATCAGCCCCGGAATGTGGCAGCAGGACATAAAGAGGGATTTTTCTCTGTTCAGGTTGGAACGGAATTTCCGCCGGATCCTTTCGCTGACGCCTGGATCCCCAGTATCCGGGATATCCTGACGATCCCTCAATTTCGAACGGAAGGATGATTCAATTATGAATTTAAAAACAATTCGAATTGTGGCAGGAATTGTTCTGATTGTCTGTATTTTTATTACCGGTGTCAGTGCGGGTGTTATTATTCAAAGCCTGGGTGATATTCAGCAGACAGCAGAGGACTTGAGAGATTATACTCGGAGCGCTGATTTTATGCTGGCAGCAGCCGGTGAAAAAACTTCTGAAAGCGAAGAAGTTGATAACTTGTTTGCTCCGTTTTGGGAGAGCTGGGATTTGCTGCATCTTTATTTCGTGGACCAGCCGCTGGATGAAAATGCCATGATGGAAGGCGCTATTCGCGGGATGATTTCCGCATTGGGCGACCCGCACACTCGTTACGCAAACCCGGATGAATATCAGGCAGAGGTTGAATCTGCCGCCGGAAATTATCAGGGAATCGGCGCTTATGTTGATGTGACCGGAGAATATGTCAAAATCAATTCAACGATGTCGGGAAGTCCGGCGGAAGAAGCCGGCCTTCTTCCCGGTGACCTGGTAATCGCGCTGAATGGAAAAGATGTAACCGGAATAGATCCGAATGTGGTTTTGCAGGATATCCGCGGACCGGAAGGTACCAGTGTGACGCTGACGATCCGGCGCGGAGAAGATGAACCTTTTGATGTGGATATTGTTCGCCGCAGGATCGAAACTGCTTCGGTTGAGGGGAAAATGCTTGAAGATGGCATCGCCTATATTTCCATGGACCAGTTCGGTGACAAGACAACGCAGGAATTGCGGAATGCGCTGGATGAGCTCATGAAGAATAATCCCAAAGGACTGATTTTTGACTTACGCGACAATGGCGGCGGATGGCTGACCACTGCAATTGAAACTGCAAGTGAGTTTCTCCCGCTGAATACCACGGTCCTGATCGAAAAAGATGGGGACGGGAAAGAAACAATATATAAAACAGAACGAGGCGGCGGACGTGCACTTGATATCCCGATGGTAGTTCTGATCAACGAGAATTCCGCCTCTGCTTCGGAAATTGTTACCGGTGCGCTGCTGGTTCATGACCGGGCAACTATTATTGGCAAAACTTCTTACGGAAAAGGATCGGTTCAAATCCAGCCTTCCTTATCCAACGGCGGTGCGGTCAGTGTCACCATTGCCCGCTGGTATATGCCTGACGGAACACTGATCCATGGTGTCGGGATCAAACCGGATATTGAAGTTGATTACACGCGGGAGGACTTTGAAAATGGTGTCGATCCGCAGTTGGATGCGGCAATTGCCTTTTTGAACGGGACCCTTCCGCAAAGCAATGAGAGCAAGCCGGAAGAATAAAAAGGAACCCACTGATCATTTGGGACAGCGAGACGTTTCTCCCTTGTCCCTGAATAATCAGTGGTTTCCAAGGTTTTTGTCCATAAAATTACTGTATTTTTGAGAGAAAACTATGAAAAGTCACAAAAATGTCAGTAATTTTTCATGACTTTTCATTATTTTTTGCATTTTTTTGAAAAAGCAAGTATAATTTGATTTTGTGAAAAAATCTTGATTGGAGAAATGGTTATAAAAAATGGAAGAAGTTAATCAGGTAGTTGAAAACATTGAAAACAAGGTGGAAGCCATCATGAATGAGGCTGAAGAAACTGTTGAAAAAGTTGAAAAAACAGTTGCCGATGAAGCCCAGCAGTTTGGTGTTACCTTGAAAGAACAGATCAAAGGGAAGGTCACAAAAGTCGGTGCTCCCGGTGCTCTGGTCGATATTGGCAAAGACAAACCCGCAGTCCTTCATATTTCTGAAATTATTCGCCCTGAAGGGAAGGAAAATTGCAACAATACCGCTGAACTGCTGAACGTCGGTGATGAAATCGATGTCTATGTGAAGCGTGTCAAAGATGGACTCGTTCAAGTTACAATGATCAAGCCGCTGGCTTATGAATGGCGCGAGATCAAAAAAGATATGGTTGTCAAAGGAATCGTGACGAAACTGGAAAAGTTCGGTGCATTCGTAGAAATCGGTGCAGAACGCCCCGGCCTGGTTCACATCAGTGAAATGGCTCACAGCTATGTCCGTCAGCCTTCTGATATTCTCAAAGAAGGTGATGAAGTGGAAGCCATGGTTCTGGATGTCAACAAACGCAAAAAGCAGATCAAACTGAGCATGAAAGCCCTGCAGCCGGAACCGGAAGCTAAAGAAGAAACCGAAGCCGAAGAAGAAGCTAAACCGACAGCTCCGCGTCCGATGAGCGCACGTGCCCAGCAGCTTAAAGAAGGTAAATTCAATTCCGAACCGCGTGAACCTCGGGAAAAACGCTCCGCAAAACGCAGCGCCAAGAAACGCGAAGAATTGAATGAAAATGTCAGCAACTTTATTTTCACTGACGAATCTTCTGATGAAGAAGAACCGACCGCAATGGAAATTGCCTGGCGCTCAGCGATGGAAAAGGCAAAGAGCCGCAAGGGTTCTGATGAAAAGAAGAAAAAGTCTACTAATGCGGAACAGGATGATATCATCAACCGCACTTTAAACAACAAAATCGGATAGGCATAATTATATACCAACTCCAATCCGGGGCGCCCTGGCAAAAAGGGCGCCCTTTTTTAACAGGGCTTTTTTATAGAGGAACCTGAAATGTCAATGCCTTATCAAAAAATTGTTGTCAAAATCGGTACTTCAACAATAACCGGGAAAACCAGCAGCATCGATTATCCCGGCTTGATTGACCTTATGCGGCAGCTTTCTGTTTTATGTGACCTGGGTGTTTCTGTCACGCTCGTTTCTTCGGGCGCCGTAGCTGTCGGACGGGATGCGCTGAATTTTCCTCATCTCTCCAAACATATTCCCAAAAAACAAATGTTGTTTGCGGTTGGACAGCCGCGGCTGATGGCTGTGTATAATAAGATCCTTCGGATGTATGGACATAATGCCGCGGAAATCCTGTTGACACGCAGTGACTTTGCGGAACGGGCTCACTATCTGAATGCCCGTAATACGCTCAATGCGCTTTTGGATCAAAAGGTGATTCCGATCATCAATGAAAATGACGCGATTGCTATCAATGAAATGAAGCTGGGCGACAATGATACCTTATCCGCGCTGGTTTCCGGATTGATCGGGGCGAATCTGCTGATTCTAGTCACAGATCAGGACGGACTTTATACAGCAGACCCGAATAAAGATGCCAATGCTGAATTGATCCGGGTTGTTGATACGCCGGAAATTCCAGAATATGTGAGGGAAGCAGCCGGTGGAAGCATCAGCGGCCTGGGTACCGGCGGTATGGCGACAAAAGTCCATGCTGCAGATATTGCCCGGCGTATGGGTACTGCTGTGCTGATCGTGAACGGTCAGGAGCCGGATATCATCATCAAAGCGGCGGAAGGGCAGGAACTCGGTACGCTTTTCAAGCCGGTGAATACGGTTCTGGAAAGCCGCAAACGCTTTATCCTGGCTGATTTCCATGCCGGAGACAGTGCCGTTATCATCGATGAAGGCGCGGCAAAAGCACTGCAAAACGGGAAAAGCTTGCTTCCTGCCGGGATCAAGGCTTTCACCGGAGCATTTGCCCGCGGTGACACGATCCGCATTATGGATCTCAATCAGCATGAAGTGGGTGTGGGCGTTACCAACTACAGCGCAGAAAATCTGAGAGTGCTGAATGGCTGCCAGGCCAGCCAAATCGAGACGATTCTCGGGTATACTTACGGTGATGAAGTGATTCATCACGATTTTATGATTCTCAATTGAAGTTGTACAGAGGAAGGATCCGGATATGAAAACAATTCTGGAAATGGGTAATGCCGCTCGGGAAGCTTCCCGATTCTTAATGAACACGTCGACAAACCGCAAAAATGAATTTTTACTGAAGCTGGCGGATTCGCTGGACGCGAATCGAGTGTCGATCCTTGCAGCAAATCAGATGGATTATGATGAGGCTTCGTCTTTGACACCGGCCATGCGGGACCGGCTGCTGCTCAATGACGCCAGAATTGACGGGATCATCCGTGACGTCCGCCATGTCGCCGAACTTCCGGATCCTGTGGGTGAATGTTTTGACGAAATGTCTCACAAAGACGGACTGAAGATCCATAAAGAACGCACTCCCCTGGGCGTTGTAGCTGTTATTTATGAGTCCCGTCCGAATGTGACCATTGACTCCGCATCGCTTTTGGTAAAATCCGGCAACGCTGCGATCCTGCGCGGCGGAAAGGAAACCATCCGAACGAATGAGGCTTTGATGGCAGCTGTGAAAGAGGCACTGCAGACTGTTGGATTCCCGGAAGATTGCGTTCAGTGTATTCTTTCTCCTGACCGTGCGCTGGTCGGTGAGCTCTTGGCTATGGATCAGTACGTAGACATGCTCATCCCGCGCGGCGGCGCCGGACTGCACGAGTTCTGCCGCAAGAACAGCCGCATTCCTGTCATTACCGGCGGGATCGGCGTCTGTCATATTTTCCTGGATGAGACCGCGGATATGTTCCAATCTTTTGATGTGATCCGCAATGCGAAGGTGCAGCGTCCAACCGTCTGCAATGCGTTGGAGACGCTGCTGGTCCATCAGAACATCGCCGATGCCGCGATTCCCGATCTCTGTGAATATCTGGCCTCCGATGGGGTTGTGATGTGCGCCGACCCACGGGCGCTGGAAATTTTGAAACGTGCGCATGTCCGCTCTGAGTTTTTTGAACCGGTCCGCGATGAAGATTATGACAAGGAATGGCTCAGCCTGCGCCTGAACGTCAAGGTCGTGGACGATCTTGCGGAAGCTATCGCGCATATTCAGCAGCACGGGACCGGTCATTCGGACAGTATTCTGACCGAGGATGAAGACAATGCCAATGCCTTTGTCGCACAGGTCAATTCCGCCGCGGTTTATGTAAATTGTTCCACCCGTTTCACGGATGGGTCTGAACTGGGACTGGGTGCGGAAATTGCCATTTCCACACAGCCGCTGCATGCCCGCGGCCCGATGGCACTGCGTGAACTGACAACCTACAAATGGGTCATCCGCGGCGATTACAACAGCAGGAAGTAGGTGTCAGGGTTCAGGTGTCAGGTGTTAGTGGCCAGTGGCTGGTGACCGGTGGATGGTTGCTGATGTGTAGTAGCTGGTGTATGGTGACCGGTGATTGGTGGCTGATGAGTGTGGATGGTTTGAGGCTGGCAGCTGGCAGCCAAAGGTTTATAACTAACAACTAACAACTACAAAGAGGATAGTTTGAAAAGAGACAGTACGCTGATTAAAATGCTTTCATTCATAATACTGGCAGGGGCGTTCGGCATTGTCCAGTATTATATCTGGAGCAATGTGTTCATAACGGAATTCCAGTCGGATTGTACGGATACACTGCTGTGGGCACAGGCTACCCTCGAAAGCGGAAAACTGTTCAAGCCAACCTTTGATTACGCCTATAGGCTGGCATTCGGCGGACAGTGGCTGTTTTTGCCGTTTCTGAAATTATTCGGACTCGGTATGACAGCACTGCGTTCCGGGATGTGTCTGTTTACGATCCTCTTTACGCTGGTGCAGATTTTTTTCTTCCGATCCCTGGAAACCACGAAGAAAACAGCTTTTCTGGATACCGCTGTGATGCTGCTGGCTGTTTGTGCCACCAAAAAGACCCGCGAGATTTTTTACGGTCATGTGATCCATTACAGCCTGGCTGTGTTTTATCTGCTGCTGGTTTTCATCTTTCTGAGGAAGATCCTGAAGGCAGAATCATTTAAGAAAGGAATTCTTCCGGCTGTATTCTTCACGCTTTTTCTCTATATGTGCTCTGCAAACGGTACGGTGGAGATGCTGTTTGTCACCATGCCGCTGCTGGCCGGCTGTTTGATTGAATATTTTCTTTCCGGGAATAAGAAGCTGCCGGTGGTTCTTTTTTTCATTGCAGCTGCTGCCTGTTCCGGCTTTCTTTTCTCAAAAACATTGAACACCAACTATTCTGACTCATATTCGGTTATTGTCCCTCCCGAGAGTTGGTCCGAGAATTTCAGGTTGTTCCCGGTGCGCTGGATCTCTTTATTTTACCAGCTTCCCGAGAAAAATCTTGACTCCTTTTCAGCTGTCTGGATAAAGACGATATTTAAGTCTCTGATTGCTTTGGTAATGCTGGCTGGTCTTCTGCTGTCTTTTTCGCGGTATAAGCTGATCAAAAACACTGCCGATCGGATCTTTATCTTTTCGGCCTGGGCGATGTTCGGCGCATTTCTGTTTTTCTTTGTTTTTGGAAAAATTTCCGATGTAGACTGGCGTCTGCTTCCATTGGTTTTTGCCTGTGAAGTGGTGGTTTTGATTGTATTCGGTCAATCTATAATGGAAAAAGAGGAAAGGGCTCTTTCCACCGGGCTGGCATTGCTTTGCGGACTGGTGTTGTGTGTCCATTCATTCTCTAACGCGCTCTCTGTTCTCCGCTTATCGTATGATAAAAAAATCTGGTTTGCGGAAGACGGTTTGTATAACACATTGAAAGCTCATGATCTTGATTATGGCTTTATCACAAGTTACTGGCTGTCAAACAGTATCACTGTTCTGTCAGATGACACACTGCATCCGCGGATGGTTTCCTGGGATGAGGACCACGTTTACCTGAATCCGTTCAACAGCGATGTGGCGTGGTATGATGATCAACCGGGATGTGATCGTTATTTTCTTGCTCTTCAGGAAGATCAATATGATCCAAACATGCCCGAAGCACAGGCAGCTTCCGAGATATATACCTGTACGCAGGAAGACACGCGGAATTCACGAACAGAAGATTACGTGATTCTTGTTTTGGATCATAACATCATGAAGGAAGCCTACGAAAACCTGCTGCCGAGATACAGGCAGGAGTAGGGAGTAAGAAGTAAGTAGTAAGTAGTAAGGTCTCAGGTTGCAAATGTCAAGTTTTAGAAAATGTGGTGTCTGACGATCACTAACCAGTAGTCACTGGATACAGGATACTGCCTACTGATCACTGACCACTGGGAACTCTTCTTACATCTTACTTTTAAACGATCAGCATTGCGTCGCCGAAGGAGAAAAAGCGGTAGTTCATCGCTATGGCTTCTTTGTAAAGGGAGAGGACGTTTTCCCGGCCGGCAAAGGCACTGATCATCATGATCAGCGTGGATTTCGGCAGATGGAAGTTGGTAATAATGGCATCAATTCCCTTGAATTCGTAACCCGGCAAAATAAAAATATTGGTCTGTCCGCAGAAGGGAATCACCCGGTCCGGTGATCCTTCCCGGATGGCAGCCTGCGCGGCAGTCTCCAGTGTGCGGGCACTTGTGGTGCCTACAGATATCACCCGGCCGCCGTTCCGCACGGTTTCATTGATGAGGTCGGCTGTCTGTTTTGTGACCTCACACCACTCTGTGTGAATATGGTGTTCTTCCGGATCATCCTCTGTGACGGGGGCGAATGTATCCAATCCGACGTGGAGCGTTACCCCCGCGAAACGGACACCCATTCCACGTAATTCATCCATCAGACGTTCAGTGAAATGCAGTCCGGCGGTCGGTGCCGCGGCTGATCCGGTTTCCTTTGCGTAAACCGTCTGGTATCGGTTCGGATCTTCCAGACGGGTATGGATATAAGGCGGCAGCGGCATCTGTCCGGTGCTGATCACAAAGGCATCCAGGTCACCGGTAAAGCGCAGCAACCGGCGGGATCCCTCATACTGATCCACAATTTCAGCGGAAAGATCTTCAGAGAAGATGATTTTTTTCCCGGTAAATAGCCGCTTTCCGCCGACCAGTGTCTCCCAAAGGTTCTCTTCCACACGGCGAAGGAGCAGCACTTCCACGCTCCCGCCGGTTTCATCCTTTTTTCCGAAAATGCGGGCGGGGATCACCTTTGTTTGATTGATCACCAGCAAATCCCCTTTGCGGAGATACTGCGGCAAGTCATGAAAAATGCGGTGTTCCCGTTCCCCGGTAGCCCGGTTATAGACCAGCAGCCGGGATGAATCTCTCGGTTCTGCCGGTGTTTGTGCGATCCGCTCCTGCGGTAATTCATAGTCAAAATCAATAGTTTTCATGTTATTAGTTAGTGGTTATTAGTTAGTAGTTGGTAGTTGGTGGATAGCAGCTGGCGGTCAGCAGCGGAAAATTTCAACTCATTCACTAATGCCTATTGCCTATATCCTATTGCCTATCTACTATATCCTATCCCCTAAAACAGCTGAGGGTCGGTGTTTTTATCGGGATAAACGCGGCCCAGATGCTCATAAGCCTTGCGGGTCGCGGTACGGCCTTGCGGTGTGCGGTCAATAAGTCCCAGCTGCAGCAAATACGGTTCGACCACATCCATGATCGTGTCGGATTCCTCACTGATGGAGGCAGCAATAGTGTTCAGCCCTACCGGTCCGCCATTATACTTGTCGATAATAGTATCCAGCACCTTGCGGTCCACTTCATCCAGCCCGAGTGCGTCAATATCCAGCAGGTTCAGCGCCTGCACAGCAGTATTCCGGGTGATGGAGCCATCTCCCCGGACAAGCGCATAATCCCGTACGCGGCGCAGCAGACGCAGTCCGATACGCGGCGTACCGCGGGAACGGATCGCTACTTCACGGATGCCGTCCGGTTCATAGGGCGTGTTCATCTTTTGTGCGGCACGGGCAATGATCTGCTCCATGGCAGGCAGATCATAATAATTCAGACGGTAAACCGCACCGAATCGGGCACGCAGCGGTGCGCTGAGCAGTGAAAGCCGGGTTGTCGCGCCGATCACGGTGAAACGCGGCAGTTTGAGACGGATCGAGCGGGCTGTCGGTCCCTTTCCGACCATGATATCCAGGACGCAGTCTTCCATGGCCGGATACAGAATTTCTTCAATCGCGCGTCCCAGCCGATGGATCTCGTCAATAAACAGGATATCTCCTTCATGCAGGTTGGAAAGGATGGCAGCCAGGTCACCGGCCTTTTCAATCGCAGGACCGGCTGTGATCTTGATGCTGACTTCCATTTCGTTGGCCATCACGTGAGCCAGGGTGGTTTTGCCAAGTCCCGGAGGACCGTAAAACAGCACGTGATCCAGTGGTTCTCCGCGTTTTTGTGCGGCAGAAAGCAGGATCGCTAAATTTTCCCGGACCTGATCCTGCCCGGTTACTTCAGACAATCGCTTTGGACGCAGAGCCTGATCCACCCGGTCATCCCCACCGCTCGCGGCAGGATTAATAAGTCGTTCTTTTTCCATGGCTTCTATTATACAACTTAATGAAATAAGAAATTGGAAGTAAATAGTAAGAAGTAATTAGCAAGAAATAAAATATGATATACTTACAAATTATATTGAGTAAAAAACGATTGATATACTCGTATAGAAGTAATAAAGAAAAATGTAACTGTTCAGAACCCGGCTGCGCAGCGTACAGTGCAGTCTTTTTACATCGGCAGGGCTAATGAGAGAAAAAATAGCAGAAATCAAAAACACATTGAACCGCAGTATTTTCGTAGGTGAACGCCTGGAAAAGAACTTGCAGAACATGACCAATACATCCGTCATTGTCATGCTGCTTGGGTTTGTGATGACAGTGGTCAATGTGGTCCAGCGGCAATACACTGTTGCACTCTCGCCGCTTATGATCTTCCTTGCCGGTCTCGCGTCTTACATCTCGGCAAGTAAATTCAAAAGCCGAACAGGTGTTATCGTTGTAACCATGACAGTGGTTATTATTGTACTCACCTATGACGTGCTCTTTGTGAAGAACGGTTTTGCCTATCTCTGGACAATGCTGGTTCCGCTGTCGGTCAGCTATATGTTCTCAATAAAAATGGGGATCTTCATCACTGCTTATTTTGAAATCCTTTTCATCACCGCCTTCCTCGGACCGCTGAGACCCTTTGTTGCTCCGGGGTATGCAGAGATTGTCATGTCCCGGTTCCCGATCCTCTTTTTTTTTCACGGTCTTCTGGTGCTATACATCATGTATCAGTATCATAAGAGCGTATTGTTTGAGATCGATCATACCGATAAACTCAATGAAGAAGTTGCCAAACAGACAGCAGTTGCTGAAGAAAGAAGCCGAAAAATTGAACAGCTTTCATTTGAGACTATCCAGACGCTTGCGCATGCGATTGATGCCAAAGATCCCTATACCAAAGGACATTCTACTCGTGTCAGCCGCTACTCAGTAATGATCGCGGAAGCACTGGGGTGGAATCAGAGCCGGGTGAACGAACTTCGCTATGCGGCGATGCTGCATGATATCGGCAAGATTGGTATTCCCGATTCGATTCTTAATAAGCCCAGACGCTTGACTGAAGTAGAATATAACATTATTAAATCTCATACCACACTTGGCAGTGAGATTCTGCGGAACCGAATCATGATCAGTTCTGCCGCGGATGTGGCGGAAAGCCATCATGAACGCTATGATGGCAGAGGATATCCCCATGGACTGAACGGGACGCAGCTTTCGGAAGAGGCACGTATTGTTGCAATCGCAGACGCTTTTGACGCCATGAGCTCCGATCGCGTTTATCGAAAAGCTATTGAACCGGAGCGTATCCGGCAGGAAATGATAGACGGAAAAGGGAAACAGTTTGATCCCGATTTTACGGATGTTTTTATCAGTTTGTGGAATCAGGGATTATTGGATGATATCATGAAAAATGGCCCGAATGAAGAAAATGAAGACATGGAAGCGTCCTCCGCTCTTTTACAGGAAGTTATGGAAGCTTTTGCCTCTCAGAATGAGATGGAGAGCATTGATGTCACGACCGGAATTCTAAACAGGGCTGATGGAGAAAACGCGATCGCACAGATCATGAAGAAAGAAAACGGTTGCTTTGTATTCTTTGATCTGGATAATCTTAAGAAAATTAATGACAACAGTGGGCATGATGCCGGAGATAAGGCTCTCAGATTTGTTGGCGATACACTGAGGGAAAACTGCGGGAATAATATTTGCTGCAGGTTGGGTGGGGATGAGTTTCTGCTCTTTCTGAAAGGTGTAACAAAAGAAGACGCGGAAATCCGTGTAAGGAAAATCCTGAATGAATTCAATCATAAAAAGAACGCTTTCCCGGAGACCGCACCCGCATCTCTTTCCGCAGGGCTCGTAATGTGCACTCCTTCCGATACTTATACTAAAGTTTTCAGAAAGGCGGACAAGGCTCTTTATTCTGTAAAGCAGAAAGGGAAAAATGATCTGAGTTTTTATTTGGATCAGTCCGGTATCGGAGGAAATGAACCACTGGATATGGATCGGCTTGTTGACGGGATCCATAAGAGTGGAAGCTATAAAGGGGCTCTGGATGTGGAATACAGGCAGTTCGCAAAGCTATATGAATATATTGCCAACCTGGAAAAACGTTATGCTCATCCTTTCACATTGATCATGATCACGTTGGAATCATCTGACGAGCAGGAGCCTTCGCCTGAGGAATCGGAAGCAGCGATGACTTCTATGGAGATCTCGATCCGACGGGCTATCCGGAATGTGGATGTGGTCACCCGATACGGGAGGAATCAATTCCTGGTGATCATCTTCGGTGCGGATGAACCGGGAGTTAATATTGCCGCAGAGCGGATCTTCCGCAGTTACTACAAGACAAATGGAAGTTTTTCCTTCTCTCCATCTTACAAGATTGTCTATCGTTCAGAGAATGTACCGCACGCTGTACTTTAAGAAAAACAACATCAAACAGGCTTACAGTCTGATTGAATAGGATTGAAAGTAATGTGTAAGGTTTCACGAGATGAGAAAACAGTATCTATTGGGACT
>JAFPZX010000129.1 GCA_017417055.1 Anaerolineaceae bacterium
CAAAGGCACCGGAAGATATTATACGAGATCCATATGTTCTTGAGTTTTTGGGCATAAAACAAAATGCTGATTTTTATGAAAAGGATCTCGAAAATGCGCTGATCAGCGAACTGCAAAACTTTTTGCTTGAGCTTGGACGTGGTTTTTCCTTCGTAGCAAGACAAAAACATATTGATTTGGATGGAGAGCATTTCTATATCGATCTTGTTTTTTATAACTACATTCTGAAATGTTTTGTTCTGATCGATTTAAAGACCGGAAAATTAACACATCAGGACATCGGACAAATGGACTCCTATATCCGTATTTTTGACGAATTACAAAAAGGAGATGATGACAATCCAACGATTGGTATTATTTTATGCTCTCAGAAAAATGAAGCCATCGCAAGATATTCTGTCCTGAATGATAAAAAACAGCTCTTTGCGTCAAAATATCAGCTTACGCTCCCAACAGCTGAGGAACTTGAAACATATATCGAACGTCAGCGCCGTAAATATGAGGAGCGGGAGGATATCTTATGAACGCGCAGCAGCTGAAAAATTCGATTTTACAGATGGCGGTATCGGGGAAGTTAGTGCCGCAGGACCCGGAGGATGAGCCGGCAAGTGTCCTGCTGGAGCGGATCCGCGCGGAAAAGGAAGAACTGATCCGGAGCGGTAAAATCAAGCGGGAAAAGAATCCCTCAGCCATTTTCCGCGGCCCCGACGGTAATTTTTACGAGAAGATCAGCGGCCGGGAACCCGTCAACATCACCGATGAACTCCCCTTCGACATCCCGGATTCCTGGGAGTGGTGTCGAATATCTTCAATATTATCTATAAACCCAAGAAATCAGTTACCAGATGATATAACAGTTGGTTTTATGCCTATGTCTTTATTGGATGATGGATTTTCCAATCATCATTCTTTCGAAAATCGAAAGTGGAAAGATGTAAAAAGCGGATTTACGCATTTTAGAAATGAAGATGTTGTTATAGCAAAAATTACCCCATGTTTTCAAAACAGAAAGTCCGCAGTGATGGCAAATTTACCAAATGGATTCGGGGCAGGAACTACAGAATTGCATGTTTTACGTGATGAAACAAATAATTTAAAAATGAAATATATATTGCTTTGCTGCAAGACGCAAGCTTTCATTTCTGAAGGTGTTAAATGTTTCACGGGAACAGCAGGACAACAGCGTGTTGGAAAAGACTTTATAGCAAATTATCTGATTCCTCTCCCTCCTTATGGAGAACAAGTAAGAATTGTTTCAAAAATACAGGAACTTAATGAGCCGTTGAGTCGATATGAGACAGCTGAAATGATTGAAAAGAAACTAAATAATAGTTTTCCTATCCTGCTCAAGAAATCCATTCTTCAGCAGGCGGTGCAGGGGAAGCTGGTGCCGCAGGACCCGAATGAGGAACCGGCAGGCGTGCTACTGGAGCGGATCCGCGCTGAGAAGGAAGAACTGATTAAAGCCGGTAAAATCAAGCGGGAAAAGAATCCCTCAGCCATTTTCCGCGGCCCCGACGGTACCTTTTTTGAAAAAATCGGCAGCCGAGATCCCGTGAACATCACCGACGAACTCCCCTTCGACATCCCCGATTCCTGGGAGTGGTGCCGAATATCTTCATTATTGTCTGTAAATCCAAGAAACCAATTGCCAGATGATACCATAGTTGGTTTTATGCCTATGCCTTTATTGGAAGATGGTTTTTCCAATCATCATTCATTCGAAAGCCGAAAATGGAAAGATGTAAAAAGTGGGTTTACACATTTCAGAAATAGAGACGTCGTTATTGCAAAGATTACGCCATGTTTTCAAAATAGAAAATCCGCTGTCATGTCAGATTTACCAAATGGACATGGAGCAGGAACAACAGAATTACATGTTTTACGTGATGAAACAAACGAATTGAATATGGAATATATATTGTTTTGCTGTAAGACACAGGCTTTCATATCTGGTGGTGTTGAATGTTTTACAGGAACAGCAGGTCAACAGCGTGTAGGAAAAGACTACATCGCAAATTATCTGATTCCTGTTCCTCCGAAATCTGAGCAATTACGAATTACTCAGGCAATAAATGCGGCGTTTGAAACAATGCGGTCACTATGTTGACATCTGAGGAGACAGTCCCATAAAGGGACAGTCCCCGGATTATCCCTACAGCAGCGAATCGTTGAAAAAATTGAGGCATTAATGCCGATGATCAAAGCGTTGTAACTCCGGCACCCACCGGAGTCCCGTCCGGGCTCCTTCCGGGGACTGTCCCTTCATGGGACTGTCCCCACAAACACGGCTGTCCTCCTGCCTTCATGGACATTAATCGGAATTCGGGGAAAAATTCGCAAGGGCAATTTTGGGCGGGGAATCATTTGTTTTTTTCTGAATTTTTCAATATAAAATATAAATAATTTATGACACGAAAAGGAACTGAAGAATGACAGCAATACCCGAACTTCCGAAAAAACTTCTGACGATGATCCGTCAAGGAGAAAACTATCAGATTGAATATAAAGAATCATGGAGTGATCTTCCGAGAAGTCTGTTTGACACAGTATGTTCCTTTTCAAATCGTGAGGGTGGAGATATCTTCCTTGGTGTGCATGACAGCGGTATAATCACCGGCGTTGATCCCTCCTGCTGTTAAAAACTGATAACAAATTTTATTACGCTGGCCAATAACAAAGATAAACTCTTTCCACCTTTATACTTGACAGCAACGGAATATATTTATGACTCGCCCGGAAAACATATCGGAATTGATAAAAACAGAAAAACGATAAAAGAGCAGCCGGGACAATATCACATTCTGCACATTCACATACCTGTCAGTGCCACAGTAGTCAGACATCGGGGACGAATCTATGACCGCAATGGAGACGCGGATATCGATATCACAGATATATCTGATTTCGTTTATCAATGTTATGCAAGAAAACAGAGTACTTATTATGTGAATAGAGTTTATCCATACTGGAAAATATCAGATCTTCGAGATGATTTAATAGATAAAGCTCGACGTATGGCTGCTGCAAGGAAAAGAAGAGATAACCGTAGTGAACGCCATCCCTGGGAAAATATGGATAATGAAGAATTACTCCGCACATCCGGGCTGATACTTACAGATGAACAGAATAGAACCGGAATCACTTTGGCAGCTGTTCTGCTTTTTGGAACAGACAATATGATAGCTTCCGCATGTGCTAATCATAAGACTGACTGTATTTATCGTGTTTATAATACTGACCGTTATGATGACCGTGATGTAATTGACCCGACAAATCTTTTGGATTCCTATGATCGTATGTTTGATTTCGGTCAGAAACATCTAAATGACATATTTGTTTTGGATGGGATTCAAAGCATCAGTGCAAGAGATGCAATTCTTCGTGAAATAATCTCCAATAGCCTGGCACATCGAGATTACAGTAATGGCTATATTGCAAAGATGATTATTGAAAAAGATCGCATTCTGATGGAAAATGGAAATAAAGCACATGGCATAGGAGCATTGAATATTGAAACTTTCAAACCGTTTTCAAAGAACCCACCGTTATCGAAAATATTCAGAGAAATCGGATATGCGGATGAACTTGGTTCCGGTATGCGCAACAGTTATAAATACACAAGACTATACAGCGGAGCAGAACCAAAATTTATAGAAGGTGATGTTTTTGAAATTATTATTCCACTTACAACCGGATCAATGATAAAAGTTGGTTCCGGTGCGCAAGTTAGTGCGCAAGTTAGTGCGCAAGTTAGTGCGCAAGTTAGTGCGCAAGTTGATATTGCAAAATTGAACGCTGAATCGTTGAATTCTCTGCTGCAATTCAGTTGTGTACCCAGAACGAGAGAGGAATTGCAGCAGTTTTGTAAAATCAAATCCAGAGAGTATTTTCGTAAAAATATCCTTTCCCCATTAGTTGAGAACGGGTTGCTGCTGCGGACAATTCCCGATAAACCGAACAGTAAAAATCAGAAATATATCTCCTCTCAAAATTGTTCTTTCAAATCCTGATACAATTCATACGCCTTACGGTGAATATTACACAAAAAAGAAGCCGCCCTCATTAGCGGCAGTCAATGAATACAATGAATACTATAATGGGTGATATAGGTCCCGCGACTGATTTGGAAGCGAACACACGGCATAGAGCCGATTTTCGTCACCCATCTATTTTATAAGTATTTTTTCTGGAAAAGTCAATATTCAATTTTTTAAACCTGCACTGCGTATTATCCGAACATTTAAATACGGCGTTTCAAGCAATAAATACATTGAATTGAGATCTGTGGGGACTGTCTTCGCGTGCTTTCTCAGATAATCACGCCTTTCCTCACAAGCGTATTTCCCCCATTCCATGCACACGAATCCGGGACTGATGTGCCTCAGCGATGGTGGAAGCATATCGGCTGATTGGGAAATCTATTGTTGCAGAACAGGGCGGTGAACACCGGGCAGAATATGGTTCTGCTTTGCTGGAAGAATTATCCTGACCGGTGAATTATAGATAAACTTGAAATGGCGTTTTTCCAGCCTGCCTCGGTTTTGACGTTTCTGTTCGCCTCCATCAATAAATGGGAAAATTGCAGCCGCTTTCTGAATATATGCGTCTATATCAGTTCCGGGTTTTACAACAATGTCAATATCGGTTGATAATCGCATCGGTTTCGGGAGCAGCAGCATCAGACTGGTTCCACCTTTAAAAATAAAGTCAAGACCCACTTTTGCCAATGCTTCCAACAAACCGAAAGCAAATAATGAACGCTCGATCAACCCTGAATCCCTTTTGCTTTCCAGCTGCAATTGTCTAATATGTTCCGGACTATAGTTTTCTTTACTGATCATCTTCAAAAGTCCTGCCTTTTCGGTGCGTATTTATTTAATATGCTTTCGAATTTATCAGCCGCACCTCTTCTTTTCGCATAACGGATCATTGTGTTTTTATCCAGCAGGAACTGTTCAAAAGCAGTTTGAAATATGCTTTCATATTCACCCTGTGGAACGATCTGCGTAAGAAGTTTATCAACTGAAATATCTACTAGGATCTTTTCGAGTCTGCTGTGCCATGGTTTTTCCAAACCTTTGGGAGACTCTGATGGGAGTCTTCCAACCACGATTTCATTATCCTGAAGATAACGGAAATAATCGTCAGCTTTCGGTTTGAGCATGGTTCTGCCGGGGTATTTCCTTATCAAAGAATCAAAAACAAAATCCAACATATCGTTTTCCACATATACAAAAATCGTATTATGCGCGATCAGATGGTTCATGAAATCATTAAGTTGAATCAGCTCAAACAGACGGAAATCTAAATCGGTGTAATTATCATAAAGAAAATCTGCCACTTGAACAGCTTCTGAAGAATAATCATGTTGGTATATTTTCTTTTCCTGAGCACACGCATATTGATTCCAGCCGATTCGAATGATTTTACCCTCAGACAACAATTTTCGAAGACTATATACCAAGGCGTCCTCAGATGCTTCCGGGTTTTCCCTTCTCAGTCTGGATAGCAGCCAATTTCGGGAATATGATCTTCCTGCATGCATCGTATTCGGTAAATATTCCAATATAACATTTCCTCCAAACGCCAAAACAGCTGTAAATTAATTTTTTTTATATATTCCGCACTTTTATTATAAACAAAGAAAAAGTTTTGTTAACACCTAATTAGCAGTATTTTATATTTTCTGCTAATTTGGTGTTAACAAATCAATGCATCATGAAGTCGGATCCTTTGCCAATAACTTATCGATACATATGGGAACAAGCGAAACTCCTGCTCTGAATCACAAGGCATTATAATAATATGTAATCTCAAACAGAGGCTTGGCCTGCACGGGAGGAGGTCGATAATGAATCTGAAATATTTTTACCGGAAGGAAGATGATTTCAAACCCGGAATTTACAAACACATGGTGGATTTCCCTGATGGCGGATGTCTCAAGATGCACCTGCGGGTGGAAGAAGATCTGAACGGGATCTTCTGGCTCAATGGGAATGAATCCTTTTACCTGAATGAAAGCGCCTGCTTTTTCACCTGGCTGCTGATCACGCAGAAAAGCAAGCGGGAAGTCAAGCGGCTCATCAGCAACCGATTCGGTCCCTCCGCGCTTCAGGCCAAAAACGATTTTGAGAACTTCAAACCGCTGATGCAGTCAATCGTTGAGGGAAAGGCAGGAGCGGATGAACTATGCGAAAGCGGCATTGACCTGGTTACCCCCTTCTCCAGGATCCCCGGCGCACCGTACCGGATGGACCTGGCGCTCACCTATGGCTGCAACAACAACTGCGCTCACTGTTACAATGAACCCGGGCGGGGAAAGAACGCGTTGGGCTTTGAGCAGTGGAAGCAGGTACTGGATGTGCTGGACAAAATCGCCATCCCGCATGTGGTTTTCACCGGCGGTGAACCGACCATCGTGCCGTATCTGGCTGATCTGGTCAGTTATGCCGATCAGCTCGGCATTGTCAGCGGTTTGAACACCAACGGACGGCTGCTGCGGAATGAGTCCCTTACGGAAAAACTGAAGGCTGCCTCGCTGGATCACGTTCAGGTGACGCTGGAATCGGTCGATCCGGAGATCCACGATGCCATGGTCGGGGCAAAAGGCGCCTGGGAAGAAACTGTGGCCGGCATCAAAATGGCGGTCAAACATCATATTCATATCAATACTAATACCACCATGCTGACCCATAACGCCACACCAGAGGCGATCAATAAACTTTCGGATTTTCTCAGCAGTTTGGGCGTCATGACCATGGGATTGAATGCGCTGATTTATTCCGGAAAAGGGAAAAATGTCGACAGCGCGATCCACACCGACCAATTGCAGACGCTGCTGGATGCGGCAAAATCAGCCACGGAACGGAACGGTCAGCGCCTGCTGTGGTATACGCCTACCCAGTACTGCCACTTTGACCCGGTAACCTCCGGCGTGGGATATAAATCCTGCTCGGCGGCAAAATACAGCATGTGCATTGAGCCGGACGGCAGTGTGCTCCCCTGCCAGTCCTGGTATGAGCCGGTGGGGAATATCCTGACGGATGACTGGGAATCGATCTGGAATCATCCGCTCTGCCGGCGCCTGCGTTATAAGGAATATATGCCGGCTTTATGCGCGAGCTGCGGCACCCGTGACATTTGTACCTGCGGCTGCCCGCTGGAGGTCGAAAAGAACGGCGCAGCCATTCATCCCCGCATCTCCCTGCCGGATTGTTTTTGAAAATAGGTAAGTGTTATCTATGCGCAATCCTAAAATGGATACAAGATAGAACCAAATCCGGATTAGGAAACCGTCACTGAAATCATTGAGAACACCAGTGACGAAAACAGTTATGTATTGGCCTATTTGAGGATTGAAATCTCTGATTGAAATCTGTAATATATCTTAAAGAAACACTTACTATTTGGTTATTTATTAAAGACAGTTCCACCTTATAAGCAGAACTGTCCTTAACAGTTAGTTAACGGATAACCAAAACGATTATTTCAGTTATATTGAGGCTATTTGAGCAGCAATCTCCTGAATTCTTTCAACAGACAATTGAACTGATGCTGCAATCTCATCCATGGAAAGTTTTCCTATCCTAAGCAAACTCTGAGCAATTGTTACTCTTTCCCTTTCAGCTGTTTCATTTCTCATCTCTTCGATTACTTTACACATAGTGGAAACTCCTTTCACGTCTTCCTTGAAATAACGTACTTTTTCAGCCAGTTCTTTGTAATTCATATCATCAGCATCCGTGCAAAAGAAATCATGCATCAATCGGCCAAGCGCAGTAGACGCATTTTTATCAGCACCATTCACATAGATGATATGTTCCCCATCATCAAATGGCTCGTCAATATTGATAATACGCCTTTCAACAATATATAAAGGCTCATCTTTACCAATTACATCATTTTCAGTAATCAGAATCACATAGGTTTCCGGCAATTTACTAAAATCATCTCTCGGATGAAGCAAATGCGCATCAAGAATACTTGAATGATATCTTGCCCGTTTAAATCCTGCTCCTCTATCCGCTCGCTGAATTTCAACATTATATTCGGTACCATCATCATCATCCGCATCAATATCCAACCAGATATCTCTGCCCAGTAGATTTTTCATTAACTTCTGTGTAGTCACTTTTCTAACATGAATGTCCGGTTTATTCAGGATAATTCTGAGAAGAAGCTCTGCCCCCTCTATGTATCCATCAAAACATACATTCATAAAATCATCATCGATCAGGCGAAAACCTCTGATACGCTGAAGATCTTCCTGATGCAGTTTTTCCTTTTCTGCTTCAGACATAATAATTTCGATACCAGAATCAGCAGATTCAATGGCTGCCAATTGTGCTTCAAGTTCTGCTATTTTTCGTTTTAACTCGTATGCTGTCATCAAATTACCTCATTCTATTGTATCGATCAATTTTCAATACATACAATTACTATCTCTTAACAAAAGAGTATAGTCCAAAAACATGATATTTACAACAGAATCATATTCTGCAACAATATTGAATGATGTCAAATGAAACTACCTATAACGATATAAACAGTGTCTTTCTATTAAAAAGAGGCTGTTCTGATTACAAACAGCCTCTTTCTATAGTAGTTCTCTTAGGTTGCTAATCCCTTTTACAGAACTGCTTACATAAATCTCACTCTGTAAGAAATCAGTTTTGCCACGATAGGTGTCTTATACCTACATTCTGCTGGTCAGCAGAGCGTTGGCGGCTTCCCGGAGGGCAGCCATCTTCTGCAGAGAATCGGCTTCGTCGGTTCCCTTGACGGAGAGATACAATTTCAGTTTCGGTTCGGTGCCGGACGGACGGGCGATCACTTTCGCGCCGCTTTCCGTGCGGAATTCCAACACGTTGGACTTGATCAGACCGGTGTTGTCATTCTTATAATCAATGCGGCCGGTCACCTTGTCGCCGCCGATTTCAGCAGGCGGGTCATTGCGCAAGGAGTCCATCACCTTACCCATCTGGATCATACCTTCAGCGCCTTCAAATGCCTTGTTGATCTGTTCGTTGCGGAACCAGCCATACTTGTCATACAGCTTATTGATGGCATCCAGCAGGGTCATCCCCTGAGAAGCGTACCAGGCGGCACATTCTACGCACAGCATCACGGCATTGACAGCGTCCTTGTCACGGACGTGCGGGCCGGAGAGGTAACCGTAGCTCTCTTCGAAGCCGAAGATGTAGCGTTCCGGATGACCGGCGGATTCCAACAGTGCGATTTGTTCACCGATAAACTTGAAACCGGTGAGCGTGCGGCGCAGTTCCACACCATATTGTTCCGCGATCGGGGTGACCATATCGGTGGAAACGATAGTCGTCACGGCAACCGGATCCTTCGGCATGGTGCCTTTTTCCGTGCGGTAGCGGCAAATATAATCCAGAAGCAGAACACCCATTTCATTCCCGGTGATGAGGCGGTAGTCGCCCTTGCCATCCGGGCAGGCAGCGCCCATGCGGTCGCAGTCCGGGTCAGTACCGATCATGAGGTCGGCATCTTTTTCACGGACGAGCTTCAAGCCCAGTTCCATCGCTTCACGGATTTCAGGGTTCGGATACGGGCAGGTCGGGAAATGTCCATCCGGTTTTTCCTGTTCCGGGACGACGGTGACGTTGGTCACGCCCATCTTGCTCAGCAGCATTTTGACACATTCCAGACCGGCGCCATTCAGCGGGGTATAGACCAGCTTGAGGTGGGAAACATCATTGCCCGGGCGGAGTGCCAGAACGGCATCAACGAAATCTTCGAGACATTTATCGGGGATAATTTTGATCATTCCCGCTTCAATGGCTTTGTCATATTCCATTTTCCTGATATCGAAAAACTCATCGGTTTTTTGGCTTGCCGCAAGAACTTTCGCTGCGCCTTCAGGCGGGAACTGGCAGCCATCAGAACCATAGACTTTGTAGCCGTTATATTTCGACGGATTGTGGCTGGCGGTGATGTTGATACCCGCACCGCATTTGTAATAACGGACTGCCCAGCTGACAGCCGGAGTTGGAACAAGACGGGGATAGAGATAGGCAGTGATCCCGTTGCCGGCACAGACACAGGCTGCTTCCCGGGCAAACACATCGCTCTTGATGCGGCTGTCATAGCCAATTGCAACGGAAAGCGGATCACCGGAGGAATGCAGATAGTCGCAAAGCCCCTGTGTTACTTTACGGATAATAAATATGTTCATGCGGTTTGTTCCCGCACCCAATACACCGCGCAGTCCGCCCGTACCGAAATCCAGATAGGTGTAAAAGCGGTCATAAATCTCTTCCCAATCTTTTTCCGGATCGAGCGTTTTTAATTCCTCAAGAAGGTCCGGCGCATCTGCAGCATATTGCTCAGCAATATATTCCAGCCATTTGGCAAATACCTCGTTGATATCCATGATGAACTCCCTTATTTTTAATGACTTAGTATCATTATACATTGGATTTTTCAGTTTCAAATATGAATTTCAGTGAACTTACAGGATAAAAACAAAATTTGCTTCTGTTCAAATTCCCCGCGGCACAATAAATGTCAAAAGCTGGTGTATAATAATTTTTAGTGAATTGTATATCACAGAATTACATTTCACTAAAAGGAGGCGGAAATGTTTATTGGTCGGCAAAAGGAAAAACAACAAATCCAAAATATTCTGGATCAAAACAGCAAAAATGCGATTTTGATTTACGGTAAACGACGAGTTGGAAAAAGTTATCTCGTAACAAACATTTTACAGGCATACAACTGCAAAACTATTTATTATGAGTGTATCAATGCCTCGTTAGAAGAAAATCTTACTCATTTTGAAAACAGGATCAAGGCTGTTTTTAATAACCGATATCTTCATTTTGAAAGCTTCGAAGATGCGTTTCAATTTCTCGATTCAACCAACGAGAAAATCATTATCGTGCTTGATGAATATTCGTATTTAAAAACATCCCGAGAAAAAAAATATGTGGACTCTGTATTCCAGCGGATCATTGACCAAATGAAGGGAAATTTGCATCTGATTATTCTTGGCTCCTACGTCAGCATGATGAGAGAACTTCTTGAAGAGGAAAATCCTCTTTTTGGCCGTTTCTCACTGGTCATACACCTGACCGCTTTTAATTATTTTGATGCTTCACTGTTCTATCATTCAAAATCAATTTACGAAAAACCGGCCTTTTACGCTGTATTTGGAGGAAGTCCATTCGTTAATTTTGAAATTGATCAGAACAAAGACCTGCGGAGCAATATTATCGGACTGATCTTAAATCCTAACAGCGCTATACGATCTTATCTTGAGCACATTTTATTATCTGAGTTATCAAAAATTGGACCGGCAAATATGATACTATCCGCTTTATCAAACGGAAAAAAAAGATATTCAGAAATCGCTGCAAAGGTCAGATCAGAAACCCCCGGTGCATTGGATAAACAACTGAAAAATTTAATACTGATGGATATTATTTCAAAGAATAATCCCATCAATAAAACGGATGACAGAAAAAAAACCTTTTATTCCATCTCAGATAATCTCGTACGTTTCTATTACTCTTACATTTTTTCAAATAGAGACATTATCCGCACAATTGGAGAAACAGCATTTTATGATTTGATGATCCAGCCGACACTGGAAACTTTTATCAGTTATCGCTTCGAAGAGATCGCAAGAGAATATTTCCAAATCATGGTTCAAGATGGAAAAATCAATAACGTATATAATATCGGTACTTATTGGTATGACAATCCTTCAGAACGAAAAAACGGTGAATTTGACTGTGTATTGAAACATCGAGACAGCTATTCTTTCTATGAAGTAAAATATCATAAAGAACCGATCACCCGGGAACTGTGTGCAAAAGAGGAATCCGAAGTCCGCCATTTGGCAGGCAGCATGAATATTGAAAAAATCGGATTTATATCTATATCCGGTTATTCATTTTCTTCAGATAAATACGATTTAATCGATGGAGTCAAGCTGTATCACTTTTAGTAAATACAGGTAATCACTTTTTTAGTGATTTAGATTTCACAGAATCACTTTTCACTAAAATTTACGCTTTGCATCAGCTTTGAATGATGCATCAAAGGAGCGATACTTTTCTCAAGGCAGGTTCTACTCCTTCAAGACAACAAGCAGGACAGAAGCAAAGATGAGCACCATACCAATGAGCTGAACTGCACCGAATTGTTCACGGTAAAGAATAGCACCGAAAAGCGCACCGAATACGGACTCCAGCCCCATGATAATAGAGGCTTCCGTCTCGCCGGTGTTCTTTTGCCCAAATGACTGCATGAGGAAAGCGATTCCCAGCACCAGAATGGCAGAAGCCAGAGCATACGGCCAGCTGGAGGAAATTCCGGTAAGATCATGATGACCTAACGTCAGCCAGACGATCACCTGTAAAATCGCGGCAGTCAGGAATTCCCCCGCGGTGAAGGAAACGGGATCGCATAGTGCCACAGCCTTATCAACACAGAGAATTTGCAGCGCCCAGAAAATCGACCCGATAAAAACGATCACATCTCCTTTTGAAATCCGTTCCAGACCATTCCCACCGGTTGTGATGAGGTAAAGACCGGCCAGTGAAATCAGCGCGGCCAGATAGTGATGTGCTTTTACCTTGCGGCGCAGAAACAGCCCGCTCATGAAAGGTACAAGGACAATATAAATCGCGGTGATAAAGCTCGCGTTGCCGATGGAGGCTGTTTTCATCCCGATCTGCTGCATATTGCCCGCGACTGCCATCACTGCACCGGAGAGAATCGTATATTTCAGTCCCTCCCCTTTGGGATATCTGAAACGCGCAACAAATGCCAGGAACAGCGCCGCAAGAACATACCGCAGAAAATTGAATGTTAATGGGGCTGTAGTTTCATTCCCGACTTTTTGAAAATAATAGCCGAGCCCCCAGATCATTGAGGCGATGAATAAAACAAAATCGGCAAAGTATCTCTTTGACTTCATTGGCGGATCTCATTCTTCCTGATAAATGTCAGGTGAAAATTATAACCTTTATCACATTAAACTTTTAGAAAAAGGTACGATTCAGAACAAAGTACATGGGGACTGTCCCTTTATGGGACTGTACCCACTGCTAAAATCACATCGAAACGGGGACAGTCCTATAAAAGGACAATCCCAGGCGAATTGCAAAAGTTGCTCATTTCATATTTTTAAGCTATGCCGTTCGCTGATTTTGAGTTATGATATAAGTAGGTATATAGGAGATTGATTTAAATGGCGATTGAAAGAACAGCTGCACAGAAATTACAGGAAGTATCCGCACTGCTTGCCGTGCCGAACAGCCGGATCACTGCCGGCGGAACCACCTTCCCGCAAGATCCAGAAGAAGAACTGCATCTTGTGGATATCAGCGCATTGGAAGGGCTTGACAGCATCAAACAAAAAGGCAGCCGCATCGAAATCGGACCGCTGGTGACATTAAAGACACTGGCAGGAAACAAACTGATCCAGACCCTTGTCCCCGCTCTTGCAGAAGCGGCCGCGAACGCGGGAACGGAAGAAATACGCGGCAGCGGCACACTTGGCGGCAATCTTGCTCACCCTCACCCCGGGGACACAGCCGCCGCACTCCTCGCAAGCGGAGCCAAGCTCACTATTAAAACAGACAGCGATTACAGAGAACTCCTTATCGACAGGTTTTGGGACAAGGACGGGAAAAACGATCTGGAATATGACGAATGGATCACCCGCATTACCGTACAAATTCCCAAAGGACCGTTCAGCGGCGCGGCCTTTAGCAAATACGGCCGTTGGGAACAGCCAGCCGAACCAAACATAGCCGCGGCGGTTCAGCTGACCCTGGATGCAAACAATAAAATAACATCCATCCGCGGTGGACTGCGTCTCGGATCAGCCCTTATCCAGCGGATGTTCCCGCTCGAAAAAGCACTGAAAAATCAGACCCCAACAGAAGAAAGCATCAGCAAAGCAGTCCGCGCAATGGTTCCCACCGCACAGAATTATATTGACGCAGATATCATTACCCAAAGTCTCACCCACATCATAAACCGCGCAGCAGACATGGCGCAGGAAAGGCGGGCACTCTGAAGCACCGTCACCTCGTCATCTCCGATTTACACGAAAACTGCGGAGCCCTCAACCGCTTTATTCGTATTGCCCAAAACACACCCGGTAGTTTTGATGATATCTGGCTGCTTGGTGATCTCTTCGGGCACTCGGATGACGCTACCGGTGAAGAAGAGCTGACACAGCCGGTTCTGAACGCCTTTCAGATTCTTGAAAAATACAAAGGCCCCGCAGTTCGCGGCAATTGGGAGCACTGGCTCATCCATCCCGAACATGACGCCCGCAGCAAATACCAGGCGAAATACACAGATCAGCTTGTCCAACGGAGAGAACTCCTTTCACAAAGAGGAAACAGAACCTTGCTGGATTGGATCGCACGCGACACCATCCGCATCCTTCCCGAAATCGGGACCCCTGAATTCACCATGTTTCACGGCTGCTCATATCCCTGCCACCGCAACAGTGACTACCAGCCCCACCCCTGTGAATGTTACCTGTTCCCGCGGGATTTGAACATTGTCACCCGCGGCCTGTTCGGGAACCCGGAAAATCTCAAAACGCCCCATTTCCTCTTCGGGCACACCCACACCCCCGGTTTCTTCACCTATTCAGTCACCAGCATGAAGAACATGTGGCAATTCTTCACCCCCGACATGCAGGGACGCGCAATCCGATACGGAGACCCCCGACAGCGTTTCGGCATCAACCCCGGCAGCGCAGGCATCAAAACAGGACGATTTCCACGCACCGCAATCCTGCTGGACACCTATCAAAAGACCTTCACCTATCTCGTCGACACGGAGGATTAGACCATGGATCAACACTACTACGACCAAATGATAAACACCATCACAAGCGTCAATGACAGAACCAAAACCATTCCGCTCAAATACACAGGCCTCAATAAAAAAGGCGGATCCACCCTTGCCTATGAATTCGAAAACCCCGAAACCCACGAACGCTACTTTCTGAAGATCACCCCCAACGAAGATAACGGAGGCGGAGAACTTCGCGTCCTCCCCAAAGTCAACCAGCTCTTCAAAAATGAAGTTCTCACAGAACCCGACGCCATCAAACGTCTCGGATATATCCCCGTTCCCACCATCATTACCGATGATCCCGCTAAATTCAACAGCGAATTTTCCCAACTCTTCAAACCCGAAGAAAACCTCATCCAGCTGCAGACCGCCGCCCCCGGAGAACACGCAGAACGCGAACTTCCCGAATCCATCACGGACAGACTCTCCATCCTCCTCCCCTTCGCTAAACTCCTCCGTACCTGCGCCAAAAACAAAATCGCCTATGTCGATATCAAACCCCTCGAGCATCTCTTCTGGATCAAGCAGGCCGGGCAGGTCCGGATCACGCTCATCGACTGGGGCATTGCCCGGGCAAACGCCGAACCCGCACTGCTTGCCGATGACATCCGGAAATTCTGCCTGATGATGCCCGAAGTCATTTACGGAAAGAAAATGGCCGATCTCCAGTATCGCGGAAAGCTGACCTATCCGATCCAGACAGAAAATCGCACCGCACTCACGCCCCTGCTTTCCACCTTCACCTTCAACAGTGAACTGCCGCCCCTTTCCTCCGAATACGCAGCCCTCATCAGCGACTTACTCACCGGATCGCTCAACGAACTCCGCGTTCAAAACCGCTGCGTTTCTATCTGGGACGCCATCATCACCGCACTCGACCAGGCACGTCTGGCGACGCAGAACGCCAGCGCTGATGCACAGGAAAACACCGCCGCACTCAAAGAACGAGCCCAAGCCGCCCTCAAACAAAACACCCCTCGTGACCTCGCCGCCGCACTCCCCATGCGTCAGATGACCCTCAGCGGACATCCCGGCTGGATCACAGCAGCACTCCGCTTTACCCAGGCATGGTATGGCCGTGTCGACCTCATTCCCCATATCGAATTCGATCTCACCGTCAAAGCCGTCGCCGCCGGAGACATTCCCGGAGCAGAGAATTCATATGGGCGTCTTCTGGAAATCATCAAAAACAAACTTGCACAGGGACAGACGCAGCCCGAGCTCCGTGAACATATCGGCGTTTACCTGGAGACCATCAGACAGGCGCTGCAGGCATGGAGTTACATGGACCGGTATGAGAAAAAACAGCTCACCGACGCACAATTCCTGCAGGAGCTCAGCACATCCACACTGCGCGTAAGCGACCCCATCCTTTCCGATGTCTATTACAGCATCAAAGAAGGAAAAAACGAAGCATCCATCCCCGCCCCCAACCGCATCGACCAACCCCAAAGCCCCGCCGCTCAAACTGTGAACCGCAGCACGGAAAAAGAACAGGTCACCCCCCAAAAAACGCCCCATCAGAAAACAGACAAACCCAAAGAACAAAAGGCACAACAGCCCATCGAACCCAAACCGGACACCACTGAAAAAAGCAGCGATCCGCTCATCGACAACGTCATTAAAACCGCCAACGCACTCAGACTCGAAGCCGACCGCACCGAGAACTTCAACATGCTGCGGCCCACCGGGTTCTTCCAGCGCCTCAATGACCTCTGCATGAACAACCGCAGCGCATTTGAGAATCGGGAAGTGCGGAAGGCGACAGACCCCCTCCTGGCCTCCATCATCGACAGGATCGACCTGTGGAGCCAGAACATCCGCCCCGAGAAATACTTCGTCACCCAGGAAGCCGTCGACTCCATCGACTGGATCCAACTCGTTTCTCCCATCGTTTATACCGCCCCGATCTTTTATGAAGCCCGGGAGACCGTACTCGGAGCAGTCGTCAAGAGCCGTCTCAGCGAGATTTTCCAGTCCATTTACTATTCCCTCGCCAAAGAACAGACCGCCGGCGAGCCTCCCGAGATCCTGCAGAAAGTGGGACAAATCAAGATCCTGCGCAAGCGTCTCGACATGGAAAACCTCAACTACATCCGTTCCCTCATCGACCGCGGAGAATTTGAAGCCGCCAACCAGGTCATCAACCTCCACTATTCCGAATCACCCTATACCTTCGACCAGCTCAACAACGAAATCAGCATGAAGCGGAAAGAACAAGCCGACCAGAAGACCCTTTCCATCATTGATTCCGTCCTCAATGACCTCAGCTCCAACGATACCAAACTCCAAACAGCCCGGCACCTGAACAGCCCCAAATCCGCAGCCATGGTTTCCGACCGCTTCTTCACCTTCAAGAACCGCGGAACCCAGCTGTTTGATTTACAGGATGAATTGTCAAGGACGAAAAACGCGATCCAGGAACAGAAGAAGACCATCCGTTCCATGCGCATTCTTTCCATTGGGGCACTCCTCGCCGCAATAATCACCGCGGTAATCGCCGCCCTTCTGCTCCTTTCCACCAACAACAGGAACAACCAGCTCCAATCCAGCCTGAACATCATCGGAACCTCCGCCGCGCAATACCAAACAGAGAACAACACGCTCCTGCAATCCATCGCGCTCACGGCAGCGGTTCAGCCCCAATTTCCTACCCCCGTTCCCACTGTTATTCCCACACCCACGATGATCCCGACACTTGCCCCGATAACGGCTGAGGAAAATGTGGAAGAGATTATCATGAGAGAACCCACCGCTATCCCCACGCAGACGATGTCTCCGGCGGATCAGCGTCTTGAAAGTCTCATCGGGAAGAATGCCACATTGACACTCAGCCCAACAATACAACTCTACAGCACCAGCGCACTCACAACCCAACTCGGAACCGTATTTTCCTATACTAACCCCATCACAGGCCGCGTCGTCTCCTATGATGACCGCACCATCAACATTGTCGTCCCCTTCAACATCGGACGCAGCCAGGTCGCCACATCCAACAACACCGACGTCAACGCCCAAACCTACGTCCGCCTCTATTCCAACGTCCCTTCGGAAACCCAGCAGATTTTTGTTACCACCGGCATCGTCTCACTTGCCGAACCTGTAACGGACTGCACCGATTCGAACAAGTCTTTCTGCCATGGCACTTTCTCCATCTGGCTGGATCGGACGCTGGCAGAGAGCAGTCTTCAGTAAATGAAAAAGCAAGAATGAAGAATGAAGAAGTAAGAAGTGTCGAGACATGAACAGCGAAGGACTTGCCAGCTATTCAGACATATAAATTATTTCTTATTTCTTATTTCCGATTTCTGATTTAGATTGGAGAGAACATGGACAAAACAACAAAAGAAGCAGCTATCAAGCAAAATATCATCCAGCTTATCCTCAAATGGAAGCTCAGTTCCGCGGAGGTTGAGATTCAGAAGAATGAATACTCGCTTTCAGATCCCACCCGCCGGGAATTGAAGGCACTCCTCGATGAATATCGCGGATACGACAAAATCATGTTCTCAGTTCAGGAAAACTGCGATAAGAACCCCGTCACTGCCCGGATGATGATGGGACGGATTCCCCATGATATCCTCATCACGCATCCATCCTACCGGCGGGTGAACGGGAAGCTGCAGAAGAAGGATGATGACACACGCATCAAGGCGGCCATGAAGAAGCTGGATGAGGCGGACCGCTTTATACGGGTGGAAATGGACCAGCCGAAGGGCGAGGATGCGCTGGAAGCGGCGAAAGATATTTATCCGAATTGGGTAGAGAATCAGGGAGTCCGCGACCGCATTGAAGAACTTTCCCGCCTCTCCGGCATTCTCGGAGAAGGACTCTGGATTCAACAGGAAATCAGTGCCCTGCGGGAAACCGGAGGACAGGCAGCCTATCAACGCGCCCTCGAACTTCTGAATCAATACGAGACCCTCGATCTCGAATCCCTCGGAATCAAACTCTTTGACGTAGAAGAAGAACGCGAAGCACTCCTCCGCATGATGGTCCGCGCGGACGGATCCTCCTGGACCTATCGACTCACCCCTTCCGCTTCACAGGAGATCATCCGGCTGGAACAGTCGATCCGCTCGCTGGAGGATGCGGAGAATAAGAATCTGCGGGTTTTGATCAATAATAATTCGCGTCTGCTGACGGTATTGATTCAGGAGTATGAGAAACTGGAGCCGGATTCCGAACAGGCCATCCAGGCGCAGGGACGTATTGCGGAACTGCGGGAGAAGAACCAGCGTCTCCAAACCGATATCCTGGCGGAAGTCGCCAACCGTTCCGAAGAATACTGCCGCCAGGCCTGGGATGCCCTGCGCGAAGGAGAACTCGGAGCCGCCGAATCCAACATCCGCATGGCTGCCGAAACCGGAAAACCCGCAGGAGCCGGCGAAGATGATTATCTCGGTGAAGTTCCTCTTCCTACCTCCGTTTCCGACGAAATCAACAAACTCCAGGGAAAACTCAAAGAAGCACAGGAAACCCGTGCCCGCGTACGCAAAGAAATCGAAGAAATCCGAAAGCAATTCTACAACGAAGACGACCTCACACTCAATAAACTCTTCTCCTGGAAGACGACATTGGACAACTGCGTACGCGACGATCCCCATGCTCCCGGACTCGAACAACTCCATCAGGAAATCCGCGAGCGCTACAGCGCTTCCGTCAGCTACCTCATGGAACGCACAGCCTTCGACATCGACAACGACCTACAGAAAGGCGATCCTCAAGGCGCAGCGGCCCGTCTCGACACCGTCACCCCTTACTTCAGCACCGACGAACAAAAAGATTTCATGACCCGGCAGCTCAAGAAGATCAACCGCGCAGAAGGCGTTTCCCGCAAATCCCAATCCATGATGGACGAACTCACCCGCTTGAGCGACCAGGCGGTTAACTCCCTCGTGTGTACCGATGGAGACCTCGAAAGCGCCAAAAACCTCGCCAAATCCATCAAAGACCTTTACGGAGAAGAAGAAAGCGCTCAGCCTCCCGAAAACGCCGCCGCCATTCAGCGGATTTTGACCAGGATGCAGATTCTGCATGATTCTGCCGAACAAATCAGCATTTTCAAAGCCCTTTCCGCATCCGGTCCCACCCCCGATGCCATCCAAAGCGCTGAAGGCCTCGAAGGCAGCCCCCTTTATGAACTTCCCGCTGTCAAGACCCTCCTTGCCTCGTTCTGGAGAGGCGCCGGCTTATCCGATAAATCCACCGAGGCCGACAAAAGCGCATACTTTGCCCGCGCATCCCGAATCGCCCAGGAAAGCGGGAATGCGGACCTTCAGCGTGAGATTTCTGCGACGATCACGGGATTCAATGAACGGAATGACAGGGGTCGTCAGATCAATCTGATTTTGGAAAGCCTGCAAGGGTTCTATGACCTCGGCAATTATGCCGCAGGTGTGGACTTTATCAATAATAAGGTGAGCGCGGAGGAACGCAGTGATCAGCAGGTTCAGATTTTGGCGGATAAGATTGAACAGGCGTACCGCATCGAACAGGCGGATCGGCTGCAAAAGGAAGCCAGAGAAGCTTTTGAACGGGACGAGCTCATCAAGGCAGAAGAACTGATCGGGCAGGCGCTGGAGTTCTTTTATACGGTTGAGGGAGCTCAGCTGCAGAAATCGATTGTTTCGAAGCGGGAGGATGAGGAGAAGGACGTCCGGGAGCTGCAATCATTTTTAGATGCCGACTTCGGAACCAACGTCACCCTCGATGAAAAAGGTGCCGCGCAGGTCCGTTATATCCGTGAACGCCTCCAGCGTGTTGACAAGCGGAACATCCGCGACCTTGAACTGCTCGGAAAGATTGGAGAGCTCGAATCCGCGGTAAACCAGCTGATTGATCAGGAAACCACAGAATTTGTCCAGATGCAGACATCGTTCCGGAATCAACTGCTCTCCGGCCCCGAAGGGCTTGGAGAAGCGGCAGACATCCTCAAACGGATCGAAGCGCGAAGCTGGATCAATAATTACCGTTCCGAAATCATGGGCATGAAGGCGGAGCTGGGTACGGTTGAGCGGATGTACAGTTCCCTGAGGACAGTGATTGATCAGGCGGATGGATTTGCCCGGATGGGAGACTTCCGTTCTGCCAAGCGAATCCTGAGTTCCTTCACCAATGAGAATCTGCAGAGTTATCCGGGGTGGCTGGGTGCCATGAAGGAAGGGGCGGAACGGCGGATCGATGCGTTGGATGCGAAGTATCAGGAGGTGCAGCGGATATTTGATCCGAATCGGAATCGGACAGATACAATCGTTGCGCGTCTGGATGAGATTTTCGCTGCCAGTCTTCCTGACGGGGAGAAGATTTTCCAGTTGGAGACGGAATTGCAGCACCAGCGGCTGATTCTTGAGAAGGAAATCGGTGTGGATCGGGAGAGCAATCCGTATTTGAGAGCATTGACGTATCTGGATGAGGTGATGCGGTGGGCGGAAATGATCACTGAGTTTGATTTCGGTATCGAGTTCCCGCAGGAGGTGTTTTCTGTGGAGCCGCTTTATCAGATCCGCAGGGTAGGAAAGACGTTGTACGAGACGATTCCGCCGCTGTTGATCGAGATTCAGCCGACGCTTGCGCGGGAAAATAAGTGGCTGGAACGGCGGACGCGAGTCCGTCAGGCGCTGCAGGTGATCAATGGGTGTTATGTGGGGCCGGGGAAGATCCGCAGTTCGCGTATGCATGAGGTGGAAGAGGAAATCGATAAGATCACGATGATCGCTCTGCTTGATGCGGAGAAGAAGGCGCTGGATGGGACAGTGGATGTGATTCGCAAATACCGGAGGAGAAGGAGCCTGCTGATCGCTGCAGGAATTTCGCTGGTGATCATCCTTGCCGCACTGTATTATTTTCTGCCCTGGATCGCTGAGCAGCTGGGGATTGGATAAGTAAGAAGGAAGAAGTAAGAAGGAAGAATTATGAGCAAAACCGCGGTGTTGATTCCTTGTTATAACGAATCGCAGACGATTGAAAAGGTGGTGCTGGATTTCAAACGGGTGCTGCCGGATGCGGATATTTACGTCTACGATAATAATTCAACGGACGGGTCGGATGAGATCGCGCGGAAGGCGGGCGCCATCGTGCGTTATGAGTACCGGCAGGGGAAGGGGAATGTGCTGCGTTCGATGTTCAGTGATATCGAAGCGGACTGCTATATCATGGTGGACGCTGATGATACGTATCCGGCAGAAAATGCACCGGAAATGGAGAAGCTGATTCTGGAAGGCCGTGCGGATATGGTGATCGGGGACCGCTTGAATACAACTTATTTTGAGGAGAATAAACGTCCTTTTCATGACTTCGGCAATAAACTGGTCCGCTGGCTGGTGAATCATCTGTTTGATGGGAATCTGCAGGATATCATGACGGGGTACCGTGCCATGAACCGCAAATTCGTGAAGGAGTATCCGCTGCTTTCAAAGGGCTTTGAGGTGGAAACGGAAATGTCGCTGTTCGCACTGGACGGGAATTATCTGGTCCGTGAGATCCCGGTGGAGTATCGGGACCGTCCGGCAGGCAGTGAATCAAAGCTGAATACGTTTTCGGATGGGTTCCGTGTTCTGAAGATGATCGTGATGCTGTTCCGCGATTATAAGCCGCTGGTGTTCTTCAATGTGCTGGCGGGTATCTGTTTTGTTTTGGGTACGGTTCTGGTCATCCCCGTGCTGCGTGATTATGCCAGGACGCATCTGGTAGAGCGTTTCCCGACGCTTTTCGTCAGCATCTTCCTCTATATCGCCACGCTGATGTTTTTCTGTTCGGGGATGATCCTGGATGTGCTGAAAAATAATCTCCGCAAAACGCGGGAAACAATCGCCAAGCAAATTCAGCATAAATAAAAACTTTACAAACACGCATAAATGCGTATAATTATTGTAAACGAAAGAAAATAAGAAATGAAACGGCGTGACCTTATCAAATTGCTTGAAGAGAACGGGTTTGTTTTTATTCGAAATGGCGGAAATCACGATATATATATAAAAGGGGTGAAGAAAAAGAAGTTGTTGAGAGACATAATGAAATACCGGAAATGCTTGTAAGGAAGATAATTAAACGAAGAAATCTTGTGAAGAAAAATTGAGTAAAGGAAAGCATTATGAAAAATGTATATCCAGTTTTAATTCAGGAAGATATCAAGGAGAACTGTTTTATTGTTGATATTCCGGATTTTGATATCAGTACATGGGGAAAAACTTTCTTTGACGCTATCGAAAACGCCCGTGATGCAATCGGGTTAGCAGGGATTACCATGGAAGATGACGGGGAAGAGTTACCGATGCCATCTGCAGTATCTCATATTGAAAAAGAATCGGATTCTGATATTGTTACTTTTGTAGATGTTGATTTTGAACAATATCGAAAAGAAAATGATTCAAGAGCTGTCAGAAAGAATTGTACAATTCCTTATTGGCTTGAGGTACAGGCAGACAAAGCCGGGCTGAATTACAGTGCGATTCTGCAATCAGGATTAAAAATGGCACTGGGAATCAATGCATAATATCAACAAGACGGACAGCCTTTTTGTTATGGAAATGCTGTGGCATGCAATGGAGATATTCACCGGTAAGATGCAGACCGTGCTTGATTGGATTCAGCCGGAGCTGCTTCACTGACGCAATCCGATCTGAATTGATACACTCAAATAGAAATAAACGCACGGAAACGCACGATAAACGCACGCGTGCGTTTTTTTATTATTGATTAAACGCACGAATCGTGTTAATATTGTTTTGGAAAGGGCCGGCAGATATGAGAACAATTCCAGACAAAGAAAATCTTACAGTTGAATTCAAAAGCGATCGTACAGGCTACAGTGACAATGATTTGATCGATGAAATTGTTGGAATGACCAATACAAAGGGCGGTGATTTATATTTAGGTGTAGAAGATGATGGGCGCATAACCGGTATTCATAAAAAACATCACGATCCTAATGGTGCGGCTGCGTTAATTGCAAACAAAACAGTTCCTTCGCTTTCAGTTCGCGCTGAATTAATCGATGAAGAAGGGAAAAATGTTTTGTGGATCCGGATACCGATGAGTAAAACAATCGTTGCAACCAGTGACGGCAAATTGCTGCGCAGAAGGCTGAAAATTGACGGCACACCTGAAAATATCCCTCTATACCCATATGAAATCGCAAATAGATTATCGGAACTGAGTTTACTGGATTATTCCGCACAGCCAATTACGGATGCCTGTGTCGATGATTTTGATCCGAATGAAAGAACAAAACTCAGAAATATCATTAAGTTCCGTAAAGGTGAGAAAAACTTGCTTGAACTTTCAGATGAAGAACTGGATAAGGCGCTCCAATTTGTCAAGGAAGAGCATGGTGTTCTTTATCCTACGATTACCGGTTTATTATTGATTGGGAAAAAGGAAAAAATTCAGCAATTCATTCCAACCGCGAAAGAATCATTTCAGGTACTGGTTGGAACACAGGTAAAACTTAACGAAGAATATTCAGAACCATTGCTTTCAGTTTTCGAAAAATTTGAAAACTATATGAAAGCCTGGAATCCTGAGAGAGAAATGGAATACGGATTGTTCAGGGTTCCGATTCCTGAATTTTCCGAAGCAGCTTTTCGTGAAGGGGTTATCAATGCTTTTTGCCACAGGGATTATACGATTCTGCAATCTGTACGCGTTGCAATTGAAGATGAGGGATTGACGATCAGCAGTCCCGGAGGATTTATTGATGGGATTAATCTTGAAAATCTGCTTACGGTTGAACCGCGAAGCCGAAACCCGGTACTTGCGGATGCATTGAAGCGGATCGGTCTGGCGGAAAAAACCGGCCGGGGCATCGACCGTATTTATGAGGGGTCAATCATATATGGCAGACCGCTTCCCGATTACTCGGAGTCAACCACGCAATATGTAAAACTTTTTATCCAGCGGTCAGAACCGGATTTGCCATTTACAAAAATGATATCAAATGAAGAATTAAGACTGAACCGATCTTTACCGATTAATTCACTGTTGATATTATCATCTCTTCAAAAAATGCGCAGAGCTTCGATCCATGAATTATCTGGGCTGATCCACATTAATGAGAATCGTATAAAATCCAATGTTGAAAAACTGGTAGAAGTTGGTTTAGTTGAAGCGACAGGAAGCGGGAAAAACCGTGAATATATGTTAAGTTCCTCGGTTTACAATTCGCAAGGGAATACTGCCGGATACGTGAGGCAGACAGGGATATCTTCTGTACGATACGAGGAAATGATTATGAAGTTAGCCCAACAGCAGAATGGGCAGGTCTCTCGCGAAGATGTAAGGAAACTTCTTGGGGTTACTTCATCGCAGGCATATCGAATCCTGAAAAAGCTATCAGATAATCATGAACTGGAATTGAACGGATCCGGACGGAACGCACATTATATTATTTCCAAACACAAATAAACGCACGGAAACGCACGATAAACGCACGCGTGCGTTTTTTATTATTGATTAAACGCACGAATCGTGTTAATGTTGAAATTTAAAAGTTGCTATACAAGCCTTTTTGGCGCCGGTAAGAGACATAAGTGCTCTATACACGGGACAGGCCTTCGGGCCTGTCCCACTGCTGAGGACTGAATTGCTGTATTTTTTAAACTTATCCTTTATAATTGTTTAACATGGGGATGGGGACTGTCCCATAAAGAAACAAACCCCGGATATTTGGCGTATGAGGATGGGGACAGTCCCATAAAGGGATAGTCCCCGGATAACAACCCGGAAAACAGGGAGAGGTGCGGATGCCGACATTGGAATGGATCGGGAAGAGCAAGGTGGTGAACCATCATCTGGATGTGCCCTACTGCGTGCTGGAACGGAAGTACAGCTATGACGCGGAAGGACAGCATGAGGCAGACAACGGCTCTGAAAACATGATCATCCACGGGGACAACCTCACCGCGCTCAAATCCCTGCTGCCGCGCTTCGAAGGGAAGGTCAAGTGCATTTACATCGACCCGCCCTATAACACCGGCAACGAGAACTGGATCTACAACGACAACGTCAACGATCCCCGCATCCGCGAATGGCTGAATAAAGTGGTAGGAAAGGAAGGTGAAGACCTCTCCCGCCACGACAAATGGCTCTGCATGATGTACCCCCGCCTCCGTCTGCTGCAAAAACTCTTAGCGGATGACGGATTAATAGCTGTTTCTATTAATGATACGGAATTATTCAATCTCGGTTATCTGATGAACGATATATTTGGAGTAAACAATCTTTTAGCCTGTGCGCCACTCCGTTCTGAACCCAGTGGAGGCAAAGATAAAACCGTATTACGAACCGGGCATGAATATATATTGTTTTACTGTAATGGAGATCAAAGTTCTCTTTCAAAAGAAGAAAAATCAACTGGTGAATTGAATCTTCGGGATAAAAAGGGTGCATACAGAAAAGGTCGTGAATTAAGAAAATGGGGTGCGACCTCAGATCGTAAAGATCGTCCAAATTTATGGTTTGGTATAAAAAATCCAAATGGAGAGATAGTCTATCCATATAAAAATGATGGAACCGAAGGATATTGGCGTTGGGGTAGAGATCACAAAGGAATGGCTGAAATATTAGATGATCCTGATTTAGCCCATTGGGAATATTGTCAATATGATGAAGGTATAACAGTAAATGGGGAAACACACAGATGGGTTCCTTATGAGAAAATCAGAGATTCTAAAAAATCGTTCGGGTGGAATAGTTGGCTCGATGGTTATGGTACAAATGCTGACGCCACAGAAGTGATTAAAAATATTTTTGGATCAAAAATTTTCGAAACACCTAAACCATTATCTCTCATTGAATGGATCATTTCTTTACAAAGTGATGATAATGCCCTCATTCTCGACTCCTTTGCCGGATCAGGGACAACCGCGCACGCGGTTTTGAACATGAACAAGGCCGACGGCGGGAAGCGCCGCTTTATCCTGATTGAGATGGAAGATTATGCCGACGCCATCACCGCCGAGCGCGTCAAACGTGTCATCAAGGGGTACGGGGAAGGCAAAAAGGCCGTGGAAGGCACCGGCGGTGACTTTTCCTTCTATGAGCTGGGCGTCCCCGTTTTCAGCGGCGGCAGCCTCAACGAAGCCGCCGGGACCGATGAGATCCGCAAATATATCTGGTACACGGAAACTCGTCAGGAGCTGCAATCAGCAAAAGCAAATGAACCGTATTTTCTGGGAATCCATTTCGACACCGCTTACTACTTCTGTTATGAACCCGGGCAGCAGACTTCTCTGAACCTCGATTTCCTGAGCACCATCAAAACCCGCACTGAGTCCTACGTGATCTACGCCGACCGCTGCTTTCTCAGCGACGACCAGCTGGACCGATTTCACATCACCTTCAAAAAAATCCCCCGCGACATCCCCCGCGTTTAAAGCACACGAGGTCAGCTCTCTTGCTGCCGCGCAGCCGGGGTTTGTCCCTTTATGGGACAGTCCCATAACGTGGCCAAGCATTGTTCATACTTGAAATTATCTTATTCATTGTGCTTTCTGGTAATCCAATCCGGAAAATGGCAGAAGCACGTGTAATTCTCGTATTTTCCAAAAATGGATTTCGGCATATTGCCATATGCTAAGACCTTCTTTAATCTTGTTCATAAATCGGATGACGGAAATCTTCATCATCCATCCAGACGATCTCTTTTTGAACCTCTCGGAAAGCTTTTCCTTCAAAAATATTTGCATATAGGAAATTTCTTTTGATTTTTTCCATATCTTTGTCACGTACATCATAAACGATCTTGTAATCAACAAGATTATCATCTTTTGTGCGATAACTGCGGTAACAGGTTTCATCTGTGATTTCAACTTTCCAGCGGCGCACTTGGAATGAATAATCCGAGGTCTCTTCATTCCACCAGCCCTCACACCAATAAAGATAACCGTTATAAAACAATTCCGCTTCACTGTACCAACCGGTGTCTAAAAATTGCTTCAGTGATCCATTAATCATATTCCGTATATCTCCCAATATTTTTTATACTTTTTTATTTTTTCAGCTGTTAATGGCATCGCCGGGACACGACTTAAATCAGGTCTAAAAGTATGCATATGCAGCACAGGTTCCCCTTGTTTACCGGAAATTTTCGGCTCCGGATGATAGGCTATTTCCCAAACAGGCCGTTTTTCTTCATTATAAACTCTCATTTCTTTAATGAAACCATATTTGTTTTCACAAATAAAAATTCTGCATCCCTTGGATACGCGCTTTAGAATATTGAATTTTTATGATAAAATATTGATAAAATATAGCATCTTCAAGGGTCGTTTCCAGGGACTACTCTGAATAGATACGATAAAACACGGAGCCTACTATGATTCAAATCAAACCCGTTTCCGATTTACGAAATAAATTCTCTGAAATTGAAACGATTGTTAATAACGGAGAACCGGTTTTTCTGACAAAAAACGGCTATGGGGCGATGGTCGTTCTCAGTCTGGAGGAATATTCAAACCTGACAGGAAATATCGAAAAAGCATTGATCCAGGCTGAAACCGCTGCTGAGTCAAATCCGACGCGTTACACCCGCGATGAGGTTTATTCCATGCTTAAGGATCGGATTAATGCAGCAAGATAATTTCAGGCTGGAATTTATCCCCTTATTTTATGAAGACATGGGTGAAATCGTCGATTATATAGCAAGCACATTAAGGAATAGGCCTCCCCTGTAAAAGAGGTTTGAATGGAACTGAAATCATATCAAAAAAAGGTACTCAGCGATCTCTCCGCCTATCTGGATGCGGTGAACGAGACCGCGAACCTGCGCAAAGCCTGGGATAAATTCTGGAATGACAAGGATATCGCCGTAGGCTGGGAAGGCATTCCTCAGTACCGATACACCATTCCCCATGTCCCGCACATCTGCCTCAAAGTTCCAACCGGCGGCGGCAAAACCTTTATCGCATGCTCCGCCGTCAAACCCATTTTTGACCATCTCCCTGCGGGAAAGCCAAAAGTCGTGATCTGGCTGGTCCCTTCCGAATCCATTCTCACCCAAACCATCCTGACCCTGTCTGATCCGGAGCATCCCTACCGGCAGCGTCTGAACAAAGACTTCTCCGGCAGGGTCGGCGTCTACAGCAAAGAAGCACTCCTCACCGGGCAGAACTTCTCCCCGGACACGGTACGCGAAATGCTGACCGTCTGCGTGCTTTCCTACGCCTCCCTGCGCATTGACAACCGGAAAAAAGATGTGCGCAAGGTCTATCAGGAAAACGGGAACCTGATGCGTTTCGCGGAAGCCTTCGCGGATCGGCAAGCCCTGCTTGCAGACACGCCCGATACCGCCCTGATTCAGGTGCTGCGGAAACTTGAACCCGTGGTGATTGTTGATGAAAGTCACAACGCCGGTTCGGAGCTGAGCATTGAAATGCTCAAACGCCTGAACCCGTCCCACATTCTGGAGCTCACTGCCACCCCGCGTCAATCCTCCAACATCCTCTGCTATGTCGATGCACGGGAACTGAAGCGGGAAAACATGGTCAAGCTGCCGGTAATCGTTTACAACCGCTCATCCCGCCAGACCGTCATCAGCGACGCCATCCGGCTGCGCGGCAACCTGGAGCAGCAGGCAAAAGCCGAGCGAAAGGCCGGCGGCGCCTACATCCGCCCGATCGTCCTCTTTCAGGCCCAGCCCAACATCGGTGAAGACAGCGCGACTTTTGAAAAACTGCGGAAGATGCTCATTGAAAGCGGGATCCCGGCAGAACAAATCGCGGTCAAGACCTCCGAGATCAATGAATTGGGAAAGACGGACCTGATGCGGGAAGACTGCCCGATCCGTTATATTATTACGGTCAACGCGCTCAAAGAAGGCTGGGACTGTCCCTTTGCCTACATTCTGGCCTCCCTGGCAAACAAAAGCTCACAAATTGACGTCGAGCAGATTCTCGGACGCATTCTGCGGCAGCCGTATGCCCGCGCGCATCAGGCGCCGCTGCTCAACACCTCTTTTGTGCTGACCTGTTCCAATGCTTTTCAATCCGTTCTGAACAACATCATCAAAGCGCTCAACCGCTCCGGATTCAGCAAAAAGGATTACATGCTTCCGCAGGCAGCAGCGCAGCCGGATCCGGTGCCGGCAGCCGTCGGGACAAGTTCACCCGCTTCTGGAAAAATCGAAGAAGAACCGGAAAGCTGCGGATTTGATGACATTGATCCGGCAGAAATCAAAAGCATGATCGAACCGCAGGAACCAAACACCTCCGGTTCCGAACAGCAGGCTGCATCAGACCCGGGAGATCAGAACGACGAACTTTCCGCGATGATTTCTTCCGCAATCGAACAGGTAACGAATTACACAGATGCAGCAAATCAGGAAAATACGGACGAACCGTTCGGAGGGGAGATCAGTGACATGGTGAAATCCTGCAAAATCCAGCGAAAATTCAGGGAAGAAGTGAAGGATCTCCGAATCCCGCAGTTCGTCATGCCCAGGCCGTTTGATATTTTCGGCGGCGACATGCTGCTGGAGCCGGAACAGCTCAGTGAAAATTTTTCACTCAGTGGACAGGATGCGATCGTCAGCTTTGATATTGATTCATCCGGACAGATCTACAAAATCGACCTGGATGAGGAGAATGACGAGGCGATTCCCAAATCCTACAAAGCCGAACAGCGGGAAAGCGACTATATCCGTTCCCAGCTGCAAAACAAAGCACCGAAAGAACGGATCAGCCAATGTGCCCGTTTTATCGCGGACCAGATTAATAAAAATGACCGACTCAATACTTCTGACGTAAGAGATTACGTGATGCGGGTCATCAACGGCATGAACGAGGATGATCTGGCAGCCATGGAGACTTCCATTCCCCTTTATGCGCAAAAGATCCGCGAAAAAATTGAAAATCTGGAAGATGCACACCGTGCCAATACCTTCCGCCTTTGGCTGGAAAGCGGGAAAATCACAGTCAAACCGATGTATAAACTTCCGGAAGCCATCACGCCCTCCGATGTTATAGACAGCATCCCGAAATCGCTTTATGAAGCGGAGAAAAACGATCTCAACAACTTTGAATGGGACGTTGCGATGAAAATCGCGGCATTGAATAACGTCCGCTGGTGGCACCGCAACATTGACCGCAAAGGCTTCCGCCTGAATGGCCCTGTAAAGAATCACTATCCTGATTTTCTGGTGATGACCGAATCCGGGAAGCTGGTTCTGGTTGAAACAAAAGGGGATTACCTTATCAACGATGACAGTAAGGAAAAGGTATCCCTCGGCAGAAGCTGGCAGAACAAAGCCGGTGAAAATTACCGTTACTTCATGGTTTTTCAGGATGTCAAACCTGACTGGGACGGTGCATTTACCCTGGATGACTTTTTGAAAATCATGAAAGCGTTGTGAGGAGCAAAACGGCGGCGATGACGAGCGGGACGGTGACGGTGTCGTACTTGCCGGGGGTGAGCAGCTCAGTGAGCGTGCCGAACAGGGCTGCCGTGAAAGCGCAAAAGAGGGCTTTTGTCAGCGGCATCTTTTGAAGGAAAAACAAAACACCGAATCCGCACAAAAAGGAGACGATCAGCATAGACAGGCTGCCTTCCCATGATTTTTTACCCTCCGCAATTTGTGGAACTTTGTGTTTTCCGAAGGGGACGCCAATCAATGCCGCAGCCGCGTCGCCGGTTCCCCACATCAGGATGGCAGCGGCGGCGGTATAGCGCTGTCCGAAAATTCCCCATGCAATGGTGATGACAACGGCGAACATAAAGAACAGCATCAGCAGACTGGCTTTGATTTCCCCGGGTTCCTTTTGAACAAAGAATTTATCATACAAGGGCTGTTTTTCAAACGCGGCCAATATTGGATATATCAAAATCGCGAGAATCACGGAAGTCAGCGCAGCCGCAGGCCAGCTTTTTGCCGTCAGGGTCATGATGGTAACGCATGTAACGCCCACAATATGCAGCAGCTTCCGAAAAATGAAAGAAGGCAATGATGTGAATAAACGAATCGGCAGCAGGATCATCACGCTGGGTATGATATAGGCAGCCAGGTTCCGAATGCAAAGCAGAATCTCACCAGGGAGACTGCTTTGGGAAAGAACATCCCAATATCTCAGTATCAGCATTGATGCCCCAAGGATCGTGAGAAAAACACCGGTGACCAGTCCAACCGTGCGGTTGTTGACCCGGTTGGCAAACCGGGCTGAAATCAGGGACGCGGTTGTGGTGACAGCGACACAAAGGAGCAAAACAGGCCATTTTTCCAATATGATGGCGGGATGAATCAGAATGTGGCTGATCGAGGCGATCAGCGCGGTGAAGGTCATGATAAAGGTACTGGTTCCAACCGCGGTTTTCAACTCCATACCGAGAAACATTGTAAAGACAACGAGCATCATCATGCCGCCGCCGGTCCCGACAAATCCGGTTCCGAAACCAATTGTCAGACCGAAAAATATGGAAATCAGGATTCCTTTCCAATCCAGTTTTTTCCCTTTGTTCGCGGATTCACGGGAGCTTGTATCGGGTTTTATCAAAAAGCGAATACCGATGAAAAAAGTCAGGAAAAGCGTGAAGTTCCCCAGTACGACATTTCCCGCACGGAAGGCGGCATAACTGCCGACAGTGCACATGCACAGGATGCACAGCATCATCAGCCATCCTCGTTTGAGATCGATGTTTTTGTGTTTTGCGTAAGTATAAGCAGTCACCGCAGAACCCAGAACGTCCGAAGCCAGCGCAATAGCGGTCGCCTGGTAAGCTCCGGTTTCACCGGAAAAGGATGGACACAGCACGATCAGGATAGGGACCATCACGGTCGCGGCGGAAAGTCCCGCCAACCCGGTTCCGATTCCTGCGCCAATGGATGCTATGATGTACCAGAAATATTCCATGTATTTGTTCCTTTATCCTGAATCCATCAGGACATGTCCGATTTTATGCTTTGTGCCATATGAACACAAATCAGTTGACTGATTTGATTATATGATATTATTGATTATACAACGTTCAAATCATAAATAACTTCGAGGGAGGGATTTATGGAAGCCTTGGAAGCGATTTTAACAAGACGCAGTACAAGAAAGTATCAACCGGAACTTCCGGACCAATTATTGATCGAGAAAGTTATTGAGGCTGGCAGGTATGCTCCGAGCGGCGGAAACAGCCAGACAACTCATTTTATTATTATCACAAAGCCCGATATCTTAGATGAGATAGCCTGGATCGTTCAAACCGCCTTCGCAAAGATGCAGATTCAGCCGAATACCTATCAATCACTGCAGAACTCTATTAATGCTTCGAAACGGGGAAATTATATTTTCCACTACAACACACCGGTGCTGATCGTGACTGCAAACAAAAAGGGGTATGGAAACGCGATGGCGGATTCCGCCTGTGCGCTGGAGAACATGATGATCGCGGCAAATGCATTGGACCTTGGTTCCTGCTGGATCAATCAGCTGCATTGGCTGGATGAGGATGAAGCAGTTCGGGAATATTTCTATGGACTCGGACTGGAAGAAGATGAGACTGTCACCGGTGCGCTGGCTCTCGGCTATCCCGCTGACGGTCTGCCGAACCGGAAGGCTCTGCCAAGGACGGGTAATCCCGTGACATGGGTGATGAATTGATGAACACATTGAAAAAAGCTTTTATTTTGAATCTCTGTATTTTTGTGTTGGAGGTTTTTGCCATCACCTGGATCATGACCGCAGCCGGTAATGGCGTCCTTTCCGGCGGGAAGCTCCGGGCACTGCGCTATTTTACGGTGGATTCCAACATCCTCATGGGTCTCTTTTCCCTTTGGGCGGCAGTTGATCAGGGGATGGTTTTGAAAGGGAAAAGACGTGAAGTTTCAACGATCTCCTATGTGCTTAAGCTGACAGGAACGGTTGGCGTGACACTTACAATGTTCGTAACGATATTCTTTCTGGGCCCAACCATTGGCCGGAGAAGCGGGTTCTTTTCCCTGTTTGCCGAAAGTAATTTCTTTCTCCATCTGGTCAACCCGGTGCTGAGCATCGTCACGTTTTTGTGCTTTGAAAAGACGAATAAAATCGCGTTCAAACATACCTTTACCGCCATCATTCCGCTGGTGATTTATGCTGTTTATTATGTGAGGGAAGTCCTCACGCATATGACCGATGGCGTTATCCAAAAAGGCTATGATTGGTATGGATTCTTCGCTTTTGGGTTTAAGACTGCCAACATCATCCTGCCGCTGCTCCTCCTCGTCACCTGGCTCATCAGCTTCGTGCTCTGGAAACTGAACCGGCGAAAATAATAATTTACATAAGTAATGTATGATTTTGGCAGATGTATCTGCCAAAATTGATTAGTATGTAAAGCTCTGCCGGATATTAAAAACACAGTGAAACACTGATTATTTTAGATTGAATCAAAGTGGTCTGTTTGAGTCAACAGAACAGGTTACAACAACTCATTTATTATGAAATTGTCTTTAATCAGTATTTTTTAGCTTGATAATTTTCGTTGTTGACAAGTTTATCATTTAGATTATAATATATATAGACTGATATACCAGTTTGTCCTCCGGTGTCCTTCGGGCCCGGGGGCTTTTTATAAAGGCAGTTATGACAGATAAAAAATTCAAAACACACAGACAACAGTTGAATATTCTGCGATCACGTGGAATGGTAATCGGAAAAGGTACGCAAGGATCAAGAGTAATCCAGATACTTAAGTGTGAAAATTATTATAACGTTATTAATGGCTATAAAGAATTATTCTTATCGCAAACTGCGACTCCTGATGCAGATGAACAATATAAAACCGGTACGACATTTGATGAAGTATATGCGCTATACAAATTTGACAGAGAATTAAGAATCCTTTATTTACAATATATATTGAAAATTGAAAACACCTTCAAAACTGTAATTGCACATGAATTTTCAGCTTTGTATGGTCATGATAATTATCTGAAAATTGAAAATTTTGATATTTCTACAGAACAAAAATTATCGTCAGTTATTCAAATGATTGGGGATATACAGCAGGAATTAGCCCGACAAATGAGTAAACATCATAATGCTGTTACACATTATATGACACAATATGGTTATATCCCTCTGTGGGTTCTTGTGAATGTATTGACATTTGGAAAAATAGAAAAGTTTTATAAAAACATGAAACAAGCAGATAAGGTGACCATATCCAGACAGTTCAGACTTCAACCTGATGAACTTGCAAAATTCATGCATATGCTGACCCTTGCCAGAAATAAATGTGCTCACGACGAAAGATTTTTTGACATACGTTTCAAAGAACGCATTCATACCAGAAGTATATCCAATTTTTCAGTTCTGGGAATTGTCAGAGCTCCGGACGGGTCCTTTACTTCTGGAACGAACGATGCTTATGCAATCTTGATAATGTTTGCATTATTACTTAGTAAATCAGAACTGAAAGATTTTGTGACCTCTATAAAAACACTCTTTAAAAATTTGAATAAAAAGCTGCATGTAATCTCAATAATCGATGTTATGAATGTTATGGGATTTGGTTTGTCCTGGGAAAATTTGACTCAATTATAAAGTAAATTTTATTAGATTTGATGAGATTCATTTTAATCGAATTCTATACAGGATGAATAAAGCGATGGAACTCAAAATCGAACGGTTGGCGAATAACGGGAAGGGTGTCGGAAAAGCTCCGGACGGGAAGACGGTTTTTGTCTCCGGAGCGGTGCCGGGAGATCTGCTGCGTGTGGCGGTGACCGCGGAGCGCAGCCGCTTTTATGAGGCGGAGATTCGCGGGATCATTGAACCATCTGCGGACCGCATCTCGGTCGATTGCTCGGAGCAGGAACGCTGCGGGGGCTGCTGTTTCCGCCAGATGAGGTATGAGACGGAACTGGAAGCGAAAACCGGCTTTGTACGTGATGCCTTCCGTCGTATCGGCGGGTTTGATGAGCTGCCTATCGAGCCGATTCTGCCCTCTCAAATGATGGAAGCCTACCGCAACAAGGCGGAGTTTGCTATCGGTACAGACGCAGAGGGAAAGCTCTTTGCCGGGTTCTATTCCGAAAACACACACCGGGTGATTCCGGTCCCGAACTGCCGGATCGTCCCGGAAGATTTTCTTAAGATTTCTGAATATTTTGTTAATGTATTGTATCTTAAAGAAAATGCGAATAATTTCTGTGGAGTCGGGAGGACAGTTCCCCTCGTTCCTCGGGAGAACCGTCCCCGAGCCTCAATGAATCAATGCTTCCCTGCTGATATTCTTCACCACCTTGTGCTGCGCCGGAGCGGACTGACCGGGGAGATCATGCTGATCATCGTTTCTGCTGCTGATAGTTTCCCCGGTGACAAGCAAGCAGCGGAAAAGGTTCGGGAGCTGTTCCCGGCGGTCACATCCGTGATCCTGAACATCAATCCCGATCCCAAAGGCCCCGTATTGGGTCCACGGAACCGGGTCTTGAGCGGTGCCGGGTGTATAAAAGACCAAATCTGCGGCGTTCCGGTGGAGATCGGTCCGCTTTCCTTCTTCCAGGTCAATACCCCGGCGGCTGAAACGTTGTACCACACCGCCGCGGAATTCGCGCAGGTCCGTCCGGAAGATGTGGTGCTGGATCTTTACTGCGGGATGGGCACCATCGGTCTTTCCCTGGCGGCGAACTGCCGTCTGCTCATCGGCGGGGAGATCATCCCCGAGGCGGTCGAAAGTGCCAGGCGCAATGCCGCCGCCATGGGGCTCAAAAACACCCGCTTTCTCTGCGGAGATGCCGCGGAAATTGCCGAAACCCTGATCCGCGAAAACATCCATCCCACACTCATCATCGTCGACCCGCCGCGCAAAGGCTGCTCTCCCGAAACCCTGAATGCCGTCCTGACCCTGAACCCCGACCGCATCGTCATGGTGTCCTGCGATCCCGCCACTGCCGCCCGTGACTGCCGCACCTTATCCGACGCCGGTTACCAACTCTCCCGCCTCCGCCCCGCGGACCTCTTCCCGAGAACCAGGCATGTGGAAGTAGTAGTCTCGATGTCTCGAGCCGGGTCGAAACTATAGAATTGTTGTCAAATTGTTCTACCAATATTCGATAGCCGGTATCTTGAATTCTTTCATCAAAAAGAATATAATGTCAGTGTAAGTGAGGACATCTTAATGAATGATTATAACTTCGGAAATTATATTTATAAGCTTCGGATTCAGGCAGGGCTTTCACAGTCAGAATTAGGTGCTTATCTTGGCGTAACCAATAAGGCAGTATCTAAATGGGAAGTTGGCAAAGCAAAACCGGGCGTGGACACTATTCGGAAACTTGCTGCGCTTTTTGGTGTCAGCGTAGACGAGCTGCTGAAAAAGAGAAATGGGGCAAAAGCGGTTGAAGTTACAAAAATTGTAATTACCGGCGGACCATGCGCCGGTAAATCGACAGCAATGAGCTGGGTACAGAATGCTTTTACTCAAATGGGCTACACTGTTCTGTTTGTCCCGGAAACTGCGACGGAACTTATCACAGGCGGTGTTGCTCCCTGGACATGCGGTTCGAACAGAGAATATCAGCAGTGTCAGTTCCGTCTGCAGCTTGAAAAAGAGAATGTCTTTGAATATGCGGCAAAAACGATGAATGCCACCAAGGTATTGATCGTCTGCGATCGTGGAGCTCTGGACAATAAAGCCTATATGGACAACCTTGAATTTACGCAGGTGTTGGAGTTACTTGGCACGAACGAGATCGAATTGCGGGATAATTATGATGCAGTATTTCACCTTGTTACAGCTGCAAAGGGGGCAGAAGAGTTTTATACAACTGCGAATAATGCGGCAAGAACAGAGACAGTTGAGGAAGCCGCAGCGCTTGATGATAAATTAATCTCGGCATGGACTGGTCATCCGCATTTTCGTGTGATAGATAATACCACCAACTTTAAAGACAAGATGCGCCGGCTGATTGCGGAAATCTCGTCATTCCTCGGAGAACCTGAACCGTTCGAAGTTGAGCGTAAATTCCTTATAGAATATCCTGATATAAAATGGCTTGATTCTTTAACCAACTGTCAACGCATCGAAATAATTCAAACATATCTGAAGTCGGATCGTGATGAAGAAATCCGCGTACGTCAACGTGGATTAGAAGGGCATTATATTTACTTTCAGACAATCAAGCGTAAAGTCAGCGAAATTAAGCGTGTAGAGATTGAACGCCGCCTGTCCGAAAGCGAGTATATACGTCTTTTGATGAATGCGGACACGACCAGGAGACAGATACGCAAGGATCGCTACTGTCTTACATATGAGAATCAATATTTTGAGATTGACGTCTATCCGTTCTGGGATGACAAGGCAATTGTTGAAATCGAACTATGCGATGAAAATGCAGAAATCACATTTCCGAATCAAATAAAAGTGATTAAAGAGGTTACAAGTGATGAATCATTCAAAAATGCTTCGTTAGCACTAAGAGAAAGGGGTAATTAAATGAGCATATTTGATAAGCTGTTTTCTAAGAAAAAAACAACCGATAAGGTCGAAGAAAAGACAACTAATAACAATCTGGAGGCGGTACAAAAAATCTTGCAGAAACAAAAGCAGAACTATCAGGAGGCAGCAAATGGAATGATCAGAAAGGAACCGGTTTCGGATCAGGAACTTATGCAATATTTTGCTGAGTATTTTGCGCCAAATATAGAATTCTATTCTTTACCGGGCAGTCCTAAGTACCAAGCGTATTTTAATGCAATCAACAAAGCAAAGCAGGAAATGCTTAATGCTCCTTCACTATACAATGAAGCGACAGGTCGTCAAACAGAGGGGTTATTGGATATGATCAATAATCCTGTTCCCGGTGTCTCAAATATGTATGTGTGTGGATTAATATATTGCATGGGTAAGTATTCTGTAATCAAGCAAGCCATTTTTTGTGTGGATTTTCTCCAGCAATTGCCAAACTGTATTGCGTTATATCTGCTGCTAATTGCGCAAAAGGAACCTGAGGAAAAGAGAACACAGTTACTGGATACCGGTGATGGTGTTGATCCTACCCCGTTGAAAGCTGTTATTGATTCGCTTCATATATTGGATCCGTCGTGGAATCCGACATTTTTTTTAATATAGATTTTCAGGCTAATGTTCAATCTATTACAGATATAAGGTCATGACATTTTTAGTACAACCGCGCGGCAGTACGATAGTTTCTGTTATACCATTGACATCAATACCGGTGTCTCAAGGCATGTGGAGACGTGTGTATTATTGACCAAACTTCATGAAGGTGAAGTATCATAATCGTTGAAGATTTTTTGCCGAAAACGGCAAATTTCTTCACTGGAGGATTCATAAACAGAGTAAAGGGGGAATATGGATAATATTGAGATTTTCACTGATTCACAAAACAGAATACACGGAAATCGGGAATTACTCAAAAGAACTGAAGCATCAATTCGTAATACTTCTGTTATCAATGAAGGGTTTCTATCAAATAAAACCCCTTATTTTTCTGACTGTCATGTTTTTTTTGAGGAAAACCTGACTTTAATTTCAGCATATAAATTCACTGACAAAGGATTGAAAACTGCCATTCTGAATTTTGCCAACCCGGTAGAACCGGGAGGCGGGGTTCTTCGAGGAGCTTCAGCTCAGGAAGAATATTTGTGTCGTGCAAGTAATTTATATCCATGCTTAATCAGTGAGCAAGCTAAGGACTTTTATATTAAGCATAATAAAATTTTGAAACACAATCAATTCAAAAGTGTGTTTTTGGCTACCGACATGCTGATTTATTCTCCGGATATTACTTTTTTTCGGGAAGATAAAAATTATTATCCGGATATTGAATGCAACCCTTCTCAGGAGTATTCAGCATATTGGCGGTCTGTTGATGTTATCACCTGTGCTGCACCTTTCTTTAGCGAATCCGGTTATATATTACCGGACGGCGATTTATACCATCTATTCTGCCGAAGAATCCAAAACATTTTCGAAGCGGCAATTGATCACAATGTTGAAGCTTTAATTCTTGGTGCATTTGGGTGCGGAGCTTTTCATAATCCGCCAACTGTTGTAGCAAAAGCATTTCAATCTGTTCTTATGAAAGACCGTTATTTACATGCGTTCTCTAATGTTGTATTTGCTGTGAAAAGGAGTGGGTGGTTTAGCGAAAATATTGAGGCCTTTGAAATAGCGTTTCAAAAATTTCCTCCAACAGGTGAATATGTATTTAGTCCGGAAAGAAACAAGCGCCGATTTTTTGAATGAATAGTGACAAATACAGCTGTGTGACGATTCCAACCATAAGGAAATGTATGATCAGATTTGAGGAAATAACAAACAAGAATATTTGGAAAGTATGTGCTTTGGAACCTTTTGAGAACCAAAAAGATTTCGTTGCGGAAAACATACAGAGCCTGGCAGAAGCTTTCGCCACGAGAAATGAAGGCAATAACGCTTTACCGCTGGCGGTTTATAATGATGATGTACTGGTTGGGTTTGTCATGATCGGAAAAGGAACCGTCGGAAACGAAGAAGAGAGTGATCTGATTAAAGAAAACTACAGCGTTTGGAGATTGATGATCGACAAACGATATCAGGGACAGGGTCTGGGAAAACAAACTTTAGATGCTGTGATAGCGTTGATCCGTACATTCCCATTTGGCGAGGCAAAAAAAGTCTGGCTGTCTTATGAACCGGAAAACACCAGGGCAAAAACAATTTATCAAAGGTACGGCTTTGTGGAAAACGGAGAAATGTGCGGCGATGAAATCGTAGCGGTATTTGAGCTTTGATCCTGATCTGCTTTATTTCTCAAAAAGGCAGTTTTCTAATCACATCTATTGTTTCCAAAGCACGAACTTGCGGCATGTGTTGGAATTGCGGAAAATTGCTTTATAATATGGCACAGTAACGGTTCAAAATCCAAATTGACGCAGAGGTGATGTATGAGTTTTCTTGAAACAAATATCGGAAAAAAATCAGAAATTTTGGTAAAGGCAAATTACAGCCGCGTGATTTTGGTGCCCATTATTGCACAGGGAGCGCTTATCGCTTTGATTGGTTATCTCATCAAAACTTTTGATCTCTATCTGTTAAAGGTCACGATTGAATCGCTCGGGGTGAATGTATCGGAAGATTTATTTACTCTTTTGGGAAATTTGATATTTATCATCTTTCTGATTTACGGAATCATTTTGGCCGTGGTTAAGGTCATTCGCACGACCGGGATCGAATTGGCTGCTACAAAAGACCTGCTGGTTGGAAGATATGGGAAAGACGCAATGCGCGTTCCGCTGGAAAAAGTTGAAAACTTTGCTATTTATAAAAACATAATCGGAAAAATCTTCAATTTCGGAACAGTTTATATCGGGACACCTTCCGTATCGATGAAGTTCCCCTTTATCGCTGAGCCTGAAAAATTCAGAGATTCCGTCCTTGAACTGCAGAAAAAATAATTATTGAACCGGTCACCGGTTCTGGAATAGGAAAGTACAGATTCAGGTAATCCAAACCGGTAAGAAAATCCATTATAAAAATTCGTCAAAAAGGTAGAATTCTACCTTTTTTTGATTAATCAATGCTTCCTTAATTTACCTGATCCGCGTTTTAAAGTAAAAATTGAAATTTCGTACAAAATTCCGCTAAAACATTTCGCATTTTCGTGCAAACCATCCTATAAACATATCGTAATTTCGGTTGACTGAAGTGAGTGTATATGATAATACCGCAATGTCACACACAAGCGTTTAGTCCTGCTGTACCGGCTGCGCGGCAGCATCAGGGCAGACCTCGTGTGCATCACAGCAATGTTAACAGACGGTTGAATGATAACATTTTATTTGAACTTATTTAATTTCTAATTAAATTTTTACTTGACATTCTAATTATTTTGTGCTATTATATTTTATAATAAAACAGAAAGGAAAGTTGAGCACAAATGGCAGCGGCAGCAAGTTTGAAACGGATGAGCGAAATGACGCCGGAAGAGCTGAAAAAGCTTTTCGGGATGTCTGAACTGCCCGCTTCCCCGAAAGACTTAGACCCGAAAAAACTGCCGTTCGAAGATTTGGAACAATTCAGTTATGAAGATCTGGGTTTTGAAGAAGCTGCAAACCAGCTTTGGAATCATGTGTCGATCATGCATTATCATGCCGCAACCTACAACCGGCATTCCGAATGGTTCCCGATCGCTTGTGCTCAGCTTGAAAAAGATATCCGTCTGATGGGCAGCTTCTGTCTCACAAAAGCAGTCCTTGAAAAAAGCGGCCAGTCATTCCCCTCTCTGGAAAACATGAAGCTCAAAGAGTTTTACGGGCTGACATGCTTTTATTTCCGCAAATGCGGGAAAGCTTTTGACGATCTTTATGCTGCGACCGGACTCATCAGCCTGCAAATGCATCAGTGGGAAATGCGCTGGTATACGCTTGGTGAACGACTGAAAGCCACACAGGCAAAGATCGAAAAAATTCTCTCGGACAAAATCAAGATCGACAGCCTGCTGGAACGTGAGGAAATATACAAAAAGGAAAAAACGCAGGATGCTCAGCAGGAAAAAACACAAAACACTCAGCAGAATGAACCGCAAAAGGAGAAAAAACCGCTGGAGTTATGGCAGCATGCTCTGCCGATGATCGGAACCTATGCCCGGCAAATCACGCGGGAACGGATAGAGGAAGACCGCATCTATTGTTTCAACAAAAAGATTGAACTGATGAAGGCGCAATCTGAGCTGTCTTACGCAAAAGAAGACGCGAGAAGAGCCAGAGAAGACGCCAAAGAGGCACGGCAAAAAGAAAAAGCCGCACGGGCATCCAAATCTCACCGGAATCAGACTGCTGAGCCGCCTGCATCTGATGAAAATCAATCGCAGAACCCACTGCAGCAAAAAATAAAGGAAACCGGGATGACACTTCCCGAACTGCGGGCAGTTTTAATGAAAAAAGCAGAAATCCGAGGTGAAGGAAGCCAGATCATGCAAATCGCAGGTGATCCGCCGGAGCTCCTGCTCGAACGCTGGGAGCGTTACCGGAGGGAGGACACGAAGCATCGTCCACCCGCCTGCAGTCCCGGACATAAGAAGAAAAAGAAGAGAAAGTAGTTCGTAGTTGGTAGTTGGTAGTTAGTGGTTGGTGAGTAAAGGCCGAAGTTGGGTGATTTCGGCTGTTTTGGGTTGAATTTTATACTTCTTACTCCTTATTACTTACTTCTTACTCCTTTTCCCTATTCACTTTTTGTTAAAAGTTGTTTGACAAAGTACGGGAAGTGTGTTTTAATCATCTTAAGAAATTCGCCCCTGAGGCGCTCTTATCCAGAGAGGTGGAGGGACCGGCCCGTTGAAACCTCAGCAACCGATCGGGAGATCAAGGTGCTAACTCCGGCAGATAAACAATCAAATCTGGAAGATAAGAGGGCACGGACACATGAACTGCGTGAGCCCCCTTAGAATCCAAGGGGGCTTTTACTTTGATAGGAGAGAAAAAACTATGTCTACATTCATGAACTCACCGAAGTTCTTCTTCACGTCCGAATCCGTGACAGAAGGCCATCCCGATAAAATGTGCGATCAGATCAGCGACGCCGTTTTGGATGCCTGTCTGGAACAGGATCCCTATTCCCGCGTAGCCTGCGAAACCGCCACCAAAACCGGGTTTGTCTTACTTGCAGGTGAAATCACCACAGAGGCTTTTGTTGATTTTGACAAGCTCGCCCGCCAGGTCATCTGCGAAATCGGCTATGACCGCGGCAAAAAAGGCTTTGACGGCAACACCTGCGGTGTGATTTCCGCCATTTGCGCACAGTCCCCGGATATCGCCATGGGCGTTGACGCAGCGCTCGAAAAGAAGAGCGGCGAAATGACCGATGAAGATATCGAAGCCGTCGGCGCGGGCGACCAGGGCATTATGTTCGGTTACGCCTGCAACGAGACCGCCACGCTGATGCCGATGCCGATCTACCTTGCGCACCGCTTGTGCGAGCAGCTCACCAAGGTCCGCAAAGACGGTACCCTGCCGTGGCTGCGCCCGGATGGCAAGAGCCAGGTCACTATCGAATATGCATACGGTAAACCGAAGCGCGTCGACACTGTCCTGATTTCCACGCAGCATGCACCGGAAATTTCTCAGGAAGAAATCCGCGAAGCCGTTATTAAATACGTGATCGATCCCATCCTCCCGAAGGATATGGTCGATGATCAGCTCAAGATCTATGTCAACCCCACCGGCCGCTTTGTCATTGGCGGACCAATGGGCGATGCCGGACTAACCGGCCGCAAGATCATCGTCGATACCTACGGCGGCATGGGCCGTCATGGCGGCGGCGCTTTCTCCGGGAAGGACTGCACCAAAGTCGACCGCTCCGCTGCCTACGCTGCCCGCTGGGTCGCCAAAAATATTGTGGCTGCCGGTCTTGCGGATCGCTGCGAAGTTCAGCTTTCCTACGCCATCGGCGTCGCCAAACCGCTTTCCATCAACGTGGAAACCTTCGGCACCGGCAAGATCGATGATGAAAAGATCGCTGAAATCGTAGATGAACACTTCGACCTGCGCCCGGGCGCCATCATCCGTGACCTTGATCTGCGCCGTCCGATTTACCGCAAGACAGCTGCTTACGGTCACTTCGGCCGCGAAGATGCTGACTTCACCTGGGAAAAGACAAACAAAGCCGCTGAACTGAAGGCTGCCGCAGGGTTGTAGCAGTCAGCAGTCAGTGACCAGCAGTCGTTTTTCTGACAACTATATATACAATATTCATAAGTACAAAAGGAGCTGCCGAATTCAAAATTGGCAGCTCCTTTTTGTCTAACATATACGAAATTGTATTTTTATAAAGCGAATATAATCAGAACCCGGTGACGCACATAAGGACTGGCACAATTGTGTCGGCTTCGCGTCACAAGATGCCAGTCCCCATGTGCTCCGTCCTGAATAGATACTACAGAGCGTAAATTTCGCTGTACTTTTCTTTAAGGTAATTACAATAATATGACGGTGTAAATTTTGCTCCGCAGTACTGTTCAAACAGCGGGATGGGATCCATCAGACAGCCATACTGGAAAACATGCTCCCTCAGCCAGTCAACGACCGGTTTCAGGTCACCCTTCGCGCAGCACGCTTCCACATCCACATCCTGCTTCATCCGTTCGCACATCTGCGCGCCATAGGCATTCCCCAGCGCATAGGTCGGGAAGTAGCCGAACATCCCGCCGCTCCAGTGTGTGTCCTGCAAAACGCCTTTACTGTCATTCGGGACGTCAATTCCCAGATATTCCTTCATTTTCGCGTTCCAAACCTGCGGCAGATCTTTGACTTCGATCTCCCGGTTGATCAGTCCCTTTTCGATTTCATATCTCAGCATAATGTGCAGGCAGTAGGTCAGCTCATCCGCTTCTGTACGGATCAGAGAAGGCTGTGCGATATTGACCGCTTTATAAAACTCGTACGGAACAACATCTTTAAACTGTTCCGGGAACAATTCTTTCATCTTTGGCAGAATAAAATCACAAAAGCCGCGGGAACGTCCGATGATGTTTTCAAAAAAGCGGGAAATGCTTTCATGAATACTCGAGGAAGCACCGGAAGCCAATGCAGTAAAGCGCAGATCATCACCGGTGTGCAGCTCATAGAGCGCATGTCCGCCTTCATGCATCACAGAATAAAAGGAGCTCATGACCTCATTGAGATGATAATGGGTCGTGATACGGACATCATCTTTGTTGAACTCCAGCGTAAAAGGATGTTCGGTCTCCGTAATGGCGCAGTGATTGCGGTCAATTGTCAGGACGTCCATCAGGTAATCGGAAAGTTCGCGCTGTTTTTCGATTGGCGCCTCCTGATGCAGGAAATACGTCCGCGGCTGCCGGCCATGTTCCGTGATCTGATGGACCAGCGGGACAATTGTCTTTTTAATTTCAGCAAAGAAATTATCCAGGAAGTCTTCCGTCAAGCCGTATTCATAATCATCGAGCAGCACCTCGTAAGGCTTCTTTTTGTGTTCCGGATCGCGGTATTCGATAAAGCGCAGCTGGGAGGCAACGATCTTTTCAAGATACGGCGCAAAGGAGGCGAAATCATTCTCCTGCTTCGCCTTCACCCAGACATTCTGAGCTTCCGAGACAAGCACATCATAGGCCACATATTCATCCTGTGGGATGGCCTTCATATGATCATAGTCCCGCTTCAGGTATTCCACCCGGCGGGCATCCCGGGCAGAAAGTTCTGCCTTTCGTTCGGAAAGCGCCCGGAGCAACTCACCGGTTTTTTCCGAAGCAAACGCGGAATATTGTTCCCTGCTCAGATATTCCATTACCGCGCTGCGGCCGACGGTCGTGTCATGAGGAGCGGCTGTGTTCGCGTCCAGTTCTACCAGGGCAGACAGGTGATGAAACACGTAAAGCGACCGTTCCAGTTCGTCTAATTGCCTGACTAATTCTTCTGTATTTTGCATTTATTGATTCTCCTTGTATCGATCAGAGATTCTTGTTGTGTTCCGGCTATGGGTTCAGTCCCATAAAGGGACAATCCCCTGCTGAGAGACCTGATCGATACGGTTCTTTATTCCAGACGGAAATTATAGATCCCGTCCACGATTGGGTAAACCCTGCCGCAGTCCGGGCAGCTCATCGCTTCTTTGGATTCAATCAGATGTATGCTTCCGCAGGCGGGACATTTGAAGACCGGCGCGTTTGGATCATAATGGGTGCCTGTGGTCTGTGTGCATTTCAGAAACACGCTGGGGCTGAGCTTGACACCGGACAGAACATCCTGCAGGACATTTTCTGCCTTCAACATCCAGTCAAGATTCTTTGGATTGTTCTTCAAGGCCCCAATGCGCAGGTTGGAAACGGAAAGCGCTCGGTCAATGGTAAACCCATGTGCTTCCAGTGTTTCTTTGATCGTTTCCGGATGATTATCGTAATTCAGTTTGACGAACTCCACCTGCTCTTTGGTGAAGGGATTCCATTTCTGTTTTCCGGTCAGCCATCGCAAAATTGCCTTGACGTTCCGCTTATTGGCAAATTCCAGAATAAAGACAGCATCCTTTTCAAGAACCCTCTGGATCTCCGCCATTGCCGGGTCAATTTCTGAAAGGTGATGGATCACGCGGATCATGGTTGCGCCGTCAAAAACATTGTCATTATAGGGAAGGTGATAAACATCAGCCGCGGCATATACCAGCCGGTCGGATTCGCCCAGCCGCTGCTTTGCCTGCTGCATCTGCGTCAGGGCATAATCGAAGAGATAGATCTTCTCGTAACCGCTGTAACGCGGGGTATTGCGGCCGGCACCCGCACCGATTTCCAGCATGCGCTTCCCGGATTTCGGCAGCAGTTTTTTGAATGCAATATCTTCCGACCGGTCTTCATAAGCACGGTTGGCATCATCCCAGAATGCTTTCTGGTAATCCGATCCGTCATAAACACAAAAATCCGGGGTTTTGTTTTCTGCCATGCTGCCTCCGCTTTGAATTAAAAAAATACGTCCGGACAGGTTTGCCGGCGGCGCCCAGTAGATCTGCCTTATTGCTGCTTCCTCTCGGACCTGACAAGGTTCGACAGTCCCCGCCGCGCCGGTCCCGCCCGAACGCACTATAATCATACCATAATTTTTGAAAAAAACAAAACCGGGAACAGGATTCTGCTAAGAAAAATGATTAATTGTTATTGTTCGGTGTATTCTTTTGATGCGGTATAGGGAGAAAGAAGTCCGCTCAGCATGTCTGCATAAGCTCTTCGCAGAACTTCGGCTTTGCCTTCGGAAAATTCTTCTGTCAGCTCTCCCGGCGTAATGGACAGAACAAGCGGCTGCGTGCCTTGTGTCTCCCCGGCAAGAGAGCGGGAGATCACCTGCATCAGCGTCCCTGACCAGTCAAAATTAATCGATGCCAGCCAGTTTCCTTCCAACCCGGCAGGCGGAGCAGATACACCGAGCATCTGAATATTCAATGAAACCAGTTTTTGCAGCAAAGCTTCAGAAATTGCCTCATCAGAAAGAAACGCGGTATAGATAAAACTTTTCTGCGCTTCATCGAACTGCGCACTCCAGCTGTCCGGTGAAGATGAACCGGGAAGAGAAACAACCAGTGGGAAACTGACGTAAGGCGCCAGGGAAGAGCGGCAGTTTCCGCACATGTAATGCGCCCCGTTCAAAAAGGCTTCTTCCGCATGAGATCCCCACACCGGAGAGTCATTGGGAATCAGCCCAACAGAACGCCAGTCATAAGCATTCTCAGTCAGGGCCAGTCCGGCCAGGAATGGGAGGAATGCTTCATCGTATTGAATAGTCCAGGCATTGTTGATAGCGTTCCCGGGAGGAGCGATCACAATAAACCGGGTTTGCGGGAACCGGTCTGTCAGGGAAGAAAGAGCCGTCGGTTCTTTTGCAAAAATCACAAAATCCGTGTCATTTTCGATAGCATCTTCGCCGGTGATCGTCATACAGTCATACCCGGCGCAGATCGTATCCAACGCCTTTGTGAGCGATTCCGTAACGCCGGGAACCTCATCCGATGGAATAAAAGCGATTTTTTCCCGCTGAGGGAGCGGTGTTGGCGTTTCAGTTGGTTCTGGAGTATCTTCAACGACCGGTTCCGGTGTGTTCGTTGGTACAACGGTCACTCGCTGCGGCATGTTGCAGCTCGCGGCCATTAGAGCCAGTAAAATCCCTGCAAAAAACACCTGAAGCTTTTTCATCCGATTTAATCAGCCTCATCCTCCGAAGCATTTTCCGATTCCGGTTCATTGGAACCAAAGACGATTTCGTCAATATTCATATAATTCCGGCGGAAATAATGATGCAGGCCATAGGACAGGCGCTCAACCATTTCACCCATGCGGTCTTTTTTGATTTTGAAAAAGGAATCAATTTCCAGTTGGGCAATCAGCGAATCGATGCGCTCATCACTTTCGCTTACAGCTGCATAATCGATCAGGCAGGTCTGCGCTTTTGTAAGAAAAGCTTTCATTGTCTGGATATCTGACTTTTCGATGAGACCATTCCGCCCACCGACAATCAGGCAGCCCTCATTATAACGCTGTTCAAGCTCATCCAGTGCGCCCAACCATGGTCCGATTTCCGCAGTATGAAGAAACGGAACCTGATTCACGACAACCGTATCCCCCACAAAAATAACTTTCCGCGCAGGGATTTCCACCCAGGTAGATCCGTAAGAAGGACCCGGATGGGACTGCAGGTCAATATGAAGATCACTTTGATGAAGATCAAGACGTTGTGAAAAAACGATTTCAGGATAGATCCAACGGAAGCCATTTTGGATCTTGATTCGTTCCCACTCGCAGCCGGAATTTTGACTGATCGGTTTGAAGGTGACCGGCCTGCACTGATATATATTATGCGTCTGTTCATGGGCAATGATCGTACATTCCAGATAGCGGGAACCGATCGTTCGATCATGGTTCACATCCAGAAGAATCACTTGCTGTGGAATCTTTTTTCTTGCGGTAGCGGCGATGCGCCAAAGTCTCGCATGCTCAGGGAGCAGCGGTGCATCGATATAAATCACCCGGTCAGGCTGGACGATTGCCCCCAGCGTTACACCGGTGTATTCGGTTTCAATGATTATGTTTTCTGCAATTTGTTTCATTCAAATATTTTCCCTGTACCGCTATATTCTATCAAAATTACGCTTTTCAGGAAAAAATAAATGATTTTTACGAAAAAGTTTATAAGGGGAATCCTGTACCACTTCAATCTGCCAATGGCAGACTGAAGTAGATTTCTCGGAGATGTTTTTCTGCAGCAATCTGTTTTTTTTGTACACCGGAGGTAGTTCTTGCGACTGTTCCGACATATGATCGCAATGGAACTGCCTTACCTTCTGTCAACAGACGCCCTGTCAATAAATACTGCTCCTGTTCTGACAAAGAAAAAAAGGCAGTCCATATTCTCTCCAACATGTTCTCTCTGTCAATACGATCCTCAATATCTTCAGCGGTTACAGCATCGTCATCAGCGATTGTCTCACCAAACTCAATGTCAGAATCTTCCGTGTCTACAGAACTCTGCAGGCTTTTTCCAGGAGCAGACGCGCACAGCAGCTGAACAGCATCTTCCTCTTCCATGTTCAGTATTTTTGCCGCATAGCTGAGACTCTCAAATTCTGTCAACTGTTTTAATTCGTGAATCAGCGACAGTTTTTCTTCCGGAATACGTACTGTGTAGCCGTTTTTCGCATTTTCACGCATCAATTCATTTTTGATACAGCGATGCACATAAGTACCAAAACGGCTTCCATGCTCCCAATTATATGTTCTGGCACAGCTGCAAATTACTTTCATAGCGATTTGCATGTAATCTTCATAATCATTCAGTCCGTATGGATTCTTCCGCACTGCTTCCGCGGCGAACTTAGAAGCCCGCGGCAGATTTGACAGAACCAGCCGATTGTATGCTTCTTCACCAGCTTGAATAGTTTCTTCTAAGTAACATCTTTTTCCTCCAGAAAGATTTTCTTCAGAAAGTTGTTTTTTCGCAGCCTCTCCGGCAAGAATCTGTTTGGAAAGATATTTCTCTTCTTCTGCACTCAAACTGATGATGTTCCGGGAATTTTTTTCTTCAAATCCATTCATAAAAAAATAATGTTTATTCATATTGTCTCCTCCATGTTTAATACAAACGTTTTGAGCAAATTATTTCTAAATAATGGAAAAGTGACTGTTATAAAATCTCCAGTCACTTATCGGAAATATATTATTAGATTTCATTCAGACCGTATTGTATAAAGAAAAACCGCTTTCTGATAACAGAAAACTTTGATCGATTCGATTGGCTTGGAATTAAAGATTAAATTTTCAAGGTTCACATTGATAAGACTGTCTTTACAAAATCGGCTGCTATGTGTTTATGTTTATCCACGATCGAAAAACAATTTTTATAATTGCAAATTATAGAGAGCACGAAAAACAAATATTCTTTTACTTCTAAAAATATGAAGCAGTCAATTTTTTATATGGCAGCTTTTCTTTAGATACTGTAGTTTTTATGATAGCGTCAAATCTATTTTTTTTTGCAGTAATTTAAAAATTGAAATCATATGTCTTTATTTAAGCAATTACGTTTTCCAAAACTATTGTCATATTTATAATGGAAACAAAACCTCCTGTAGTATACTTATTTCTTGTAACGAGGGACGTTGATGAGAAAAAAGAAATCTGCGTCATGAAAATAAAAAAATTCCTTGACAAAAAAGACACCCCTGTTATAATGATGTGCGCGAATGGAAAAAATCCATTGCGCCGACATAGCTCAGTTGGCAGAGCGGCCGCCTTGTAAGCGGCAGGTCATCGGTTCGAGTCCGATTGTCGGCTCAGTTGTAAGCTTATTAGTGTCCTTGAATCTTTCAAAGATGCTAACGAACTGACAACAGTTCAAAATAACAAATGGTGAGTTACCCAAGTGGCCAACGGGGTCTGACTGTAAATCAGATAGCAGAAGCTTTCGGAGGTTCGAATCCTTCACTCACCACTGATTTCTCAAGAGAAGCTGGCTGAAGCCGGCTCTCTTAATGAAAATCAGCATTAGGCAATTAGTTCTTTAAGCCCTAATAGCTCAGTTGGTAGAGCGCACCCTTGGTAAGGGTGAGGTCATCGGTTCGAATCCGATTTAGGGCTCTTTTTGCCCGTATTCTACAGGTTACCATTTATAAATAATTAGGGAGTAAAAATGGCAAAACAACATTTTGACCGAAGCAAGCCCCACCTGAATGTGGGCACAATGGGTCACATTGACCATGGTAAAACCACCCTGACCGCAGCCATCACAAAATACTGCGCACTGCTGGGTGGAGCTGACTTCCGCGCTTATGACCAGATCGACAACGCCCCGGAAGAAAAAGCCCGTGGTATCACCATCAACATTGCTCATGTTGAATATGAAACCGCCAACCGCCACTATGCTCATGTTGATATGCCGGGTCACCGCGACTATATTAAGAACATGATCACTGGTGCAGCCCAGGTCGATGGGGCTATCCTCGTCGTCGCAGCTCCTGATGGCCCGATGCCGCAGACCAAAGAACACGTCCTGCTGGCCCGCCAGGTGGAAGTCCCCTGCATTCTGATCTTCCTGAACAAGACCGATCAGATGGATGACCCCGAACTGCTGGAACTGGTTGAAATGGAACTTCGTGAAATGCTCGACGGCTATGGCTTCCCGGGCGACGAAACCCCGATCATCCGCGGCTCCGCTCTGCTGGCTCTGGAATCCGAAAGCACCGATCCGAACGACCCGGTGTACAAACCGATCAAAGACCTGCTCGACGCAGTTGACACCTACATTCCGCTTCCGGAACGTGAAACCGACAAACCCTTCATGATGCCGATCGAAGACGTTTTCTCCATCAAGGGTCGTGGTACAGTTGTTACCGGTCGTGTTGAACGCGGTACCATCAAGATCTCTGATCCTGTTGAAATCGTCGGTCTGCGCGAAAAGTCCATGAACTCCGTCTGCACAGGCGTTGAAATGTTCCACAAGATCGTGGATCAGGGTGAAGCCGGTGACAATCTAGGTCTGCTGCTCCGCGGTATTGAACGTACCGATGTTGAACGCGGTATGGTTGTTGCGAAACCTGGTTCAATCCACCCGCACACCAAATTCAAGGCTCAGGTGTACGTCCTGAAGCGTGAAGAAGGTGGCCGCCACAAGCCGTTCTTTAATGGCTACCGCCCGCAGTTCTACATCCGTACCATGGATGTGACCGGTAACATCTCTCTGCCGGAAGGCACCGAAATGGTTATGCCCGGTGACAACGTCGTCATGGAAGTCGAACTGATCGTCCCGGTCGCTCTGGAAAAGGGTTCCAAATTCGCTATCCGCGAAGGTGGTCTGACCGTTGGTGCCGGTACCGTTACCGAAATCATCGCGTAATTGATTGTAATGTACAGTGCCGGTTGGCATGAACCGGCACTGTTATCTTGAAAAAAGAGGAGTGTTCGGCCGGGAGGCCGGATGAACAAGTAAAATGGCATCAAAGAAGAAAGATATCCGCCCCGTGATTACGCTTGCCTGCACTGAATGCAAGGAACGCAATTACACGACTCAGAAGAATCGTCGTAATGACCCCGGCAGAATGGAACTGAACAAATACTGCAGCCGCTGCCGCAAGCACACACTGCATCGGGAGACGAAATAATCATTTCGTTTTGGGGAATTTCAAGTCTGTGATATAATAGATGCAGACTTGTTATAGGTGAATAGCTCAATTAGGCAGAGCGCCTGTCTCCAAAACAGGAGGTTGTGGGTTCGATTCCTGCTTCACCTGCTAAATTGGAAGCGCCGCTGAACAAGCGGCGTTTTAATCATAAAAAAAAGAATCGCTTTTAAGGAGTAATTCATGGCAGATTCCAAATCCCAAAAAGATAACAAACCGGTCGCTCAAAAGCCGAACAAGATCCAGAAGTGGTGGAGAGAAACTGTTGGCGAGCTTCGCAAGGTCACCTGGCCTACCAAAGAAGAAGCTTTGAAAATGACCAAAATCGTTATCATTGTTGTTCTGGCTACCGCTGTTTTTCTCGGTGTAGTGGATTTTGTTTTCTCACGGCTTGTTGGTTTGCTGCTCGGATAATAAGGACTCCCGGTTATGAGTACGAATGAATTTGACGAACTTGATGATATGATCGAACAGACTGACCTCTCTTTACAGGATGAGGACGGATTCGATCCGGATTTAATTCCGGAAGACGGCTATTTTGAACAGACCGCCAAAAAAGGTTCATCAAAAAAATCTTCGCGTTCTAACAAACAGCCTGTCCTTTCCGAAGAAGATGAAAAGATCGAAAGCGTCGATGAGGTCTATTGGTACGTCGTTCACTGCTATTCCGGTTATGAAAACAAAGTCTGCCATAACCTGGAACAGCGCATTGAAACGATGGGCATGAAAGACATGATTTTTGACGTTATCGTCCCGCAGCAGGAAGAAATTGAGATCAGAGATGGCAAGCGCAAGACCATCAAACGGAACATTTTCCCGGGCTACGTGCTTGTACAGATGAAAATGACCGAACAATCCTGGTTCATCGTCCGCAATACACCGGGCGTAACTGGTTTTATCGGTATGGGCAAACAGCCGACTCCGCTTCGTCCGGAAGAAGCCCGTGAAATCTTCAAACGTGCTGAAGCTGAAGCGCCGCATCTGAATGTTACTTTCAAAGAAGGCGAAAAAGTCCGCATCATCGATGGCCCATTCAACGATTTCACAGGTGTGGTCTCTTCTTATGATATGGAAAAGACCAAGGTTCGTGTGATGGTCAATTTCTTCGGCCGGGAAACACCGGTTGAGCTTGACTTTTTACAGGTTGAAAAGTCATAAATTACGTGTAACCTTCCCCGGTTGTGTTATACTTCTGGGGCTGAATTTTGTGGAAGGGCTTAATGCCCGTTATTACCACCAAGGAGTTTATTGTGGCAAAGAAATTAAAAGCTGTTGTAAAGTTAAATTTGACTGCCGGTAAAGCCAATCCTGCACCTCCGGTAGGTCCTGCGTTAGCCAGCCATGGTATCAACATCATGGCCTTCTGTAAGGAATACAATGCCCGTACCCAGAACCGTGCGGGTGAAGTGCTCCCTGCTGAAATTACCATTTTTACTGATGGCTCCTTCACCTTCGTGTTGAAGACTCCTCCGGCTTCTTATCTTCTGAAGAAAGCCGCCGGTATTGAAACCGCCTCTGCGACCGGCTCTAAAGTCAAGGTTGCTAAGCTCACACGCGCTCAGATTCGTGAAATCGCTGAAACGAAATTCAAGGATATGAACGCCCCGACCATCGAAGGCGCGATCAAACAGATCGAAGGTACTGCCCGTAACATGGGCATTCAGGTAGTTGACTAACAAAAAGTGGGAGAGTGGGTTTCCCTCGATTGGACCACAAGGAGTATTAAATGGCAAAGCACGGTAAAAAATTTTTAGAAGCTTCAAAGAAAGTTGATCGCCAGAAGTATTATACTGTCAAGGAAGCGATCGATCTTGCAAAAGAAACCAGCGTAACGAAATTCGATTCTACCATCGAAGTTCACATGAAGACCGGTTTGGATCCACGCCAGGCTGATCAGCAGATTCGCGACGTTGTCGTTCTGCCGAATGGTTTGGGTAAGACCGTCCGTGTCCTCGTTTTCTGCCAGGGTGAAGGTGTTGCCAAAGCCCAGGAAGGCGGCGCTGATTATATCGCTGACAGTGACGAATGGATCCAGAAAATCCAGCAGGGTTTCGCGGATTTCGATGTCGCGATCGCTACACCGGATATGATGGCGAAAGCCGGCCGTTTGGGTCGTGTCCTTGGCCCTCGCGGTTTGATGCCGAACCCGAAAGCCGGTACCGTCTGCGCAGCAGCTGATCTGCCGCGTGTGATTAAAGAAGCGAAAGCCGGTCGTGTTGAGTTTCGTCTCGACAAGTCCGCTAACCTCCATGTGCCGGTTGGCAAATCCTCCTTCGGCGCAGATAAGCTCTATGAAAACGTTGCAGCTTATCTGGATGCTGTCAAGAAGGCGAAACCGTCAGGCGCAAAAGGCCAGTTCATCAAGCGCGTTACGATTTCTTCAACAATGGGTCCCGGGATCCGTGTTGACCTGACCAACGCCCTGAACCTCGGTGCACTGGAATAATCAAATTTCAGTTTGAAATCAAAAAGAGTGGCCGTAAAAGCCGCTCTTTTTTTATTATTGAAGAATGAAGATTGATGTATAATTATATATATAGCAAATATATTATCTACTTAATCCATTCAATTTCTTATCTTGTATTTCTTTATTCTTCCTTCTTCACTTTAGAAAGGATTAATTCTAAATGGAAACAATGTGGGCGCCCTGGCGTAGTGAATACATAAATAATAATAATGATACAGAAAAACCAAATAATATCTGCGTATTCTGTGACGCTTTGACGACGACGGATGATCATGAACGTCATATCATTTACCGTGGAGAGTACGCTTTTGTTATATTGAACAAGTTCCCCTACAATAATGGACACATGCTGGTAATGCCGAAGCGTCATATCAGTCGGCCGGATATGATGACGGACCAGGAACGCTATGAAATCATGAACCTGATCGTGAAAGCGCAGATTGTTTTATATCAGGTATATAATCCGCATGGCGTAAATATCGGCGCGAACATTGGTGAAGCTGCCGGTGCCGGAATTGCGCAGCATATGCACTTTCATGTCCTTCCCCGCTGGAACGCGGACGCAAACTTTATGACGACAGTAGCAAACACGCGGGTTATCCCTGAATCACTTGATGAGACCTGGGTAAAGATCCGCAAAGCTTGGAATTAGAGAAAAAGATGACAAAAGAATGTTCCTTTTGTCATCTTTTTTTGATAATTACTTTCTTAATTTATTATTTTTTGAAAAGTAATTTTATCATTGTAATGAGAGAATAAAGGATTAGCGGTAAAATAAGCTAATGGAGTAACCTAAAGTGAGTAAACTATCTGCGATCAAGAGGGTAAAATTGTTGGCTTATTCGCTAGCTGTATTATTCCTCATAGTTCATATAGTTATGTATTTTATCTTCCGGCAAAATAATGTTCCGCCGATGGAGATATTAAACCTTATCAGTATTATATTTTATGTTTTAATGCTGATGTTGATCCTAAATAATCAATTATGTGAATTTGTCGTTGCTACATTTTTAGAAATAAATATCCATATGGGAGCGGCTATTTACTATACCGGTTGGAACAGCGGTTTTCAGGTAACGCTAATAGGCATTTGTGTTTTACTGGCTTATAGTGAATACGTCGGAAGATCACAGCATTTGAAATATATTCGCTTTGTTTTACTCGCACCAGTCGCTATGATTACATATCTGGCCGGATTTTATATCAGTTTAAAACGGCCTGCTCCTTATGCTCTTCCAGAAAATGTGAGTATTTTCTTTCAGGTTGCCTGGGCGATTATTGTATTCTTGTGCATATTTGTGGTTATGCAGATTTTTGTTTATTATGCCGTGGCTTCTCAGGAAGAATTGACATACGAAGCAATGCACGATAAGCTGACAGGTTTGCCCAATCGCTTATACATGTCTGAATATCTTCAAAAAGTTTTTCAGAGACCAGTTGATGAAGCGTATTGGCTCGCAATCATCGATTTGGATGATTTTAAATTAATAAATGATACTTATGGTCACAACTGCGGTGATTACGTTTTGGTAACTATCGCGAATCTGATAAAATCACCCGGTATCGAGGTCTGCCGATGGGGTGGCGAAGAATTTTTGCTGAGCGGGAAAAAAGTTAATTACGGTCCTGTCGCTTTACTGCAGCAAATCCGGCAATCTGTTCATGATTATAATTTTGAATTTGATGGGTATAAACTGCATGTTACGATGACCATTGGTATGGCATGGAGAGAACCTGGTATGTCGCTTGACCAATGGATTAGTACCGCTGATAAAAAGCTTTATGAAGGTAAGGCTGCAGGAAAAGACAGGCTTTGTTTATAGATTCTTTTGTTAGTTCTCATATTGGAACAGTCTAAGTCTGCACTTTTTGCTGCCGCAGCACCAACACAAAAAACAACACTGTGTCTTACGATATTGGAATCTGAAATTAACACACTTTTTATAATTGGAAGCAAACTTGTAAGTATATAAGAACGGTCTTACGGAGGGAAATAGAGAATGGATTATTATACTCTGTTTGAAAAACTGACTGAATTGATGACCAGCCTGGATGGGTTTAATATTCCTGAAATATTCTCCACACTTGCACAGTTATGTAAAACATTGCATATATCCAAAGGTGTAACCAGTTTTTACCAAAATCCAGTGATGGAAAAAAAGGACATAGGTGAATACTTTGTCTGTTATGACAGTGGTGAGGACCATATTCTTGTCTCTTCCCTGCGTGTTGTTACTCCGGCACAAATCGTTATCAAATGTGATGTCTATCAGGCCAAAGGATCGGATCCTTTGACAGATGACGAACGGCGGAAAGTGGAAATTATCCAGCGCATGATGCTGACCTACATGAACCGCAGCCGGCAGGAGGAGATCATTGAACGGCTGATGTATTATGGCGATGACGGTTTCCACAACCTGCGCTTTTTCTATTCCGAAATCATGCGATTAAAGGGAATAGGACAACTTGCAGGAAAAACCGCGATCCGTATCAACCTGAAGCATTTTACTTATGTCAATGATCGGTACGGAATGAAAACAGGCGATTTTGTGATGCATGGCTACTGCCGGATGCTAACCAATGCTTTTCAAGACACCGGTACGCTTTGCCGCCTTGGCGGAGACAATTTTGTAGCCATATTCGACACGAATTTACTGCCGGACGTAGAAAAAGTTCTGCGGGGTATTCCTGTCCCTTTGGATGAGATAGGCACTCGACGTGTTGAAATTTCCGCTGTAGCTGGTATTTTCCGCATTAAAGATCAGGATGAGATAGAAGACCCGGGTTTCGTAATGGGACGCATTGTCAACGCTTATCTGATCGCAAAGCGGGAATACACCAACGACATTATTTACTATTCAGACGTGTTCCAAATCGAAAAGGAAAAAGAGCTTCACATTCAAAGTTCTTTTAACACCGGGTTGGAAAAGGAAGAATTCCTGGTCTACTACCAGCCGAAAGTGGATATCACGACGAGAAACCTGATCGGAGCTGAGGCTTTATGCCGCTGGAATCATAACGGTACCATCATCCCGCCGCTGGATTTTATCCCTGTTCTGGAACGAGGAATGGATATCTGTCGGCTTGATTTTTATATGCTGGATCATGTCTGCCGCGACCTCAGAAAATGGCTGGATGCCGGTTTTCCTGTGGTCAGGGTGTCGATCAATTTTTCCCGCCGTCATATGATGGACCCGTACCTGTTCCGGCATATCGTTGAAGTTATTGATGCACACGAAGTTCCTCATAAACTGGTTGAAATTGAACTCACCGAAACCACAACGGACGTGGAATTCCGGGATCTTAAACGCGTTGTCAGCCAGCTGCAAGATGCGGGTATATTTGTTTCAGTGGATGATTTTGGCGTCGGGTATTCTTCACTCAATCTCATCAAGCAGATTCCCTGGGATGTCCTGAAGCTTGACAAAAGCATTCTGCCAGCGAAAGGAGAAGACCAGGACCGCGGCGACAGGATGTTTGCACATATCATTGCGATGGCTCATGAGATCGGGTTAAAATGTGTGGCTGAGGGTGTAGAAACCGAAGAACAGCTGGACGTGATGAAGCGTTATGGCTGCCACATCGCCCAGGGCTTCCTTTTTGACAGACCACTGCCCGTTGCAGAATTTGAAGCGCGATTGTCCTCCGGATCCTATGTCTGATTATCAATTCGAAGCTGTGCTGCACGAACTTCCGGATGTTGGCGGTGCTTATGTTATTTTTCCATGGGATATCCGCAGAGAATTCGGCAAAGGGAGAGTTAAGGTTCACGCGGAATTCGACGGGATCCCCTATGACGGGAGCATTGTCAACATGGGCGTAAAAGACGAGAATGGCGAGATTTGCTATATTCTCGGCGTTCTAAAATCCATTCGTCAAAAGCTGAATAAAAAGAATGGAGATACGATTCATGTATCGATTACTGAACGAAAATGACCATCCGTCTAAAGCACTTAGAGCTGGTTCTGATGATGTCCCGAGACTAACACCATGAAAGAAAGGATTGCAGACATGGCAAACAAGAATGAGATCTCGATAACAGATATTGAAAATATCCGCATCGGACAAACGGAAAATAAAGAAGCCGGTACCGGATTGACGGTATTCATCAGCAAAAATGGCATGGCAGCCGGTCTGGATGTCCGTGGCGGCGGCCCCGCTTCTCGGGAAAGCGAACTGCTCAAACCGTTGGCTGCAGCCCAGATGATTCATGCGATCGTTCTCTCCGGGGGCAGTGCCTTTGGACTGGGAGCAGCCAATGGCGTGATGGAATATCTTGAGGAACATGGGATCGGCTTTGATGTGGCTGTCACGAAAGTTCCTCTGGTAGTGCAATCAGATCTGTTTGACCTCACTGTGGGTGATCCGATGATTCGCCCGGATGCCGCAATGGGTTATGAAGCCGCGAAGCACGCTATGGAAGATCCGAATTACCGTGACGGAAATTACGGTGCCGGCTGCGGTGCTACAGTTGGCAAATTCGGAGGCATGGAACGCTGCATGAAATCCGGCATCGGTTCTTATGCGATTCAGATTGGTGATCTGAAAATCGGTGCTGTGGTTGCGGTCAATGCCATCGGCGACATCTTTGACTGGAAAACCGGACAGAAGATTGCCGGATTACTAACGGAAGACGGGACTTCCTTTGCCAACACCATGGAACTGCTGACGAAAAGCATTGAAGTCAAAGAAAACCGCTTTGTCGAAAATACCACGCTCGGTGTGATCATCACAAATGCTTCCTTTAATAAGAGCCAGCTTTGTAAGATTGCCGGTATGGCGCATGACGGCTATGCCCGCAGCATACGCCCGGTCCACACTTCGGTTGACGGGGACACCATCTATGCACTGTCGGTCGGTGAGATCAGCGCGGATCAGGATCTTGTCGGATCTCTTGCTGCTGAGGTTATGAGCGAGGCCATACTCCGCGCAGTCAACAGCGCTGAATCTGCCTATGGCTTTCCCTCTGTAAGAGAAATAAGAGACAGGAAATGAACAGCGTTTTCTTTAAAAATCTCGAAACCGAGGAGGAAATTCAACAAAAGGCCTATGTCAGCTGGAAGTGCTGGCAAGAGGCTTATGCCGGGCTTCTCGATCAATCTTTTTTGGATACCCTGACCCTCGACAGAAATCTGAGAAACGCGCAGAACTGGAAAGACAATACAATCATTGCTAAAGACGGCGACCGTGTTATCGGGTTTGTCGTCTGCGGACCCTGCCGGGATGAGGATCTTCCAGACGCGGGAGAAGTCTATGCGATTTATATCCTATCCGAATATTATGATCAAAAGATAGGTTATCGGCTGATGCTTGCGGCATTGGATCGGCTGAAAGATTATTCAAAGACAGTCGTCTGGGTCTTGAAAGAAAACAAACGCGCGATCCGCTTTTATCTTCGCTGTGGTTTCCATTTTGACGGGAAAGAGAAAGAGCTGCCGCTTGGGAAACCTGTGACAGATGTGAGAATGGTTCTTTATGAAAATTAACGAATATCAGGAACTTGCATTGCGTACACTAAATTCGAATCTTTCACAAAAAGATGTGCTCATCAACGGCGTGATGGGACTCTGTGGGGAATCCGGTGAGGCGATCGATATTGTCAAAAAGCATCTGGCACAGGGCCATCCGCTGGATAAAGAGGCTCTGGCGATGGAACTGGGCGATATCGCATGGTATCTGGCTGAAACTGCCTATGCAATCGGTTATCCGCTTGAAGACATTCTGCGGATGAATATCAATAAACTTCTTGCACGCTATCCGGAAGGATTCAGCACAGATCGTTCCATAAACCGGGAGCAGCAAAAAATGGATTACTCTGATTAGGAAAAAAATGTCCACTATACCAAGTCAGTGACCCAGCTCCGGCTTTGAATCCCAAATCGAGCGAATACTGTTCACTAAATATAACCTCTTATAGCGCTGAAAGCCCCCTTTCAACGCTCTTTCAAAATCTATCACTATTGTCTATATCCTATTGCCTATTGCCTATATCCTATTGCCTAAAAACCGGCACCTGAAACCTTAACCACTGTCCATCCTGTCAAAATATCCCCGAAATGCCTGAGCCAGATCTTTTTCCAATCTGCAGAATTCCGGATCCGCAAGCAGCTGCCGCATTTCCTCTTCTGTAAAACAGATTGAATCCTCTTCAGACCCTGCGCTTCTTTTCATTGCACACATGATGACTTCAAGATATGCTGGTGGTTCTGTGTAGAGCGAAGG
>JAFPZX010000130.1 GCA_017417055.1 Anaerolineaceae bacterium
GGAGTAATTATGAAGAAATCTTTAGTTTTATTGTCACTCATTTTCCTGCTTTCGGCCTCCGCCGTTATGGCACAGGACAGTGGGCTGGTCTTATCGGAAATCGGGATGTTTTCCGCGGGCGGTACAGTCACCGAACCTGTTGAAGGTGAATATGATCCGACAACGAACTGGATGGATGCTGCGCGTCCCGGCAATACGGCTCACATCGATCACGCCAATGTGCTGTTCATGACTCCCGCTGAGGATAACGGCAATCCGATCGTTTATCTTCATGGCTATGGCCAAAGCCGCATGGGCTGGATGACCACCCCGGACGGACGGGATGGCTGGGCTCAGATGTTCCTCCGCAGCGGTCATGCCGCATATCTGGTGGATCAACCCGGGAGAGGGGAAGCTGGTGCTGCGGTTTCCATGACAGCAGACGGATTCCTTGACGCCTGGGCCGAAGATTCGAAGGATTACAAACCCGGTGATCAGGCCTGGTACACCCATTTCCGCATTGGCAGAGTTGCTCCGGAACGCTATGAAGGCAGTCAGTTCCCGGAAGGGGAGGAGGCTCAGAACCAGTTTTTCCGGCAGATGACGCCGAACACAACCACCTTCGACATGGGCAAATCCGCTGAAGCGGTTTCCGCTGTGCTTGCAGAAGTGAAGGAACGCACTGGGAATAAGTCGATTTTCATCACCCACTCACAGGGCGGTGCCGTGGGCTGGAATGTAGATGTGGAAAACATCAGCGCGATTGTTGCAATCGAACCCGGCGGAGCACCGCAGGTGGATTCTGAACAGTTCAATAAGCTTCTGGAAGCGAAAATTCCGATCATCTTCTACTACGGTGACTATATGGAAAATGGTCAGGAAGACATCATGAGCAGTGGCTTCTGGTCAGGGATCAAGGCAGGTTCCTTCGAATTCGCTGAAGCTTACAACGCCGCCGGCGGTGACGCCACCGTCATTGACCTGCCCGCGATCGGTATCACCGGCAACAGTCACTTCATGTTCCAGGAAAAGAACAATGCCGAAATCGCAGCCCACATTGAAGGCTGGCTGGCGGAACGCGGACTGAACTGAATTTTACTCCGGGCAGACTTCCTTGAGTCTGCCCGGAATGCTGACGAATACAGGAAAATATATGAAACGAATTCTGCTTGTGATTATTTGCTCAATCCTTTTTACGGCCTGCTCTCTGCCCGGTAACAGCACCCCAACCGTTACACCCACAAGTGAACCCACCGCAATTCCGACTGAGATCTCGACAGAAATTCCAACCGAAATTCCTACAGAAGTACCGACTGAAGTCCCAACGGAAATTCCGACACCGACACCAGAACCGCACAGCGCCGTGCTTGTAGTTTACTTCTCCCGCACCGGTGAACAATCCAGCGTGGGTGTGATCGACAAGGGCAACACGGAGATCGTCGCTGAAATGATCGCGGAGAAAACCCAAGCCGATATTTTCCAGATCCTTCCGGAAGTTGACAATTACCCCATGACCTACCGGGCCCTGACGGAGGTAGCGAAACGCGAACAGGATACAAATGTCCGTCCCGCTTATGCCGGTGAAGTAAATGATCTGGCCGGGTATGAGACGATTTTCATCGGTGCACCTGTGTGGTGGTATACCTTCCCGATGATCATTTACACATTTTTCGACAAGTATGATTTTTCTGGAAAAACGATCGTTCCGTTCAACACACATATGGGATCCGGTGATGGTGGTACATATGAAACGATCCAGAAACTGGAACCGAACGCTAAAGTTCTGACAGGATTGCAGGTGGAGATGCGGGATGCTGAGAATGGCCCGGAAAAGGCTGTCGAAAAATGGCTCAAGAGTTTGAATGAATGATATTTTAAATAGGAGAATAGATCATGGACACACAAAAAGTCGTATTTATGAATAAACAGCTGGGGCTCAGACTGGCAGGACTTCTTCGTCTTCCGGATGGATTTGACCTCAGTAAAAACTATCCCGCAGTGGTAGTTACCGGACCGATGCTCTCTGTCAAGGAGCAGGCTCAATCTGTTTACGCGGGAAAGCTGACTGAAGCAGGATATGTTACCCTTGTTTTTGATGGTTCCTACTTCGGTGAAAGTCAGGGCGCTCCCCGCGGTCAGGAACTGCCAGATGTGAAGGAAAGTGATATTGAGGGAGCTGTTGATTATCTGACAAGTCTTCCCTATGTGGATCCTGACAGGATCGGAGGGCTTGGAATCTGCGGGTCCGGCTCCTATATGTCAGTTGCGGGTGTCAGGGAACCACGGCTGAAAGCAGTGACCGCGATCGTTCCGGCAATTTCCAATATATCAACCTCCCCGATGATGGGGTTTTTCAAGCCGGAAGATGAGGTAAAAGCAGCTAAAGAAGCCTATGATAAAGGCGAAGGCGATTTGATGTATCTGAATTTCATGCCTCGTGCCTTTGATGAAGGAGCAGCCTATTACTACTCAAGCCGCGGAACCCATCCGAGATGGTCCAATCAGGTCGTTGCCTGGAGCCAGCTGGAGCTCATCAAATATAATGTTACGGAAATCATGAAAGAAATGCAGAAACCATATCTCGTGATTTCCGGTGAGAATGCCTGGTCAAAACCGTCCTCTGAAGAAATATTTGCAGCAGTTCCTCATGAAAACAAAGAGATGCATGTAATACCGGAGGCAAGTCATTTTGATATGTATGATCTGGCTCCGTTTGTATCAGAGGCATTTGATTATATTCTTCCGTTTTTTGAGAAGAATCTGTAAATCGTATGAGAACAGTCCGTCAGAATAATTTCTCTGACGGACTTTTTTATGTAACAGGTATGAAAACAGGCTTTCTGAAGTTATCGGAAAGATATGGTGAATCAGATTATGAAAACATGGCTTATAACCGGATGCTCATCCGGTATCGGACGGGGTATTGCCGCTGCTGCGCTTCGGTCAGGCGATCAGGTCATCGCAACAGCAAGGAAACCGAAATCCATCGAATCCTTCCTCGTGGATTATCCGGATCAGACGCTGGTGCTTGGACTTGATCTGACTCGGGAAGACAGCATGAAGGCTGCGGTAGAAATGGGGCTCAAGCATTTCGGGGGCATCGATGTCCTGGTGAACAATGCAGGCTTCGGATATCGTGCGGCAATCGAAGAAAGTGAAGATGCGGCAGTCAGAGAAATGTTTGAAACGAACGTGTTCGGTCCAGGAAAGCTGATGAATCTGGTGCTGCCGCAAATGAGAGCGAGAAAGAGCGGAATGATCATCAATGTGTCCTCGATCGGCGCTGTCCGGGCGCCTGTTGGAAACGGATATTACTCAGCCTCAAAGGCTGCGCTTGAACTGATCAGTGAAGCCGCAGACAAGGAATCCGCTCATCTTGGCATCCAGGTCATGATCGTTGAACCGGGTGCATTCCGGACAAACTTTTATGATTCTCTCAGGGGAACGGAAAAGAAAATAGATGACTACGATCCAGCAGTGGATAAAATGCGGCTCGAAAACATGGTCAACCATCATGACCAGCCGGGCGACCCCGAAAAGGCAGGAAAATTGATCGTAAAGATCGTTCATGAGGGATCATTGCCGAAAAGGCTTCCACTCGGAAGTGATGCGGTGAAAATCATACATACTGAACTGGAACGCCGTCTGGATGAGCTGGAAATAGTAAAAGGGTTCAGTGTGCAGACGGATTATTAAAACAGAGAGAAAATATGATGAGTAAAAAAGTATTGATTTTGTCCGGAAGCCCCAGAAAAGGGGGTAACTCCGATTTGTTGTGTGATGAGTTTGCACGCGGAGCTTTGGAATCCGGAAATGACGTCGAAAAGATCCGGGCCGCGGAAAAGAAGATCGGCTTTTGCAGTGCGTGTTATTACTGCAGACAGTCCGGCGGTATATGTGCAAAAAAAGATGATATGGCGGATATCTTACAGAAAATGATCGATGCGGATGTTCTGGTGCTCTCCAGTCCGGTTTATTTTTACTCGATTAATGCCCAGATGAAAGCACTCATCGATCGGACATTGGCACGTTGGACAGAAGTGAAGGACAAGGATTTTTACTATATCATTACCTGCGCTGATGAGGACAAAGCCGCACAGGAAACGGCCCTTGCCTGCTTCCGCGGATACGCTAATTGTGTGAATGGAGCTGCTGAAAAAGGGATCCTTTTGGGGACCGGAGTTTATCAGCCCGGCGAAATCAGAAACACGCCGGTATTCAAAGAAGCCTATGAGATGGGAAAAAGTATAAAATAGTACTGCCGGGCTCAGACAGGCAGTAATAAACAATTGGCAGGGCTCTTGGAATTCTCAAGGGCTCTGTTGTATTTAATTAAGTATGCGTTTGACGAATAATACTATGCATGAACAGCATTTTACAGCTGTCGTCTTATTCTCTATAATACAATTGTGATCCGAAAATGGGCCGTTCGCTCACAGGAAAGTAAGAGTTTTAATAAATTATTCAGTATGCACAAAATGTATAACAGTCTGCTTATTTCGCATTGTACAAAAGCCCTCTGTTTCATTAGAATTTCAAAGTGAAAATAGAAGGAGATTTATATGTTAAAGAAATTATTGACTTAAACTTGACAGTTAAAACTACGAGATAAAACTCGTAAAAACAAAGAACCTTGACAATTGAATAGAAATGAGCCAAAGGGAAGAAAAAGAAGCTCTTTTGTGAGATAATTATTTTAGCTTAACAAAATCAACAAAGGA
>JAFPZX010000131.1 GCA_017417055.1 Anaerolineaceae bacterium
GACGTATTCAAAAACTTTATCAGGGATCTGGCTCCTTCTGATGGCTTCCTTTGTATCTCATGACTCATTATTATTCAATTGTCAAGGTTCGTATTTTTCTCAACTATTTGGTCGGAATTATATGTGTCAAGTTTAAGTTAAGAATTTATTGCACAGGGATTACAGTTTATTTGATTGCAACCGGAATTTCAGCAATTCTAAATCACATTCCGGGAATAAATAAATATGTTGTTTGACAAAAACCGCTCTTCGTATTAAACACGTTGAATAAAAAAAACTTTATAAAGACATGTGGAAAAATCCACATGTCTTTATTCATAAATTTCTATCGATTCTTCATTAAATCAGCCGGCATGGTTCCCAATTCGGGCGGCAGCAGTGATTGAAGTTCAGACCTAAGCGAATGCAGATGAAACAAGCACTCCCGGATCCGGCTGGAAGAAATATTCTTGTATGTGTCCGGCACATGAACGACCTGCATATGCAGCGAGGTTAAAAACGGACTTTCCCGGATCAGCGTTTCACAGTCCATATCAGCCCGGTCCATACAGACGATACCGAACTCATCCGCCATCTCCTGAACATAACACCACAGTTGATCAAGCTCCGGAAGTTTATCCGCACCCAGCAAAAGCGCCGGATCCTCGCCCTGCTCTCGCAGCATGCACAGCGTATGATAAGTTTTCGGCTGCTCTGGCTGTTTCATTTCGATATCGGTCCAGCGCATCCACGGCCGATTAGCAGCTATGGTTTTCAACATCTCAATACGGTCAGCATCAGAGAAAGCAAAGCCCTTTTTCTGTTCATCCAGAATGTAAACCGACTTGGACGGGACAAAAATCACATCTTCGGCACCGACTGTCTTCCGGGCAAAGTCAGCCAGATCAATATGAGCACGGGTCGGGGGATTGAATGCCCCAAAAAAAGCTAATGTCCGTGCCATCATGACTCCGAAAACGGATCAATAACGGGAGCTTTCACCCGTTTGTGCATCGAACCGGCTTCCTTAGAGACGATTTTCTGGTCGGTCTCCACATCTCCACAGGTTCCGAACCGGATATATTCATGAATTGACTGATAAGTCAATCCTAATTTTTCCTCATCGCTCAATCCCGAAAGGCCATCCGTCGGAGTCTTGACCACCAGATGACGCGGAATTTCCGGCATTGTCAGGCCAACCTGAACAACCTCAACCGAAGTCAGGTCAAGCAGCAGGGCAAAGTCGCAGGATGTATCTCCGTCTTTTGTGCAGTACCCGACAGTCGCTTCGGAAAGGTTGCCGGTCCCGACCAACCGTGCCCCAAGTGCCTGAGCAATATAACGCAGCGTCGTCATACGAAGACGGGGACCGACATTGATATTGCTTTCCTTATTGAAACTCACAGGGAATTCACCCTCAGCCGCTTCATCAAAATGCAGTTCTTCCAATAAGGCTTCATGCATTTTCCCGATGTTGACCGTCTTTTTGTTGATCCCCAGCGCCTTGCAAACCTCAATGGAATCCGAGATGTCTTTTTGTTCTCCATCCGGCAGCATCACTCCATAGACGTTTTCTTTTCCAAGCGCCCGGGCACAAATCGCGGCGCAAACTGTTGAATCTTTGCCGCCGGAGATCCCGATCACGACTTTGCTGAATCCCTGTTTCTGAGCCAGGTCCGCAACACCCTTCACCAGGTTGTCACGGGCTGATTCCGCATTGAATTGATACTCTTCTTTCTTCATCTATACCTTTTTTATCTTAACGAGCTCTCATTGGGGACAGTCCCGTAAAGGGACAGTCCCCGGATAATTCGCCGAATATATTCTTCTGACTACGAGTGACTCAGCATATGCATCTTCATCTCATAATAATCCGGGCTCATGTCCAGATAATGCAGATGAGGATTCTCAAAACGCTGTTCTTCCGGCCATATTTCATGATGCAGCTGGTAACGAACACGATCCGCTATATCGGAAACAGCTTCCGGTTCATAAGTCCGTTTTCCATTCACAACCATCGGCTTCTGCATCAGTTTTGCTGTGCAGTTTTCATATTTATACTTCTTCCAGGGACGTTCCGGGGAAATGAAGTGATAAGGCTTTGAAAGGTCAAGCGCCTCACCCTTTTTGGTGATCAGGTCCGCAACCGCTCTTCCATGCTCATCAATAATACGATAAACATCCTTCAGACCCGGATTGGTGGTCTTTTCCACAGTATCCGAAATCTTGATGCGGGGTTCCCATTCGCCGTTTTCATTGACAGCACAAAGCTTATAAACGCCGCCAAAAACCGGTTCGGATTTGGCAGTGATCATCCGTTCACCAACTCCGAACACATCCACCGGCCCACCCTGTTTGAGAATGGAAGTAATACTGTATTCGTCAAGACTGTTGGAAATGACGATCTTCGCGTCGGTAAACCCGGCATCATCCAATGCCTTGCGTGCTTTTTTGGAAAGGTAAGCAAGGTCACCGCTGTCCAGACGGATACCGTAACTCCTCGATACAATGCCCTTTTCCTTCATTTCGGAAAAGACTTTGATGGCATTCGGCACACCGGAACCCATCACATCATAGGTATCCACCAAAAGAATGCAGTTATTCGGATATTTTTCGGCAAACTTGCGGAAAGAGGTCAGTTCATCTCCGTAAAACATCACCCAGCTGTGCGCCATGGTCCCGCTGACAGGAATTCCGAATTTCTGACCGGCAAGGACAGTAGCGGTACCATTGACACCGCCAATCGCACAGGCACGGGCGCCAAACACCGCGGCGTCATTGTTGTGCGCACGGCGGGCACCGAAATCAGAAACAGCTCTGCCTTCAGCGGCATGAACCACACGCTGTGCTTTGGTAGCGATCAGACTCTGATGGTTGAACTGTGCCAGAATTTCCGTTTCCACGATCTGCGCTTCAACGATATTCCCGACAACCGTGATCACCGGTTCATTCGGATAAATAATAGAACCTTCTTCAAAGGCATACACATCCCCTTGAAACCGGAAGGTTTCCAGATACTTCAAAAACTCATCACTGAACTGGTTCAGGCTGCGAAGGTAGTCAATATCATCTTTTTCAAAATGCAGATTTGTGATGTAGTCAACGATCTGTTCCAATCCGGCAAAAACGGCAAAACCGCCGCCATCCGGGATCTTGCGGAAAAATACGTCAAATGCTACTTTTGTAGATTCCAGACTTTTGTCCAGAAAATATCCATTCGCCATGGTCAGTTCATAAAGATCCATCACCATCGCGGGGTTATCAGCTTCGGGTTTCATCCCTTTCATTATAAAAATTCTCTCTTTCTCAGATTATTTCAATTTGACAGGAACGCATTGTTTCCAATGCGGCATTGTGTTTTTCAGGCGTAACACCGGCACAGCAATTCGCAATCACTTTCAGGTCTGTTTCCGGGAAACGGGCTTTGAGCAGCATCGCGTTGGAAACCACACAAATATCCGTGCAAAGACCGATCAACTCGATTTCAGCATTTTTGGGATCAACGCTTTGAATGTGCAGTTTTTCCATTACAGCATCGGGAAGTGTGAGACTGCCGAAGGAATATTTTTCAATAAGGCACGCATCCCCCAATACTGAAGCGACAGACTCATTGATCTGCCACCCCTTTGTACCTTTAATGCAGTGAGGAACCGGCAGAAAACGTCCTTCGCGCGTCTCCATATAATTCGTCGCATGCGTATCCATGGTAGCAAAAACGATTGCGCCTTCATCGCGGGTTTCACGAATTTTTTCACACACAGCCGGGACGATCTGTTTGGCTTCCTTTGTTCCGAGTGCACCATCAATAAAATCGTTTTGCATGTCAACGACAATGAGTATTTTTTGTTTCATTCGTACTTCTTTCTCTGTCCAGACAGATCCGGATCCTGCTGTATTTTCTTCAGCTTATCTGTTCTGTATCATCATCAGTCTCATCATCTTCAAAAAACGGTTGATAAGAGGTGAGGAACCGGGTAGGAATCGATCCGCTCATCACCACATCACTGCGGCCGCTTTCGATATAATCCACCACACCCTGATCGTGAAACAGCGCGATCAAAGCGCCTTCGGTATAAGGCAGCCTCACACGGATCGGGACCATCTTCTCAAACAATGTTTCCATAATCGCATTGCGCAGCTCATCCAATCCTTCCCCGGTCTTCGCGGAGATCAAACAGGCATCGGGGTCCGTTTCAGCCAGCAGCTTCTTAGTCTCCTCCGGGTCTCCATCCAACAGGTCAGCCTTGTTGAAAACGTTGACCGTCGGGATGTTATCCGCTCCGATTTCTTCCAATGTCTGCTTTACCGACTCGAACTGTGCACCGGCATTGTAATGAGAGACATCGATCACATGCAGCAGCAGATCTGCCTCATTGATTTCTTCCAATGTCGATTTGAATGCCGCCACGAGATCCGTCGGCAGCTTTTGAATGAACCCGACTGTATCCGTAAACAGGCAGACACGGTCCCCCGGGAGAATGACTCTTCGGGTTGTCGGATCGAGCGTCGCGAACAGCTGATCAGCCGCGTAAACATCGGATTTTGAGAGCTTGTTCAGCAGCGTGGATTTTCCCGCGTTCGTGTACCCGACCAGCGCAACGACCGGGATCCGGGAACGTTTCCGCTGGACACGGTATCGTTTTCGATGATCGGAAAGGGAATCGATTTCCTTTTTCAGGATCGTAATGCGTTTGCGAATTTCCCGTTTGTCCACTTCCAGCTGGGTTTCACCCGGACCGCGCAGACCGACACCGCCGACACTGCCGGAACGTCCGGAAGCGCCGCCCGTCTGCCGTCCCAAATGTCCCCAGGCATGGGAAAGCCGCGGCAGCCGGTATTCATACTGTGCCAGCTCTACTTGCAGCCGTCCGGCTTTGGTACTGGCATGCTGGGCAAAAATATCCAGGATCAGCGCAGTCCGGTCCAATACACGCACTTTGTCACCGAATCGTTTGGAAAGCTCACGCAAGTGACGGGGTGTTAATTCATCATCAAAAATGATCACATCGGCCAGTGTTTCTTCAGCCAGTGCCGCGATTTCTTCAACCTTGCCGGAACCGACATAAGTAGACACATTCGGACGGTCAAGTTTTTGGCTGGTTTCTCCAACCACTTCCAATCCCGCGGTATCAGCCAGCAAAGCCAATTCTTCCAGACTGTCTTCCGTATCCATCAGCCTGTCAGCATCCCTGATTTCCGCTGCCACCAGAAAAGCCCGTTCTTTGGGCGGTTTTGTTGATATCAATTCATTCGAACTCATGTGACTAATTATATATGAAATCGGGCAGTTGAGATATAATCCTGTTATGGGAACTATCATTGATCTCTCTACGAAATTGAGAAAGAACATTTCCGAAGAGGAAATCTTTTCCCGTTCCAATTTTGAAACAGAAATTATCCGCCTGCAGAACTACGACAATTTTTACAGCCTGATGGACCGTCTCCACCAAAAGGATGCCGCCGGGGAAGGATCCAGCCGTTTGTTATTGATCTGGCCGCCGCGCGGAAGGATCTTAGAAACACCGCTTGAATTCGGACGGCTGCGCGGTTGGGCTGAACGCAATCAATATGAGATCGGGATGGTCATACCCAAAGCTCCTGTCTCTCTCGAAATGGCCAGGGAACAGGGAATCCCCGCCTTTGAAAGCCTGACAGAAGCCGGACAGACCGAATGGGAAACAAAAAAGAAACTGCCGCGGATCGATGATCCCGACGACCGCATCCGCAAACTGGCTGGGTACAAAAAAGACATCGAACGTTCCCAGGAAACAAAAACACCGTTTGGTGTGCGGCTGCTGTTTTTCCTGCTTGCGCTTGCTGTGATCGGCGGTACATTTTACGCCATCCTTCCGCAGGCTAAGGTGGAAATCACGCCATATTTGACTCAAAAGAGCATCAATATGTCGATCTGGACGGATGACCGGCTGGATGCGCCGACAATTGCCGGCGGTATTCCTACAAATGAAAAGAGACTGGAACTTACGCTGACTGCCGAAGTACCGGCAACCGGCCAGGTAAGGATCGAACCAAGGCTTGCTGTGGGAGTAATTACTGTCCGCAACACCTGCGACCGCATCTATGCATCGTCGGCGGGTGTACGAATCGGCACGGAGGAAGATTTTGAAACCGGAATCAACTTTCTTACCGTCGAGGATGCCACACTGGATCCGGGAGAGGAACGCACCATCCGGATCGAGGCTGAAAACGGCGGGAACAGCGGGAATCTTCCTGCCGGTTCATTGAAATACGTCGAATATCCCAAATCACTGTGCTGGGAAGTTCGGCAGGAACAGGCAACCTCGGGCGGAAATGAAGGCATCTATGCCGCTCCAAATGACGCGGACAGGCAGACAGCGGAGCAGTTGATTCAGGATCAGCTGCAGCAAGCCGCCCGTACTGCCTTAGAAAACGACCCGGACGGGCAGGATTTGATCCCGCTCGGCGACGCGGTCGTGACAGCGGTCAAACAGGAACAGTTCCAGCCGGATACGGGATTTGCTGCCGAAACACTGACACTGCGAAAAACGCTGGATGTTTCTTATAAAACCGTACGCAAATCGGACATGGATGCTATTGTCCGCGGACAGTCTGCCCGGATGAATCTGCAAACCGCCGGACTGATCGGGTACGAGATTCTTTCCGGGCCCAAAGAAGAAAACGGTTTATCCACCTGGGCGGTCCGCGCGGACTACCTGGTTTATGAGCCGGAAACCAATGAGGAAGCGCTGCAGATCATGCTCCGGGGAAAGACTATAGACCAGGCATACAGCATTCTCCGGACGCTCCAACACGTCAAGTCAGTTAATATCACCGTGCTGCCCTCTTTCATAAAACATTTGCCGCTGCCTGCGCAGAATATTCGTGTTACCATTTACCCTGCTGTGGAGATTGAAGAACCATGATGAAGATCATTCTTGCTGTTGACCCCGGAGAGAAAAATATCGGCCTCGCGAAATCGGATCCGCTCGGAATCGGAGCAACCGCGCTGTGCGTGATAAAACATGTGCAGATGGAAAAAGACGCTCAAGTTATTGCGGATAAGGCTCGGGAATTCGGAGCGGAATCTATCCTGATCGGGCAGCCGCTGAATGCGGATGGGTCGGAAGGACCGCATGCGCGCCATTCCGCCAAACTTGCGGAGGCTGTCTCACGATATTTCACCGGCGAAGTGTTCCTCTATGACGAATACGGCAGCACCAAAGCCACACGGGAACGGTTCAAGGAAATGGGCGTTCGGCGTTCCAAACGACTTGGGCACCTGGACGCGAATGCGGCGCAGACGATCTTACAGAATTATCTGGATGAGCAGTATTACAGCACGCCGCTGACGGAATCCACAGATCAGGGAGAGGGTTTTGAGTAAAAAGCGTTTATTACCCCTTCTCATTGTGCTTCTGCTCCTGATTGCAGTTCTTATCAGCGCGGTTTCCATAAAAAACCGCATCCGGCAGACAGAGGAAGTTCTTGGGCCTCCCGCATACACAATGGGGCCTCTCCAGCAGATCCGGCTGACGCTGCAATGCTATAATATTTTGGATCGCGTCAAAGCACCGGTCAATCCCGCACAGGGTCAGTTTATACTGGAAATCACCCCGGGGGAAGGTGTAGCTTCGGTTCTCTCAAAAATCAGAGATGGGTTGAACATAGATACGGAAGCGTTCAGGCTGTATTGGATCTATACCGGAGCAGACCGCCTCATCAACCCGGGCCGTTTTGTCCTTCACGGGGCCATGACGATTCCCCAGATCACGGATCTTGTCACGGCAGCGGGCGAATCTCTGGTGAGGTTTTCCTTTTTCTCCGGAATGCGTTTAGAGGAAATCGCCGCGCTGATCGATACATATGAATTTACCTTCACGGGTGACCAGTTTCTGGAACTGGCAGCAAATTATCCTGCCGCACTGCACCCCGCAGGGGTTACTTCTCTGGAAGGATATTTTGTCCCGGGCAGTTATGAGATGAGCCGCGGGATCTCTCTTGAAGATTTTTTGAGTAATTTCATGAATGTCTTCCGCCGGCGCGTCAAGGAACCCTACGAAGCATCATTCATCGAAAACGGACTGACCCTGCATCAGGCAGTCATCATGGCTTCGATGATCGCACGGGAAGCGATGTCATCCTCGGAATATGGGATTATCGCTTCGGTTTTTTACAATCGGTTGGCAATCGGCATGAAATTGGAAAGCGACCCGACCGCTCAGTATGCCATCGGCTGGGATGAAGGCAGTCACTCCTGGTGGAAAATGCCACTGACAGCTGCGGATGTCTCGGTATATTCAGCGTATAATACGTATGTGGTAAACGGCTTCCCGCCGGGACCGATCTGCAATCCGGATACCGCAATTTATGAGGCTGTCGCTCATCCGGAGCATACGGATTATTATTATTTCCGTGCCAAATGCGACAACACGCCTTATCACAATTTTTCCCGGACTTATGAAGAGCATGTGGCTTTCGGGTGCAATTGATCCATGTCCGGGGAAATATCGAAACCAAAGGGGAATTTGAGATGAACATGAAAGACCTTCTCATGAACAGGGGAAAAGACATCCCGATGCGGAAAAGCAACAAAGCGGCAGATATACTGTTTTGGCTCCTGTTTGCGCTGCTGATTGCCGCGAGCGTTTATCTTTTCATCCGCTGCACGCCCTACGGTGTCGGTCTGGTGAGTGATTCGGTGAATTACATCAACGGCGCCCGCTCGATTGCCGCGGGAAACGGGTATTACCGTCAGAGCGGCGGCGGGGAACTGAAGCCGATCACCAATTTCCCACCGCTTTATTCGATTTGTCTGTCATTGCCTTTTCTTTTCGGCATGAAGTGGCAGTACGCCGTCTGGTGGGTGGCGCTGTTTTTCTTCATATTGAATACCGCTGTGATTATCCGTCTGATCTGGCTGGCAAGCGGTTTCCGCTGGGCGGGACTGCTCGGAGCGGTGATGATGCTGGCGATGCGGCCATATTTGTATTACCAGTTCTACGCCATGTCTGAGCCGGTATATTATTTCTGCACCCTGCTGGCCTTTATTCTGATGATTCAGGGATTCCGGCATGGGAAATTCCTCTGGTGGCTTGGCTGCGGCCTTGCCTGCGGCGCTGCCTTTTTGGCCCGCTACATTGGGATTGTCTCACTATGCGCAATTTTCGGGATGATCCTGGTTTTCGTCAAAAACAAACGCGCACAGGCATTCGGCGGACTTTTCTGTGGAGCGCTGCCGCTGATCGGCTGGTGGCTCATTCGCAACGCCCTGATCACCGGGAATGCCTCAAACCGGCAGATCCTTGCGCATTGGGTGACGATGGACGACCTGCGTCACGGAATTTTGATCCTCTGGCGCTGGATCTACCCCACCCGCTATGGCAATCTGGAAGCCCCCGTGGGCTGGATGGTCTGGGGTACAGCGGCTTTCTTCGCGTTTTCAGCCATCTTCTGCATCGTCCTGATGATCCTGAACGCTCATCGGAAAAAGCCCTTTTCCACTGCTTTGATTTTCATATGGACCGCACTGCTGTTCATCATAGGGTACAACCTTTTCGTGGTTCTCACCATTTCCCTGTTCGACGCCTCCGTAAATATTGAAGAACGCATCTTATTCCCCGCCTTCATGGTCTTTTTCCTCATTCCGCCCGTCATCTTCGGGTGGCTGTGCAACCGCAGAGACTATTTGCCCGCCCTTCTCCCGCTTGTGCTGATCCTGTTTTTTACCGTGAACTTCGTGCAGGATACGATCCCGCATCTTTCCACCATGGCTGAGCATGGTTACGGATGGGGCTGGGAAGGTTGGGACACTTCGCCTGCCATGCAGCTCATCCGTACACTGCTGGAAGATAAAATTATCTACTCCAACCAAATCGAAGCAGTCAGTCTCTGGACCGGACGCGGAGCCTACGCACTGCTGGATCCTGTCGACCCCTCCAGTGAACAGGTCCGTGAAGGCTATCAGGATACACTCAATGAGATCCGCAGGCAGGTCAATGACGGACAGGCCGTCCTGGTCTTTTTCGGCATCACTTCATGGGTCGGATCCGGCGACAACTGGATCACCCAACTCTGCGACGGTCTCCCCTTCCTTTACAGAGACACCAGCGAATGGGTCGTAGGGAAGTAGGAAGTAAGAAGTAAGAAGTAAGAAGTAAGAAGTAAGGAGTAAGCAGTTAGTTGTTAGTAGTTAGCAGTTAGATAAACGCTGAGTGCTCTCTATCAAATTCTTTTATCATGGCGACTGTGATGGCATGTTGGATTAATGGGGCTGCCCCATCAATTGGGGGAAGTGGCAATTCTGCGCTTCACGAAAAACTGTCATCCCGCCTTCTTGAAATTAATACTTAAACTTGACAGTTAAAACTACGAGATAAAACTCGTAAAAACAAAGAACCTTGACAATTGAATAGAAATGAGCCAAAGGGAAGAAAAAGAAGCTCTTTTGTGAGATAATTATTTTAGCTTAACAAAATCAACAAAGGA
>JAFPZX010000132.1 GCA_017417055.1 Anaerolineaceae bacterium
AAAGTTTGAAACAAGGGAAGAATTAATCAATTTTTTGGCAGGAGGTAAACGAAACAGACCTCACGAAGAGGCAAATGAAAACTGAATATAGGAAAAAGATCAATCAGGCAGTCGCAGTGACAGGATCATCTTTGATGATGTAGCCTCTGGACTTCAGCAGATTGAAAGCCTGCGAAGTGGTAAGAACCATATTTTTCTTCGCAGTCCGTGGTTGAAGATAACCATCAGGTGAATAAGGCTTTTTATCTGTGAGTATGTGCCAGATAGCGGTCAGTAACATACGACAGATGGCAATGATGGCTTTCTTGTGACCACGGTGAGCTTTGATACGGCGATAACGACGGCCAAACTCTGGATGAGCCTTGGATTTGATTAAAGCATTTGACACTTGGACCAGAAGTGGTTTAAGATAAGAACCAGCACGGGAAATTCGAGTGGATTTGATTTTGAAATTGCTTTGATCGTTGCGAGGACAACATCCAGCCCAGGAAACAAGGTGCTTATCTGAAGGAAAAACAGACATATCAGCACCAATTTCGGAGAGGATCCTAATTGCGGAAAAAGGATCCTTATCTAAGCCAGGGACAGTGCGGATCAAATCAAGAGTTGAACTGTGAAATTCAGAAAGACGAAGAATTTCCCGTTCTATTTTTTCTTTGTGCTTTCCCATCTCATCAATGTGATCCAAACACTCGCGAAGCTTGACAGCCTGCGACTCTGAAATAGCACCATCGACAGCTGCCTGAATTTCCGAAATTGGAGTCTTACAGCGATGATCAACGAAAGGTGTTACATCAAAGGATTCTCCCGGATGACGAAGCATATACTCTGTGATTGATCTTGCAGATTTACCAAAAACGTCGCTGAAAACATCGTCTAACTTCAGATTGGAAACGGTAAGACAATTTTGAGCACGATTCTTTTCACCAGTGAGCATATTGGTGTATTTGAAACGGTATCGAACCAAATCGCGGAGCTGACGAATATCGGCAGACGGAATAAAAGAAGGTTTGACCATATCACACATGAACAGGTCACAAATCCATTTTGCATCCTTACGGTCAGTTTTATTCCCTCTTTGAGGTTTGGTGTACTTGGGGTGAGCAAGTACGACATTGCAAGTCTTTTCGAGAACGTTAAAAACAGGAATCCAATACTTGCCGGTAGATTCCATACAAACGTCTGTGCAATTGGAGGAAGAAAGCCATTCTGAAAGTTCACGCAGTCCTTTTGAAAAGGACGAGAATCGTTTCTCCTTGTATGCTGTCAGACCTTTTGTATTTGTGATACCAATGCAGGCAAAGATCCATGTTTTGTGGACATCCAATCCACAACAGTTTTTACGGAAGATTTTAAATGCCAATAGCAGCCTCCTAAATATGTGTATTTGCAAGATTGACAGGGACTGGTCATCTGGCGAAATCGAGTCAACTTCGGAAGAGATAAGTTTTCGGGCTACGGTTATGCGCCATTTATTGATACCTAAACAGATGACCGACAACATATAACCATACGGGGTTGGCCGCTATTCCTGCCCCGCCACTCACCTCCACGTGTTCTGTAGTGTGTCAGTCTTGCTGTATTAGGATAACTGAAATTATTTTTTCGCGAATGTGCACCGTGACAGTTTCATAGTCTAATTGGTGCCTTTCGCAGAAAGGCAATCTATAACCATGAAGACCATCAAAGGGATCAGTGTATCCCGGGGCATCAATATTGGCCCGGTCTACCAATTCCATCATCTGGATCTTTCGTTCGAGACCCGGCAGGTCGAGGACCGTGAAGCCGAATGGCAGCGATTTCAGGACGCAGTGAAAGTCTCCAAAGGAAGACTGCAGCAAATGTATGACCGCGCGGTGAAAGAGATCGGTACCGATGAGGCGATGATTTTCGATGCGCACATGATGATGCTGGAAGATCCTGACCTGATCGATGGGACCATGTCAGGAATTATGGATGAAGGTCTCAATGCCGAAGCAGCGCTGCTGGCGGTATGCGAACAATACTGCGATATGCTTCGGGAGATCGAGGACAAATATATCCAGGCACGTGTAACAGACATTCAGGACGTTTGCAACGGCGTGATCGCTGAACTGCTCGGGCTGGGTAATGATGCAGGTGTCCGCGTAACGGAACCTTCTGTTATCATCAGCCGTGACCTGACTCCTTCGGACTGTGTTTCCATCCAGAAAGCGCTGATCGAAGGTTTCTGCACGATCGAAGGCGGAACGACTTCCCATACGGCTATCCTGGCCCGCAGTCTGGGAATTCCGGCGCTGGTCGGCGCCCCGGATGAAATCGAGGACATCCCGCCTGAAACTATCGTGATCATTGACGGTTATGAAGGCGTGCTCATCATCGATCCGGATCCGGAAACGATCAAAAAATACGAGCGGAAACGCGAAGCCAAACTCCGCATCATCGGTGCTGCGCTGGAGCATGCAAAGGAACCCGCGGTTACGAAAGACGGACATCGGGTTGAAACCTTCGTCAACCTTGGCAGTGACAGCTCCGAAGACATCAATGATGCCATCGCCCGCGGAGCTGAAGGAGTCGGTCTGCTGCGTACGGAATTCATTTATCTGAATATGGAAAAAATGCCGGACGAAGAAACGCAGTACGAAAAGTATTCCAATGTCGCAAAAGGATTCGGTGAGAGCCCGGTGATCCTGCGTACGCTGGACATCGGCGGAGATAAACAGCTGCCCTATCTGGAGTTGCCGTATGAGATGAATCCGTTCCTTGGCGTCCGCGGACTGCGGCTGTGCCTGAAGAATCCGGACCTGTTCAAATGTCAGCTGCGCGCGGTTCTGCGCGCCTGCAGTCACGGCAATCTGCGCATCATGTTCCCGATGGTAACCAAGCTTTCGGAAATCCGCCGGGCAAAGGAACTGATCGGTGAATGCCGTGCGGAATTGAAAAAAGAAGGGATCGAAGTCATCCCATACATCCATGTCGGTATTATGATCGAGATTCCGGGAGCAGCCATCATGTCCGACCTGCTGGCAAAAGAAGTGGAATTCTTCTCGATCGGTACGAATGACCTGACCCAGTATACGCTGGCTGTGGACCGGACCAACAATAGCCTGGCTGACCTGGCAAACGCCTTTGACCCCGCAGTGCTGCGGCTGATTGCCCGTGTCGCGGAATCAGCCCATCGGTACGGGAAAACAGTGGGTGTTTGCGGTGAACTTGGCGGCGACCCGATAGCGATTCCGATCCTGGTCGGTTTGGGACTGGATGAGCTCAGCATGAACGCACCCGCGATCCCCATCGCCAAACAGATCATCCGCGGACTGAATTTTGAAGAGGTAAAAAAGCTGGCGCAGGAAGTGCTGGATCTTGAAAGTCCGGCCGATGTGAAGGCTAAAGTTTTCAATACGCTGCCTGTAATTGCTGATTTGAGCTGATTTGCAATTTGCATATAATATCAAGTGGAAATGCCGCTGTGCTTTACCGCAGCGGCATTTTCTGAGTAATTCACGATTTCGGAGATATACTGTGCGATATTTTGAAACCAAAGAAAAACGTCCTAAAAAGCTGATTTCAGACAGGGATTACCACGGATTCCGTTTCTTTCTGATCCGCGTCTGTATTGTCATTTTCATCCTTGGTTTTGCAGGAATGTTTTTTGCCTGGATCTATCGAAAGCAATGGGCAAATTACCGCACGATCCAGGCATATTCCCTGTTGTTCGGAGGGATTGCCTGGTTTGGATTTATGGCATTGGTAAAATCTCTCGGCATCTCCGTCAGAGGTATTACCTACAGCAAGCTTCGCGCGATCCTCCGAAATGAAGAGGAACAGCCCCCTGATGCAGACCTGTTCATGCGTAAGCAAACGTACAACTCTCTATACAAAATGAGTGACGATTGGACGCTCTTCCCTACCGTTTACGGCGCGGGAGATGCCAAAAAGGTCGCGGGTGTGATCACAGGCCCCGGAGGAGTTTATGCAGCAGGATATGTCGTACAGAATCCGAAGGACAGAAATTTTGTTAATCCGGGAAAAGCACTGATGGAAGGCCGGACTGCTCTTGAAAAAAAGCTCGGGATGGATGTCGATGTCATGATCGTCTTCGCCAAACACAAAAAGCGCTACAAGAAAATGTACGGTCATCTCTATGAAGACATGCATTATTTCACGCTGCAGGAGATGAATGCCTTCATTTCCCATCGGGAACCGAAGCTGGACGAAATTGAACTGAACCGGATCAACAAACTTCTCGCGAAAATGTCTAACGCTGATATGTCACAGGATCTGGACAAGTTATAGACTGCAAGGATTTGATCCTCTCATTTCATGTCATATGGCAATCGAAAATGGGTGCTTCACATGGCGCGGATCGACCGTTCATGTGTCTGCATAAGCCGCTGTCCGCGCCTGATTTCCGGGGGCCTGCCTGAGTATTGGGGCTCTCTCTGGCTCACCCGTAAAAAGCGGCGGGCACCTTTAATAAATTCAGTCATCGAATCTGGCGGTCAGGCGGACCCGGTTATAGAGGAGCGTCTCTCCAGACGCGGGGTCGCGGCTCACCTTCAGACAGCCGCCGGGTTCGTGAAGCGTCACAAGAGTCTTTTCACCGCTTTCTGCAGCCAGAACCATCGCCGCAGCGGCGCTGCCGCTGGCACAGGAATTCTCGCGGAAAAAAGTGCCGGCTCCCGGGACCCAGACGTAAGGCGTGAGCCGGTATTCCGTCCCTTCGGGTTCCAGGAACATCAGCCCGAGCCCGGCTGCCGAAAGTCCGGCGCACCAGGTCCGCAGCGCCTGTTCGGCCGCGTTCCAATCCTCTTTCAGAGTAAAGAAAACAGATCCCGGTCTGATGATGATGTGAGAGATCCCGCTCATGAAGACGATCGGCAGCTTCTCCGAAAACCCTCCGAAAGAAAAGAGCTGCGCCGTGATGCTAAGCGCCGGAGGATAGACAAGACAGGCACTGAATTCGCCGTCCGCCTCTTGGCAGAGCCGTACATTCACCAGCTGCTCCGCCCCGGAGACAGAAAGCCGCACATCCGCGGGCGTCCCGGTTCTGTCCGTCCCGGTGTTCAGCAGATACAGCGCGGAAGCACAGATCGAGGCATTCCCGCAGAATTCCCCGCCCGCCATGCGCAGTTCCGCATGGACCAGCGCATCGGGCTCCTCCGCGAAGCGGACAAAGCCGACCTGCTCGACATCCGGATGGCAGCGCATCAGTTCCGCGGCTGTCTCCGGCTGAGCCTCAACCGGCACGGGACTTTCCACCAGTGCCGTGATGTTCCCGGTCGGGTCCAGAATGCTGAAGCGTATCGCTCCGTTCGTGATCATATTCCCCTCTGCGCTCCGTTTCACCGTAATTATACAAAAAATAAGCCGTTATTCACGGCTTGATCTTTATCTGATGCTTTTTCCCACAGATCAGCGTTCAAAGACGCGCAGGAACTGCTTCGTCCTCTCTTCACGCGGGTTGTCAAAGACCTCCAGCGGATCTCCCTGTTCGACGATCACGCCGCCGTCCATAAAGATCACGCGATTGCTGACCGCTTTTGCAAAAGGCATTTCATGCGTGACGACCACCATCGTCATCTTTTCCTCCGCAAGCTGGCGGATGACCTTCAGCACTTCACCAGTCAGTTCCGGATCCAGCGCGGAGGTCGGTTCGTCGAAGAAAAGGATCTTCGGATTCATCGCCAGTGCCCGGGCGATCGCAACGCGCTGCTGCTGACCGCCGGAAAGCTGGTAAGGATAGGCTTTCGCCTTATCGGCGATCCCCATCTTCCCCAGCAGTTCCATGGCTGTGGCTTCCGCTTCCTCCCGGCTGCGGTGCTGCACGATCATCGGGGCATCGGTCAGGTTCTTCAGAATATTATAATGCGGGAAAAGGTTGAATTGCTGGAACACGAGCCCGCAGTAGCTGCGGAACCGGCGCATGTCCTTATTCGGGACATAGACAGCCTTCCCGTCCGGTCCGGTATAGGCAGCCCGTTCGTCCATGTAATAGATTTCCCCTCCGTCGATCGTCTCGAGGAAGGTCGCGCAGCGCAGCAGGGTCGATTTGCCCGAACCGGACGGCCCGATGATGCTGACGACTTCACCGCTGTCTACGTTCATGCTGATGTCCTCAATAACGCCCAGCCCGTCAAAATGCTTGCGGATGTTCTTCATTTCCAGGATCATGGTCTGTGCTCCTTTCCCTTCATCAGCGGTAATAATCCAGCGCTTTTTCAACCCGGCCCATGCCGAATTCCACGAGGTAATTCGCCACGAAATAGAAGACGCCCGCGATGACGAACGGCATGAAGGACGTCTGGGAGGCCGAGATCTGCTTTGCGAGGGAGAACACTTCCTGGTAGGCCAGGGTGAAGGCGAGGGAGGTATCCTTCACGAGGGTGATGACCTCATTTGTCACAGAAGGCATGATCCGCTTGATGACCTGCGGCAGGATGATGCGCATGAAGGTCCGGGTCTTTGTATAGCCGAGGACCTCCGCCGCCTCATACTGTCCGGCGGGGATGGATTCGATCCCGCCGCGGTAGATCTCCGCGAAGTAAGCTGCGTAATTCAGGATGAACCCGATGATCACGGCAGAAAAACGCCAGCCGCGGATCGACCAGCCGAAGAGGTAATACGGCCCGAAGTAGAGCGCGATCAGCTGCAGCATCAGCGGGGTGCCGCGCATCAGGGAGATATATGCCCGGATGATACCGCGCACCACGGGGAGATGCGACTTCCGAAGCAGCGCCACGACCATACCGAGCGGCAGGGAGCCGATCAGCGTCAGCGCGAAAATACTGCCGGTCCGCAGCATTCCGGCACTCATCGTTGATAACATTGTGGAAAAATTCATTGAGATCAGTTCTCCTGCTCAGTCCCTGCAGAATTCGGCCGCCGGAACGCATTGTCCCGGCGGCTGAGGTCCTTTTGAACAGATCGGATCCTGATGGGACTCAGGATCCGTCCCGGACAGGCGTCCGGCACTTATTTAAGGCAGAGGTAATCGTAAATATCGGGGTACTTCTGACCGATCTCGTCATAGGTCCCGTCAGCGACCAGCGCCAGCAGCGCTTCGTTGACCAGGTCGCGGAGTTCGGTATCATCCTTGCGGAAGCCGATGCCGTACTGTTCGCTGCCCAGTTCTTCGCCGAGATATTCGAAATCGGTCTCGCCGCTCATCAGGAAGTTGCCGCTGGTCACGTCGATCGCGAGCGCATCTACCGCACCGGCTTTCAGGTCGTTGAAAGCGATGGTGTAGGTCTCATATACTTCCAGGGACTTGAAGGTCTTGCAGAGTTCCGCCTGTCCTTCTTCGTCATTCAGCAGGTCGTAAGCCGAGGTGGATGTCTGGACGCCGACTACTTTGTCCTTCAGGTCGGCAAGCGTCTTGATCCCGGAATCCTTTTTGACCATGATCATCTGGGTGTTATCGGAATAGGCGATACTCCACAGATAGTCATCTTCACGGCCGTTCATCGTGAAACCGGACCAGATGCAGTCGCAGCTGCCGGCGTTCAGTTCCAGGTCCTTCGCGTCCCAGTTGAACGGGACAGCCTCATATTCCCAGCCGTAGTATTCACAGACGGCCTTCGCCATTTCAACATCAAAACCGTTGGTCTCACCGTTGTCATCGATATAGGAATAAGGGGGGTAATCAAGATCGAAACCGTGCTTGAACACAAAGGGGTCTTCAGCGGAAACACTAACAGCCAGCACGGCGACCAATGCAATGGTCAGGATCAGGGGGAAAAGCTTTTTCATGATATAAACTCCTATAAAAACGTCAATCGCGTTTCATAACGCTTCATCATTATAGCGCAATGAAGTGTTTTCGCAAGGCCAATTTGAATTATTATGACAAATTCATTCTTAGGGAAAAGATATGGGCACCGCACATAGCGATCCGTGGTCCCTTCCATGCTGAAGAAAGTCAGCTGTACACAGCTGACCGCGGCCTCTTTCAGGAAGTCAGCATACGCCGGGTCCCGGGCAAGGCGCCAGAGACTCGTCAGCCCGAAACGCTGCGGAACGGCATTCATGGAAAGCCTTTTGCCGCGTTCCCACCTGTCCCGGTAATCCGGGCAGAAGTCCGGTTCCCGCAGCCAGCTGAAGAACGTGATCTGATCAAAAAACGGCCTGAACCGATCAACGATCTATCATCCGGTTCGGCATATGGGAAAGCCAGCAGTGAAGACATCGGTCCGGACAGCCATACATATCAACTGCAAGTGTCAGCGGTTTATTGACCCTAACGGTTAATCCTGCCAAACAAAAGCCTGAAATTCAAAACCATTGACAGCACTTATTAATCCCATTAGAAATTGTCATGGAGCAAACAGTCTTTTACGCCAATAAACAAAATTCCATTTTCGTCTTTGTATGGCATGATATGATCCCTTACAATTACGACCTTTGTAAAAGAATCCCTGATGCGTTTAAATGAATTTATCTCCTGTTCACGTTTTTCCTCATCATCCACATGCAGGGCAGATTGGATGTAAAAAATGTCTTCAGCATTTCTCGCAATGAAATCTACTTCAAGCTGAACCTTCGTTTTTTTCATTTCGCTGTCCCGATACTGATATTCAACAACACCGACATCTACGGAATATCCCCGCATGATCAATTCGTTATATATAATGTTTTCCATGATATGGTTTTCCTCCAATTGACTGTAATTCAGCCAGGAATTACGCAATCCCATATCAGTAAAGTAATACTTTAGGGGTGTGTCGATATACTTTCTTCCTTTGACGTCATATCTTTTTGCTTTTCTGATGAGATATGCTTCTTCAAAATATGTCAGATACTGTTTGATTGCCTCCGAAGAGACGTTCTTATGCTTTGAAGACCTGAAAGTATTGGACAGCCGTGACGGATTGCTTAAGGCCCCAATAGAAGAAGCGATAATGTTCAGCAGATCATCCAGTACCTCTTCATCATTCCGGATATCATACCTTTCCATAACATCTTTCAAATAAGTATTACGGAACAGGTTATTTAAATA
>JAFPZX010000133.1 GCA_017417055.1 Anaerolineaceae bacterium
ACACGGGTGACTGTCCTCATGATGCGCTGCTGTGGTATCGGATGAATCGGCTCCGCCGGACTTCTCTTCTTCGCTCAGCGACGCACGGGAGGCCAGAAGCCCGTGTTGGCTTCGCAACATCGGGCAGCTGGCCCCGCCGTGCTTTGTGTACAAGTCGGGCAGCCGGCCCCGCCGTGCTCACTTATTGTTTCGATTTTACTTCTTTCGCAACCGCGCGGATCACACTCATATTGATTCCCGTCAGCCGATTGATCTGCCGATAAGATGCGCCTATTTCCAAAAGATCAGCCAGAAGCGGCGTTCTCTTGGCACAAGTCAATTCCTTTATCTGGGGAATCTCAATACCGGGAACCCATCTTGCTAACAATGCCAGAATCTCATCATCCGTGATGATCTTTTTCTCCGATTCTTCAATATCCAGACAAATATCTTCCACCTTTTCCTGATGAAAGCGGATAAATTCGTCCCTGCTGATGGTTTGAAAAATCAGATTTCCCTTTTTATATCGTTCATCATTAATAATTTCCCGATAGCTGCTGTATGGATACTCCTCCGGCAGAGTACATATATGTCCCTTCACCGGATTCACATGAATATATCGCACAACGTTCAGAAAATAAGATAAATCTTCGACCGGTTCCGTCTGATATCGTCCCTGGAAAAGATGTCCAAACCGTCTGTATTTTTGGTTATACCAATATACAAATGAAGCTCCAAGCCCTCTGAAGATACTTTCAAGAGGATCAGGCCCTTCTTTGAGCAGGAGATGCACATGGTTCGGCATCAAACACCAAGCATACAGGGAAAATTTATATTTCTGTTTCTTTTCTCTCAAGAAATCAAAAAACTGCTGATAATCCTGATCATCGAAAAAAATCTGTTTTTTGTTATTTCCCCGCCAAACGGCATGATAAACCTGTGTTGCGCTGATTTTTCTTTGTGTCCTGGCCATTTTGATAATCTCTCCTGTGGATATCATTATTAAGATGGATATAAATTATTATAAAGCTAATTCAGGTGTTTTTCTTTGCTCTGCGACGCACGGGAGGCCAGAAGCCCATACCGACTTCGCGGCATCAAGCAGATGCCCCTCACCATGCTTCGTGTACGTGTCTGGCAGCTGGCCCCGCCAGGCTTCGTTATTGACTCAGAGATTTTTCTGAAGGATAATATGTTCAAATTCTTCCGGCGGCAGCGGACGGGAGAAATAGTACCCCTGCACCATCGCGCAGCCCAGATCCTTGAGAAGGATCATCTGCTTTTCGGTTTCCACGCCCTCAGCGACCACCGGAACCTTCAGACTCCCGGCAATATCCAGGATCAGTTCCACCAGCTGCAGATCCTTGGGACTGTGTTCGATATTCCTGATGAAAGCCTTATCCATCTTCAGAATATCGATTGGCATGGAGGAAATCATATTTAAAGAAGAATAGCCCGAACCAAAATCATCCATTTCGATCTCGAACCCTTTATCCCGCAGCCGTTTGATGACACGAACCACCTGGACAGCATCTTCCACATAGGCAGATTCGGTGACTTCCAATTTGAAGGAAGAATAGTCCAGATTATTTTTCTCCAGCAGTTCATCAAGCGTAGGCTCCAAAGCAGGATCAAACACGTCCACACGAGAGAGATTGACAGAAACAGGAACCGTGATGCCGAATTTATCACGCCAGGCTGCGATCTGCCGGGCGGTTTCTTCCCATACATATTTATCAACAATACCGATCTGCCCGTTCCGTTCGAACAGCGGGATAAAATTATCCGGCGGGATCATGCCCAGTTCCGGGTGGCGCCAGCGGATCAGCGCCTCGGCACTGTTCAGTTCCGGCGGATCACTTTGAATCGCAAATTTCGGCTGATAGAATACGACAAATTCGTGATTTTCGATGGCCCGGCGGAGATCATTCAGAAGACGCTGATCGCGGATCTCACGTTCCCGCATCTCATCATCATAAATCATCAGCCGCTTTTTATAGCTGCCCCGCGCCATTTTGCAGGCCGTCCGGGCACGGTCAAATAAGAGCCTCGGCTCAACACCTTCCTGCCAGGGCATAACACCCATCCGCAGGCGGATACTGGCTTTACTGGAGTATTCGTTAAGCCGCAGCTGGAAACGGGCAAAGACATCCTGATAATTTTCCTGAGGCACACAGTAAATATCAAAACGGTCAGCTTCAAAGCGGCCGGCAATGCCCTTCGTTTCCTTCAGAAAGGCGATGATTTCGGCTCCCAGCAATTTCAAAACGCTGTCGCCAAAGTCCCATCCGTTCAGCGCGTTCACCGAATGGAACTGTTCGATGTTCAAGACGATAGCATCCATGGGCTTTTCCGGATGTTCATTGTAGATCCGATTGGCGTACTCAAAGAAAAAGTTGCGGTTATACAGCCGAGTCAGCGGGTCAAGCTCTGTGGCGGTGATGAGCTTCTGCCGTTCAGCCGCCTCTCTTTCCACCCGCAGCCGCTGCAGCAGCAGACTGATGATGATGACAAATATAGCAGCCATACCAAAGATCACGCCCAGCCAGTTGTCACGCAGGAAGTGAGCAAGGGAAACTTTCCCCTCACTATACGAATAATTGATCAAAGCAAGATCGATGGGAGACTGCGAAACGAGATTGGCTGTTTTGTTCAGGATTGAATACAGATCGTTATCAGAACGCCTCACAGCAAAAGAGAAGATCATGCTTTTTCCCGTCGTGATGGTGGACAGCCTGTGTTTTTCGATGGTTTCATTCAACCGCAGGATGCGGTAATTACTGATGAGCAGGCAGTCAGCTTCCTCCGACGCAACGGCCAGGAAACACTCTTCCGAATCCGCAAAGATCTTTATTTTCCAATTTGGGAAGTATTCTTTCAGAAAAGCTTCATAATTGTTGTTGCCCTCGTTGACTGCAACTGTCATTTCGCGCTGCGGAGAAATATCCAGATGATCCTCCGAACGCATCACCGCATGCATTTCCGTATCCATAAAGGGAACCGTCATCATGATGTCCAGCAATTCACTGTCATAAGCGCTCAGATTTGCGGGAAACACACAGTCGATCTCATCGCGGGCTAAGGCTCGAAGCGCTTCTTCAACCGTCGGATAGGCAACAGGAACGAATTCGGGTGTCGCGTTCTTCAGACTTTCGGATGCGAGCGCCAGATAGTCTTTCAGTGCGCCGGTCAGCTCACCGGTCTTTTTGTCGTAAGCGCTGAAGGGCAGATAGTTGTCCCGGTAACCCACCCGGATGGGACCATGTTCGGAAAGCCAGTCAACCTCAACCGGAGAAATAAATGCCTCGGTCTTGGTTATACGCAAATACTTGTCGGAAAGCTGCATGTTATAGTAGCGGTTTTCATCCCAGATTTTTTCCATGGCATAATCCAGCTGAGCCAGGAGGTCAGGACGGTCCTTGTTCACGGCAAAATAAAAATCAGAGGAACCGATACGCACCACAGGCACACAGTTGTCCCCTTCTCCGTACCCTTCGATTGTGACCAGGGCATCAATCCGTTTGTCTTCCAGCATTTCAATGGTGCCTTCGGCAAAATCTGTCAGTTCAACGATTTCCGCTTCAACGTTATGCGCTTCAGCCCACTTTAAAAAATAACCTTCCTGAATGCTTCCTTTATTGACCCCTATTTTTTTCCTGTTCAGAGAGGAAGGGTTCTGCGCTGTAATTTCTGTATTGTCATTGGTGATGAATAAATAATATGATTCGGAACCCATCGGCAGGGCAGGGAACAGCATGGTTTCGGTCCGCTCTTCCGTAAAAGAGACATCGCTCAGCAGGTCGATCTCGCCGTCTTTCAGCATCTGCAGCAGGTCCGGCCAGCTGGCTTTTACATATTCATAGGTCCAACCGGTATAGGCGGCAATTTTTTGCTGATACTCATAGGCATAACCGGTCCGCCGGCCGAACTGATCCACCGAGTTGAAATGGCCATCATACCAGCCGACACGAACAACAACCGGAGCGGTTTCCTGCGCACAGACTGAAGCAGCAGCCGTCAGGACAGCCATCAGGCAGAATAACAGAAGGAGCCAATCAAAGCTTTCTGTCCGCAGCCCAGTTCCTGTTTTCCTCATCCAAACCTCCGGATAAACATAAATTACATCATGTTAATATCCTACCATGAAATTAACGAAACCGATGATTAATTGCTAAGGAAACACTGATTAATCCAACATACCATCAAAGATGCCGCGATAAATGAATTTCGGGGCCCGCACAAAAAGTGCAGTCTTTTTGTGTCAGCTGCAAGGCAGCGAAGCTCCTGCTCTGAATCGAAATTCAGACGAAGTCTGTTCCTTACAGAGCAGGTTTTCAGGGCAGACCTCGGTGTGCTTTTAAATATTACCCCAGTCCCAAATCCCTATATCCTATTGTCTATTTACCCTGCAGAAGCTCCGTGATGAGCGCGGCGAAGGCCTCCTGAAATTGCTTTTCTTCCTGCTTCACCGCTCCACTGTATTGGGCGATTTCCTCACTTGTCAGCGTCTCGGCGGAAAGGAAGCGCAGCGCGGAAGCGGCTTTTTCGGTTTTGAGCACAATCTGTTCATAAACGGGCCCGATCATCAGCGTCCGGGTAGCCTGTTCAGGCGTAAGGAATCCGCTGGTGGTGATCCCCAGCGTATCATAGAGCGTATCATTGGCGATCGGTCCGATGATGACGTCGTATTCGGCAAGCGAATCTTCCTGCCCCGCGCGGTTGGCGAAAATGTACCGGAACCACTCCGCATCCCTTGTGAACCGCTTTATTTTCAAATCATCCGTGATGAGTTCATAGCGGTTCAGCCAGACAGAAAATCCGCTGCGTTCCTTTGCCCAGCGTTTTGAAAATTCTGTATTATCGGAAAGGTAAAACCCCTGTCCGAAATCGGCATTTTTCCGTCCGTGATGGATGTCCGGTTCCCGGATCTCCTGGTATCCAGTATGATAAAGAAGCATTGTGTTACTCATATTCGCCTCATATAAACTTAGGAAAGTACTGATTATTCACAGGCGCCGCGCTAAATGAATTTAGGAGCTCGCACACAAAGTGCAGCGAAAGACCCTGTCCTGCAAGGAACGGACTGCATCCATATGATTCAGGACAGGAGCTGCGCCCTGCTGTGCGGGCTTCGCCTCATCAGCAGGGCAGACCTCGGTGTGCTTTTTTGTTGCCGCGAAGCCGGTCCCTAATTTCAGTTTTCAGCCTTATCTTCCCTCCTAATAAAATCGAAGAAGTCCTGAAGCGACTGATCCCAGAAGCGCCAGGTATGATTTCCTTCCCGATGATCAAACCGATGCGGAATGTTCAGATTGGAGAGATGTTTCTCAAAGCGGAGATTATCTTCATAAAGAAAATCCTGATCTCCGCAGGAAAGGTAAATCCGCGGTGGATTTTTGACCTTTTCCGCAAGCGAAAACAGATCCTGATTCTTTTTCACCTGAAGTTTTGGTCCCAAAATGGCTGTAAATTCCGAACTTTCCGGACGTCTTGGCCCAGGAGCAGCTGCGTCTTCTTTTTTATCCGAACCTCCTCCAATCCTGAAGCGGAAATCTGTTACGCCGGAGAAACTGCCGCAGGCATTATATTTTTTCGGATAGGTCAAGACGCACTTTAACGCGCCGTACCCGCCCATGGAAAGACCTGCGATGTAATTCAATTCCCGCTTTGCACTCAATCCGAACATTCGCTGACACATTTTCGGCAGTTCGGAATGGATGTATGTGAAGTATGGAAGGCCATAAACCATATCTGTATAAAAACTGCGCTGAACCTCCGGCATGATGACAGCGCAGCCCACTTCCCGGGCATATTGCTCGCAGGCTGTATAACGGCTCCATCCGCTGGCGTTATCCGAAAGTCCATGGAGCAGCATCAGCACCGGCACCTTATTCAGATTTCCTTCCTCCGGCAATACCACATTCACAGCCGTTGCCATGTTCATTATATTGGAAAACAATTCACAATGAAGAAAAGCCATTTTACAACTCCTCGATTTTTTTGTCAGGGAAACGCTGAGGTTTTCCTCTTTCATCGTTTTTTGGTAACTATTCAGCACCGGGTAAAGTGACCTGTTTTCGGTGACTCAGCATTATGTCAACAGAACAGGCTGCATTGACTCCTTCTGAATAGTTACGCTTTTTGTATTTTCACTACAGTATTTTATAAAAAGAACAGCGGGATAATTCCCCGCCTCTCGGTGGGTCTGGATTTTACGCCCAGCCCTTATATGGTAAACATACCGAATTTGATACCAGGAGTATACAGGAATTTACGGATTCTGTCAAACATCGCATCGATTCAAACCGGAGCACATGCGGGGCGCAGCTCCGGCTCTGAATCCGATTCAGACGAAGTCTGTTCCTATCAGAGCCGGGTCTTTCGCTGATACCCTGTGTCGCGTAAGCCGAGACCGGCCCCCCTCTGCAAAGAATCGGCTTCGCCTTGTTAATCCAGAGCGGGAGCTTCGCCAGTCCCCATGTACACCGCACAAGTTCTGAACTATTACCAAACATCTAAAAAGACCACTTCCACATTGGGCCAGTTGTGACATTCACCGGAGATATTCTTGAATTTACTTTTCCAAAAACACAACATAAAATACATTTAAATCTGAGATATCCGGCAAATATGCATCGAATATCTCAGATTTAATAAAAATTAATGGTATACTGGGAATTAAAGAGACTGTTCAGTACCTGAAAAAATCCGGCTCCATAAGATACAAACTGCACCTCATATATGCTCTGTACTGAATAGATATAAGTTTTATCGTGAGATATTAAGCAATATTTCAATGGATACCTCAGATTTAATAAGGATAAACATTATGGTAGGCAGAGAGAAAGAAGTATCAGAACTTGAAGAGTTATATTGTGGAAATCAGTCAGAATTAGTTGCTGTTTATGGCAGGCGGCGTGTTGGAAAAACATATTTGATTGAACAAACTTTTAAAAATCGTTTTGCTTTCAGACATGCCGGGCTCTCGCCGCTGGAACATGAGCGGAAAGGTATGCTTGAATCACAGCTCAGGCATTTTTTCAATTCTCTCAGGTCGTTTGGATTGGAAGAAACTGTCTGCCCCACGACATGGCTCGACGCCTTCTATTTATTACAGAGACTGCTCGAACAGAAAGACAACGGGGAGAGGCTGGTTGTTTTCATTGACGAATTGCCATGGTTGGATACGCCCAGATCCGGCTTCATCACCGCCTTTGAAGGTTTTTGGAATAACTGGGGAGCCCACCATGATAATCTTATGCTGATTGTTTGCGGCAGTGCCAATTCCTGGATGCTGGATAAGTTGATCAATAATCATGGCGGTCTTTATGGCAGGGTTACATATGAAATAAAACTGTCTCCATTTACGTTAAAAGAATGTGAAGAATTATTTAAACAAAATCAGGTAAAAATCTCCAGATATGATATAGCTCAATGTTATATGATCGTTGGAGGAATTCCGTTTTATCTTCGGTATTTTAGGAAGGGGATGTCATTATCCCAGAATATTGACAATTTGTTTTTCGTTACCGGCGCAAAATTAGAGTTTGAATTCGACAGGTTATTTTCCTCCGTGTTTTCAAATCCGGGTATCATAAAAGCGATTGTTTCTTTTCTTTACACGAAAAATGCCGGATATACCCGCAAAGAAATAGCCGAAAAACTGAAGATGAACGATGGAGGGCTTCTTACGGATTGTTTAAACGCCCTTACAGCCAGCGATCTCGTTATAAAATACGTTCCTTTTGGAATGACAAAAAAACAGATCCATTACAAGCTGATTGATCCATTCTGCATATTCTATCTCCGGTTTGTCCAGGATGGATCAAAAATGAATCATCATTTTTGGGAACAAAACATTAAATCTCAGCCTGTAACCAGTTGGAGAGGGATTGCCTTTGAAAACCTTTGTTTTAATCACATTGCTCAGATTAAATCCGCACTCGGGATCAGCGGCGTTGTTTCCCGCCAATCCGCCTGGTCAAAAAGGGGCGATGATGTTGATGGAACACAAATTGATATGTTGATTGACCGCAATGATAATGTTATCAATATGTGTGAAATCAAGTTTTACAGTGACGAATTTGTTGTAAACAGGGATTACTATAGAACAATTATGCACAGGCAGGAACTTTTGTCCGCTGAAATATCAAAAAAAACAGCTATCCATAGTACACTAATTACAACATTCGGCCTTGTATACAATGAGTACAGCGGAGTTTTCAGCAATGTTCTGACGTTAGATAACTTATTTGGATAAATTCTGCAGATAAAAAAATTTTTCCGGTAACAGTTCAGCATGAGTCAAAGCGACCTGTTTTCGTTGACTCAAACTTGAGTCAACAGAACAGGTTGCATTGACTCTTTTTACGCATAATGACCATTAATCAGCGTTTCCTTAACAGGACTATTGTACTCATCTGGTATATCTATATTTTGGCAATTATTGCAATATTTGCCGATATTTAGGTTTATCACCATGTTTTCCTGAAATCAATACAATCTTAGCTAAATTATCACGATATAATGAATATATAAATGTTTTGGAATTCCCACCGGGGATTGTCTTTCCATAAAACAATCCTCAATAATGAAAAAACGCTCTGATTTTTCCATCAGGAGGTACGATGGAGTCAATTCTGCCAAAAAAACAAATGTCCGAAGAAGACATAAAACTGAACTATATCACGCCAAATTTGCTCTCACGCGGATGGCAGGATAAAATAACTATGGAAACCAAAGTTCAGTTTACCGACGGAAAAATCAACATCCGCGGCAACATCGTCACCCGTGGGAATCCAAAAAAGGCAGATTACATCCTGTATTTCAACGCAAACAAACCAATTGCCGTCGTTGAAGCCAAAGACAATAACCACAGTGTATCCCATGGGCTGCAGCAGGCTATGGAATATGCGCAGATGCTGGATATCCCTTTTGCTTACAGCTCCAACGGAGACGCTTTTTTTGAACATGATTTCCTGACAGGCACAGAACGCCTGATTCCCCTGGACAAATTCCCGACATATAAGGAATTGTTATTCCGTTACCGGAATGAAACATCAGAAAACCGGTCAGAAAAAATAACCGATGCCGAAATGGCAATGATCCGGCAGCCATATTACACCAGTCCGGACATTTCTCCCCGGTACTATCAGCGTATAGCGATTAACCGCACGGTGGAAGCGATTGCAAGAGGGCAGAAACGGCTGCTGCTGGTTATGGCCACCGGCACCGGAAAAACCTATACCGCCTTTCAGATCGTTTACCGACTGCTTCAGTCTGATACCGTGAAAAAGGTTCTTTACCTTGCCGACCGCAACATCCTTGTGGATCAAACGATCCAACAGGACTTCAAACCGTTGAAAAAAACCATCCACAAGATCAATTTTGCCAAAGACGACCCTTCAACCATTACTTCATTTGAGGTATATTTCTCCCTCTACCAGCAATTAGCCGACGACAGTGACCCGGAAGACCCGGATCAGGATGATGAGACGGTTTCCAAACTGGCGGCGCTGTTCAAACCGGATTTCTTCGACCTCGTTATCGTTGACGAATGTCACCGCGGATCAGCCAAACAGGACAGTAATTGGCGCAAAATCCTTGAGTATTTTTCAGACGCTATCCAATTGGGGATGACCGCCACTCCCAAAGAAACCAAATATGTTTCCAACATCGATTATTTTGGCGGACCGGTTTATACCTACAGCCTGAATCAGGGCATTCAGGATGGGTTTCTTGCCCCGTTCCGGGTCCACAAAATCACCACAGATATCGGTGACGGCTGGCGTCCATTCAAAGGGCAGCGGGATATTTACGGGAATGAAATCGAGGACCGAATCTACAATAACCGGGATTATGACTACAACATCATCCTGGAAGACCGCACCAATCAGGTCGCACAAAAGATCACGGATTTTCTGATGAAAACCGACCGTATGTCAAAGACCATCGTTTTCTGCGCCAATGAGGATCATGCCGAACGCATGCGCATTGCGCTCTCCAACCTGAATGCGGATATCGTCAGAGAACATCCGGATTATGTGGTGCGGATCACCGGCAGTGATGTTTATGGAAAAAGCAAGCTGAAAGAGTTTATTTCTGTCGGTGCGGAATATCCCGTGATCGCGACTACTTCCAAGCTCCTTTCAACCGGAGCTGACTGTAAAATGACAAAGCTCATCGTCCTGGACCAGATGATCAACTCCATGACGGAATTCAAGCAGATCATCGGCCGGGGCACCCGCATCCGGGAAAAGGAAGACAAACTGTTTTTTACGGTCATGGATTTTCGGAGGGTGAGCGATTTGTTTGCCGACCCGGAT
>JAFPZX010000013.1 GCA_017417055.1 Anaerolineaceae bacterium
ATGTTAGTTGTTAGCTGTTAGATGTTAGCTGTTAGATGTTAGTTATTAGTTATTAGATGTTAGTTGTTAGTTTTTAGAAGTTAGTTGTTAGATGTTAATTGTTAGTTGTTAGTTATTAGATGTTAGTTATTAGTATATTGCCACTCACTCCTAACTCCTCACTCCTAACTATCTTCTGTCCCGCCAGACACGCACACCGGCGATCAGTTTTTCTCCGTCTTTTTCTTTGACAGAAACGATCTTCAGGCTCACATCCTTCGGGATTCCGCGGAGCATCAACCGGTAATGCAGTGAATACTGTCCCTTTTCCCGGATCGATTCCAAAACTTGTTCTTTACTGAACTGGCTCAGATAGAATTCAAGATCCTCCGGATAAACCGCTCGCTTCCCATCAATAATGCCCTGCGTGAAGAAATCATCACCGGTCTTCGCCAGTCCCAGCGTTTCATACTCATCCGTCGCGCTGTATTCCACATACTTGCCGCTGTCCGGGTCAATAGTATACAGCGTCAGATAGTCTCCGGTGAGAGCCATGATCCGTTCATAGGCAGTTTTTTCCATCTGAAGTCTGTCGGCGGCTTCCTGCTGCTTCATCTGAGAATCGATAATGCTGATACCGATGATCAAATGATTCCGGTCAGGCTGCATGCGCATGATCTTCATATTGACATACATCGGCGAGCCGGTATCGATCAGCCGATATGTGGCAGTGTAAACGCCCTGCTTGTCCAGCTCTTCATTGATTTTTTCTTTGGAAAAACCGGAGAGGAAAGGCTCGCGGTCCTCTTCATAGATCCGCGTCATCGTATCGCGCCGCACGGCATCAAAGAAATGCTCACCGTGCCGCTCCATTGCCAGTTCTTCTCCGCCGACCGGGGAACTGTATTCGATAAAATTATCGGTTGTCAAGTCAACATAATAGATGTTGTAATAATCCGCGGCCAAAGCTCTCGCGATGCTGGCATACGTCGCACCTTCGATCGCCTCCGTGATGGAAAGGACTGCAACGGCAATCGCGGTTTTGCCGGTGACCGGATTGGTGCCCAGACATCTGGCAAAGGAATGGACAAAAGACCCGTCCGGCATCTGTTCATCCATAAAGGCACGGTTCGAACTGCCGAGGGACAATTTCATCAGGTTGGTAAACGGTGAATTGATCTCGCTGGGAGGGATCACAAAACTGTTGTTGTTGTCGGAAATCGCCACACCGAAAAAGCGCTTTGTGAAATTCCGGTAGGACTGGTTGGAGCGGATATACTGGATCCGGTCGTCTTTCAGCTCCAGAATACACATCGGCAGCGTGTTGAAAAAGTTGCGGAAGGCATTGTCATCCTCATTGACGATGTAAGCAAGGTCATGAAGGTTCACGCGTCCGACCGTTTCATAATAATCCGACTCCAGCGGATTTTCGTATTCGATATGCGTATTATTTTTATATTTTTCCATTAACGCATCAAAAGCAGTCGGCCGTGCGTAATAATATCCCTGCAGCTTGGAGCATCCGATTTCACGGAGAAAACGCACCTGCTCCTCGGTCTCCACACCTTCACAGGCGGTATCGACCCCCAGGGCTGAAGCCATTCTGATCAGCTCGGTGAGGATGATCTTCCCGTTTTCGCCTTCGTCCAGCCGCTTCATAAAGCTCATGTCAAATTTCAGCAGATCAAATTTGATGCTCTGCAAAAAATCAAGGGAGGAATAACCGCTGCCGAAATCATCCATCCACACCGGGAAACCAAGCTGACGGAAGCGCTCCACCTGCTCTTTCATGAAGTCGAAGTCGCTGCCGATAATGCTTTCCGTGATCTCGATCGTGATCTTCTCCCGCGGAACACCGGCAGCGTCCACACGCTTGCGGATCTCTTCCACAATGTCACAGTTGTCAAAATCGGAGCGGGAAAGGTTCACGGATTGGGGCACGACATACATGCCGTCTTCTTCCCGGCGCCTGATATTTTCCAGAACCTGATCCACAACATAAAGATCCAGTTTGTAAATCACGCCGGCATCTTCCAGGTAGGGAATGAAATCTATCGGGCTCAGCACTCCCTTTACCGGATCCACCCACCTTGCCAGGGCTTCATCATCGGAGATATTCCCGGTAACTGCCCGGACGATCGGCTGATAATAGACCTGGATCCACTTTTCCTCAATAGCCTGGTCCAAATGCGTGAGAATGTACTGCCGCCATTCCGCGTCATTCTTCATGTCGATCGTAAAATGGGCAAAGGATGATTCGTACGCGTTCCGAAGCTGGTCACAGGCATATTTCGCCCGGTCGCAGGCTGTACTGACGGGGACATCTTCCATACGGGAAGAATAAACGCCTACACGAACCGGAAGAGAATTCCCGTTATTCAATTTTTCACATTCCGCAAATAACCCGGATAATAATTTCTCTACATCTTTTTCTTTCGTAAAAGCAGCAAAATGATCCGCTCCAATGTGGCAGCAGTTTTCACTGCCGAAGGTGCGGAGCATCAGCCTGCCAAAGGATTGCAGCAGCTTGTCGCCTTCCGCGTAACTGTGCCGGGTGTTGTAAAACTTCATGCCGTTCATATCAAAATAGAGCAGAACGGCCTGTCCGCCTTCCGCCATAAATTGCTTTTTTCCAACTTCGGCAAGCTGGAAGAAATAGGTCATGCTCGGCAGTCCGGTCAGCGGATCATAATGACTTGCCCGCAGGATGCTTTCCTCATGCAGCGCGTTATTCACGGAACGTCGGAATGCGTCTTCTTCAGTCTCGGCATCTTCTTTGTAATACCCTTCGTTGATATACCAGATATAAGCCAGACGGCTATTATTTTCCGTGATAATGTGATTGCCATACCCGTGAATGATGCGGTAATTCGTGTCATTCCGGCTTTTGGAGCGGTAGATCACGTCAAAGATCCCGCCTTCTTTCGCGAACTTCACCGCGGCGGCGGAAAGACGGGCGACATCGTCCGGATGATCATATTTGAACAGGTCATGGTTCATGTCATGGTACGCCTGTTCTCGGTCTGTATATCCGAATAATTCCAGGAATCCGTCAGAAAGGGCGATGGTCACGATCCGGTTGTCAATGAATTGGTAAACAGCCATCGGTTGTGGAAGGCTTTCCAACATTGTTTTTTTTTCCGGGGTAAAAACATATTTTTCCATCATGCGTTCCCTTTCTGTCTGTATGCCGGTTTTTTTAGAAAACTCCGCATATTATCATACAATTCTGATTATGTTGCAAATTATATTCCATTCTGCAATCTGTGAAAAGATTTTCACTGAAAGATTCAAAAATCTCTCCGAATCTGGGTCCGGGGACAGCCGCTACCGTTCACGAAGCACATACGGGACAGGTACCGAGTGCGGCGTTAGTACGAAGCACATGGGGACTGGTACTGAGTGTCGCGTTAGCCGACACGAGCGTGCCTGTCGCTATGTGCGGCGCCGAGGAAGGAAAAGAACGCCGCCCTGATGAGCGGAGGTCCGCGAGATGAGGTGACGCACATGGAGGCTCAGCAAAATTGGCTGCAGCAATATGCTTTCGGATCGCGGACGGTTTTGTGCGAAGCGCAGAACTGTCCTCCCGCCTTCATTGGAATTATTCAGCGATTCCTTAGAAACCACCCCTCAAACAGTGATATAATCAAAGCACACAGAACTGTGCGAAATCAGATAATCAGGAGCAGGGATATGAAAGAAAAAGGAAAACAAAAAAAACAAAGGGAAGAAAAACAACAGCGGATCCTGGAAACCGGATTCACGCTGTTCTCGTCCCGTCCCATTGAAAGCGTCACCATGCCCGAAGTCGCAAAGGCAGCCTCCATAGGACGCGCCACCCTTTACCGCTACTTTACTAATAAAACCGAACTGGTCATCGCCATCAACGCATGGAAAACCGCAGAATTTTACAACCAATACACCCTCACCCTGCCGGAAGAAAATCTCACCAAATTCAACGCGGCACAGCGCTTTGAACTCTATCTGGATGCCTTCATCGAACTCTACCGCACCCATAAAGATTACCTGCGCTTCAACCAGTTCTTCAACATCTTTATCCAGGGACAACACAACCAGCCGCAGCAGGAACCGCCTTACAATCGGGCATTCGCCGTAATTGAGGAACGCTTTCATACCGTCTACCGCCTGGCGCAGCAGGACGGCACGCTCCGCACCGACATTCCGGAGTCAGAAATGTTCACCGTTATGGTCCACCTGATGATGGCCGCCGCCACCCGCTATGCCCTCGGCCTCGTCTACCGTCCCGAAAACAGCCTCGACCCCGAATCTGAACTGATTCTCCTCAAACAAATGATCCTCCGCCAGTACCGCGCATCCTGAAGCCGAAGCACAAGGGGTCTGCCCTGATGCTGCCGTGGAACGCACGAAGTCTGCCCTGATGTTGCCGCGGAACGCACGAGGTCTGCCCTGATGTTGCCGCGGAACGCACGAGGTCTGCCCTGATGCTGCCGCGAAGCGCTTGAGGTCTGCCCTGATGCTGCCGCGGAACGCACGAGGTCTGCCCTGATGTTGCCGCGGAACGCACGAGGTCTGCCCTGATGCTGCCGCGGAACGCACGAGGTCTGCCCTGATGCTGCCGCGGAGCCGGCACATCAGGACTGCACTCAAGTGCGTGACACAGCGGATTGGGAGACAGAGCCTCATGTGCATGACGCTGTGGATTAGGCGATCGGGCGCCATGACGGAAGAGAAAGAGGATCCCGCGGGATTACGCGGGTAGGAGGCAATGGCGGAGACCGCTCTGAGATCGAAGGGCCGCGCACGACTGCGCAGTCTTGCCGTGCGGGTGGAACCGCACCGGCAAGGCAGACCATGTGCGCTCACGTATGCAATGGCGAAGGCCGCGAAGCGCACGAGGTCTGCCCTGATGCTGCCGCGAAGCCGGCACATCAGGACTGCACTCAAGTGCGTGACACAGCGGATTGGGAGATTGAGCGCCATGACGGAAGAGAAAGAGGATCCCGCGGGATTACGTGGGTTGGAAGCAATGGCGGGGGCCGCGAAGCGATTGAGGTCTGC
>JAFPZX010000134.1 GCA_017417055.1 Anaerolineaceae bacterium
ACCACTGACTGCTGGCTACTGAACACTTCACACTGATAGAAGGGAGAAACTGATGGAATACACGCAGCTGAATGAAGCAGATGTAATGAGCGCGTTGGAAACAGCTCGGGATGAGCAAGGCTTTCCGAAGAACCGTTACGACTTCGTTGATGAAAACCTGCCGCTGGAAAAAATCACCGATTTCAGCAGTGATCCCATCAGTTTTGAGGAAATGACCTCGGCTGTTTTTACGGATATCAAACAGCTGGAAGGTCTCGCGGTGGTGAAAAACCGCTTTTCCGAAGCTTATCTGGATATATCCCGCAGGCTGGAAAAGGGCATCGCGGAACTGGCAAGCTGTGCCATCACCAAGACCGTTTTTGAGCAAAAAGGCTATCGCTTCACGGGTCTCGAAAATCTTACCATCCCATTGCTTTACAGTATGCTTTCCTTCCATTTCCGCAAGTGCCACGCGGCTGTGCAGGGCTATGCTTTCAAAAATCAACAGGCCTGGCTGCAGATGCTGGAGATGGAAATGCGCTGGTACAACCTGGCCAAACGACTCAAAGCGACGGATGATAAGATTAAGCTCATCCGTGCGGGAAAGATTAATCCGGACAATATTATCAATAAACTACACGCAGGCGCAGCACGGGAAAAGACTGCAGCGTCAAATAAAGAGGCTCAGAACACTGCATCGAAAAGGACGGAGACTAATGAACCCAAAGCACTTCCGCCGGCTCAGGCAACGGCTTTCCCGATGATGGGCGATTTTCTGCGCGAAGCCTTTCCGCAAAAAGAAACTGTTTCGGCCGCAAAATCCACGCAAAAGCGTGAAGAAGGACAGAATCAGGAACAACCGAAAGTATATGATTCTATTAAGGCACGCAAGAAGGCGGAACGGCTGCAGCGGAAACACGAAAGGGAACAAAAGAAGAGTGCCGCGAAGAGCAGCAGTAACACGGCTCAGAAAAATGCCGGCTGTGGTCCGCGTTCTGAAAGCCGACAGGGAAATGCTGCCGGATGGGATATGATTTTCAGTGGGATGAATTCGGTTAGTGTGACAGGCCCAGGGGACTGTCCCGGGGAAAAGAGAGAAATTCCACCTGAGAGGGTGTAAGGAATTCCCAAAATCTGCCGAAACCGGGCGGTTTCGGCTCTCTTAAGGTTAAATACACGCAGAGTTAAAGCTTACAAGGATAGTTTCCATCTTTTTATCCAGCATTGAAGCCGAATGCTGAATAAATAACATCTTGACAGAATATAATCCGGTGTTATAATCAAGAGTACAAACATTCGAGCGCTTTCGGCCTTGCATACAAGAGGCCGGAAGAGAATAGATAATCCGGTGTGAATCCGGAACGGTACCGCCACTGTAAACGCGGAGGCTGTGTACGCAGGCGAAAGCCGGTCATTGGAGAAATCTGAGAAGACCTGTACACATGCTGATGATGTGTAAGCCAGGAGACCTACTTGAATGAATTGCTTTGTTGATCCCGGATCAGGAAAAACAGGCAGGGGCACTGCAGGAAAGCGGCTGCGGCAGTTATTTTATAATTGCCGCAGTTTTTTTTATTTTCCCTGCAAATACAATAAACTCTCACTGTATTTTTCGGTATCCACAGGATCATAAATTTATATTACAGCCGGAAAGTCCGGAAATACAAAGGAGATTTATCAATGAAAAAAATCTGTTTGTTTGTTGTATGTTTTTGTCTGGCTTTCACAAGCCTCTGCTTTGCCGCTACTGAAGAAGATCAGGCCGCTGCTGACCATGCCGCGAAATTGATCGACGCAATTTATGTTCAGGAACGCACGGACGAAACTGATGAATTGTGCGCCGAGGCGAAAGCAGCCTGGGACGCGCTGACGGATGAGCAAAAGGAGCTTGTTGAAGGGGAAAATGCCGACCCGGATTATTTCGGCAGAGATACCGGAGACGCCGGTCTTGATGATCCCCGCAATCAGGACGAAATCGGCGAAAAGGAACTGCTGGTTGTTTCCTTCGGTACATCATTCAATGAATCCCGAGTAAATGATATTAAAGGAATCGAAGACGCTCTTCAGGAAGCCTATCCGGACTGGTCTGTCCGCCGCGCTTTCACTGCCCAGATTATCATCAATCACATTCAGGCTCGTGACGGTGAATTTATTGACAACATGGAACAGGCACTGGAACGCGCTGTTGCTAACGGTGTAAAGCAGCTCATTGTCCAGCCGACACACCTGATGCATGGCGCTGAATATGATGAAATGGCAGAAATGATTGAAGAATACGAGGACAATTTTGATTTCGTCGCCATTGCCGAACCGCTGCTTGGTCCTGTTGGTTCCAGCGCAAGCGAAGTCAATGAAGACAAGGGATACGTAGCCGCTGCTGTCACCACACAAGCAGTTATGGATTCCGAATATGAAACACTTCAGGATGCCGCGGAAGATGGAACCGCTTTCGTTTTCATCGGCCATGGTACCGCTCACATCGCAAAGGTATCCTACAGTCAGATGGCTGCGCAGATGAAAGAACTTGAATTCGATAATGTCTTTATCGGGACAGTTGAAGGTGAACCGGAATCAACATCCGTCGAAAGCATTATTGAAGCCGTTGAGGAAGCCGGATATACAAACGTGATACTGCGCCCGCTGATGGTCGTTGCCGGCGATCACGCCAACAATGACATGGCCGGTGATGACGAGGATTCCTGGAAGTCTTTGTTTGAAGAGGCCGGTTTTGATGTTAAATGTCAGATTGCAGGTCTCGGCCGCATCGATATGATCCAGCAGCTGTACGTCTTGCATACCGCTGAGGCTCTTTCGGAAGAATAATGGACGTCATCGGGACAGTCACGAAGGTGACTGTCCCATCTTTATCAGAGGGGAATATGTTTAGAAAATTATTATCTTGTCTTGTAATATTTATTTTCCTGTCAGCTTTTTCTGCAGCACCGGCACAGGAAGAAAACCTTGCCGACGGTATCTACACAGCAGTTTTCACGACAGACAGCAGTATGTTCCAGGTGAATGAAGCTTGTGAAGGCCGAGGCACTCTTACCGTAAAAGACAGTGAAATGATGCTGCACGTCAGCTTATCTTCAAAGAATATTCTCAATCTGTATCCCGGTTTGGCCGAGGATGCCCAAAAAGAAGGTGCTCAGCTCCTGGAACCGACCCGCGATGAAGTGACTTACTCAGATGGATTCCAGGATGTCGTATATGGTTTTGACATTCCCGTTCCGCATTTGAATGAAGACTTTGATCTGGCTCTGGTTGGGAAAAAGGGAAAATGGTATGACCATAAGGTCAGTGTCAGCGATCCCATTTATGTCGGTCCGCTGGCTGATCCCGCGATTGAAGATGGAAAATGGCAGTGTGATGTTACACTCAAAGGCGGTTCCGGTAAAGCTTCGGTTGAAAGTCCGGCAATTCTTACTGTGAAGGATGGAGTTATCACGGCAGAACTTGTCTGGAGCAGCAAAAATTATGAGTATATGCTCATTGATGAAGTGCAATATGACAAAATCAACAGAGAAGGGAATTCTACATTTGAAATTCCTGTCGTACTCGATACGGAAATAAAAATCAGCGCATTAACCGTCGCCATGAGCCAGCCGCATCTGGTTGACTACACACTGTATTTTGACAGCGGATCACTAAGGAAACAATGATAATGTATTTTGAAAAAATTCTTTATATTATTCTGATCCTGACCGGTTTGGTTATTGCTCCTGTTTTTCCGGCAGGAGCAATTGACCTTTCCTCCCCCGTCTCGTCAATGGGATTGGATTATGCCACGCAGTTTACAGTCAGCTATTATGAAGATGGTTACAAGCTTCTCACGCTCGGTGAGAATCAGCGCTTCCTTTTAATTCCGGAAGATGCTGCAATTCTCTCAGACCTGCCGGAAGATGTTGTTCCGCTCAGGCAGCCGGTACGCAGCATCTATCTGGCAGCCACTGCTGTGATGTGTCTGTTTGACGCTTTGGATGGACTTGACTCGATCCGTCTTTCCGGAACTAAAGAAGATGGATGGTATATCGAAGGTGCCCGCCGGGCAATGAATGACGGCAGAATTCTTTATGCCGGAAAATACAGCGAACCAGATTATGAATTACTGCTCACCAATCAATGTTCCCTTGCCATTGAATCCCAGATGATCAATCACACACCGGAAGTGAAGGAAAAGCTCGAAGAGTTAGGCATACCGGTACTCATTGATCAGTCCAGTTCCGAACCGCATCCGCTGGGGCGTACGGAATGGATCCGCTTTTACGGTGCACTGCTGGATAAAGAAGAACTTGCGGATGAATTATTCCGGGAGGAAGTTACTTATCTAAACCGTGCTGTTTCGCAGGGATCAACCGGAAAAACAGCCGCCTTTTTCCACATCAGCTCTTCCGGTCTTGTGGTTGTCCGGAAAAGTGGTGATTACGTCAGCAAAATGATCGAACTGGCCGGCGGAAAATACGTTTTTGACAACATCGGTGATCCGGAAAAATCGACATCCACTGTCACGATCGATATGGAATCCTTTTTCGCGGCAGCCAAAGATGCGGATGTGATCTTTTACAACAGTACGATTGCAGGGGAGGTGAACAGTCTTGCGGAGCTTGCGGAAAAGAATAACCTGCTGAAAGAATTCAAGGCATTCAAAAACGGAAATGTGTGGTGTACCCACCAGAACATGTATCAGGACACCACCCACATCGGGCAGATGATCCAAAGCCTTAGCCTTATTTTCAGCGGTGAGGCAGATGCATTGGATAATATTCCTTATTTTTACCGTCTGATGTGAGAGAATTGAAATGAGCAAATCAACAGCACAGCAGAATTTGATTTTTTCGAACAGGACAAGGTTTACTCTTGTGATACTGCTGCTTTTGGTTTTGCTTTTTTCGGGACTGGTGATCAACGCAAACATCGGTTCCGTTTCAATACCCGCTGCCGATGTTTTTCGTATGCTCTTAGCCTGGTTCCGATACAGCTTTATGAATCTCTTCAGCGGAGGAGCTTACTTCGAAAAACTTGCTGAAATCATCAACCGTGACACAGCTGCTCAGATTTTGTTCCGCATCCGTCTTCCACGGGTACTGCTGGCTTCGCTTTTAGGCGGAGCGCTTTCCGTTTCCGGATATTTGCTCCAGGTTTTCTTCCGCAACCCAATCGCCGGTCCCTTTGTTCTCGGGATTTCATCCGGCGCTAAAATGATCGTCGGACTGACCATCATTTTCCTGATGCCGCTTACCGGAACTTTTGGATCCACTTCCCTTATGGCTGCGTCTTTTCTGGGTTCTTTGCTGATCACACTGCTGGTTCTGCTGTTTTCCCAAAAGGTTCAAAACATGTCCATGCTGCTTGTTGTTGGGATCATGGTCGGGTATATCTGCTCTGCTGTTACTGATTTCTGCATCACTTTTGCGAATGAACACGATGTCGTCAATCTCACAAACTGGTCCATGGGATCCTTTTCCGGAGCGAATTGGGAACAGGTGAAAACTGCTTTGCTGATCTGCATTCCGGGCGCTGTTATTGCTTTTTTCCTGTCTAAACCCATCGAAGCTTATCTGCTGAGTGAAGCATACGCAGCAAGCATGGGCGTTTCAGTAAAATCGTTCCGCGTTATTCTTTTGCTTGTGTCCAGTCTGCTTTCTGCCTGTGTTACCTCTATAGCAGGCCCGGTATCCTTTGTCGGCATCGCGGTTCCGCATATCACCAGAGTATTGCTGAAATCTTCCAAACCGCGCTTTGTCATTCCCTGCGTTTTTTTATGCGGAGCAGTATTCTGCGTTTTCTGCGATTTGCTTGCCCGCACGCTGTTTTCACCGAATGAATTGAAAATCGGAACAGTAACTTCGATCTTTGGGGCGCCGGTTGTGATTTATCTGATGATCAAACGACGTTCGGAAAGAAGCGTGTGATATGCCGGTAACGTTTGAAACCAGGAATCTTGCGGTTGGATATAACAAAAATATCCTAATTCAGGGTATCAATATCCATCTTACCCCCGGCACTATTCTTACTTTGATAGGACCGAATGGAGCCGGGAAATCGACAATTTTAAAAACGATCACCCGTCAGCTCCGGGCTTTGCGAGGAATGGTTTTGTTTGATGAGATATCCGCAGCTGAATTTTCAAGCAAGGAATTCGCAAAAAAGACATCTGTTGTTCTGACAGAACGCGTCGCGCCGGAACGAATGACCTGCGCGGAAGTGACTGCAATGGGACGCTATCCCTATACGGATCTGTTTGGCAGCCTCAGTGAGCATGATATCAGAATTGTCCGGGAATCGCTGGAGCGTGTCCATGCGCTGGACCTTGCCGACCGGGATTTTTCAGAACTTTCCGATGGACAGCGGCAGCGCATTCTGCTTGCCCGGGCGATTTGCCAGGAGCCTGAGATCATCGTCCTTGATGAGCCTACAGCCTATCTCGATATCCGTTATAAAATCGAAATGCTTGAAATTTTGCAGAAAATGGCACGGGAAAAAGGAACTATCGTTATCATGTCCCTCCATGAGATCGATCTGGCGATGAAAATATCTGATGAGTTGTTATGCATTGATGGCAAAAATATCACCGCCTACGGAACTCCTGAGGAAATATTTTCCTCGAATGCTGTGGAAAAACTGTATGGACTGCATAACGGGACCTATAACCCAATTTTCTGCAGCGTGGAAATGCCGAAAACCTCAGGCGAACCGCTGGTATTCGTCATAGCGGGGAACGGAAAAGGAACGCCATTCTTCCGGTTGCTGCAAAGGAGAGGAATCCCCTTTGCAGCAGGGATCCTTTTCGAGAATGATGTTGACTGTCAAACAGCTGTATCGCTTAGTGATTATGTAGTAATCAGCAAGGCTTTTGAACCCATTTCAGCGGCAGAAATCAACCTTGCACAGCAATTCCTTCTCAAATGTAAATATGTGCTGGATTCGGGAGCAGTCATTGGTTCTTTCAACAAGGCGAATCGTGATCTGCTTTCCTTCGCCGAAAAGAATAATATTCCGGTTTGCAAAAGTATCGGAGAACTGCCTTTATGAGCACATATAATATCCCTCGTATTATGATCGCTGGGACCAGCAGCGGATGCGGTAAAACCACTGTCACCTGTGCTGTTATGAAAGCGCTTGCCAACAGAGGGCTGCCGGTTTCACCATTTAAATGCGGGCCGGACTATATTGACCCGATGTTTCACACGCAGATCCTTGACACGCCATCAACAAATTTGGATTCTTTCTTTTTTGATGAGAATACACTGCGGCAGCTGCTTGTCAAAAACAGTTCCGACAAAGAGATAAGTATTATCGAAGGCGTAATGGGTTTTTATGATGGTCTGGGATTCGGTTCAGAAAGAGCATCATCCTATGAAATTGCGCGTATCACAAAAACTCCAGTTATTCTTGCTGTAAACGCAAAAGGGACCGCTTTGTCTCTGCTTGCGGCAATCCATGGATTTTTGACGTTTCTGCCGGAAAATTATATAATGGGTGTCATTCTGAACCATTGTTCGCAGATGAGTTATCTATCCTTCTCGCATGTGATCCGGGAACATTTCGGGAATCAGTTCAAAGTTCTCGGTTATCTACCGCACATGCCGGAATGTTCCCTGGAAAGCCGTCATCTGGGATTGATTACCGCCCGGGAGGTAGCAGATTTGCAGGAGAAAACAAACCGTCTTTCCCGACAGGCTGAAGCATCAATTGATTTGGATGGTATTTTGCATTTGGCTCGTCAGGCTGACCCAATTGACTGCGAACCGATTCAGTTCCCACATTTCACAGAAAAAATCCGCATCGCAGCCGCAATGGACAATGCCTTTTGCTTTTATTATCATGATAATCTGGACCTTTTGAGAGAAATGGGCGCTGATATTATACCATTCAGCCCTTTGACAGACATTCATCTGCCGGAAGCTGTACATGGATTGTATCTCGGCGGAGGTTATCCGGAGCTTTACACTCAGGAGCTCTCCGATAATATTTCGATTAAAAATGAAATCAGGAAGCTTTTGTCGTCCGGAATCGCCTGTATTGCAGAATGCGGCGGATTTATGTACCTGTGCAGAGATATTGAGGGTGTTTCCATGACGAATTATTTTCCCGCTTCATGTTACAATAACAAAAAACTGACCCGTTTTGGATATGTTACATTGGAAGCGAAACAGGACAATTTGCTATGCAAAAAGGGAGAGCATATCGCTGCTCATGAATTTCATTACTGGGATTGTGATGATCCCGGAACTGATTTTTTAGCCCGAAAGCCGTCAGGACGGGAATGGAGCTGCATTCACGCAAATGACCATCTCTACGCAGGTTTTCCGCATATTCACTTTTATACGAACCCGAAACTTGCAGAGATTTTTTACAAAGCCTGCCTGAATTATAAGGAGAAATCGCATGCCTGACACATTATCACCTTTGGAAATCGAGGCACGAAGTTTTGATATCATAACCCAGTTACTCGGGGACAAGGTTTTTGACCCTGAAAATGCGGCTGTAATCAAACGCGTGATCCATACCACGGCTGATTTTGATTTCGCGGATACGCTTGTCTTTTCAGAACATGCTGTTTTGAAAGGAATCTCCGCGCTGAAAAATGGCTGCGATATCGTTACTGACACCCAGATGGCAAAAGCCGGGATAAACAAACGCATCCTATCTGAACTCGGGGGTGAGGTTCACTGTTTTATGTCGGATCCGGATGTCGCGGAAGAAGCAAAAGCAAGAAACATAACCCGGGCCTTTGTTTCCATGGAAAAAGCTGCGGCATTGCCGAAACCTTGTATTTACGCTATCGGGAATGCGCCTACGGCACTTTTTGCTCTCCGGGAATTATATGATACGGGAAAATTGAACACGGCTTTGATTATTGCTGTTCCGGTTGGATTCGTCAACGTCGTCGAAAGTAAAGAGCTGATCATTTCATCATCCATACCTTACATCGCCGCACGGGGTAGGAAAGGCGGAAGCCCGGTTGCCGCGGCTGTCTGCAACGCGATGCTATATCAGATCAAAAGGAATTGACATGGATTCTTATGTAGTTAAAGACGGAAAAAAGTTACGCTGCGGTTATACCACAGGTTCCTGTGCGGCTGCCGCTGCAAAGGCTGCCGCTTGGATGCTTTTTTCCGGTAAATTCCTGGAGACCATTTCTCTGCTGACGCCGGGCGGTTTTCGCCTGAATTTGCATATTATGAAAATAAACAGAGATGGTGATTCTGTTTCCTGTGCCGTAAAAAAGGACAGCGGAGACGATCCGGATATAACCAACGGTGCTCTGATTTTTGCATCGGTCAGCAGACAAAACGAACCCGGTATTTGTATTGAGGGCGGAAAAGGGGTCGGCAGAGTTACAAAACCGGGTCTTGATCAGCCTGAAGGGGCAGCCGCGATAAACTCTGTTCCCCGTCAGATGATCCGTGAAAATGTGGAAGAAATTTGCAGGATGTTTGATTATCACGGCGGGCTGACTGTTGTGATTTCTGTCCCTGATGGGGAAGAACTCGCGAAAAAAACCTTCAATCCGCGTCTCGGTATCATCGGAGGTATTTCTATTTTGGGTACCAGCGGGATCGTTGAACCCATGAGCGACAAGGCATTGATTGAAACCATTCGCCTGGAACTCCAGCAGCGAAAATCAAATGGATGCGAAAACATCATTCTTACACCGGGAAACTACGGCGTCAATTATATACAAAATGAACTCGGAGTCGATTCAGACATCCCGGTGATGGTTTCCAATTTCATTGGGGAGACACTTGACATATGCAGCGAATTGGCATTTCAACATATTCTTCTGGTCGGGCATATCGGGAAACTGGTAAAGATCGCGGGAAATATGATGAACACTCATTCGCGGTACGGAGACTGCCGAATGGAAATCATTGCCTCACACGCAGCGGCTTCAGGACTTTCCTCAGAGAAAACCGCTGAAATTCTTGAATGTGCCACTTGCGATGAGGCGTTACGGATCCTTTATGAAAATGATCTCGCCGCAATTACTTTGACCCGAATCATGGACAGGATCTGTGAGAATCTGCAACACAGGCTCCAAGGTAATATTGAAATCGGTGTCATTATGTTTTCGAATAAATACGGCTGTTTGTGTGAAACGGAAAACGCCGGAAGAATTCTTCATTTCTTCAAAGAGGTATGAGCGATGGTCCATTTTGTAGGAGCCGGCTGCGGAGCAGCAGATTTGATCACCGTACGGGGAGCGAAGCTTATTAGTGAAGCTGATGTGGTTATTTATGCGGGGTCTCTTGTGAACCCTGAACTACTTTCCTATACACATGATAACTGTGAAATACATAACAGCGCTGAAATGACCCTGGAAGATGTTCTCTCTGTAATTCAACAAGCGGAAAGGGATGGGAAAACCACAGTCCGCCTCCACACCGGAGACTCTTCCATATACGGAGCTGTGAGAGAGCAGTTTGACGCACTGGACGCAATGGGTATTTCATATGATGTTTGTCCGGGTGTCAGCTCTTTTTGCGGAGCCGCTGCTGCATTGAAAGCAGAATTCACATTGCCGGATGTCAGCCAGACCGTAATTATCACAAGGGAATCCGGCAAAACTCCCGTTCCTGACCGTGAATCGATCCGTTCGCTGGCAAGCCATCAATCAACCATGATCCTGTTTCTCAGTACCGCTCTCGGCGAAAAGCTTCAAAACAATCTTCTTGAAGGCGGTTATCCCGAGAGCACACCGGCTGCCGTTGTCTACAAAGCAAGCTGGCCCGACGAAAAAGTATATCATTGCACTGTCGGGACGCTGCATCAGACGATTGTAAATAATCATCTGACAAAAACAGCTCTGATTATTGTGGGAAATTGTCTTGGAAATAATTACGAACGCTCTATGCTCTACCACCCGGGTTTTTCCACTGAATTCCGCGAGGCTTCCAAATGAAGATCGCTCTTTTTGCCTATACACGGGATGGTATCCAGACCGGGAAACGTATTATAGAGGCTATTCCCGATTTTCAATTCAGAGCATTTGCTCCTGAAAGAATATGTGAATCGGAATTTGGAAGGATACCATCGCCATCCGCAGGGTTTTATCAAGAACAATTTGAGCGGGCTGACGCGCTTGTTTTTATCAGTTCCTGCGGCATTGCGGTCCGGATGATTGCACCCTTTGTCAAAGATAAAACGACTGACCCTGCTGTCCTTTGCATCGATGACCGCGGACAATATGTGATCCCGCTGCTTTCCGGACATATTGGCGGAGCAAATGACCTGGCGAAAAAAATCGGGAAATCATTGAATGCACTGCCGGTAATCACTACCGCCACTGATAATCACAAACGCTTTTCAGTGGATTCCTGGGCTGCCCGAAACGGATTTTTGATAGACAATATGCAGCTTGCCAAAGAAATTTCAGCAGCAATTTTGGAAGAAGATATTCCAATTTTGAGTGAACTTCCGCTGCCCGAACATCTTCCCAACGGTTTAGTCAGCAAATCATCGGGCAGGGTCGGTATATATTTTGGCTGGAAAACGATAACACCGTTTGAAAAAACACTGCGGATAATTCCCAAATGTCTACATCTCGGGATCGGCTGCAGAAGAGGTATTTCGCTCGATGGAATAAAAGAATCCGTCATCACCATCCTTAATCGGGAACATATCGATATACGCGCAATACAATTATGCGCATCTATTGACCTGAAAGCTGAAGAAACCGGATTATTAGAGTTTTGCCGATATCTGAATGTGCCCGTGGAATTTTATTCCGCGGAAGAATTACGAACCGTTTTCGGAGAATTCAGTCATTCAGATTTTGTTCAGAAAATAACAGGTGTCGACAACGTCTGTGAACGGGCAGCCATGAAAAGTGCGGATAGACTGATCCTTACCAAACAGGTATTCAATGGAGTCACTGCCGCGCTTGGGGCCGAGATAAAAGAGGTGTATTTTGAGTAAATTAGTAATCGCGGGCATTGGTCCCGGCAGCAGGGAATCCATGACAATTGCCGTAGATAAAGCTTTGCAGGAGGCGGACGTAATCATCGGTTATAACGTTTATATCGATTTGATCCAGGCCAATTATCCTGACAAGACCTTTTTGTCCACACCCATGACAAAAGAAGTCGAACGCTGCCAAACTGCGCTTGACCTTGCCAAATCCGGCCAAAATGTAGTCCTGATCTGTTCCGGGGACAGTGGAATTTACGGGATGGCATCGCTGGTTTATGAATTACGTGGAGAATCAGAAAAACCGGAAATCACCGTTCTGCCCGGTATCACAGCTGCATGCAGTGGCAGTGCACTGCTCGGAGCTCCGCTTACACATGATTTTGCGGTCATCAGCTTGAGCGACCGTCTGACGGATTGGGAAGTGATCTGTAAAAGGCTCGAAGGAGCAGCAAAAGCTGATCTTTCCATTGTGCTGTATAATCCTTCCAGCAAAGGCCGTCCGGATCATCTGAAGAAAGCCTGTGATATTTTGCTGCAATATCTGCCTCCGGAACGCATCTGCGGTATTGCCGAAATGATTGGAAGGGAAGGGGAATGCTCTAAAATCCTGACGCTTCGGGAACTCCGGGATGAACCTGTGAACATGTTCTGTACGGTGTTTGTTGGTAATAATATGAGCAAAGTCACTGCAAACAAGTTTATTACGCCAAGGGGATACCGATATGCATAACATTTGTCTGTTTGCCGGAACAACCGAGGGAAGGAAACTGGCAGCGTTCCTTTCAAAACAGGACATCAGTCTTACTGTATTTGTTGCTACCGAATACGGAAAAACTCTGCTAACGGGTGTGAAGAATATTAATGTACAGCAAAAAAGGCTGACCGTAGATGAAATGGCCGCAGTAATGAAAGAAAAAAGCTTTGATATCGTCATCGACGCAACCCATCCCTACGCGGCTCAAGTGACAGAAAATTTAATCGCTGCCTGCGAGAAAACAAACACACCTTATTACCGTCTGCTGCGCAACGAATCAAGATACACGCAAGATGTTGTTACAGTTTCTAATAATGCATCCGCGGTCGACTGGTTGAACCAATCAACCGGAAATATTCTGCTGACCACCGGAAGCAAAGAACTGCAAAGCTTTGCCAGTATCAAAGATTTTTCAGACCGGGTTTACGCACGGGTCTTACCCACGCAGGATTCCATAAAAGCCTGCAACGACGCAGGATTAAAACCTTCGCATATCATTGCCATGCAGGGACCATTTTCAGAAGAAATAAATATAGCGCAGCTGCATTCCATAAACGCAAAATGGCTGGTGACAAAAGATGGCGGGGATCCGGGCGGATTTGATGCGAAAATCAGTGCAGCGGAAAAAACCGGTGCAAATCTCCTGGTTATTGGAAGACCCGTGCAGCACGATGGGTATACAGAAAGCGAATTGATCGATTTTCTGTGTCAAAGATATCACTTTCCTTTCAAGCCTGTTGTAAAAATCGTGGGCATTGGCCCCGGAAACAAAGCCCTGTTTACACAAGAGGTATTACAGACGATTGAATCCGCAGATTGTCTTATCGGTGCAAAACGAATGCTGCAATCTGTTTGCAATGTTTGTCAAAAGATGTTTGAAGCAATCGATCCGCTGGAGATTTCAGATTATATCCATAACCACAAAGAACATCAAAGCTACACTGTGCTGATGTCCGGCGACAGCAGTTTTTACAGCGGGACAAAGCGGCTGCTTCCCTTATTGCAGGATTGCGAAACAAAAGTTCTTCCCGGTGTCAGTTCCCTTTCCTATTTATGTTCAAAACTCAATATTTCCTCTGAGAATATAAAAACGGTATCCCTTCATGGAAAAACACAGGATATTATTCCGGAGGTTCGTTCGAACCGGAAACTATTTCTTCTGACCGGAGGCACCAATACCGTCAACTCTATCTGCCAAACCCTGTTGGATAATGGATTGGGTGAGTTATACATGATTATTGGTGAAAATCTGAGTTATAAGAACGAAGTCATAACAAAAGGCCCTGTCAAATATCTGGCAAACCGTATGTATGGATCTCTCGCGGTAATATTGATTGAAAATGATCATCCGGATATGGTAATTACGCATGGACTGCCTGATTCGGTATTCAAACGGAGCGGCGGTGAAAAAGGGATCATTCCGATAACAAAAAGCGAGATACGCTCCATTTGCCTGTCCAAACTTGGCCTCATGGACGATTCTGTCTGCTGGGACATTGGTTCCGGAACAGGCTCAGTATCTATAGAAATGGCTTTGCAATCGAAAAATGGTCATGTCTATGCAATAGAAAGAGATCCGGAAGCTGTTTTACTAAGCAAAGAGAATGCGGCGCGTCTGCATGTATCCAATTTAGACATCATAGAAGGAGATGCTTCTGAAATCTGTTCTGATCTTCCAACACCCACCCATGTTTTTATCGGGGGATGCTCCGGGAAAATCGATGAAATCATATCTCTTTTGTTTTCCCGAAAATCTGAAATAAAAATAGCTGTAACAGCTGTTACACTGGAAACAATAGCGGAATTGAATCAAATCATACATCGCTATGATTTTTCTGAAACTGATGTGGTCCTGGTTCAGACATCACAGGGGAAGGAACTCGGAAGTCATCGCTTAATGATTGGAGGAAATCCGGTATATATTTTTTCTATGCGTATTTCCGGGTAAATATAAATGTTTATGCCTATTCTTCCGCTTTTTTTGGGTTTTGTCATTGATCTCTTTTTTGGGGATCCGCATGAGATTCCGCACCCGGTTGTATGGATTGGAAAACTTATCAGTTTTCTTGAAATAAAATTGCGGAAGGTATTTCCCAAAACAGCAAAAGGAGAAAGGACCGCCGGTTTTATCCTCTGGGTGATTACCGTAACAGTCTCAACCGGTATTCCCTGGCTGGTCCTTTATTTTTGCGGAAAGGTTTCTGTATATCTGCGGATCATTATCGAGAGCATTATATGCTGGCAGATCATAGCAGTACGCGATCTCAAAACGGAAAGCATGAAAGTTTACGACGCACTGTCGAAAGGCAGCCTACCGGAAGCAAAAAAAGCTGTTTCCATGATTGTTGGAAGAGACACTGAAAAGCTTGATGAGACCGGTATCATCAAAGCTGCTGTGGAAACAATTGCGGAAAACACATCAGATGGGATTGCTGCGCCGTTGTTTTATATTGCCCTGTTCGGCACTCCTGCCGGATTTTTCTATAAAGCTGTCAACACGATGGATTCTATGCTTGGTTATGTTGACCCTCCCTATACGAACTTTGGATGGTTCCCGGCAAAAGCGGATGATGTATTCAATTTTATCCCGTCACGGATTGCCGCTATTCTTATGCTGATTGCCGGCGGATTGCAAAAGCTTGACCTGCGAAACGGATGGAAAATCTTCGTTCGTGACCGATATAAACACGCAAGTCCAAATTCAGCACAAACAGAATCAGCCTGTGCCGGGCTGCTAAGGGTACAATTGGCGGGTGATGCATATTATCACGGCGTGCTGCACAAGAAACAATTCATCGGTGATCCATTGCGGAACGTCGAACGGGAGGATATTCCCCGTACCTGTCGGTTAATGTACCTGACTTCTGTTTTATTGCTGATGCTGAGCTGTTTCATCAGAATGGTTTTAAGATAAACGGAGAAGCAAATGCTCTATCAAAGACAAAATCCTCACGGGGGAGATATTTACAAAACCCCGGTTAAACTTGATTTTTCAGCAAATATCAATCCACTGGGAACACCGCCGCGTGTGATCGAAGCGATGAAAGAAGCTTTGTGCTCGGTTTCTTCCTATCCTGATCCATACTGCAGAAAAGCCATTGATGCAATCAGTAATCAAGAAAATGTGAGTCAGGATCAAATCATCCTTGGTAACGGCGCCGCGGAATTGATCTATTCATATTGTCAGGCAGTAAGGCCGGGAAAGGCTTTGATCCCTGTCCCCTGTTTCAGCGAATATCTAAAGGTGCTTGAGAACCATGCCTGTCATATTCTTTATCATTTTCTTAATCCGCAAGATAATTTCGTTCTTGACAGACATATTTTGCATGACATTTCTGAAAATCATCCGGATGTGTTAATCCTAATTACCCCAAACAATCCGACAGGGATGACAATTGAAAAAATGCTGTTGGAAGAAATCATACAGCTGTGTGCGCATTTAGACATCAGGCTATTCATTGATGAATGCTTTACAGATCTCTCCTACACGAATTTTTCGGGAATAGATTATTTAAAACGATATAAAAATATTTTTGTACTCAAAGCTTTGACAAAAAACTATGCGCTGCCGGGTGTCAGGATCGGATATGGAATTACAGCTGATACTGCCCTGTTGTATAAAATGTCTGAATCCGTTCAGCCATGGAATGTTTCTGTTCCAGCACAGGCTGCTGTTCCTGCGGCTTTTCAGGAGGTCGACTATCTGGACACTGCCCGGAAAATAATAGCCAATGAGCGGGAATGGCTGTTTGATCAACTCAGACTGTTTGGTTTTCTCGTTTACCCTTCAGCTGCAAATTTCCTTCTGTTCCAAGCGCCTGATGATCTGGACAGAAAACTGGCGAAGGAGGGGATCCTGATCCGGAATTGCAGCAATTTCACAGGATTGGGTCCGGGGTGGTTCCGTATTGCTGTTCGTTTACATAAAGAAAACCAGATATTGTTTCAAACGATCGCGAAAATTATGTCGGAGAGAAGCTGATGGCTAAAAATATAATGATCCAGGGGACTATGTCGAATGTCGGGAAAAGTATTCTTTGTGCCGCGTTATGCAGAATTTTCCGACAGGATGGATACAAAACCGCTCCGTTTAAAAGCCAAAACATGGCTCTGAACTCATTTATCACCCATGACGGTCGGGAGATGGGCAGAGCGCAGGTCGTTCAGGCAGAAGCCGCAGGGATCGAACCGGACGTACGGATGAATCCCATATTACTCAAACCGACAACAGATGTCGGCTCTCAGGTAATCGTCAACGGAAAAGTGCAGGGGAATATGAACGCAATGGCATATTTCCGCAAAAAAAGCGATTATATCCCTGTCATCAAAAAAACATACGACAGTTTATCATCTGAATACGAGATAATCGTTATCGAAGGAGCAGGAAGTCCAGCCGAAATCAATTTGAAACAAAACGATATTGTCAATATGGGTCTTGCACAGATCGTTGACGCTCCGGTTCTTTTGGTCGGAGACATTGACCGGGGCGGCGTTTTCGCTCAACTCTACGGAACGATGTCATTGCTGGAAACCTCGGAGCGGCAGAGGATAAAAGGGACCATCATAAACAAATTCCGCGGTGATCTTTCCGTTTTGGAACCGGGAATCAGTATGCTGGAAGAGTTATGCAAGGTCCCCGTCGCCGGAGTTATACCATACCTGCATTTGGATATAGATGATGAGGACAGCCTTTCTGAAAGGTTTTCAGATCACAGCCAGCCAAAACTGATCGATATCGTTGTGATTAAACTGCCCAGAATATCCAATTTTACTGATTTTTCTCCTTTAGAACATTACCAAAATGTTTCTCTCCGTTATGTTGACCGCATTGTAGATTTCCATCAGCCCGATCTGATCATCCTGCCCGGAACAAAAAACACGATCGCTGACCTTTTCTGGCTTCGTCAATCCGGATTGGAAGCTCTGATTTTGAAAGCAGCCTCCCGGGGAACGCCTGTATTTGGCATTTGCGGCGGGTTCCAGATGCTCGGGGAAACGATATCAGACCCGATGCAAACCGAATCATCCGTTTGCTCCCATTGTCCCGGTCTTGGTCTTTTGAATATACAGACAGAGTTCAAAGAAGAAAAGACACAAACACAGACGAAAGGCGTTATTTCTGATCTAAACGGTGTTTTTTCAGGACTGAATGGTCTGTCCTATCAGGGATACGAAATCCACATGGGCAAAAGCACAAAGCCATTGCCTCTCATAATGAACAAAGGAAATATATACGGGACCTATATTCACGGAATCTTTGATCTGCCGGGTATCAGCGATACGATCATCAAAGCATTATCCAATGAAAAAAACTATTCCTTTGATATTTTGAACACCTTTGATCTACAAGTACATAAAAGCCGGCAGTATGACTTGCTTGCCGAAACTGTCCGGAAGAACCTCAATATGGATTTTGTTTATCGGGTCCTCGAAAGGAGTGTCTGAGGTTCATCGTTTGACAATCCTATTATCAGAATTTATCTTGTTCCTTTTCTGATTTCAGAATCGTATAGACTTCATAGATTTCGCTGATGGTATGCGTTGGTTTTTCCGCATATACGCCGATGTCCTTTATCGCAGTCAGCTGAGAATGGATGTGGAAAGTTTCTCCAAATCCGGCACGGCAGGCACCTACAATATCCCGGGAATAGGTATCACCAACATATGCGCAATTTTCAGGTTTCGACTGCATCTGATAGAAGGAAACTTTGAAAATATTTCCATCCGGTTTGCGATATCCGGTAACAGAGGATAAAGTCACATCCCTGAAATAATCCCGAATCCCGTAGTCGATCAGAATTTGGAAGACCTGATAAAGACTGGCGGTGTTGGAAATAATCCCAAGTTTCATCCCCAGCGTCTGTAATCCATCCAACATTTCCTTAACTCGAGGGCGCAGAACACGATGATAATGCGTCACTTCATACATATACGCAAGCTCTTCGGAAAATGGTTTTACCTGATCAAAATTCAGTCCGAAATTCGGCATGACAAAATTGCCCCAGATTTCTTCCGGTTTCAGTTCGCGGTTATCACTGTCACGCTGAACGCCATAAGCATCCCAGCCTTCTTTGAGGAGCCTCTCCGCTGTTTCAAGATCGCAATTCAACGGGAAACCATGGGAAGCGCAGATCTCAAGAACACGCCGCGCCGCATCAAAACGACTGCTTTCATCAACAAAAATATCTTCCAGTGTGCCGCCCATATCAAACAAAACCGTATCAATCATTATCTTCAGAAATCCTCTCTAATTTTTCAGATCTTTTCCAAAAATACCAGGCCGACCCTCCGCCAATCAACAACGGAGCAGGAACCATGATGACAAACAAATGCAAAAAAATAGACAATGCTTCCCGGTCATCTTTCAGTAAAATTATCATAGCAATCAGGAACATCAACGCAAAAACCGCGATCCAGACATAGCCAAGGAAAAAGGGCTTTTTATTGGATATCAATTTCAGCGGTATCAGACAAATCAATGCACCAACCAATGCCGGAACAATTGCACTGATCAGATTCGAAAGCCAGGGAGCTAAACCTTTCGTCAGCGGTGCTAAAACATCAATCATAAAATAATATGCAGCACCATATACAATGAGTATCAAAGCAGCATAGGTGATACTGTAAGCGAAAGTTCCGCTTTTCATCTTCCCGTCTTTGGTAAAACGAAAAAAATCCTTAAATTCAACCTTTTGGTCTTTACTGCTCATTGTTTATATTACTGCTGATATTTCTGCGGCAGCTTTATAGCTGCTGCCGCAGAATCAATTCAAAAATTTTAGATTTTACAAGTACGAAACTCTATCCAATTTTAACTGACAACTGCTAACGATAAACTACTATTTATTCGGGCTCTTGTCATGCCAGTAGGTCCAGAAGTCTGCGACATCCAGATAGTATTCGTAAATTCCTTCCATGTCGAGCGGAACCGTGTGGCTTTCTGCAAGGCTGAAGGGGTTCTTCTTGTTATTGAAGTCATTACGGACGGACCAGGCGCCTTCCTTCATGACCTGTTTGTAGCCATCACCGGAACCATCATCGCCGCCCATCATATAGCGGATGAACAGGCGGGCACCGGCGGGGTTGTCGGAACCGGGAACGACATAGGTATAGCTGGTATTCTGACCGGAAACATACGGAGCCAGCTCAGTGACCCAGGCAATCGGCCAGCCATTGTCATCGCGGTTGCCGATCTTCCCGGCAGAAGCAAGACCCAAAACAGGAGCATCAGCAGTGGAATTTGCAACAGCTTCAACGATTTCGTCACCGTCACCGATGAATGTCATCTTCAGCTGGGAAAGACGGTACAGGTATTCAAACCCGGCATTATTTTCTTCAAAGCCAAGATCATTCGGATAGGTATATTCAATCGGAGTTCCATACTTTTCTTCGTATGCCTTTGCCAGGTCATCCGGATTGGCGACAAAATGGCTGAAGAGTCCCAGATATGTGGATTCTGATCCGATTTCCTTGCAGTAAAGAGCATACTTCTGAACGCCATTTTCATCCAGTTCAATGATATCCCACCAGTTGTTTACCGGTGAACCTTCCGGGAAAGCATCGGTATTGTAGTACCAGAAGGAGATGGAAGTGTAATAAGGCATACCATATTCCATCAATGCAGGATCGATCTGAGCACAGATATCAGTGGGGAAATAACCTTCCAGATATTTACCGTAATAATTGAAGGCAATATCGCCGCGGGAGTCAGAATCCTGAATAACATCTGCGATAATGTTGCCGGTATCAACTTCGGTGACAACTTTCGTAATGCTCTCGCCGGCATCCAGGTCATAGACTTCAACGGTAAGCTCCGGATATTCCTCCGTGAACTTATCCGCAACCTTGGCAATTTTACTGGTAGTGCAGTAGATCACGATCTTTCCGCCTTCAGCTTTTGCCAGTTCATAAAGTTCATCCGCAGACATTCCATTGTATTCCGGATTCGTCGGAATATCAATCGCGGCTGCAGTCAGAACAGTTGACAAAACCATCGTCAACACGAGCAGATAAACAAACAGTTTTTTCATAATCATCCTTCCTTCTGTTTATACAAATCCTGATAGAAAATCAGGCTTTTACCTTCTTTGACTTGCGTGAATATTTGATCAAGCGGCCGGTTTCCTTGTTATAAACATTGAACCGATCCGGTTTGATTTTCAGCAATACTTCCTGATCAATATCATAATCCGCAATACCGATTTGCTTCAGCAGGATCTCATCTCCACCCACATGAACTGTCACCAGTGTCTCCGAACCGGCAGGCTGTCCGGCATAGACTTTCGCCGTAATTGTATTATCCAGCGGTTCTTCGGATATTTTGATTTGTTCCGGACGCACACCAAGAACACAGTCAAAAGTACCTGTTGGAATAACTTCTTCCGTCCAGTCTTCTTTATTATACTTGAATTCACCAAGACTGCATTTGACGGTCATCACATCACCATTGACAGTCGCTTTGCCATTGATGAAATTGATCCTCGGATTCCCGATAAAATCTGCGTTGCTCAAATTATTCGGATTCAGGTAAAGATCCATTGGCGTATCGACCTGAGAAAGCTTTCCATTTTCAAACAAGGCGATTTTCGTCGACATTGTCAATGCCTCAACCTGGTCATGGGTAACATAAATAATCGTGGTGCCCAATTCCCGATGAAGCCGTTTTAATTCCGCGCGCATATCGGTTCTCAATTTCGCATCCAGGTTGGACAGAGGTTCATCCAAAAGCAGCAGCTCCGGAGAGGAAGCAATAGCCCGGGCGATGGCTACACGCTGCTGCTGACCACCTGAAAGTTCATTCGGATACCGTTTTTCAAATTCACCGATACGCATCCGCTCCAACGCGTTCCGAACAGTCTTTTTGATTTCCTCCGATGGCATTTTTTTGATTTTCAAGCCAAAAGCGACGTTATCAAAAACAGTCATATGCGGCCACAAGGCATAGCTTTGGAAAACCAGATTCAACCCACGTTTTGAAGGCTCCAGAAAGAATGCCTCATCACAGTCAATAGCCTTTTTCCCGTTGATCAGCATAATGCCGTTCTGCGGACGCTCTAACCCTGATACTACACGCAAAGTAGTTGTTTTCCCGCAGCCGGACGGACCAAGCAGCGTCATAAAATCTCCATCTTCGATGGTCAAATTTACATCATGCAGAACATGGTTCGTTCCGTAATATTTGTCAATATGAATCAGTTCAATCTTACTCATCTTTTACCAGCCTAATTTCAGATTTCTTATTTCTTATTTCTGATTTATCATTATCCCCAGCTCTTGCCGATATCCGCACCGGTCAGCAAGTTGGATAAAATGTAGGAGAATAACACGAACAGAAGAACGACCACGGAAATCGCGTCAGCCATCTGCGGCAGCACTTCTTTACTGTAGACAAACGAAAGATAAGACAGCGTTCGTGTCGAAGGTGTCATGAACAAAATAATCAGATCCAGCTCTTTCGCGATACTGATAAACACCAGCAGGAAACCGGAAAGGAAGCCGCCTTTTGCCAGAGGAATAACGATAGAAGTCAGCCGTTTCCAGAAACTTGCACCGGCGATATCCGCTGCCTCTTCCAACTCGACCGATATCTGCATCATGGTAGCGGTACCGGAACGGCTGGCAAACGGGAAATGTTTCACAACCGTAGCCAGCAGAATGATCGCGAATGTACCGTAAAGCGAAGGAATCGGACCGATCCTGCGGCTGAACATGGAAAGGTAAATCGCCGCAAACGCAACTGCCGGCATCAGATACGGGATGAATACCAGCTGTTCCACCAGTTTGCCGTACCATTTTCCGCGTCCACGGGAAGTGATATATCCCAGCAGACAGCCGCACAAAGCGGTGATAACAGAACCAATGATGGTCAGCTTGACGGTATTCCACAAAGCGGTAAAGAATTCGGCGTTTTTGAAGATTCCCGGATAGTTGATCATATCACGCGGAGCGTCTTCCAGATTACCGATCCAATTATAAAGCGTCAGGTTATCCGGACCGTATCCGCCGCCTGTCCGAATCTGAAAGGTTTCCATCACGAGAATGAACATCGGGACGAACATCGCGAAAATCAAAAAGATCCCAAGAAACACCATAATCGGGTAACGGGCAGGACCAAGCTTCATCATGGTGCTGTGACCTCCTTTGCCGCCGATGGTCTCATAGGATTTCCGGGTGCCGATAAATGCCTGATTGGCCCAAATCGTACCGGAAGCCATCAGGATCAGCAAAATCGCCATACAATACCCGACTGTTGCCTGACCGGTATTGATAAAGTCATGCATCTTGGTAGCCAGCGTATAGTAACTGATCCGCAGACCAAGGTTGGCAGCCACTCCGTATGTCCCGATGGACTTACTCAGCGTCATGATCGCGGAAGAAAGCACCGCGGGCATAACAAGCGGCAGCGTAATGCTCCGCAAAATATAAATTTTACTGGCGCCCTGAATTTCACCCATTTCCTCCAGCTCGCTATTGATAGAACGCAGAGAACCGGAAACCATGATGTACGTAAATGCGTAATAATGCAATACCATACAAAGGATGATGGCGATTGGTCCGTATGCCAGCCAGTCCGGGATGTTCAGCCCCAGCCCTTGTAAAAATCCCGGCGAACCGCCGCGGTTGTTTCGGAAAACAGCCAGCCAGGCCATTGACTTGCACCAGGAAGGGATCATATAGGGGATCATGATTCCAAGTGTCAGCCAACGCTTTCCCGGCAAATCGCTGCGGACCATCAGCCATGCCAATCCAGCCCCCAGCGGAACCGCAATGATAGTAACAAAAAAAGCAATCGTCAGGGAATGCAGCAGCGGCGTAAAGAAATTCGCTTTATTGAGCTTATCCACGAGCAGGTACTTCCAATAATACAGTGTAAAATCACCTACCTGTGCACCGGGATTCGTTCTTTGAACTCTGCGCAGTTCTCCGGCTGAAAGAATAAACGTATTGCGAAGCATCCGAATCAACGGGATCGCAATCAGAAAAATCAGCAGAATCAGGGATATGAAAACGATCATATTGAATGGATTCGTGATCACATCCAAAATCTGATTCTTCAGCTTTTTCCATGAAAAAGTCTTCTTTTTTGTCATCCCTCACCTCTCCTTTAGGATGTTTGATGGTATCCGAATAGTTCGGATTTATTACCATTAATTTATATTAGGGAAATGATGACTAATTCCCGAAAAGGCGGGGGGACAGTTCTTTGCTTCGCACAAAACCGTCCCCGAGCCACAATTCTTTATTATGCTCCGATCATATTGTCGTAAGCGGCTTTCACTTTTGAATAGTTCCCGTCACGGTCAAGGGCAATACCTCTGCCGACACCATCCACGACCTGCAGATTCAACCCGCGTGATTCGATCATGTCATCCAGTTCCGCTAATAAATCCGGAGCAGATCCCGGTTCCGTACTGCGTCCGTCGAAGATAATATGCAGATAAACTTCCGGCAGGTCTTTTGCCATTTCAGCGACTGCAAGCGGATAATAAATCGAACCGTGAGAAGATTTTTTCGTCAGCAGTCCAATCAAATGCAGCGCACAGCCTTTTTCTCTTGCGTCATTGATGGTTTTCAGCAGCACCGGATTTTTCATGAATGATCCGTCAGCGATTGCGCTGTCAAGGCGGATATCATCCTGCGGAACCACTCTTCCCGCGCCAATATTGCTGTGTCCGGCTTCGGAATTACCGGGTTTTCCGCTTCCGAGACCAACGTATTCCCCAGAAGCATGCAAACAGGACCATGATTGTTTTTCCAGCAGACTGTCCCAATATGGTGTGTCACCAAGGAAGATCGCATCATTTTCGGTCTTATCGCCGAGGCCCCAACCGTCGCAGATAATCAGCAGCATTTTTCTGTCTTTTCCAAAATCATGATTTTCGCAAAGAACTTTTCCGTCCATTTCTTCCGGTTGTTCAATGCCCATGACTTTCAAAACCGTAGGAGCAATATCTTTCAAAGAACCATCATGAAGTGTTATCGGCTCGCTGCTTTCCGGATCGATCATAATAAATGCCACCAGGTTGGAAGTATGGGCGACATGTGGTTTTCCTTTATCCGTATGCAATACTTCGATATTGCCATGGTCCGCGGTCACAGCGATCACATATCCGGCCTTTTTTGCCGCGGTTATGACTTGTTCCAATGCCCTGCTGACATGTCCTGCAGCTTCAATTTTTGCTTTATCGTTGGACGTATGTCCGATCACATCGCCATTGGCGAAGTTTGTTACGATAAAATCATATTTACCGAGCGCGTCTTCAACTTTATCAGCGACCTGTGGCAAAGACAATTCCGGTTTTGTATCAAAAGGAACGCCTTTGATTGATGGAACGCAGAAATCTGTTTCACCCGGGAAGGGCTGATTTTCACCGCCATTCAGGAAAAACGTTACATGAGCAAATTTTTCCGATTCCGAACAATGGAATTGTGTTTTTCCAGCTCTGCTCAGCACCTCGGCAAGTGACATTTTGACATGAGAAGGACCGAATACCACCGGAAGATCCTTGAATTTTTCATGATACAGTGTAAGAATGGAAAAATCAAGCCCTTTCAAATATTTCCGCTCAACCTTTTCAAAATCCGGATCGGTGAACATTTCTGTCAGTTCAATTTCACGTTCACCTCTGCGGCAGCAGAAGACAACATTGTCCCCTTCCTTGATAAAACCGGTACCGAGCGTAATTGGATTCAGCGAATAATCAATTTCACCCTTTTCATATGCTTTACGCACCAGTTCAGCCAGTTCATGACCACCATGTGTTTTATTTGAGTCTCTCATATTTTTTATTTTCCTCCCGGCCAGGCAGTTTCAGGCATTATCATTTTTTCTGTATTCACTTTTCCCGGTTCAGGGAAAAGGTCCAAAAGCTGAGGAAACGCGAAAATCACGCAATCCGGCCGATTTTCTTCCGTTAATGTATATTTTTTGGCACCCCATTTGGCCGCAATGGTCATTCCCATGTTCACCGCTTTCGCCCCGATGATATCACGATCCAGATTGTCACCTAAAAAAGCGCTGTTTTCTGCGGAGATCCCGACTTCATCAATGGCATAATAAAAAATAGCCGGTCCCGGTTTGCGCACATAACAGACGGAAGACTGCTGAACCGTTTTGAAATAAGGCCGTAAGCCATCATGATCCAGCCATTCATCGACCTCTTTTGTGCCGACCAGATCAGAGATAATGCCCACTGCAAAACCACGTCGGTTGAGTTCTTTTACGGTATCTGCTCCGCCTTCGACCACCACGCGGCGTCCTTTGGTTCGGCGGTATTCATATGTCAAATCCGACGCGTACTTAGCAATTCGATTTGCATCGAAATCATAAGCCAGCCAGCGTCTCCACAGGACCTGCTCCGGCGCTTCACAGAAATATTTCAAGGCCCATTTACGGTATTCGTCATAGCGCGGAGTGATTACTTCATCATAAAACTTCACCGGATCCTCATCGGTCCCGCACATCTGCGCGATTTTTTGCTTGGCATCCAATATATAGGCTTCATCTTTTTCAATGATGCGGAATGTGTCGCCGAGATCCAGATAGATGGCACGAATGTCAGTATTCATTTAGGCCTCCTTTAGAGGGAATAAAGTCAATAATTCTTTGAAGTCCCTGATCACCGCATCCGGAGCATTCTGAGCCTTTGGATCGTAAGGATGCTTTTTCTCCGGAGAAATATACAAAATATTGCATCCAATGCCCGCTTCTTTGGCCCCGATAAGGTCCCGGCCCTGATTATCCGCAACGGAAGCCATTTGTTCACATGGGATTCCTAATTCTCTGCTGCAGATTCGGTAAATTTCCGGATCCGGTTTCCGCAATCCACACACGGGAGAAAGGACCACAGAGCTGAACAAATCTTTCAACCCATCACTTTCCAGCCAATCCGGAACTTCCGTTTCTCCAATCAAATTACTGATGATCGCTAACTTATATCCGCGTTTATAGAGTTCATGAAGAACTTCCGCGCCATGATCTGCAACTACCCTGCGGCCTTTCGACTGACGGTATTCATAGGATAATTGATGCCTGTTTTTCATGATAAGATCGCGCGGATAATCATACAGCAGCCATTTGCACCACAGTTCTTCATCGTCAGATTCTTTATTTTCTTCCAGAGCCCATTTGCGATATTTTTCATATCGTTCTTCTACGAGCGCGTAAAACTCCTCAAACGGCAATTCTGTTTTTGCCAGTTCAGCCATCCGCATTCTGCCGGTCCGCATCCATTCCTCATCTTTTAGCGCGATGCGCAGCGTCCCGCCAAGATCAAAAACAATTGCCCGAATTTTATTCATGACTGCACCTTGTTCCTGTCCGGCAGAATATCCAACAGTTCCCTGAGAGAGGTAATGACATAATCAGGTGTGAATTCTTTACCGGTTGCCTTTTCCCGATTCAGCGTATCCGGTTCATCGATACGGATCATCAATCCAAACCCCGCTGCCTGGGTCCCTTCCACATCACGAACCGGATTATCGCCTACATATGCGCAATTTTCAGGCTTCGTACCGATACAACGGCAAGCTAAAAAATAAATTTCCGGGTCCGGTTTCCTGATGCGAACCTTTGAGGAAAGAATTGTGGTTTTGAAATAATGGGCAACATGGTCAGTAACCATCCAATCCGGAATTTCTGTCTCAGTCACTGTATTGGCGATGATCCCCATGGTATATCCCATGCGGTCCAGACCTTCCAGTGTTTCACGGACGTCCGGACGCGCTACCCGACGCCCGTCATGGTCCCGCCATAATCGAGTCAATCGGCTGGCATGAGAAGCGATCAGTTCCGGATCATAATCCGGAAGCATATACTGCATCCACAATTCCATTTCAGAACAATCGATCAAACTGCTTTTGGCAAGTTTCCGGTAAGCAGTCCAGCGCTTTTCTAATTTAGCAAAAAATTCATCGTGAGATTCTTTTGTTTCCGTAAGCCGCATCAGCTCAGCTTCCGCAGCCTCAATAAATGGTTTGTCCGGTAATACAATTCTTAGGGTATTACCGACATCAAAAAAAATCGTCTGGATATCCATATTCATAAGAACCTCTTCTGATTGATAACATTTCATGAAAATCGCTGAGGAAACACTAATTAATTGGGATTCGGGGAGGGTTCTTCCGAAGAACGAAGAGAACTATCCTCCCGCCTTCAAGCGGCTTAATCAGCGTTTTCTAAAAGTTTTCATAACATATCTATTTTAAAACGCGGATAATTTTTTGTCAATATTATTCTTAGCATATTCCCGTTACAATAAAAATTATTATATATGAATAACATTTTTTTATCGTCAATAAATTCACTGAATTTTAGGAAAACACTGATTTATTTTCGGGGACGATTTTGCGCGAAGCGAAGAACTGTCCTCACGCCTTATCATGAATCAATCCGCGTTTATTTAGGAAAACACTGATTAATCGAGGTGCGGGGACGGTTCTCCCGAGGAACGAGGGGAACTGTCCTCTCGTCTTCACCGGAATTAATCAGCGGTTCCTTAGCAATAGAGAATAGCGAATCATAAATTTCGATTATTGCCGGTCGTTCATCGAGTAACCCAAATTGAAGCCGATAGTTTAACCTCTTTCAGCGCTGAAAGGACTCTTCCAACGCTATTTCCTATATCCTATAACCTATTTCATATTTCTGATTTCCGATTTCTGATTTCTTATTTCAAATTACCCGCTGTCATCCCACCTTTCGACCTCCGTCCGGATCTCCGCAGCCAGGTCAGGAAAGACTTCAGCAAACTCCTCGTCTTTGGTAAGCTGTATCATTTCTTCCGTTGTGAACGAATACGCGATTTGATCCGGATGTTCATAATCTCTTGGCGCCCGCATCGCAGCATTCTTCATAATATCAAGATAAGAAGAATATTCCGTAATATGCTTTATCTCAGCTTCACTTGTGTCAGTAGTTTTTAGTGAGGTGTCGGCAGCTTCGCTGCAGTTAGGAGTTAGGAGTGAGAAGTCGGCAGCTTTGCTGCAGTTAGGAGTTAGGTGTGAGGAGTGAGAAGTGTCGTTCGAAACTTCATTCTCTTCATTCTTCAAACTTCCTTCTTCATTTACCGATCCAATTTCCGATTTCTGATTTCTGATTTCTGATTTCGCAGAGTACTGCCCACCGGCCACTGTCAACTCTTCCTTCTTTATTCTTCCTTCTTCATTCTCTGTCCCGATTTCCGATTTCTGATTTCCGATTTCTGATATGGGAGAAAACGCTCTTGCCCGCTGGAAAGAAGCCGGTTCAATATGGTCTTCATTGAAGCAGCGGTTCCAGCTTTTCTCAGTAAAAGCCAGCCCGCTGATCACAGGACTGTAATCTTCATCTCCGCGATAACGTTTGTTGTTGTAATCATGGATTTTCACTTCCGTAGAACGCAGACGGTTCAGCAGATTGTAAAAGCGGAATTCCATATCCAGCAGTGCGTCATCAACCTCACCGTTCTTTTCACGGATATAGTCGCTCAATGCCCGGTCGATCTTGCGGTAATGATAGGAAGTCATACGGAATAATTTATCTGTGGAAAGCTGACCAAGATCCGGAAGTTCATGTTTTTTTGCTTCCAGAGCGATCTTCGTTACACAGCCGGAAGCAAGATATTTGATTCCCTGCTCCAGCTGTCCGCAGGCTTTGAGATATTGGGAGGAACGGCGGTTATATTTGACTGCCAGGTCAAAAACAGCATCAACTTTTTGGAGCATCAGCTTCGATTGATCGTTGAAGCTCACCGGGTCTGTGCTGTAGTCTTCAAAAGCTTCGAACGGCAGCGCGATTTCCGCGTCGCTGTTATCTTTTGCAGCGTCGTTCAGAAATCCGTTCATTTCGTTCATCAGCTTTTCACCGTTGGCCTGTGTCATTTCTTCCCTCCCTTCTGCTTAGTTAGGAGTGAGGAGTGAGGAGTTAGGAGTGCTTAGTGTACAGTGGTCGGTGTCCAGTGGTCAGTGGTTAGTGATTAGTAATCACAAGTCACCAGTTACCAGCCCTCAGACCCAAGTCACCAGCCCCTGACTACTCCTTACTTCTTACTTCTTTCTTCTTACTTCTCTGAGTTTACACCTAAACGTCAAAAAAGAAAACGGGCAATGTTGTCCGTTGACTTTTTTCAAAAAGTGTGGTAGGGATATAGAACAAACCGGGAACAGAGGAACAAATAAAATTAATCACATTTTGTCATAAATGCACTTGACTATTTCAAAAAAAATGTTATTATATCTTTTGTCGATGCGGGGTAGAGCAGAGGCAGCTCGTCGGGCTCATAACCCGGAGGTCATTGGTTCGAATCCAATCCCCGCTACTTTTTTTGCCTGTTTTACGAGTAAATCGATCGCAAAACAGGCTTTTTTTTGCCAAAAAAGGCGAATGGATTTTTTAAAAACCCATTTTCCCACGATTTCATTAATTTATTATATCCAGCTTACCCAACATTGCACGGAAACGATCCTCATCAACTCCGGATTCACGGGCATAATCTTCGGGTACCATTTATAAAAAACCATACCCTGTCGGTAATATCGCCGGTAGGGTGTTTTTTTGTGTGATGTGATCACACTAACATCAGGATTCTTTTCGCCGAACTTTTCCACAGCACGGTTAATGTCTGATCATGTATTACATACCAATACAAAACGTGATGAAATTCCTTGTTTGTTATAAAGCGTAATTTGAACGGGAAAAAATCCTGAATTCACTATAAAACTATAGGAAGGGTGAGAACCGGGTGATTTGATTTATCCAATACATATTATACCTGGTTTTGAACAGGAGCTGAATAACATAAACAGGAGGGAACCATGGCAACGTGTTATTCTGTCAGCCTTTTTAATGAAGTCGCCCAGCATCTAAAGTATGAAAATTATCATTTTTTCATGGATGTGAAACAGGGCGTGATCCATTTTGGAATCTCCACGAAAGGCAATATCAACAACATCCAATATCATATCATCGTTAAAGACAGCTGGTTTGTAACGTACGCGGTTTTCCCGATTTCCGGAGACATTCGGGACAAAAACCAGATGACAGAACTTTCCAAATATCTGCACATCATCAACTGCAATCTGCTCCATGGGAGCTGCGAATTGGACCTGCGTGATGGTGAAATCCGCATTAAGTATTTCGTCAATTGCGATGGCATCATCCCGAGCGAAGAGATCATTGAAGACAGTGTGCAGTGTCCCGCGGCGATTTTCGACCGTTACGGAAAAGGAATTCTGGGGATCATCTTCAATCACATGAATGCTGAGGAAGCGGTCCAATTTTGTGAGCGGCCGATTTACACGGCAGATCCCGGATGCAATACAAATTCAGGTGATTCCAATGAAAACGAGGATTACATCCCGCTGGATGCTCTGGATTTTCTGGACAGTCTGTTTGACAACTACGATGATCTTGACGAGTCCGACCCGTATTCCGACCCATATGATGATATCAAGTAAGGATTAAAAACAATGAGAAATAACAGATATCCGGTGAAAATCTGCCCGGATGTTCTTTACAAAAGTCCGCACCTGGACACTTTTTATAATCAAATCACCCTTTCCTGTAACGCTGCTCATAACAACAAATAATGAGCAGCCGTTTTTTTATTCCCTTCTGCTAACAATCTAAGTATAATACTAAGGAACCACTGATTAATCCGTTTTGAGTCAAAGTGACCTGTTTTTGTTGACTCAAAATTGAGTCAACAGAACAGGCTGCATTGATTTTTTTCGTGCGAAATTGCCATTAATCAGCATTTTCCTAAAAACACCGCAGGGAGGCACTCAGCCATGGAAACAGCAATAGACAGGTTGCGATTGATCTTAGGGGACGAGGCTCTTTCAAAGCTTCGGGATTCCCGCGTAATGGTGATCGGGCTGGGCGGAGTCGGTTCGTCCGCTGCGGAAGCGTTAGCCCGGGGCGGGATTGGCTCCCTGGTGCTGATTGACAGGGACATTGTGATGCCCAGCAACATCAACCGACAGGCGCTTGCTTTTCATTCAACCCTCGGACGACCCAAAACGGAAGTCATGGAACAGATGGTGCTGGATATTAACCCGGACTGTAAAGTGAGCAAGCTGCACGCGTTCCTTGACAAAGATCACGTGGCAGAACAACTGAGTTCCCTTCCAAGGCCGGACTATGTGATTGACGCCATCGATACGGTGACGCAGAAACTTGCCATCGCATCCTGGTGCCAGGCGGAAGAAATTCCCGAAGTTTCAGCCATGGGCGGAGCGAATAAGCTGGAGCCTTCCAGGCTGCGATTCGCGTCTATAGCAGAAACAAAGATGGATCCGCTGGCCCGCGTGCTACGGAAGGAATCCCGAAAACGGGGGATCAAACCGATTATGGTTCTTTACTCTGATGAACTTCCCCGCGAAGCGGAAGGAAAACGAAACGCTATCAATGAAAAGGGATTCGTCCATGAAGGTGCGTCGATTTTGGGTACGATGAGCTATTTTCCGCCGATCATGGGGCAGATGCTTGCGGGATATGTCATCCGGAAACTGGCGGGGTTGGAATGAAGCCGCAGCTTTGGGACATGCATATCCATCTGGATTTTATGAGAAATGCCCGCCAGGTTGCCGACGATGTGGCTGCTGTTGGGCTTGGCCTTTTTGCGGTTACTGTCACACCGCAGGGTTTTCTTGATGTACAGCACAAAATGCAGTATGCTGTGAATGTGAAACTCGCTGTCGGTCTCCATCCCTGGTGGGCGGCGGATGCCCGATGCGGGATGGATGACGCTGAGAAAGCTGCGGAACTGATTCAAAGCTCACGCTATGTCGGGGAAATTGGTCTGGATGCCTCCCCGAAGCATGTTCCGGAAGGGTCTTTGGGGATTCAATGCGAGATTTTTGAAACGATTTGCCGGGCTTGTTCAACAACTGATTTATCCGGAGAAAAAAAGATATTATCAATCCATTCTGTGAAAGCAGGAACGCAGACGCTCGACATATTGGAACACACGGGATGTCTGAACCATTGCTGCTGCATATTTCACTGGTTCACCGGGTCAAGTGACGAACTAAACCGGGCAATTCGTTCCGGATGTATGTTTTCCGTGAATGAAATGATGCTCCGTACCTGGCGGGGCCGGGAATATGTAAGGCAAATTCCTTCTGACCGCCTCCTGCTTGAGACAGATTTTCCTCCGGGCGAAAATATCATATTCGCTCCGGAAAGTATCACAGAATCCCTGGAACGTACGCTGCAGGAAATAAAAGCCATCCGCAGTAAAGATATGCGCAGTATTCTATGCGAAAATTCGGAAAGGATTTTCGGCCTATCATCTTCATGATATGAGTAAAAAGAATATTTAATTTTTCCCGCTGATAATTTTTACAATTGCTTTTGAAACAACTTCAGCATGGGATGTTTCATTGAAACGACTGAATGATACATTATATTAATTCGAATTTTGATCAAAATCGCTTTCGTCAACGGGATAGAAATCTGCCTCCGGAATTTTGCAGGTAACAATACTGTCAACAATAGCATCTTCTTCAGCACTGGAGACATGGTCCGGATTGGAAAGCATAGTGTCCTTCAGAACGGTCTTGAGACGGTTGCAGCAGGGCTTGAATGTAGCGAAGGTGATCCCCCCTCCGATGACACCGCCAACGACCGGGATTGTCTTTTTGAAAAATCCGGCAAAGATTTCTTTGGTCATCTTCACGCCAAACCATTTGGCAACACTTTTCACAAAGGGATAGATTGCGCCTTTTGTCAGTGCGCTTCTGAGCAATTGCTTCTCTACACCGATTGCCAGGGCTTTTGCCATACCCTGGATAGCTTTGTTCGCTCCGGCTGCACCATACATGACCCCAAGGCAAAGTGTCAGGGTGTTGATCGTTTCCGTATCCAGGTTCAAATCATTTTCAAAAGAATCAATTTCCGGAAATCCATAAAGATACATCAGTTTTTGCGCAGCCCGCAGGGTGTAGCCGTAATATTGAGCGATGTCGACCGGTATGGTTGCAGCCATAACAACACCGCCGGGCATTCCCAGCGCGGCAGATATACCGGAAACGCAGTTCCGCTCAAAATTGATCACTTCATCGGCAATTTTATCGATTTCTTCGCGGGGAATACCTGCTTTTGCCGGGGTTTCAGCAATCGCGATATCGATGACTTCCTGCGGATGATTCTTGAATAATTCTTTTTGCAGAAACTGCGACCGATTTACATGAATTCCCGGAATCTTCAGGCTCATAATAATGATATCGACAACATCCACCTGTCCATCACCATTTTGATCCATCTTTTGGATCATGATTTCTTTCGATTTATTATAGGTCTCCTGCGCGGTATCGGCAGCTTTTTTCCCGATCACCGCTGCTTCGGATCCGGCTTTGAAGAGAACGTCCTTTGTCTTTTTTGCTGCCTCGATAATGGAATCACCGGTAATTCCGGCTTCCTCGGCTGCTTTTTTGGTTTGATCATAGGTTTCTTTTACTGTTTTTCCCGCAGCGGATAATTTACTGAAAAACGATTTCGCTTTGTTATTTTCTTCCATGGCATTTTCCCCTGAAAAAGGCATCATTCCCGGGAACGTTCGCTATACGCATATGACGGATATTCCCGGCAGTGATTTCCTTGAGCCTTATTACGCTTTACAGAAACGATTATAATACCGTCCCAACGCATCGCCGCATATGCGGAAGAATTCTTTTTTCTCAAACCCAAAGGTCTCGGAGAACAACTTGGAACAAGTCTTCGACATAACGCCCGTTGTTTGATGTATATTGCATTGACATAACTTCGCTAAACTTCGCAATTATTTTGTGCGTGTTTTCCGCATAAAAGCAGTTAAAAAGGGGGATAACTTCGCAAAACTTCGCAATTTTTACACTCTTACGAAAATTATTTAATTATCGCAGAATACACTCTTCCAGGGTCATTTGTTACCCGCTTGGTTCAACAAGTCCGATTGCTATTAAATGTATTAGTCCTGTACGTTCCGAGCTTAAGTTTGATAACCTTCAAAAATTTCACCATTCTCAAATAAGTAATCAACGATTACACCATAAGTTCAAATAAAATTATATTCAACTCTTTCTTATGGACTTCCGCTGTGCGGATAAAAAGCTTGCTGCGTAGAGCTTTTTTTATTGTATATCATTAATGCCCTTTTAATAGGGAGTTTTATTGTACATCATTAGATTATTTACTGTTTTTTGATAAAAAAAATATCATTTTTTTTATGATATTGACACATTATCAGATGTACAATGATGTTGTTTTCTTGTATCTTATATATTCGTTTTATTTTTGTATCAAATCTTATAAAGAATAAAAGCAGTTGGAACAAGATGTCAGTCTGCTTGTGTGATCTTCTCTTCAGGTGTTGAGAAAAAAAACGCACTCGAAGCCGGGCTTGATGCGCCATGAGTGATGTGGAGCCACAACGCTGCGACTGATGTTCGAGACATTTTATTCTCCGGGGACTGGACCGCTTGTGTCGGTTTCAAGACAGCAAGGTGCCATTCCCCATGTGTTCCGGTCAGAAATTATGGGGACTGTCCCATGAAGAGACAGACCCCGAAAATATCCGCTCATTTTTCTCCACGCTTCTTGAAATCCTCTTCAATGCGTTTCTTCCAGCCGCCGCCGATCGGAGCAGAACAGCAGCGCATAGCTCTAACAGTATCCGAAAGAACCTCATAATTCAGCGCGGTACCCTCGTGGTCGCTGTGATAATTTGCCGCACGATCCGCGGAAATCCCAAAGCGGCCTGCCGTCGCGATGGCATCGATATTCGCACCAAGGAACAGGAACTCCCATCCGTATTTTTCCTTCTGCCGTTCCACCATCTGCTTCACCCGGTCATAAGAATACTGACGGCTCGCGTTTTCCATCCCGTCCGTCGTGATCACAAAGATCGTTTTCTCCGGACGGTCCTCTTCCCGGGCATACTTATGTACATTCCCGATGTGATGGATCGCACCGCCGACAGCATCCAGCAGTGCCGTGCATCCGCGGACAAAATAATCCTTCTCCGTGATCTCCTCCACCTTTTCCAGCGGGACGCGGTCATGAAGCACCTCGATTTTGTCATCAAACAGGACCGTGGAAACCAGCACTTCCCCTTCCGTCTCACGCTGCTTTTTCAGCATCCCATTGTATCCGCCGATCGTATCACTCTCAAGTCCGCTCATGGAGCCGCTGCGGTCCAGGATCATCACCAGTTCAGTCAAATTCTTTTTCATAACGTTCATCCTCCCGTTTTCTATTGATACTCATAGTATAGGGAAAAAAATCCATCCATGGTCGCCTGTCAGGCGACATTTTTTTATAATTCGGAGGCAGAACACAATTGCCAAGGATCACTTTTTATACGATTACTTATTCGTAAAAATACATATTCAAGCAAACGCTGAATAATTCCTGTGAAAACGGGATGACAGTTCCCTGCGGCTGGCGTCTTGGGAGAACCGTCCCCGAACCCTGATTAATCTGTCCTCAAAAAATCATCAGTGATTTTCGTCACTTTTTTTCCGCAAACAAGCTCCGTTTTTCAAGATAGTTATTAGAATCATTCTAATGATTTAATTTACATCCGGTGGTAATACACATTAAATAATCAGCAACAAAATTATCGGGCAGCAGCTCGTTTCGTAGAGAAAGAAGGTATTTAGTTTTGAAGAAGACAGGGGCAGAAATAGTAATGGAATGCCTCCTGGAGCAGGAAGTCAGTGTGGTTTTCGGCTATCCGGGCGGCACAATATTGAACGTATATGACGCGCTTTATAAATATCACGGCAAGATCAAACATTATCTTACCGCTCATGAACAAGGCGCCGCACATGCCGCAGATGGATATGCCCGCAGTACAGGCAAAGTCGGTGTAGCATTCGCAACTTCCGGTCCGGGATCAACGAACCTTACAACCGGTATCGCCACAGCTTATATTGACTCTTCTCCAATCGTATTTATTACCTGTAATGTTTCAGAAAACCTGATCGGCAAAGATTCTTTCCAGGAAGTTGACATCACCGGCGTTACCATGCCGATTACCAAATCAAACTTCCTCGTCAGTGACGTGAACAAATTGGCAGATACCATCCGGGCCGCATTCGCAATCGCTAAGAGCGGACGCCCCGGTCCCGTTTTGATTGACATTCTCAAAAACGTTACTGCTGAAACCGCTGAATACGAATTCCTTCCGCTCGGCCGTCATAAGGAAAGCGGGAAATTGAAGGAACTCATTGACCGATCCACGATCGATTTTCAGGAACCCTCCATCGACCGGGATGACATTGACAAACTTGTCGCTTTGATCAATGAATCCAAAAAACCGCTGCTCATTTGCGGAGGCGGCGTTGTCCGCAGCCGCTGCGACAGGGAATTCGAGGAATTCGCGAACATTATCGATTCTCCTACCGCTGTAACCGTCATGGGAGGCGGCGGTATCTGCGGACGCAATCCACTCGTCACCGGGATGATCGGTATGCACGGGTCACAGGCATCCAACATTGCCTGCGACAACTGCGACCTTTTGATCGCAATCGGCTGCCGCTTCTCCGACCGTGTCGCTCTTGATCCGAAGAATTTCGCGTCCCAGGCAAAAATCGTTCATATCGATATCGACCGTTCCGAAATCAATAAAAACGTCCGGACAGATCACCATATCGTCGGCTACGCAAAAGATGTCCTGAACATGCTGAACTCAAGACTCACGCAGCAGGATCACAGCGAATGGAAAAAGTTCGTCTTTTCTTATCCCACAGAAACGGAATACGCCGATGGCGGTTCTTCCACATTGAATCCCAAACAGGTATTGTCTGCGATCGCCCGAATCTGCCCGCAGGATACGATCGTTTCCACCGACGTAGGGCAGCACCAGATGTGGGCCATCCAGCACTTCCATTTTGACTACTCCGGTCAGCTGCTGACATCCGGCGGTTTTGGAACCATGGGATTCGGTCTGGGTGCTGCGATCGGAGCGAAAGTCGGCAACCCGAATAAATGCGTAATTCATATCACCGGCGATGGTTCGTTCCGCATGAACTGCAATGAGCTGTGCACCGAACAATACTATAATATCCCGGTTATTACCTTTATCTTCAACAATGGCACACTTGGCATGGTCCGCCAGTGGCAGAACCTGATTTACAGTGGACACTATTCCGAAACAACGCTTGACCGCGGACCTGATTTCGTCAAACTTGCTGAAGCATACGGTCTCAAAGGCCGCAGAGTCAATAACCAGAAGGACCTTTGCGAAGCAATCGAGGACGCGCTGAAAAGCAATTGCGGCTATGTGATCGACTGCACGATCGACATTGATGAAATGGTCCGTCCCATGGTAAAAGCCGGCGACCAAATTACGCAATTCTTATTGAGCTAACGGAGGACAGCATGGAAAAGACAAAAGAAATGAAAACCCAGACCCTTGCCGTCCTTGTTGATAACGAATCAGGCGTTCTTTCTCAGGTTTCCCGGTTGTTTTCCCGCAAAGGGTACAACATTGAATCATTGGTTGTGGGTACTACGGAAGACCAGCGTGTTTCCCGTATTACCATTGATGTGATCGCGGATGAACAGCAGATCACCCTTCTCGGCAACCAGCTGCTCAAATTGCTTCCGGTTCATTCCGTAAAACGCCTTACACCGGAAACTTCGATCCAACGGGAATTGATGCTGATCAAGGTTCATACCAATGACGGCAATCAGCGCAACGACATTATCCAGCTGGCCAATGTCTTCCGTGCTCAGATCATCGATGTCTCTATCGAAACACTGACCCTTGCCGTAATCGGAGATACCGATAAAATAACGGCAATCGAAAACATTCTGAAAGAATTCAACATTCTCGAAATTGCGCGTACCGGCGGCATCGCACTGGAACGCGGTAAAGCTACGATCCATGATGAAACCAAGGAAAAAGGAGAATTCAATTATGGCAAAAATGTATTATGAAAAAGACTGTAACCTTGACGTTTTGAACGGCAAGACTATTGCGATTATCGGCTACGGCTCACAGGGCCATGCACATGCGCTGAACCTTCGTGATTCCGGCTGCAATGTTATCGTTGGGCTCCGCCCGGGTGGGAAATCCTGGCCGGTTGCTGAAAAAGACGGCTTTGAAGTTTATTCCGTTGCCGAAGCAACAAAGAAAGCTGACATCGTCATGATGCTCATCAATGACGAAGTTCAAGCAGAAGTTTATCGCAAAGAAATCGCACCGAACCTCGAAGCGGGCAATGCCATCGCGTTTGCTCACGGCTTCAACATCCGCTACAAGCAGATCGTTCCGCCGGCTGATGTCGACGTATTCATGGCCGCTCCGAAAGGCCCCGGTCACACGGTTCGTTCCACTTATGTCGCCGGTAAGGGCGTTCCCTGCCTAATCGCTGTTGAGCAGGATGCCACCGGGAAAGCTTATGACATCGCCCTCGCTTACATCGCCGGTATCGGCGGCGCCCGCGCCGGTATCCTCGAAACCACAATGGATGAGGAAACCGAAACCGATCTGTTCGGTGAACAGACCGTTCTGTGCGGCGGAGTCGTTGATTTGATGCGCTGCGGTTTTGAAGTTCTGGTCGAAGCCGGATACAAACCGGAAAACGCTTACTTTGAATGCATTCATGAAATGAAGCTCATCATTGACCTCGTCAACAAAGGCGGTATCGCCGCGATGAATTACTCTATTTCCGATACAGCCGAATTCGGTGAATATGTCTCCGGTCCGCGTGTGCTGCCTGCTGAACAGGTCAAAGCGAACATGCGCGCTGTTTTGAAAGACATCCAGGACGGCACCTTTGCCGGCAAGTGGATCGCCGAAAACAAGAATGGCCGTACCTTCTTCAACTCCAAGCGTGCCCAGCTCGCCAAACATCCGATGGAAATCGTCGGTAAAGAACTGCGCGAACAGATGCTCTGGAAGAATGACTCCGATCTGGATACAGCATCTAATTAGTGAGGAATGAGGAGTGAGGAGTTAGGAGTGATTGAACTGATAACTACTAACTGCTAACTACCAACTACCAACTACTAACTGCTAACTAAAAAACGGAGTTCATATGAATTCAGATCAAATCAAAATCGGCGTAGACCGCGCACCAAACCGCAGTCTCCTTTACGCATTGGGACTAACCGAAGAAGAACTGAACAGACCGATCATCGGCATCGTCAGCTCCTACAATGAGATCGTCCCGGGACATATGCATCTGGACAAAATCGCGGAAGCTGTCAAAGCCGGCGTTCGCGCAGCGGGCGGTACACCGATCCTTTTCCCGGCTATCGCTGTATGCGATGGGATCGCCATGGGTCACATCGGGATGAAATATTCTCTGGTCACCCGCGATCTGATCGCTGATTCAACCGAAGCCATGGCAATCGCTCATCAATTCGATGGACTGGTGATGGTTCCGAACTGCGACAAAAACGTTCCGGGCCTGCTGATGGCAGCTGCCCGCATCAACATTCCGACCATTTTCTGTTCCGGCGGTCCGATGCTCGCAGGGCGGCTCCCGGATGGACGCAGGACCTGTCTGAGCCACATGTTTGAGGCTGTCGGTGCGTATCACGCGCATAAAATTGATGACGAGGGCGTTCAGACTTATGTTGAAGATGCCTGCCCGTCCTGCGGTTCCTGCTCCGGCATGTACACTGCCAATTCCATGAACTGCCTCACCGAAGCCATCGGTATGGCATTGCCGGGCAACGGTACCATTCCGGCACCTTTTTCCGCCCGCATTCGATTGGCAAAAAAGACCGGTATGCAGATCATGAAACTGGTTGAGCAGAACATCCGCCCTTCCGACATTATGACACCGGCTGCTTTCCACAACGCGGAAACAGTCGATATGGCGCTGGGATGTTCCACAAACACCATGCTCCATCTGCCGGCCATCGCCCATGAAGCCCATGTGACCATTGACTTTGATATTGCCAATGAGATCAGCGGCAAAACTCCGAACCTCTGCCACCTGGCACCTGCGGGAGACACCTTTATGGAAGATCTTGACGCAGCAGGCGGCGTTTATGCGGTGATGAAGGAACTGACCAAAGGCAATCTGCTGGATACATCTGTGATGACCGTCACCGGAAAGACCATGGAAGAAAATCTGGCAAATTCCCATAACCGCAATCCGGAAATCATCCGTCCGTATGAAGATCCCTTCATGCGAACCGGCGGTATTGCCGTATTGAAAGGCAACCTTGCCCCGGATGGATGCGTTGTCAAGCAGGCCGCGGTTGCGCCATCTATGATGAAACATGAAGGTCCCGCCCGTGTATTCGATTCGGAAGAAGAAGCGATCCGTGTTATCTATGACGGTGGAATCAATCCCGGTGACGTTGTTGTGATTCGCTATGAAGGTCCGAAAGGCGGTCCGGGTATGCGCGAGATGCTCAATCCTACGTCAGCCATTGTCGGTATGGGACTGGGTGAATCGGTTGCCCTCATCACCGATGGACGATTCTCCGGAGCCACACGCGGCGCTTCCATCGGACATGTCAGTCCGGAAGCAGCATCCGGCGGACCAATCGGTCTGGTCCAGGAAGGTGACCGGATTGCCATTGATATCCCTGCTCATACCATTGAGCTACTTGTTTCCAATGAAGAACTGGAATCACGCCGCAAAGAATGGGTCTGCCCTGAACCAAAGGTCAAGACCGGATATTTGGCGCGTTATGCCAAGCTGGTTTCTTCAGCTGACAAAGGCGCTATATTGGAATAATCACATAACGGGCAGCAGCGTTTGTTATTCGCTGCTGTCCCTTTTTATAAATTTTCGTTTTTCTGCCTTAGCGATATCAGCAGAATGAAAGGACGAGAATGGATCAGGTTAAAATTTTTGATACTACACTGCGCGATGGAGAGCAGTCTCCGGGATGCAGCATGAATCTCAAGGAAAAAATTGAGATCGCACGCTGCCTGGAAAAGCTCAAAGTCGACGTTATTGAGGCAGGATTCGCCATTGTCTCCCCCGGTGATTTTGAATCCGTAAAAACCATTTCCGAAACAGTCAAAGACTGTACTGTTGCTTCGCTTGCCCGTGCAACCGTCAAAGATATTGATGCCGCCTGGGAAGCAGTAAAAGGCGCTGCGGATCCGCGAATTCATGTGTTCCTCGCGACATCACCGCTTCATATGGAATACAAACTCCGCATGAAACCGGAAGAAGTTCTGGAACAGGCCGGGAAAATGGTAGCCTACGCGAAAAAATACTGTTCAAATATTGAATTTTCCGCGGAAGACGCTACACGCAGTGATCTCGATTTCCTTTCACGAGTGACTGAAATTGCTATTGCCAATGGCGCTACAACCATCAATTTGCCTGATACTGTCGGTTATACGACACCCGATGAAATGCGGCATTTGATTGAATATGTCCGTGCTCATGCCGCCGGTTCAGAAAAAGCCATCTTCTCCGTCCACTGCCACAATGATCTTGGCATGGCAACCTCCAACTCTCTTGCCGGCGTCCTCGGCGGTGCCCGTCAGATCGAATGTACCATCAATGGGCTGGGGGAACGTGCCGGGAATACCGCTCTCGAAGAAGTTGTCATGGCGCTTCACACACGTCAGGATACATACGAGGTTGAGACACGCATTGATACCACGCAGATTTACCGTTCCAGTAAGACGGTTTATAACATCATTGGGCAGCAAGCGCCGCTGAACAAAGCGATCATCGGCAAAAATGCCTTCGCTCATGAAGCCGGGATCCATCAGCATGGCGTTCTTGCAAACAAAAAGACCTATGAGATCCTCACGCCGGAAGCCGTCGGCATCGTCGCCAACAGCCTCGTTCTTGGAAAACATTCCGGTCGTCATGCCTTTTCCCAACGTATCGAAGAACTTGGTTATACGCTGTCAAAAGATGAAATTGACCGTTGCTTTGAGGAATTCAAAGACATCTGCGACAAGAAAAAGAATATCACGGATGCCGATCTGGAAGCCATTGTCACGCATCACACCGCGCACGTGGTTCCTGAAGTTGATGAAAACGGATATGCTCTTGATTGGTTCCAGACATCTACCAGCAACTTCACAACAGCCACCTGCACGGTCAGCCTAAAGAAAAACGAGGAAAAATTCCAGGCAGTCGCACTCGGTGACGGACCGATCGATGCCGCGTTCAACGCCATTGATCAAATCATCAAGCCGTCTGAACATACCTTTGATATCTTCTCCATCAACTCTATTTCTGAAGGGAAAGATACGCTTGGCGACGTTACGGTCAAAATCAGCTCTCATAATAAGACGTTTACCGGCCGCGGTCTTTCTACCGACATTATCGAAGCATCCGTGAATGCCTACCTGACCGCGATGAACAAGCTTGCCGCTTATGAGACAAAATCAGAGGATGGTGACTGATGGGAATGACGATGACACAAAAAATTCTCGCCGCACATGCCGGATTACCGGAAGTGCACGCGGGCGATTTGATTGAAGCCAAGCTGGACATTGTCCTGGGAAATGATGTGACCACACCCGTCGCGATCGGTGTATTTGAAAAAGCCGGATTCACAAAGGTTTTTGATCCGGAAAAGATCGTGATCGCTCTGGATCATTACACCCCGTGCAAGGATATCAAATCCGCGGATTTATGCAAAACCGCACGGAATTTTGCAAGGAAACACAACATCAAGCATTTATACGATGTAGGGTCCGTAGGGATCGAGCACGCTTTGCTTCCGGAACAGGGTATCGTCGGTCCGGGAGACTGCATTATCGGCGCAGATTCCCACACCTGCACCTATGGAGCTCTTGGGGCCTTTTCCACCGGCGTCGGTTCAACCGATATGGCTGCGGGAATGGCTTCCGGCCTGAACTGGTTCAAAGTTCCTTCCGCCATCAATGTTGTGCTCACCGGCAAACCCGGACCCTTTGTTTCCGGAAAAGATGTTATTCTGCACCTGATCGGTGAAATCGGAGTAGACGGTGCACTTTACAAATCTCTGGAATTCACCGGCGAGGGCGTCACGAATCTTTCGATCGATGACCGCTTTACCATTGCAAACATGGCAATCGAAGCCGGCGGGAAAAACGGTATTTTTCCGGTGGATGATGTGGTTCTTGAATATATCAGGGATCGTTTCCATCGCGAACCGGTGATATATGAAGCCGATGAAGACGCAGAATATGAACAGACTGTTACGATCGATCTCGCAAAACTCGAACCGACCGTATCTCTGCCGCATCTGCCGTCTAATACAAAAACGATCAAAGAAGCTGCCGGCATGCCGATCCAACAGGTTGTTATCGGCTCCTGTACAAACGGCAGAATCTCCGACCTGCGGATTGCGGATTCTATTCTGAAAGGGAAGAAAATTGCCGAAGGTGTCCGCTGCATCGTTATCCCTGCCACTCAGCAGATTTATCTCCAGGCACTCAAAGAGGGATTGATTGAAGATTTTATCAATGCCGGATGCGCAGTTTCCACACCGACCTGTGGTCCGTGTCTGGGCGGACACATGGGCGTTATGGCAGCGGGGGAACGAGCTGTTACAACGACCAACCGCAATTTTGTCGGCCGCATGGGTGATACAAAGAGCGAAGTAATTTTAGCAAGCCCCGCAGTTGCCGCCGCGTCCGCGCTGGCAGGCTGTGTTGCTGATCCGCGCGAGTTCTGTTAGGGAGGATAGCATGTTCAAAGGAAAAGTTTGGAAATATGGCGACAACGTCGATACCGACGTGATCATCCCCGCCCGTTACCTCAACTCTACAAAAGCTGAAGACCTTGCGGCGCATTGCATGGAAGATATTGATAAATCCTTTGCCTCTTCCGTTCAGCATGGCGATATCATGGTGGGCGGATGGAATTTTGGCTGCGGCTCCTCACGGGAACATGCGCCGATTGCCATTCAGGCGTCCGGTGTTTCCTGTGTGATTGCCGCCAGCTTCGCGAGGATCTTTTACCGGAATTCCATCAACATCGGATTTCCGATTCTGGAATGTCCCCAGGCTGCCGAAGCGATCAAAGCCGGAGATATTGTGACAGTCGATACCAAATCAGGCAGGATCACTGATGAAACAACAGGGAAAACCTTTGAAGCCAAAGCATTCCCGCCATTCATCGAAAATATTATCAACAAAGGCGGCCTGCTGCCCTATCTGAAAGAAAAACTGGGGGAATAATGGAATTCAATATCGCTTTAGTCCCCGGTGACGGCATCGGTCCTGAAATTGTCGGCAGCACGGTTAAAGTATTGGAAAAGACTGCCTCAAAATTTGGTCATACTTTCAATTTCACAACATATCTTGCGGGAGGCTGTGCCATTGACGAATATGGAGAACCGCTTCCAAAAGTTACGGTTGACGGCTGTCTTGCCTCTGATTCTGTTCTTCTTGGCGCAGTAGGCGGTCCGAAATGGGATCATCTTTCCGGTAATTCACGTCCGGAAAAAGCTCTTCTGGGACTGCGCAAAGCGTTGGGACTTTATACCAACCTCCGCCCGGCAGCTCTTCAGCCGGCATTGGCAAGCGCCTGTGTTTTGCGTCCGGATATCGCTGAAAAGGGCTTTGATTTGATGATCGTCCGTGAGTTGACAGGCGGGATCTATTTTGGCGAACGCGGCCGCAATGAATCCGGAAACGCGGCTTTTGATACGGAAGCCTATTCAGTCATGGAAATTGAAAGAGTTGCCCGACGTGCTTTTGAAATCGCACGCAAGCGCCGCAAACATTTGACCAGCATCGATAAAGCCAATGTCCTGGAGACCTCCCGCCTTTGGCGGGAAACGGTTCATCGACTGGGACAGACGGAGTTCCCGGACGTCCTGTTAGATGATATGTACGTTGATAATGCGGCCATGCAGATCATCCGTGCTCCATCATTTTTTGACGTGATCGTAACATCCAACATGTTTGGCGACATTCTTTCCGATGAAGCATCGCAAGTCACCGGTTCTATTGGCCTGCTGGCATCCGCTTCCCTGGGAGACAGTTCCCGCGGAATGTATGAGCCGATCCATGGATCCGCACCGGATATCGCTGGAAAAGACCTTGCCAACCCGATCGCAACGATCCTTTCAGCCGCTATGATGCTCCGCTATTCCTTCAATTTGTCGGAAGAAGCTGATTTTATAGAACAAACCGTTTCAAAAGTTCTGCAGGATGGCTGGCGAACAGCGGACATCAAAGAACCCGGAGCAGAATCATGGCTCAGCGGCAGCCAAATGACAGAAAAGATCCTTTCTGAAATGGAATAATTCGGGTGGAATGATATGTGTGCTTTAGCTGCAGATTTACTTTTCTATAATTCACGCGGCAGCGTCCCGCAGGGATGGAAAGAAACCGTCGAAGCTGTTCAGGACAATAAAAACCGTGAGGCAGTCAGCAGTCTCCTCTCGGATATGATATCTTTTGCGACAGTGTTTTCTTTGGAAGGCAATGTCTGGCAATGCTGGCTGACCTATATGCTGATGATGCATGAGAACGCGTTTTCACTTGCATGTGAGCGGAAACAAATTCAATCAGATGCAACGCTGCTGGAACTTGCCAAAGCAGACCTGAGCTTTTTTCAGAATCTGTTCCAGCCTGACTCATGCAAGATGGGACTGCTGTATTCCATGATGTCCTATAAGGCTCCTTACGCAGATCTGAAACCAAACCGGGCAGGAAAATTAATTACAAAGCTAAGCAAAGCACTTGCTGAGACCAATTCAACAGATGATTTTGCCTCGGTACTTGCTGATCACTATGCAAAATACGGCGTTGGAATATTCGGACTCTATAAAGCTTTCCGCTTATCAGACAGAGATAGTGCTCAGACAATCGTCCCCGTAACCGATGAAAAAGATGTTTCTTTTGATGACCTGATTGGTCTGGAAGAACAGAAGCGAATCTTACGGGAAAATACAGAGGCTTTTCTGAACGGCTTCACCGCAAACAACGTTTTGCTTTACGGTGACAGCGGTACAGGTAAATCGACCAGTATTCACGCTTTGATGCATGACTACTACGATTCCGGTCTGCGGCTTGTTGAGATGAACAAACAGAACCGCAAAAACTTGCCAAACGTTCTTTCTGAAATTAAAAAGCGAAATTATCATTTCATCATTTATCTGGATGACCTTTCTTTTGAGGAAAATGAAAGCGATTACAAGGAACTGAAGGCAATGCTTGAAGGTGCCCTGGAGAATCGATCTGACCGTGTATTGATATACGCAACTTCCAATCGAAGGCATCTGATCCGTGAAACCTGGACAGACCGGAATGATATGGAATATCAGAACGATATTCATCGGTCCGACACCATGGAAGAAAAACTTTCGCTGGCAAGCCGCTTTGGCGTGATGATCTATTATTCCAAACCTGATCCGAAAGAGTATTATCATATTGTGCAGGAGCTTGCGGAGCGGAACGGGCTCACACTCAGTGAAAATGAACTGCATGACCTGGCCCGTAAATGGGAACTGCGTCATGGAGGCATGTCCGGAAGGACAGCAAGTCAGTTGATAACCTGGCTTCATGGTGAAGCCGGTATTCATACAAATCAGTAAATTTTTATCTACGAAAAGGATATTATTATGCATTACACTTTTCCGATTACACGAAATGAGAATCCAAAACAAAAACCGGATCCGAATGACATTGGTTTCGCAAAATATTATACTGATCATATGTTCTTTATGGAATATGATGAAGGGAAAGGCTGGCATCATGGCCGCATTATTCCTTACGGACCGCTGACGCTTGACCCCGCAGCGGCAACTCTTCACTATGCGCAAGAAGCATTTGAAGGATTGAAAGCCTACCGTAATCCGGAAGGAAAGGTTAACCTTTTCCGCCCGGATATGAATGCAAAACGCATGCGCAACTCTTGCGAACGCATGTGCATTCCGGAAATTGACGAAGACCTGTTTATCTCAGCAGTTGAAGAATTGGTTAAGATCGACGCGGATTGGATCCCGGAAGGTCCCGGAAACTCGCTGTATATCCGTCCGTTCATTATTTCTCCGGAATTAAATCTTGCACCGGTAGCACCCAAGAGCTTTTGGTTCATCATTATTCTTGCGCCGGCAGCACCTTACCATTCAAAGATCAGCCATATTCTTGTGGAAGATGAATACATCCGTGCAGCGGTAGGCGGTACCGGTTTTGCCAAATGCGGCGGAAACTACGCAGGAGCTCTTAGAGCCAATGTGAAAGCCGCAAAATACCATTGTGACGATGTTCTCTGGCTGGATGCGAAAGAACATAAATATATTGAAGAAGTGGGTACATCTAATGCTTTCTTTGTCATCGACGGCAAGGTCGTCACTTCCCCGCTGACCGGTTCCATCCTTCCGGGCGTTACCCGTGACAGCGTCATCCACCTTCTTGAAAAATGGGGCGTTGAAGTTGATCAGCGCCGCCTGCCGGTGGAAGAAGCTATTGAAGCCGCAAAATCCGGCCGAATGACCGAAGCCTGGGCGTCCGGCACCGCCTGTGTGATTGCGCCTATGGGTCTTTTGAACTACAAGGGACAAGATTACCCGATCAACGGTGAGCAGCTTGGCGATCTGAGCAAAAAACTCTTTGATTGCCTTTACGGTATGCAGACCGGCACAATTCCCGATGATATGGGCTGGGTAATAACGCTGTAAATTACAGAATTATCTATGGAAGCACTGATTAATTGAGGTTCGGGGACGGTTCTCCCGAGGAACAAGGGGAACTGTCCTCACGCCTTCACAGAAATTAATCAGCATTTTCCTATATAATAAAAGGGATCGGAATAAATATAATACGTTCCGATCCTTTTTTCTAATGCGATCCGAGTTTTTATCGACAAATATGAGACCGAACTCACTCATATTGGCTATTGCTCAGATCCTTATATTTCTTTTTATTATTTATTAATATTTAGTAAAAAAAACCGGACTGGATATCAGCCCGGTCTTTTATCATAACTTTTTGAGATTACCCGACGAAAGAAGGATCGGTAGGTGTCATATCAGCTACATTGTTTTCCATGGTGATGTCAAGCTGTTCTGAATAACCGTTCAGCCATTCACGATAAGCGTTATCAACAGCGGTTTTGTATTCACTGCTGGTATAAGGATGCTCTTCGTGAGCGATCACCTGGATCAAATGCCAACCGAAATCTGTCTGGACAGGTTCGCTGATGGTCCCAACTTCCTGACTGAAAGCTGCATCGTTGAAGGCCTGAACCATTGTACCCTGGGTGAACCAGCCGAGATCACCGGCATTGCTTGCGTTGGAAGTATCGGTTGAGACTTCAGCGGCAACATCGCCCCATTCTTCACCATTCTTGATACGTTCGAGAGCAGCTTTCGCTTCTTCTTCTGTGGCGACAAGGATATGACGTGCCCAAACCATATCGGCTGTGCGTTCAATGCCGCTCTTGAGTTTTTCTTCAACCTTATTCTGGAGCAGTTCATACTTCAGCTGACCCTTGAAGAAATCCTTGCTGTAATAGTAATTGTTGGCGAAATAAACACTTTCATACTGTTTGAACATGTCTTCCGTGTAAACAGTCGGCGTAACAGTGGGTTGAAGAGCTTCATTGACAAGGTCGGCAGTTTCAGCAGCAAGATCTTCTGCTTCTGCGGCTGCTTCATCAACAGCTTCTTCGATTTCTGCTGCAGTTTCTTCTGCGGCTTCTTCAACTGCTTCTTTGACTTCTGATTCGGCTTCTTCAACGACAGCATTTACATTTTCAACAGCTTCTTCAACTGTATCTGCATATTCAACTGCGTCACTCAGCTCTTCAACAGTTTCTTCGACAGCTTCGTTCGCTTCTTCAACCGTAGCCTCGACCTCATCAACGGTTTCTTCGATTTCAGCTTCAGCTTCTTCAACCGCTTCTTCAACTTCAGGACCAATTTCTTCTACTGCTTCTTCAACAGCGGAATCAACTTCTTCAGCGATTGCTTCAACTTCTTCAGCTGGAATATCGGTCGGAAGCGGAGTTTCCGTATAACGGAGGATAGCAAGCTGTTCTTCGCTTACAGTCGGAGTTGCTTCAAAGGGAGCATCGGTCGGGGCAGCTGTCGGTGTTCCGTCAGGATAATAAGCAAACATACTCTTGTAGTAGTTTTCCACTTCATCGTCACTCACGGTAATGCCTTCTTTGGCTGCGCCGTATGCCAGCACCCGCTGGTCAACCATGTTTGAAAGAACGCTCTGGCCTAACAGACCTTTATATGCATCAGACATCTGCATTGCGTATTCTTCACGAGTGCTTTCATCCATCTGCATACCGAACATGGAATAAAGCTGTTCCATATACTGGTAATTGCTGTTAATATTGGAACGCTGTAATCTTACTGCGGATTGGAAATCCTCAAGTGTAATTTTTTCATCGCCAACTTTAGCAACAACTTTGCGGGAAGGTTTATTAAAAATTCCCAAAATCAGTCCCACAATCATACAGACAACGACAATACCACCGACGATCATACCGCCAAGACGCAGCCATTTAGTCTGCTGTTCTTCCTTTTCGCGGCGTTCTCGATTGGTTTTGTTGTTTTGACGGGGATTCAGAATTTCCTGATTATCATTAGCCATATAAAAACTTCCTTCAAAAAAGGGCATAGAGAGATAACCTCCATGCCCTGAATGACTTATTTGCTTTTGATATTAACGAACGACATCCTGATAAGGTTCAGAGGTAAACGGCAGCAGAGCGATCTGGCGGGCGCGTTTCACAGCATAAGCAATTGCTCTCTGATGTCTTGCACAGGTACCGGTTTGGCGGCGCGGGCGGATCTTACCTTCTTCGGTGACAAACCGGCGCAGCATATCGGCATTTTTATAATCAATTTTCAAACTTTTATCTGAACAGAACTGGCAAACCTTCGGGCGTGCAACAAAACGACGGGCAGCACCACGATGTTCCTGTTGTTCATTCATCATTTCTTCACTCATTGTGTATCTCCTGAACGGGCTTTTACCGTTCCACAGAATTATTAGTCTTCATCAACAGAAGTGATCATTGAACGCATGATGCTTTCAACGTACCGCATGTTCTGGCTCAGGTTCTTCACGGAAGCAGGTTCCATATTGGCAGTGATCAGGACATATTGACCTTCACGCTGTTTCCGGATACGATAAGCCAAACGTTTCTTACCCCAGTTGTCAACACTGACAACTTCGCCTTTATCATCAGCGATCCAGCCTTTAACCTTTTCAACAACGTTGTTCAGGTTCTCTTCATCAAGATCCGGATGAGCAATGAAAATGATTTCGTACTTGCGCATGTTAGTTTCTCCTTTCCATGGGATTGTTTCCGTGCGAAACGGAAACGGAAAGATTGCTTCTCAGCAAACCTCGTCTATTATATCACTTTTCTTTAATACAGCAATAATTCATGAGAAATTCAGTACAAATAATTGAAAAATTTTCGGAAGAAAAATAATCAATCCGATTATTACGCTTGCCATGGCTATAATCAACACAGCTCCGGCAGCAAGATCTTTCGCTGCCTTTGCAAGAGGCTTTTTTTCCAGTGTGACCAGGTCTACTACCCGTTCAACACCGCTGTTAATTGCTTCCATGCCCCATACTGCGGCAATCGTAAGAATCAGCAAAGCAAATTCAAGCGGGCTGATTTTCAGAAGAAAACCAGCAGCAATTGCGGAAATGGTAAAAAACATATGAATTCTGGTATTTTTTTCCTTCACCCACAGTTCTTTAATGCCCGCGAAAGCATATCGAAACGAATTTAATCTTTTTTTAAGAAAATCAAAAATCAAAGTCTTCCCCCGGCCTGCGATTTAATTGAATTCCACATTGATCCAGATACATATTCTGATATTTCCACATCTCGTCATGTTGTTCCTTATCAAGATGGTCGTACCCTAAAAGGTGCAGCAAGCCATGAATTTCAAGGAGAGCAATTTCATTTTCGACAGGATGACCGGATTGTTCCGCCTGTCTGCGGGCTTGCTCCAGACAAATAACAATATCGCCCAGATATTCTCTTCCTGTCTCGGGGTCAATTTCTCCATCTGATTCGAAGGACAAAACATCGGTAACAGAATCGGTTTCCCGGTAGTTTTTGTTCAGTTCACGTATTGTCTCATCCGTCACGAACATTAATGTAAAATCAGGAATATTTTCAAAATAATCCTTCAAAATGGTCTGTGCGATTTCTTCCAGCTTTTTGCTGTCAATATTTTTTGTTTCCGAAATTTCTTCTTTATTCAGATACATAATTATTCACCGTTATTTTGTTTTTCTGCTTTTTCTTTAGACTCTTTTTCGTCTTTCCTCTTCTGACCGGGATATAAGACCCGCGGATGATATATATTCTGCAGTACCCTTTCAAAAGACTGGCGTGCAGTGGTCAGGTCTCTGAATGTTAATGGGGTATTATCCATCTGACCGGAATTGGAATAAAGATTGAACATACTTTTAACGAGTTCGGATATTTCTTCCTTTGTCGTCGGCCGTTCTGCACGGGCACGTGCTTCAACCGAATCTGCCAGCATAACAAGCGCGGTTTCCTTAGAATTAGGAATAGGACCGGGGTAAGTAAAATCAGCCGGATCCACATTTTCCGCACCATTTTGTTCCACTGCCTGACCATACTGGAACCTGGTCATATTGGTTCCATGATGCTGTAAAATGAAATCAATAATCCTCGGCGGGAGATGATACTGATGGGCAAGCTCTACGCCATCCGTAACATGCTTCATAATAGTAGCTGCGCTTTCCTGCGGCGTCAGATCCGCATGCAGGTTCAGCACACCGGACACCTGGTTTTCTACAAAAAACATGGGGTTCAGTGATTTTCCAACATCATGGTACATCGCACCGGCTCTTGTTAGCAGTGAATCAGCGCCGATATCTCTGGCGGCCTGTTCCGCAAGGTTCGCGACCTGAAGGCAGTGTTGATAAGTTCCCGGAGCATGCGAAAGCATAAACTGGAGCAGCGGGGAATCCGGCCGGATCAATTCCATCAGCTGTGTAGGCGTAACAATCCCCAGCCATCCCGCAATAATATAGTGCGACAAAAGCGAAAGCGTCGCAGATATAACACTTCCAACAAGAACAGCTACGGCAATTGAAACCAATCCGGTTGTGTCAGGAACTACGGATGCATTCATAAACTGATAGGATATAACAATCGGTATGCATACAAGACCTGAAATAATACCCGTTTTCAAAAAATTACCGATGCTGCGCTGTTTTCCCAGAACGACTATAGCAGTTAATGAGCTGATCAGATAATAGATGCAGAATACAATTGCATTGGAAAAATCATAAGGAATCAGTATAGCAAGAAGTAACGCAATAATTCCGGATGTTGAGGTACCATACAATGCAGCCAGTGTCAATCCCAATCCTGAAGCAGGGAAAACATATGGAATCAGTGTATGATTGGGCGTCAGCATCCTGCCGGCGATAAAATAAATCAGGAATAAAACTGCCGTCACAAGCCAGTTTGTAAAACCATTTATCCCACTGTCAGGAATCCAATGGATATACACCAGCAATGCTGCAGCCAATCCGGTGATAATACAGATCACGGAAATATATTTTTCCGGATTATTTTGTGAAACGACCAACCCCAACTTATTCAGTGCTTCATAATTCAACGCGGTTACGATCTGTCCTTTTTGAACAATGGTCTGGTTGATCACATAAGTTCTTTCCCGCGGCTGCACGGCGGCTTTTGCTTCCTCCCTGCTTTTTTCAGTTAGTTCAGCACTATACAGACTGTTTGCAGTGATGAAACGACTGACCATAGTATTCACAAGATTTGCAACTGACTGACTGATATAGTAATTGATCATTGCAGGGATATTTTGAATTTCACTGACCACCTGCGTTTCCCGAATGGAATTCCGCATTACATTTTCGAGAATACTGATGCTCTCTTCCTGCAAAACGGACCAGTCATCAGCGCTCAAATCTAAGAGTTGTTCGATCGTGCTTTCATCAAAATCAGCAACAGATATTTTATTGATGTCTTCAATTTTCTGTGTTCTGCTTGAATATTCATCGTTTCTTACAACGTTAATGAATTGAAACGTATAACGCAGGTTTTGCACCTGCGTTCGTGAAATGGATGGATCAGCCGGTAAATAAATATTATTAACATTATCCGCAGCGTCCTGCCTGGCTTCTTCTGTCAGGATATCGCTGACATAAGTAATCGTTTTCGGCGCAGTAATATCTGTCGTTGCTACATCACCGATTTTCAAGCCAAAACTTGTACGACGCAACGATATTTGTGTGATCAACAGTAAAAAAACGACCACACAGACAACGATAAACAATAAAATATTCGATTTATTCGGCTTACCTTTATTGTTTTGCATATTTCTTTATGAAAGAAGCTCTTTTACGGTTTTACTGATCAAATCGTTTGCAGCCAAACCCTTAACTTTTGGCATAACAGCTTTCATGACTTTTCCCATATCAGCAGGGGATGACGCATTGATTTCATTGATAACTGTCTGTATTATGGTTTTTAACTCGTCTTGGGTCATCTGTTTTGGAAGGAAAGGTTCAATCAATTCAATATCTTTTTTTGCTTCCGCGGCAGCTTCTTCCCGGCCTGCCTTTTCAGCCTCTGTAAGAGATTCTTTTCTGATTTTCAATTCTTTTTGTAAAATTTGTGTTACTTCGCTGTCTTCCAATTCCTTTCCGGATGTTTTTTCAGCGAATTTGATTGAAGACAGAATCATTCTATAAACCCGTTTTCCATCTTCATCGTGGTTTTTCATTGCTTCTTTTAATTTTTCGTTTATACTTTCTTTAATCGTCATAAATCCTCCTGAAAACCGCTGATTTACTCAACAATCAACCGGTCATAAATGCTTTCCAACAGTTTTTCCCCGATTCCGGGAATTTCCAAAATTTCTTCGATTCTTTTAAAACCGCCTTTTTTTTCTCTGAGTCTTATTATATCATCAGCTCGTTTTTCGCCAATACCGGGAAAGGACATTAGTTGTTCTTTATCTGCTGTATTGATATTGATCCTTTCTTTTTCCTGTACAGGTAAAGTAAGCGTCGGCTGAAAAGGTCCGGCAGTTGGGATAATTATATTCTCTCCGTCAATTACCCATTTCGAAAGATCAGCATATTGTCTGTCAGCATTATCAGTTAACCCACCTGCAAATTCAACAACATCAGACAGACGAATTCGTCCAGTAAATTTATAAATTCCAGGCGTTTTCACAGCGCCATAGATACTCACCTGCCTGTCTGATTCGTCATAAACATTCCTGATAAGAATAGGAGTTGGCTGTGAAGGGTTTGTAATCAGCATAACCAGACCGGTTACGATTACAATAACTAATGAGAAGATTACAACCCTCCACAACCAATCCATCTTTTTTTTAATATCAAGCAACGCTTTCAGCTTCTCTCATAACAGGGATTTCCCGTTCTTCCTCAAGTGCGAGCATTGTTTCAAAAGAAGCTAAAGCAACTTCCAGCATGGAATCATCCGGCTCTGCTGTCGTAATATTTTGAACCAGCAGATTCGGCTTCGCAAGGAACCTGACAACAGGATTGTCAAGATGCCGTGCTGTAAAGAAAATGAATTCATACGAAACGCCCGCGATAACCGGGATCAACAGAAGACGGCTCAACAAACGGGACGCCATCGTTTTCGTAAGCGGCCCGATCAGGATAAACAGCAGAACAGAAATAATCACAACGGTAACCATAAAGGCTGTTCCGCAGCGGGGATGCTGACGAGACTGTTTTCGTGCGTTTTCCACTGTCATTTCCAGTCCGGCTTCATAACAATTGATGGTTTTATGTTCCGCACCATGATAACGGAAAACCCGTTTGATATCTTCCATTTGCGAAACAGCAATCATGTAGATCAAAACAACTGCAAGTCGGAAAATACCTTCCAGCGCATTGGATAACCACATGGAAACATGCAGACGGTCTTCCAATATTTTTCCGATCCATGCCGGACCGACAAAAAACAACAAGGCTGCAAGGCCAAATGCGATGAGCATTGTCAACACCATTTCAACCGGTGTAATTTTTTCATCCTCACCTGTCTGCATATTTGCAGAAATCGACAAATACTTCATTCCCAATCCCAGTGAGTCCCACAAAGAAACCAAGCCTCTTAAAAGAGGAATTTTCGTAATTTTAGATTTGTAGATACCTTTTAATTCCTCGGTTACAGTTTCTATGCTGCCATCGGGCTTCCGAAAAGAAGCGGCAAGGTATTTTTTCCCCCGCATCAATACACCTTCAATTAAAGCTTGTCCGCCATAAGACGGTAAACATTTCTCTGCCATAATTAATTTAACTCCTGCTAACATTATATTCGAAAATTGATATTTAATTAAGATATCGAAAAAAATTTACAAAAATCTAATATCCATTTGTTTTTAATGTATAATCAACTTTCTGAGGCATACAAATGACTGTACAAATCTTTCGTTATATCCGCGTTTTTTTTATCCTGATTTTGTTATTCTCACTCGGATTGATTCTTGTTGATCTTTTCCCAAATGATTATCTGGAACCGCAATATTCAAAATCAATTAATCAGCTGGAAAGTGAAGAAGTTTACCCAAATTATCTGTTCAGCACCGATGCCGCTATCATGGATAATTTTACTGACATGATTATGATAAAAGCATGCAGAATATCTGATGCCTACACAAACAGTATTCAGGCTGCATTCGGCAATAACGGATATCCACGCTATTGGAACGGTTATTTACTTTTTTTGCGTCCGACACTTTCCCAATTTACCTATCAGCAAATCAGATACATTAACATGTTTGTACTAATACTCTGCTTTTGTGTTTGCTTTTCGGGGATTCATCGAAAAATAAATATCGCAGCTGCAATTGGGTTTGCAATATCAATTATCGCATGTTTTTTTGTCTTTATCGGAGAATCACTTCAGTATTTTTCTGTTTTTATTCTTTTATTCCTGGTTTTGATAATGATACTTTATAATCCGAAATTTCAAGTTTTGGAAAATTCAGCACTGCTTTTATTTGCCGCAGGAATGATGACAAATTTCTTTGATATGCTTACTGCTCCGCTGCTGACACTTGGAATTCCTCTCATCCTGATTCTTTGCCTCAGCGCTAAGAATTCCGAATCCGTTTCAATGAGCAAACAATTTTCCTCAATATTTACCCATTCCATCGCATGGTGCTTTGGTTATGCCTTTTGCTGGATTGCGAAATGGACACTTGGAACTTTAGTCCTGAATGAAAACATTTTTGCCGACGCTTTGAAGACAGGACAATTGCGCACATTCGGCAGCGAATCATTTCCGATTGACAGGCTTTTAATGTATAAACTGAATATAGAAACTTATTATTTTTCAAAAGGACATAAGCCATTTGTTTTTATTATTGCTGCAATAACAATTCTTATTATCTTCTTGTTCAAGTATCATATAAAAAACAATATTAAAAAGATTATTATTCCGGTGCTGTTTATCGGTATTTACCCCTATATCTGGTTTTTTGTATTTGCCAATCACTCACAGCAGCATTATTTTTACACTTACAGAATCCAGGCAATAACACTTTTTGCGGTTTTTGCGGCTCTCAGCAGCTCTATAGACTTTGATCGTTTCTTATCCGAAATAATAGACAACAAAAAGAATCAAGATGTTTTTCTAAAATCGGATAACTGCTGATATACAAAAATACTTTTGGAAAAATATACGGTAAAAAGGAATAATCATTTGTACATGCATCCTGAATGATAGCTTTGATTTTTCGCAAATTTTCACGAAAAACTATACTAAAATAATTGTATTTTCCCTAATAAATGAAAATTGGTGTATAATAATTTGAAATTTAAAATGATTGAATCGTTTGACGGTTTAACGTAGATGGATTATACCAGTGAACTAATCACTGTTTACTAAAAATGCACTGTATAGAAGATATATTATTCAATATTATATATACAGTAACATTATTTTGCAGCAAGTTTTTTATTTCAGCGTATTCTATGGAACCGTCAGGAGATATCTTGAACGGTTTTTTTATTAAATGGACGAGAATAAGATAACTCGATTAGCCGTACAAAAAAGGAATCCAAAACGAGTCAATGTCTACCTTGACGGAAACTTTGCATTTGGATTGTACCGCGAAACAGCCGCCTGGCTGGAAATCGGGCAAGTCCTTTCTGATGAAAAAATAAAAAAACTGCTTGATACGGACCAAAAGAATGAAGTCTATGAAAAAGCGCTTGAGTTTATTTCTTTCAAGCCGAGAACCATTCATGAAACACGTATAAAACTGCAAAAGTCAGGTTATGATGAAGAACTCATAAACAGCACACTTGCAGAGTTATCCGAAAACGGTCTGCTGGACGATGAAATATACGCGAACTTATGGGTTGAGGAAAGATCAAGCTTCAAACCCAGAAGTAGACGAATGATTTCCTATGAACTTCGCCGAAAAGGTATCTCCGATGAATTGATTCAATCCGCCGTTGAAGAAATTGATGATTATAAAGCAGCATTGGAAATTGCTGAAAAACGATTGTATCGTTATGAAGGTCTTTCGAGGATGGAATTTCGCAATAAATTAGGAAATTTTCTTGCCGGGAAAGGCTTCTCTTACGATGTTATTTCAGAAACAACGCAAAAACTTTGGCATCAACTGAACTCTTCAACGAAATGATATATGATTTGGGGATGGTTGATTTATGGGAAAAAATTTGTCGATATTGTTAGCGGTAAAACCCGACGCCGCAGCGCCCGCACCCGGCCCTGCCGGTATTCCGGTCTGGATTTTTATCATCTGTATTTTATTGATCGCAGCAGCTGCCTATTTTGTAGCAAATTATCTGGCTCGTTCTATGAATGAAAAGTTTGTTCATGAACAGCAGCAGGACGCGGAAAATATTATTCTTGTCAGCCGTGAAAAGGCACAGCTCATTGAATCTGACGCCAAGGATAATGCAATCAATATTTTGAAAGAGGCTGAAAATGAAATTCAGCGCCGACGCGGTGAATTAACTCGCGAGGATGACAGACTTCAGAAAAAACGAATTGATCTCGATCATCGTGTCGAAAAAATCGAACAGCGGGAAAATAACCTGAATAAACGTCAAAGTACACTTGATAAACGGCAGAACGATATCGAGAAAATGTCTACAAAACAACTGGAAGAACTCCAGCGTGTGTCCAACATGACCGTAACAGAAGCCCGTCAGGAACTTCTTTCCAAAGTAGAACATGAAGCACACAGCGATATGGCACGAATCATCCGCCAAATCGAACAGGAAGCTCGAGTAGAAGGCGATAAGAAGGCAAGAGAAATTTTGGCTACAGCAATTCAGCGTGTCGCTTCTGATCAGGTGAACGAAATTACAACTTCCATTGTAAACCTTCCCGGTGAGGAAATGAAAGGGCGGATTGTCGGACGTAATGGCCGCAACATCCGCGCATTTGAACAGGCAGCAGGTGTTGATGTGATCGTTGATGATACACCTGAAGCAGTTATGATCTCCTGTTTTGATCCGATCCGCAGAGAAATCGCACGCCGTTCACTCGATCGTCTGATTCAGGATGGCCGAATTCATCCTGCTCATATTGAAAAGGTTTTGAACGAAGAGGAAAAAGAAGTCTCCAAACTGATTGTTGAAGCCGGTGAACAAGCGACTTATGAGGCAGGTGTTGTCGGACTCCATCCGGAAATCATCAAGATGCTCGGCCGCCTGAAATATCGAACATCGTATGGTCAGAATCAGCTCAATCATTCCATCGAAACATCAAAACTTGCATCCGTTATCGCATCGGAATTAGGCGCGGATGTGGAGCTTGCCCGATTAGGCGCACTTCTCCATGATCTCGGAAAATCTATGGATCATAATACGGAAGGTACTCATGCAAAGATCGGTGCTGAATTCGCAAAACGTTACGGTGTCAACTCAAAAGCGGTAAACATTATCGCAAGCCATCACCATGAGGTAGAGCAGGAATCTGTTGAAGCTGTTATCGTAGAAGCTGCTGATGCGATTTCCGGTGCACGCCCCGGTGCTCGCCGTGAAGATCTTGACCAATACATCAAGCGGCTGCGTGCTCTTGAAGAGATTGCAAACTCTCACAAGGGAGTTTCGAACTCATACGCTATTCAGGCAGGCCGTGAAGTACGTATTATCGTTACTCCGGAAGAGGTTGATGATTACACTGCGCAGCAAATGGCAAGAGATATTGCCAACCAGGTGGAAGAAACCATGCAATATCCGGGACAAATCAAGGTTACTGTTATTCGCGAAACCCGTGCGGTTGAATATGCGAAATAAAATAAATAATTTATAAAAAGCAAAACAAAAGCGTCATAATCGGGCGCTTTTGTTTTATTTGATATATAATTTAAACTATGGACGGAAATGGCTTTTTAAACTTATTCGGAAATCACTTGTCAGAACGGCAAGCGTATTTTGACATCAATCTGCTCCCTATGAATTTGTCAGAGGGACGGAATATAGGTGAGCTTTCCGGTTTGTTTCTTTATACCGCTCCGAAAAAAACAGAAAGCAGCCGTCAATCTGATATATTTATTGTTCTGTTCTATGTAGATAATATTCAGATAACAGAATCCAGAATGAGATCATGGGCTGATATATTAGCGAATACATATTATTCTGCCCGCGGTTCTTTTACAATGGGAATGAAAGCCGCAGTAAAAAAAATGGCAGCTTACATTGCAAAAGAAAACAAAGATCAAATAATGCCTTCGATTTTTATGAATACAGCCGTTTTACGAGACAGGACTCTTATGATTGCTCACGCCGGTCCGGTTCATACAACGGTCATATCTTCTGATCGGGTTCAGAATTTTAATGATGAAACATCCCTTCCTATTCAGATCAATCACAACGATTTAAATTTCTTTTCAACTGACGTCCATTCTGAAGATATCATTCTTCTTTGTCCAAAAGTTCCGAATGACTGGACAAATGCGGCAATTATGGAAGTAACCGGAGATACACCGCTAAACGCAATTCGCTTTCTTTTGGATCGGTCAGGAGGAAATCTTCAAGCTGCTGTTATACAGTTAAAAGCAGGGAAGGGTCAAATAACCTTCCGTTCAAGATCAACCATTACTGCAAACATCCAGGAAGAAAGACAAACCAAAAACAAATCAGACTCCGGGAAAAAGCGCATATCATCAGAGGAAATCGATCAATTTTCAGACGGAACAAATGTAAATTCTATACCTGTTGCCAGGCCTTTGCTTCGTCAACGGAAGTCATTGGAATTATTCGCTGAAGATGAATTGAAAAGTGATGATCAGCAAACTAATGCAGAAAAAGAAGACAAAACGAGCGATGACACTTTATCTGTAAATTCAAATGATGACACCAAAAATTCGTTGACCGGAGATCATGAACTTCCCGGGGCTCAGGATTTACCCTATGATTTTTCGGAAGATGAATCATCAAAAGAAGACAATCAAAAACTTTTGAATCGGAGAAAAAAGCCGGACAGACAATTTACCAACAACACAAACACTCAAATCAAAAAAAATGCTGATAACAAGGATAAACCCAAGGGAAAATTCAATGTAAGACGGTTTCTTTTGATCTTGGTTTGCGGTTTATTAATTCCTGTCCTTGTTGTGTCAGTTTTGTTTTTTATCTATTCCGGCCGAAGTAAAAACCAGCTTCATGAAGAATATCTTTCACTCGGTATAGCCGCAGCACAAAAAGCAATCAACGCGAATACATTGCGGAATAAAGAAACACTTTGGGCAGAATCATTATCTTATTCAGAGCAGTCACTGAGTTATGGAAATTCACCTGCTGCCAGAGATTTGCGCAAACAGGCAATGACCTCGATCGATCAAATAAATGGTGGAATTTCCACTATTTACAACTACGCAAATCAAAGCAAACTTCCGCAAGGCCTGAACATTACAGAAATTGCTTCATCCGGGCAGTTTACTTACGCACTTGATTCTGCAAGCGGATCTGTCCTGCGTTTTTCAGCAAGTGGCAGCGGACTTTCACTTGACAGTAATTTCACATGCGCACCGGGTATCTATAAGCAGCTGAAAACATCCGAGGATGAAGAAAAAGAAGATAAGACGATAAAAGTCAACGCTTTGGTTGATTTCGCTGTTCTACCTGGCGGAAATCCACATGGGTTTGTTCTTGCCGGAATCGACAGGGACGCAAACATTTTATACTGTTCCGGAACAAAAAATAACCAGGCAGCAGAACTGATAAAACCCAATACAAGAAGTTTGACAGTTTCATCAGTTTACTTTTCCAATAACTCATTATATATTCTTGATTCACAAGCTTCTGTTGTTTGGGAGTATCTGTTCAATAATTCAGACGGATTTATTTATGAACCTTCTAATTACTACGGTTCTTATACACCATTTCTTTCAGATATTATTGATTTTGCCATGTTTCGAGAATACAGTTATTTTCTTAGAAAAAACAGCAGCCTGTTGGTTTGTGATTATACAGGATACCGCCCTGATTGCAGAGATTATACAGATATTCAAAATGAAGATGGATCTGTATTTGTTGGGTTTGACAATCATCGGTTCAAAAAAATCATTATAAACGCCTCACCGGATAATTCGATATACATTATGGATGAAAAGCTCCAATCCGTTTTGAACCTGTCTGTCAAAATGAACTACATTCGGTATATTGTCCCAAATCGTTCCATCGATGAGATTTCGCAATATTCGATAGCGACAGGTTTTGGTATCACCGGACAGAACCGATTGCTTTGGAGTTACCAGAATGACTTGTATACAGCTAATATACCATAATTTATAAAAAAGGAGAAAATGGATATGGTTATTAATTATACAGAAATCAAAAGTTCAATAACACCGATAAATCGGGACCATGTTAATGCATTTCTTTCCGAAATTGAAAAGTCAGGCAGCTTTTCATTACAAAAATGTGATATCAACTCTTATATTGAAAGTGATTTTTGTCTGATTTATATCATGACCGGAGGAACTGAGGGAATTTTTCTGGAAAATCTGGAAACTTTTACATCCAAACCATGTTATATTCTCACAAGCGGAGAAAGCAATTCACTTGCTGCATCGATGGAAATACTTTCTTATCTGAAAAACCGGGGATACCAGGGAGAAATTCTGCATGGATCCGCGCAGAGAATCGCAGGAAGGATCAACAGTCTTTATCTGACAAGCCAAACATTGAAAAAACTGAATGGGATCCGCGTCGGTACAATTGGTGGCTCATCTGACTGGCTGATTGACAGTGAACCGGATGAAGAAGCATATCAAAATATACTGGGAATTGAGACCGTACACATTCCCATGGAAGAATTGGTCAATGAAATCCATAAAGGCGGATATATTCCCAATCAATGGACGGAAAAACTCATGTCATTGGGATATGACCGGAAAGAGATGGAAAAATCATTGAATGTATACGGAGCAATAAAAAGGATCTCAGAAAAATACAGCCTGTTTGGTGTCACTGTCCGCTGTTTTGATTTATTGACATCAGTCCACACAACAGGCTGCCTGGCATTAGCAATTCTGAACGCTGAAGGCATTTATGCCGGATGTGAAGGCGATATGCCATCACTCATTTCCATGATCATCCTCGGAGAAATCTCGAAGAAGCCAGTCTTTATGTGCAATTTGAACCGGATCGACACAGACCGTAAAGAATTGATTTTTGCACACTGCACACTCCCAGCCAATATGCCATACGAGATGTCACTGACGACACATTATGAATCCGGTATCGGAGTTGCAATTGCGGGATCCATTCCTGAAAAGGATGTAACAATTTTTAAAATCTCAAATGATTTGACCAACTGTTTCGCGGCGGAAGGGAAGATTATTGAAAACCTCAGAGAACCTAATTTATGCCGGACACAAATAAAAATTTTTCTGGACCATTATGATTATTTTCTCACAAATCCAATAGCAAACCATCATGTTATTTGTCTCGGAAAGTATCAAAAAGATCTGGAAGATTTTTATAGGAATATGTAAAACAAGGATAATCGTTTTACAGGGCCATTTTCGAAAAGATAAAAAAAAGCTGCAAGAAATATTCTTTGCAGCTCTTTTTTCATCATTTATTCACCGCATCGTTGTTTGAGATCAGCTTCTAACTCTTCCCTTTTTTTCTGTTTCCCAATTTCATAATCCAATCTAATTTCATCAAAACCATTACGGATATCTTCTCGAATCTTCTCACCGGATTTTGGTGTTAGTAAAGAAGCAGTTACAGAGCCGATAATGGCTCCGACAATAATACCAAATGTAAATTTCACAATACTTCGTATCATATTACCTCTTTTCTTATCCTGAATTTTATCACCCTTCAATCTGGTTTTCCAGAATTCTGGCTTTTTCATCTAATAATGCCTCAAAAATATTAAGATTATTATATGGGTTCAAATCGTTTTTAAGCATTGAAGCTCTGGCAGCTCCTAAAGCGGCAGCTTTTATATAATTATATGTCTCGTTCAACCCTACAAGATATCCGCCGCAAAAACATGAGAGTTCACCGATTTTTTCATGTGGATCTTCTATTTCTATACGCAATCTTCTGACAATTCGATCTGCCCTATTAATAAACATATAAGAACGATCTTCTTGTTTTATGACGATATTTTCTGCCCCATAGTCAAGAAGAATTTTCATCATATCTTCCAATTTGCTGATTCGATATTTTTCAAAAAACAAGTTTCGAACCTGTCTTTCTCTTACAATAAAGGCAGAGAGACCATTTACCAAAGTCTTGATCCCTTCGAAAAAATAAGGATGCATATATCCATTTCCGGCATGTATTGTAATCGTTCGCTGGTTTCCTCCCGGAAACGCCTGTGGCAGCAAATTATGAGATAAATAGTCCAATGGACATAGGTGAATACATCGCGCTTCGAGATATTCAGAGGGGATATCCCGTGCAAGGATTGTTTCGGGAGTTCTTTCTGTTAGACTGTCCCCGGTATTTTTTTTTATATTATATCCAAGTAATTCTTTTGGAAAAGATTTACCTGCTTTAAAATACTGAGATAGAACACTTTGTTGTTTCTTTGAATCAGCAGAAGTAAAATGATTCTTCTGAAAATATGAAATAAAATTTCTTTGTTCCAAATCTGAATCAACCCTTTTTATTCCATGGGAGCTGAATTCATATTTTTTCAGTAATGCGAGAAATTTTTCAGGATAATTTTTCCCGATACGTGTGATAATACCGGGATGTTTTTCTTTTGGACTCATACCGATAGCGGTATAAATCAAATGTCCCCCCGGAATATCATTGATATCTTCTCCTTCTTCAGTGAGAATAAAATCCCGGGATAGTTTTCCAATTATGATATATGGGGAATAATTGTTTTCTCCGCACATCTACTTTAAAACGATTTTTTGAACAGCATTCAATGCTGCTATTCCCATTTTCGCGCCATTTTTCAAAGAAAGGTCAACCTCAGATTTTTTTTCAACAGCATTATTAATCGTAATAATTCCGGCTGCAATTCCAATCAATAATCCCCCGAGACTGTAATAGAGAAGTGTTTTTGTTTTCCAATTCATTATTTAGATCCTTCCATTTTTCTTTTTGAAAAAATGTGCAGAAAACCGGCTGTCTCTGATTGTGCTTTAATGACAGGCTCCAATATCTGCTTTAATATTTCCTCAATTTTTTCACCCAGCACAACTACTTTTCCATCCGCAAATGTAACAGCTTCATCAATTTTTATTTTTGCAATATTTATTTTGGATATAAGTAAAAAGCAAAGTACAGATAAAGCTACTCCCAAAATAAAGAATAATAACGCGAGAAAAGTGATCAAAAAATCACGTATAGCACTGAAAACCACAGGGTTCCGGACTCCAAACCATATCATTATCCCTATAATAACAATCAGTATGGCTGTGACCCATATTACAGGACGATCAATATGCTTTTTATCATCCTGCATGTTTTTTATCTTTTCACTTTCCCGCATTTCATTCTCCTTGTTTTATTTTACACCGTATTTGAAAAATTTATTGTCTGAAATATATAAATATTAAGTTAAGTACAGAACCTCAAAGCATATTACAGCTAAGATTACTGTGATAATCATGTGAAAAGCCAAGTAAACCTGTTCAGTACTGTTTGTCCTGGACAGATCCTGTAACACTTCTTATGATATCATACGAAGAAGGATTTTTTACAAACAGGCTCATACTATATTCGCAGCAACCGATGTCGTTCTTCATATTTTTGATAATTAGTATCCTGACAAATGTCATGTTTTATAATATATCCAAATTTTTATCTTGACATTCTAATACTTATTTAGTAGTATTTGTTTTATGTATTTATTCTATTAGTATTAATATATTCGTACTATACTCAATAATTTAAATGCAGAAAAGAGAATGCTGAATTTGTGGAAACGATCACACAATACAGCGGCGTTTGGTCTTACTCCGGCCTTTAATTCCGCACCTGCTTTCGGTCCATTGAAGGAAGCGCCGCAGTCGAAACCGTTTTTTGGAAAAGAACCACCGAAACCTGTTGAGAAAAGGTGTGACCTCGGGATGCTCACAGAGGGAGAAACCCGCAGGATCCTGATTGAAGAGTCTATCAAAAATGGTGATCACGCCACAGTTTTGGCGTTCCAGCTGGAAGATTCAGCAGCTTTTCATGAGCGATGGAACCGTCACATCATGGAAATCCGAGCAGAAAAAGCCAGACGGGAAGCTGCCGCCTGAGCGCCTTCACAAGATACACACAAAGCTCTGCGCGAAAAACGGAAGAAAAAGAAGAGGTTGCTTTTAGGTGGCAGGTTTTAGGAAGTTGGCGATTAAGACTGTGAATAGTCATTATGCAATGGGAAATAGTGGATAGTGAGCCGAAATCGGTGGATTTTGGCTGTTTTCTTTTGCAATTTATGAGGGAAGAACTAATCTTTTTATCATCGAAATTTATAATCTGTTATTGCGAATGGATTTGTATTTTTAAATTAAAAGAGCGGACAACGAGAATCGAACTCGTATTAGATGCTTGGGAAGCACCTGTTCTGCCATTGAACCATGCCCGCACTAAATGCAACAAATATTATACACTGTTTTTGTGTTTTTTCAATAAAAAACGTTATTATTGAACGATTTTAAACCCTTCGTTTTGAAGCGACTGCGTGATCAGATTCACGTGATCCCAATCTCGGGTTTCCATTTCGATCCGCAGGAAGCAGCCATTAATACTTTCAGTATAGCCCTTTTCATAGTGAACGCCGGTAACATTTCCGCCGCAGTCCGCAATGATGCGTGCAATATCCTTCAGTTGGCCCGGCTTGTCAATCAATTCGATGAGCAAACTGGATGATCTGCCGGACTTGCGCAAACCGCGGTCGATTACACGGGAAAGGCTGGTCACATCAATATTTCCTCCCGACACGATACTGACAACTCGTTTTCCTCTGAGATTGAATTTATTAAACATTGCCGCAGCAACAGAAACCGCGCCGGCGCCTTCAGCGATCATCTTCTGTTTTTCAATCAGCGCAAGAATCGCGCTGGCTACTTCATCATCACTGACTAAGGCAATATCATCTACATACTTGCTGACCAGATCAAAAGTGTTTTCGCCCGGCTGCTTTACAGCGATGCCATCCGCAATCGTTGAGACAGAATCCAGACATTCAATTTTACCGTCTTTGATGGATTTAAACATGCTTGGGGCACCTGCCGCTTGAACGCCATAAACTTTCACAGCCGGCCGGATTTGTTTCACCGTATAAGCAATACCGGAAATCAGACCGCCGCCGCCAACAGGTACGATAATGGCGTCGATGTTGTCCAGGTCATGGTAAATTTCAAGAGCGATGGTGCCTTGTCCGGCGATCACATTTTCATCATCAAACGGATGGACAAACGTGTAACCTTCACTGTCACGCAGTTCAAGCGCTTTTTTGTAAGCATCATCATAGACACCCTCTACCAGGCATACTTCCGCTCCAAATCCTTTGGTAGCTTCAACCTTGGATATCGGAGCACTGTCCGGCAGACAGATCAAGGATTTGATACCATTTTTTGTCGCTGCAAGCGCTACACCCTGTGCATGGTTTCCCGCGGAACAGGCTATTACGCCCTTTTTCCGTTCTTCTTTGGAAAGCATAGCGATTTTGTATGCGGATCCACGTACCTTGAAAGAACCGGTGATCTGTAAATTTTCAGGTTTCAGATATAGTTCACAATTCGGAGCAATGCCATAGGCTCTCACGACTCGTGTTTCTCTGATGATGTTTTTCAAAACCAATTGCGCATTAAAAACTTTATCAAGTGATAACATTCCAATAATTCCTATGCCTTTGTGAAATGATGAAAAGTTCTGATACAGACATTTCAGACCATTATTATAATCCTTTGATTTCATTTTTACTGATTTTTCAGTATATATTAAATAAAATTATCCCGAAAGACCGTTTCGGGTTCAATTTAATATTCTTTTATTATGAATTTTTCAGAACCTTCGGTTCCCGCTTAAACTGACGACAATAAAACCAATCAGCAGCAGATAGTAGTTGTACGGCGTAACCCAGGGAATCCAGGTAAATCGTCCGATAATTCCTAAAATTCCAATAAAAAACCCTAATACCCATCCAATATTCATAATTCACCTTCTGTTTGTTTTTATTATAAAGAGTGCACGGAATATGCCATGTTGAATTTTAAATTAATTACCTTTTCTAAACTTAATCCGTTTCTATAAGATTTCATCAGATTTAGGAGAAAGGAATCCCAATTTTGATATTTATCATATAATTGAATAGCGTCTTGGAATTGATCACCCGAATGTATCTGACTTATTATCGGATATTTCAGGATTATTAATTCTGAATCGCTAAAATTAAGTAAAACAGGAGATTTACAAATGGAATCTGTAATCAAAGTTGACGGAATGCACTGCCCCCATTGCGCGGCAAGAGTAAAAAAGGCCTCAGAATCAATTCTGAATGTAAAAACTGCGGATGTTGATCTGGAAAAAGGGGAAGCCACAATCCAACATGACAATGCTGATTTAAATTCTGTTGTTGAGGCGATTAATGCTTTGGGATTCACCGCATCAATTTGATGTTGCTGAATAATAAGCACTTCGTCTTGCTTTACGGAATGCATCTCGATTTCAGAATGAAATTTTCCTAATTATATCGGCTTGAGAGGGAATATGTCAGAACGTTATATCATTGTTGTCAAGCGGGTTCCTAACGAAGATTTTACACCGTTGGAACCGGAGTTCAAGCTTGTTTATCTGGATTCTTTATCCGAAAACGAAAAGAATAATTTATATTCTGAAATATTGCCGCAAACCGAAGGAATCATCGCTACCGGTCCTGTTTCATCTGAATTAATTGCCAAGGCACTGAAACTGAAAGTGATCATGGTCAACGGAGCCGGATATGACGACATCGATGTCCGTGCCGCCTCAGCACTGCAGATCCCGGTTTATAATATTCCCGACACTACTGCTGTAGCTACCGCAGAACTGGCTTTTTCCCTGATGTTTGACGTTGCGAGAAGAGTCTCTGAATTAAATTACCGAATTCGTGCCGATCAAAAGAACTATAAAGATTTATTTGCTATTGGAAGAAACCCGGGAGTTTCTCTTTATGGAAAAACACTTGGCATCATCGGTATGGGAAATATCGGCTCCAAATTGGCTCGCATGGCACTCAGCATGAACATGAAAGTAGTCTACACACAGCGACATCAGCTGCCGATTGGCTTGGAACAAAACAAACGCTTCATGTTTTTCAACGATCTGCTGGCTGTGTCTGACTTTGTTTCCATTAATTGTCCTTTGACTGACGAAACGCGCGGCATGTTCAACGAAAAAGCCTTTATGCGCATGAAATACGGCAGCATTCTGATCAACACCGCCCGCGGCGAAATCGTTGATCAAAAGCAGCTCGTCCGCTTTCTGAAAACGGGAAAATTATTCGGTGCCGGGCTGGATGTTTTTCCGAACAACAACGAAATCGATCCTGAACTATTCACCCTGCCAAATGTCGTTCTAACACCTCATATCGGGTCCAATACGACAGAAACCCGCAGGGAAATGGCAAATCGGATCGTTTCTATTGTAAAAGCTGTCTGTGACAATGAAGCTGTCCTGCGGGGAAATCTGGTAAACTCCGAGAGTTTGAAATCCAAAAAGAATTGAAATGAAAAACAAATTTATATTTCTGCTTTTTTTGATTGGTTCAGTTTTCGGAAACATTTCGGCACAATCTGATGATATTACACTAATAGGGGAATCTTCCCCTTTATTTTTTCTGGAAAATTCATTTTCCGGGACAGTTCTCACTTCTGAAAACGAGAATCTGACTGTTTCCGTACATGATATTTCTGTGGAGAAGAACAGAGTTCTCATACGCTTTTATGCAGCAGGAGTACCAGAAACCTGGAACTCAAAAATCACCGACAATAACCGGCTGTATGGGTCATATCTGCCTGTCGCTGAAATCGTTTTGGACAATGGAAAAATTCTGACACCTTCATCTTTGTCAAAGTTCAGTTATCTGGAATACAATGGAGAAAGAATCATCGGCGGACTGCTTGTGTTTTCAACAAATGATATACCCCAGGCATTTTATTTGAATTTCAACCAGCTGCCCTTTGATACAAAACCGCTTTCAGAAGGATTCTCAAAAGCAGTTATTCTAACTTCAGCTGGGAAGGATACATCAGGCACAGCCTTTCCAAAAACCTGGTCAGTTTCCGGAGATGGACTGGAATTTACACTTGACGCCACAGCGCAGACAAGTGAATTTACCATGCTCCAACCGATAGTTCATTTGGAACGAGCAGATGAGATCTTGTCAAAGTTTGGATGGATCACCATATCCGATCCATCAGATGGCAGGCGCTTTGGTGTCACTCGAGGCAATCTTTACGGATTTAATCTTACGGATGATTCTACCTATTCTCCTGCTCACGCGTATGTATTTGCAGCTTTGGGAACCGAAAAGCCTGTGCAGATTTCCATGGATCACGCCTATATTGTTCGGTCTTTTGACCCGGTCGGGAAGGATGCTGTCGATCTTACAGGTAAGAGAAACACCGTGATCCATCTTGATGATGATTTTGAGATAAAAATAACCGAAGTCCATTCCCTACCGGATGAAGACCGAATCAGATTTTATATCGATTCCGGTGAGAAAGCAATAGCGGATATTTCTTTCAAATTCTATGGCCTTTCCGACATTAACAATCCAGCCGTAACCTGCGGCATGGATCCTGTGAGAAGCTCTTTTGCCTGTGATATTGTTTTTGATGATATCAGTTTCCCGCTGAATACACTAACATTGGGTATTGACGCAATCGAATATCGGAAAGACGGACCATGGACAATATTCTGGACGCCTGTTCCGATGGGCGCATTAGAAAAATCATCTGATATTACAGTTTCCGATTTTCCTTTTACCTATGCCTATCCATATGAAAAATCCCAACCGGAAAAGATCCGGCAGGTATTGGATGCTATCGAAAAACGAAATGCCGAATTAACAGCCTCACCAGGGTGGATTCATGAAAGTTATGAATTAAACTATGAATTAATTGATAATACAAATCAAACTCTGATTCCTGTGGATCAATATGAAATGTATTTCACGTATTACCAAACCGAAAACTGGTATCATATCGACAAAAATGGTTGTATATACGAAATTTTATCTTTTGTTCGTGAATCTGATGCCAACACAATCCATAATGCGCAGCTGCAGCGTTCTGAATATGTGACCGATTTAATTCATGGACTTTTCTCGCAAACAAACCAACCACTTGAAAAAGATTACAGCTGCTTCAAGGATTTTTCTGACATTGCCGAATCATCCGCTGTTTTTCTTTCAGAAGAAAAATGTTCGGAAAACAAAAAATGTATCAATTTCCATCAATCGCTGAACGGATTACCAAGCGGTCCAGGAAGTCAGTCAATAACTTTTGAAGTAGATTCGAAAACTGATTTTATATATCGCGAAATAATCGATTATGATTACGGCAAATTGATTCTGACCAAAGATACTTTGACTCTGGAAAAAACAGACAGTCTGCCGGATGAAATACATTCCCTGATGGATTCTGTAAAATGAAGGTATACACTGCTTCTTATAACTTTCCACAAGGGTTTTTATGGGGAATACGTCCTGGAAAAAATCTTTTTTCAGATTCAGAAATCTATGCCTATCTTTTTGAGCTGAAGAAAAATAATATCCAGGCAGTCTCAATCCAGATTCCATGGGCGGACTTTGAACCTCTGAAAAACAATTATGATGAAAAAAGGATCGACGATATCCGACTGCTGCTTACGCGAATTCACAACCAGAATATTGAACCGGTTATTATCCTCGATATCGGAGATGTTCCTCAATGGCAAAACCTTGAAAAACAAAGCAAAAAAAACAATTTCATTGAAGATCGATACAATTTTTCAGTTCATTTAATTAACTCATTAGTCACCTACGCGAATTTTTTCGTTCTTTCTTTATCATATAAATCAATCACATCTTCCAGACAGATGCAAATCGAGCTGCAAACTCACAAAGAAATCAGGGATTACTTGCATTCCCTTTCCGAAAATAAATTCGCAGGTACGGCAATACCATCAATCGCATCGATAAAAAGAGGAGGCGGATTCAGAAATTTGTTTGAACGTATCCAAATGACTGAAATTAAATCAATTCAAACTGATTTTCTCGCAATCCATGCAGATACGTCTTCTTTTGGTGAGATTCAATCAGTGTTTGGGGAAAAGCGAATCCCGCTGCTGTTTTTTTCTAAGGATTTGAAAGGAATTGCTCCAAATGACAAAGCGGAAAAAATAATGGATAAACTTTATGACATTTGGCAAATCTACCAGAAAGGGTGGCCTTTGATTGGTTTATTTTCAGAGATCGAGATGAATGTCTCTTCAGAAGAAAAGACACTATACGCAAATTCATGTAAAAACAACGCTTTTGAAATCTCAACTGAAAACCAAAATCTGCCGGATAAATGGGTACGGTTTTTGAAAGATTAGGAAATCTTTATATATGTTTTTTTCTGCTATACACAACAGGAATAAACATGCAGCGATGCGTTGCTGAATGTATAGATATAAGTTCAGCGTTTGTCGTAATATAAATGGAATATGCGGTTATACATTCCCAGTAAAACTTTCTTCACTACAGGGTTTTCTGCAATTGCTGATTTCTTTTTCTCAGCGGTTTCTGCAACTTTACGGGAATCATCCAGCGTATTGCTCATGTTCATGGCACAAGGTGTATCTGTCATCAAACGAAGGTAACCTTTTTCATTCATCCGGGTATCAAGCTGCTTCACCTGTCCCATGGGGCGATTCATCTGAAAAGGCAAAAATTCGTGTAATTTATCTTTGTAAGAAGTAAACTGCCAATGTGAAGCACCAACTAATGCATTGATTCCCCGATAGGTAAGTTTATGGTCTGTGGTCTCTTGATAGTGTTTTTGAATTTCTTCTTCAGATTGTCCCAGACTCAAATCAAATTCACGAAATACTTCAAAGGAAATGATATCACCTTGTTCATGTGTTACATCTACGGTAGAATCAGCCCATTTTATAGTTGATGTATAAAGTTCCGGATTCGTACGAAAAGGACGTGCGGTCACCATACCAACATTCGGATAGGTTTCGAGAATATTCACTGAACGGGAAAGCCACTCCGGAGTAAAAAGACAGTCATTGTCGGTATAAGCGATGATCTCACCTGGAGCTCCTTCAAAAATAATGTTCCATGCTCCGCCTTTGCCAAGATTCTTTTCGGAAAGGAACAGATACTGAATGCGGCCTTCGGCTTGTTCTTGGAGAAGGAATTGTTTGATTTCATCACAGCTGCCATTGTCAAAAACAAGAATGTCGAATGGCTCATCAATTTTCGTTTTGTATATCGAGTTCAGACAAGCCTTCAATACACCATCCATTTCTGCGTAAAATCCACTGAGGAACGGAATATAATTCAAAACAGCCACAGTGATCCGTGCCGGTTTTGCAACATCTTTCACAAATTTTGCCGGATTTTGTCCGATTCTTGTCATGATTTACTCCTGTTCCTGAATTCCGAATAAGCCTTTTTTGGGTGAAAAACAGCGAATGCGGCATCGCCTAATGTTTTAGATTTTAAACTCACCAGCGGGAAAATTTCTATCTCACGAAGGATCTTTTTCTTTGTCAACTCAGGTTTCCGGAGATTTCCTTGTACATCCAATACATAATCACAGTCAAGCAATGTAAAGATCGTCCGATTTCCTCCCGCTGCTTTTACGTTTTCAGCAGATTCATGCTGACGGTAATGCGGCAATCCATTGGGAAGATGCGCATAATCATGATCCTGATGGATAATATTGATCGCTTTAGAACAGTTTATCAGTTTCCAGCCCTTTACTCGTGCTTCATAAAACATCCAGTTATCCCAGCCGCTGCGTCCAATCGCAAAAGCGGGAATAGAAGTGAAAACATCACGAGGATACACGAAATAATCACTTCCGCCTGCAGGATGACGTCTGCCGCGTTTCGCTAAATCTTCGTCAAAGACTTTTTCCCATCCATCTTCAAAATAAAGATCCTGCTGAACATCAAGATCCCAGCGTTGCCCAACCAGCAGAAACTTATTTTCCTGATTCAATATTTTTCGTGATATTTCCACAAAGTCCTGTTTTAGAATAATATCCGCGTTGACGTAAGCCAGTAAAGGACTGTCTGTATTATCTCTCGCTATACGAAATATATCATCCAACATCGGCGTGCCGGAAGTGTTTCTGCGAACATTCCGAATATGGCGGACACCCAAGTTCTTCGCATTTTCTTCCACACCCGGATCATCACCGATCAATAAGATATCCACATCGCTGCCCAGTGCTTTCCAGGAGCGGATGGCATTCCGCTGTATCATGGCAATATGATCGCGTTCAAACCCTTTTGGCGTGATAAATATTGTGATCAGGCTCATAGAAGGTCTTTCTTCAGCTCCGGGTATCAATAACTTTCATTTCTTTTGCGTGTGAAGACGCATTGATCATTTCTAATTCGGGGTTTTCATTGATTACCTTCAGAATTTCCAGCCAGGTGACATGCATTGGATCGCTCAGTTTTTCGAACAGCGAATGCATCATCTGATAATCTTCCGGGGTGTCTACTGTCCAGCGATGCATTCCATAATCAACCGGATTATCAAGGATTGAGACTTTACAGCGCCCCGGTGTATCATAAAACCAGGGCATAACATGCTCTCGTTCAAATTTTTCTTCTGCATTTTCCCAAGCTTTTTTCAGCATTTCCATGGAAACGATCTCTGTATCAAGCCCAATTGGATAGGTCCTGTGCCATGGGGGAGGAAGACGATTGGCCGCAAAATCTGCCTGTTCGTTTTTATAGAAGTGATACAATTTATCGATCAAAGCTGGATCAATCAAGGGACAGTCTGCTGTCACGCGGATAATCGTATCAGCTTCAGCTTCCATTGCAGCCCTATAATATCGGTCAAGCACGTCATATTGAGAGCCTCTGAAAATATGAACGCCTAAATCTCTTCCCCATTTTTCAATTTGATCATCGGAGGGATCTGTTGTTGTGGCGACGGTACAGCTATCAATCACCGCGGATTTTGATGCACGGGTAATCACCCATTCCAGCATTGGTTTATCAAGCAGCGGCAGAAGTACTTTCCCGGGAAGCCGGCTTGCCTGCATCCTCGCCTGAACAATCAGCACTGTTTTCATAATTTGCAAGCCTTTCTGTAGGCATAATTAATACCTGCTTTGTTTTTATTCCAATCCGCTTTTTCCTCGATCAATTTCCGGGCTGCAGATGCGTATTCTTTTAATTTATTCTGATCTCTGCAGCATTTAATCATTTTTTCGGAAAGTTCTTTCACGTTTTTTGTCTGGAAAAGAATGCCGTTTCTGCCATCCTCAACCCATTCCAAATTTCCTGGAATCGCAGACATCAGCACCGGAATTCCACACCCCATGGCTTCCAGCAGGGAAACAGAAGACCCGTCTACAATAGATGCACTGACATACAGGTCACAGGAGCGGTAATAATCAACCAGCATTTCATTCGGCTGCCGTCCCAAAAAACTTATTTTGTTTCCGTTTTCATCCTGTGCCGCAATAGATTTTAGAACCGGCATTTGGGAACCATCTCCTAAAAGGATCAGACGCATTTTTTGTTCTGTTTTTACGGCATCCAGAAAAGCACGTACGACTGTTTCAACATCATAATTCGGTTCCATCGTCCGCAGGGAAAGGATCAGAAAATCTCCGCCATTTGATATCGAATCTCGAAGAATTCCGTTTTTAGGAGAGAACCGTTCTGTATCGATACCCCAAGGGAAAATTGTTGCTCTTTCACGATTATAGCCTAATTCAACAGCTTTATCCAGTTCCGCATAACAATCCCCAAGAAACCAATCCGCATGGGACAAAGCGAAAATCGTTCTTTCTTTCGCACCGGGGATAGTTTCAATTTCACGACCGAGATCAAATCCCCAGGACATTGCGACATGCGGATGAAGCCCCGCTTTTGCAGCGAGATACGAGCAATCCGTCAGCGGTCCGCTGTGTACAACGTCGGGTTTCAGTTCGTCGAAAACTTGCTGCAAAGCCTGAATGGCTGATTCTTCATCATTTTTCAAGTCAAATGGAGCCTTACCGTATTTCCAGTCAACTACATGTACAGTTTCCGGAAGTGGGCGGCTTTCATATACATTTCTGGTTTCCAATCGCAGATACCAGACATCATCACCGTTTTCACAGATCGCTTTTAGAAATCTGTAATCATGCGGGGTATAATCTCGAGTAAAATATAATACTTTCATAGTTTATTTCCCAATTAGGCGATGAGATCCGTCCAGCGCAGCTCAATACCGAAAGGCAAATCCTTCACGGCCTTTGTGCCGATAACGGCATTGATTTCATTCGGTAAAATCGCACCTTTGATGGCAGGACGCAATACATCGATCATATCACGGGTGAAAGTTTCTCCCGCTTTGATATCTCTGGCAGCCCGCAGGCAGCGTCTCTGGATCACGCAAGTTTCCTGCTCATTGCCGGCGATGAATTTCTCCCTTGAACCGAGTGCTTTTTCCAATTGTCTCGTGTTGATAACCATCTCTTCCCAGCTCTTCGGATTCATCGCAAATTTATGATCCGGACCGATTCGGTTATTATCATCTGTAAAGTGTTTCTCAATCACCCGTGCTCCTAACGCAACCGCTCCAAGAACTGTCGCATGTCCGGATGTATGATCGGAAAGTCCAAGAATCAATTCCGGCCAGATCTGATGATAAGTTTCCAAAACGCGAAGATGGATATGATTGAAATTATCGTCATCGGCGGTATAGTTTGTGTTGCACTGCATTAGCACAAGTTCCGGGTTGATTGGAAGGATCGTATCAACAGCCCGCTGAACATCTGCAAGATTTGATGCACCGGTTGCCAAAAGAACAGGTTTATGTTTTTCGGATATTTTTTCCAGTTCTTCGATCCAATCAATATCGCCTGATCCGATTTTATACACATTAATATATTGATCAAGCCAGTCAATGCTGTCAAAATCATATGGAGCTGAAAAATATTCGATACCTTCTTTTTCGCAGCATTCTTTCAGTTCTGAAGACCACCGATCCGGGACAGAGGCATCCTGATATACTTCAAATACAGATTTTTTCCATTTGGATTGATGGCTTTGCTGTCCGCCCATGTGTTTGAAACCATAATCGGAAACAATTTTAGCAGCTTTGAAATTCTGGAATTTTGCCGCATCCGCTCCACTTTCTTTGGCGATATGGATCAGCATTTTAGCCCGGTCAAGATTACCGTCATGATTGGCAGCGATATCAGCTACAAAATAAACCGGATGATCATATCCAATTTTCTTATTCCCGATTTTTATTTCCATAGTTTGTTCCTTTTAAAAACTATTTTACAAATCCCTGAATTCTTTCACGCAGTCCGGCTTGACAATCCTTATAAAAATATTCCAGACTATCCTGTTGATTTGGGAGATTATGTCCCAGGATTTTTTGGAGTTTCTCTGTGTTCATGATCAGATTTGGAGAGCGCTTTGCAGCCAATCCGCCATCTTTCCAGGAAACTGGATGAACAAGTGTCGGATCAAATCCGAATTTTTCCGCGATAGAAACACCAAAATTATATTTACTTTGATAATCTGAACTGAAGACATGATAAATACCACTGGCATCGAGTCCGATCAATTCATCAAGAATATCCGCAAGATAATGAACATATAGCGTACTGAAATAAACGTCGCTGAAACCATTTACAGGATTTCCCGCAGAAAGATTGTTATAGAAGAACTCGACCAGGCTGCGATTTCCGCCGGTACTCCAACCGTAGAAATTTACTCTTGCGACCAGAGCATCCGGATTACTCTCAAGTACAAATTCTTCTCCCTTCAGTTTAGTTTCTGCATAACGGCTTATAGGATTGGTTGGATCATCCTCCCGATATCCATTTTCACCGCAATTTTCACCGTCGAATACAGCATCAGTAGAAATATGGAGAAATTTGATTTCCCTTTTTGCTGCTTGAGCTGCCAAAAGTCCGGGATAAATCGTGTTGATCGCTTCTGCTTCGTTTGGATTTTTTTCACATTGGTCGATATTTGCCATAGCTGCGCAATGCAAAATAACATCCGGTTTTGCTTCATCCAACAGATCAGCAGCAGAATTAGTGAGTAAATTACAGCGAATTGTCTTAAAAGGAAGTCCGGACAGTTTGGTCGTGTTTACAACACCAAAAACATCATATTTCTTATGGAAGAAATAACAAAAATTAAGTCCCAATAATCCGGACGCACCGGTTACAAGAATACGTTTCACTTAATGACTCTTATCATATTCTTCCTGGAAAGGACGAATCATTTCCTTTACGCCTTCCAGGTTAAGCCATTCGGTATTATTATTGCTGTCATAATGGAATCCTTCAGGAAGTTTTTTCCCTATCTTTTCCCATTCTTTGCCGAACCAAAGCGTACCCGTCGGCTGAACGACATACATATCATCCAATTCAACAGTTGAACGAGCTTCATCTTCGGAAACAAGGACTTCATGAAGTTTTTCGCCCGGGCGGATCCCGCTGTAAACAATTTCGCAATCAGGAGCAATCGCCGCTCCTAAATCTTTGACGGACATGCTCGGGATTTTCGGAACGAATACCTCACCGCCATGCATCTGTTCAATACAGCGGATAACAAAACGAACGCCCTGTTCCAATGAAATCCAGAACCGTGTCATCCGCTCATCAGTTACTGTTATTTTACCGGTTTTACGCTGCTGAAGAAAAACGGGAACCACAGAGCCGCGGCTGCCGACGACATTTCCGTATCGGGTGCAGCTGAATCGGGTTTCATGTGCTCCGGCATAGGAATTGCTTTGAATGAAAAGTTTTTCTGCACCGAGTTTAGTCACACCATAAAGGTTCACAGGATTTACTGCTTTGTCAGTACTGATAGCCAGTACCTTTTTCACCCCGCAATCCAAAGCTGCATCAATAACATTTTGAGAACCAAGGATATTGGTTTTAACAGCTTCGAAAGGATTATACTCGCATGCTGGTACCTGCTTCAGAGCAGCGGCATGAACAACAACGTCGACATTTTTGAATGCCCGCTTCAAACGATCAAGGTCGCGGATGTCACCAATAAAGTAGCGGAGAGATGGGTCATCATATCCATTGATGCGCATTTCATGCTGTTTCAGTTCATCACGGCTGAAAACGATTATTTTTACCGGATGATATTCCTTCAGCATAATTTCAATAAATTTCTTACCAAAAGAACCGGTTCCTCCGGTAACTAATACGACCTTATCATTCCAATTCATATTATCCAAACCTCTCTTATTTTTTCTTCATGATTATCATCGGATATTGGCCATATTCACCATAATAATTTGAATCAGCCTCTTCTTTTGCAAACAACCTTCGCAGAACAGCTTTCCCATAGGGCGGATGAATCAGGGCACGCAGCCAACGCACACTGACACTGCGCCAGCAGTGAATTTCAAACTCAACTTTTCCGCCTCCAAGTGTCGAAAGTTCATTCCGAATCCATTCGGCATCCATTTTCTTTACAAAAGTGCCAGTAGCTTTTCCATTCGACGGTTTTGCACTTTTTTTTGCATCTTTTGTTTCTTTTCCCCGAAGCCGGGCAATAAAATGACCGATTTTTTCAGCAGCTTCTACCCGTCCCTGCCATTTTTTCATCATTTCCGATTCAGTCCAGCCATTCACTACAACCGCAGCTGCATTATTATTCATAACGCGGTAAGTTTCTTCCCATGCCTTTTTTTGCTCATTAATGTCCAGATGATGAAAAGTATGCAGAGAAACCATCCCATCCATACATTCAGACCTAAACGGCAGGTTAGCTGCATCGCACACGACATAAAAACCTTTGTTCCCAATTCTGTTTCTGGCTTCTTTCAAAGCTGTCAGGGAAATATCCGCGCAGACACGTTTATAAAATTTCTCAGAATAAGTAAGGTATTCCGGGTATTGAATTGGTCCGCAGCCGACATCAAGAATAAATCTTCCCCCATTGGAAAAATAGGGAGTGACCCTTAAATGGCATTTATGGATATATTCAGCAGAAACCGGCCGGAGATCTTCATATCGAGCATTCTGATAATAACCGGAGCTTTCCTTACTCCAGCCGATTTCATCGTAAAATTCACGGACTTTTTGTTTGTTATCGGCCTGGTTCATTTCAAACCTTTTTCGCTAAAAATTTCATTCCAATCTAATGGCTTTCCGATCATATAATCAAATGTACGTGCAAATTCTGCCTGTCCCTGCTCACTCAGGACATAAGACATCGGCCTTTTTTCATAATCATCCCACATTTTTACAAGATGCCATGGGAAAGGCCGCGCGTATTCAAAGAAGAATGAATACGCATACTGCCATGCAAGTTTCACCTGAGTTTCGGTAAGTGCCGCACTGCCCGGGTTATCAAGGATGTTCCCTATCATTTTATAATAACTCACCCAGCTGTCAGGGTCCATGGTGAATCCTCTGCCACGGTAATGTGTCTCACCTGCAACAATTACAGGCACACCGCTCATTGGCATTTCCAACCCCATCGTTGTTGTATATACTAAACCGACTGCCGCAATATCGACCAAATCATAGGAGTTAACTTTGTCTGTAGGTTTGATCAAATGAATGTGACTCGGCAGCATTGGCATAAGATGTTTTACGACATCAACCATCGACTGTCCGTGTGTCAGCGTTTCTCCGGGATGGACACGGATCACAAGCTGCGCATCTTTCCGTTCTGCAAAATATTGAACTGTACGCTCTATCCATTCTGCCATGTTTTTTGAAAATTTTTGCCGTCCAAGCGTCAGACTGTCACCGAGAACGTTTGTGGCCAGAAATACAATAGGTCTTTCATCCAGATTGAGTTCTTCACGAATTTTTTCAGACCCGACTTTTTCAGTTCCCTGCCATCGTCTGGTAAAATTCTCCCATAAATCAGCCCGCTGCCTTGCAGAAAGCATATTCCGCATTTTCTCAAATTCAGCATCATCCAAGGGGATTGCTTTTCTTGCCTCCCACAAGTCATCAGTTTCCTGTCTCATTACTTCACGGTTCTGAGCGATCCAGATACGTTTTCTCTGTTCACCAAATTCATAAGTAGTCACCGGGATCTGCATCCATTTTGCGATGCGGTAAAGTACACCCATTTCCTGAATCGTACCGTTCGGAATGATGATGTAATCCGGTTTGTTTTCAAGCAGCCAGACATAAACCATGCGCGCAAAGTTTTCATTTGCGGTCAGTCTCATTTTATACAAAGGTTCATCTTCTGCAAAATCTTCAACCTGCAGCGTGTACTGTGTATCATAAGAACTTACTTCTTTAATAATATCAATAATTTCATCAGGAAGTTTTTTGTAGGAAGGATGCAGCGGAAGAAACGATTGAATCGTAATATATTTTCCGGCATCTTCAAGAATCTTTTTTGTATAAATATCCTGTCTGCGTAAATCGAATTTATTTACCGGCTTCTGCCAATCCGAAAACGGAAGGTAGCCAAAAGTTACATCATGTCCAAATGCACTGAAATATAACGCAACTGTTGCTGCATGTTCGATCCAGTAATGAAGAGAAGTAAAGACAAATATCTTTTTCGGATCATCACAGGTTTTTTTGTTTTTTTCGATATCAGTAAGCATTTGCGGGAGGTTCGCCTGAATATTTTTCAGTGAATATCGTGTAAAAGGCTGATTCTTTTTCTTTAATTCATAATAGAATTCTGCTGTAAGCGGAATTTCACCTAAAATATTCCGAAATGTTTCTTTATAATTTGGCATAAATCATCCTCCATTTGATTCGATTTCCCAATAAAGGCGGGGACGAATCATTCCGGTTCTGGGCTCCGGCCATTGAGTACCCGGCGCACCGGTACCGTTTACATTAAATACCAATGCCTGTTCATCATGAAAGTATGTTCTTATTTTGAAAATACTGGCGTTTACACCAATAACAAACCGGCCTTCATTCAAAAAATCTGCCGGAAGTGTACAACGACTGATATATTTACCCGCTTTTCTGATACTGAATTTCTCATAATTTTCATGATCATCAACATCGAATGAAGTCAATATAAATTCACCCCGAGTACTTATGATATATAAACCTACTCGCAGACCAGAAATATCTTCATCTATTTGATATTCAAACTCAATATAAGCTGGTTCTGTTGAACGAATTGTATCTGAGACTAAACCAGTGTTTGATAAAACTCTTATACGAATTGGATGGAAAGGCGCTGGATTTTTCTCTAATTCATCCTCTTTCCATTCCCGCTGGCCTTCCTGAGAAAAACCTTGTGAAAGATAATAATCAACAGCATCCGCAGTTGGAGCCTGCATGGCTACTTTGCCTTTTTCCAATACCAACGTTTGATCGGTAAGCCGCATGATAGCAGACATGTTGTGACTTACAAATAAAACGGTTCTGCCCTGATTCGCTACATCACTCATTTTTCCAAGACATTTCCGCTGAAATTCCGCATCACCAACGGCTAACACTTCATCAACGACAAGAATTTCCGGTTCCAGATGTGCAGCGACAGAAAAAGCAAGACGAAGATACATTCCACTCGAATAGCGCTTTACGGGTGTATCAACAAATTTTTCTACTTCTGAAAAAGCTATAATCTCATCCATCTTCTTTTCGATTTCAGAGCGCTTCATGCCAAGAATAGCACCATTCAGGAATATGTTTTCCCGTCCTGTCAATTCCGGATGAAAACCGGTGCCTACCTCAAGCAATGATCCAACTCTCCCCCGGATAACAGCATTCCCTTCAGTTGGTTCGGTTACGCGAGAAAGAATTTTCAGTAAAGTGCTTTTTCCTGCACCGTTTCTACCTATAATTCCAATCGCTTTTCCTTCTTCTACCTTGAAATTTACATCTTGTAAAGCCCAGAACGAATTATTTTCGTCCATTTTTTTATAAATTCGATCTTTTGGATTATGTACCAATCCTGTAAGGGTTTCACGCAGCGTATTGTATTGTTTAGACGTAACGCCTATTCTATATCTCTTACCTATGTGATTTACTTCAACTGAATAGTGTGCCACTTGCCCCTCGCTAAATTAAGTCGGCAAATTGTTTTTCCATGTGTCGGAAATAAAACAGTCCGCCAAAAAGAATCAGCAGCGAAATAAGTGAACTAAAAATCATACTTTGAATAGGAATTTCAGTGTATATTCCCAAAAAAGCAGATCGGAATCCGTTCACAACGCCAACCATAGGGTTCAAATTATAAATAAATGCCCATTTTGGATCGGAAATAAGAGATGCCCCATAGGCAATTGGTGTAATATACATCCAAATTTGACTGACAAATGGTACAACAATACCGACATCACGATAAAGAACATCTAACGCTGAAAACCATAAACTTACACCCAGAGAAGTAATAATAGTAAGCAAAAGATAATAAGGAATCAGCAAGATATAGATATTAACATGATACCCATAAATAATCATCATCACGATCAGTATTGGCAGTGCTACAAAAAAATCAACAACACTGGCAAGTATACTTGACATTGGCAGAATCACACGTGGAAAATAGATTTTTGTAATCATATTCCGGTTTGCGACAAGCGATTTACTCGCAGTACGCATTGAATTCTCAAACAATTGCCAGGGCATTAGTCCGGCGATAGAAAACAACGGATACGGGATTCCGTCTGAAGGGACTTTTGCAAGACCACCAAAGAAAATAGAAAACACCACCATGGTCATTAACGGCTGAATCACAGCCCAGGCTACACCTAATATTGTCTGTTTGTAGCGAACTTTCAAATCCCTCCATGTAAGGAAGAATATCAATTCCCTGTACATAAACAATTCTTTGAAATTAACCATTTTCCAGCCTTTTGTCGGTTGGATTACAGTTTGAATGGTTTCTGTTTTCACTGCGTTCACGTCTTTATCCAGTCTTTAATCATTTTATTGATTAGAATCTAATAATTATTCTCTTTTAATTTTATTGGTTCCTGATATATCAAATCGATATCTCTATCTATTAATGTCGTAAAATTATTATCATGATCTTCAAGAACCCCAATTTTTTTTTCAAACAGTTCAATTTACAAATTTCACAGATAATCTCACAAAAAACAGAGGAAATTTTTATTTTTTATCATCGTAAATATATATATTGAACTAATTTCCTCTCTTATTTCGCGATATATCGTCATTGATTCGAAAATGTAATCTTTTATTAATTCACTTTTGCGGAAAATTCCTTTTGGAGTTATGCTATATTTCAATCTGCGCTTTTCACTGCGCTGGACTTTTATAAATTTGGACTCAAACAGCCACTTGATATGCAGGTCAATAGAACCAACAGCTGCATTTATATTTTGAGCAATGGAAGCCTGTGCTGTATCAGGATTTTTTTCAATCTCGTCAATTATGAAGAGATCATGCTTTGAGGTATAGGCTGGCGTTTTCATCGCAAAATTAAAAAGTCCTAAATTCCCATATTAAAATTCAATTGCTGAATTATACTCATAAAGCGAAAAAAAGTCAACACAAGGTAGTTGTTTGACAATTTTTCCTTACAATTTCGTAAATAATCGTAATTAAATAATTTAGATGATACAATTAAGTAATGGAAGAAAAAAAAGAAACACTAACAATTATCGGTGCCGGTTTGGCAGGATGTGAGGCTGCATGGCAGGCAGCCAACAGAGGAATTTCTGTTTCACTTTATGAAATGCGTCCGGAAGTTTCTACCGGCGCTCACACCGGCGGAGATTTAGGTGAACTTGTCTGCTCCAATTCGCTCGGTTCCAACCTGAAAGACCGAGCTTCCGGTGTTCTGAAAGAGGAACTTAGGTTAGCCGGATCATTACTTGTAAATTGTGCTGAAACCGCCGCAGTTCCGGCAGGAAACGCTTTGGCTGTCGACCGAAAAATCTTTTCCCGTGAAATCGAAAAACATATAATAAATCATCCGAACATTACATTGATCCGCAAGGAAGTTCGAAAAATTCCGGATGACGGAACGGTAATTATCGCTTCCGGCCCACTAAGTTCGCCGGCAATTTCTGACGAAATCAAACGATTATGCGGTACTAATAATTTATTCTTCTTTGACGCGATAGCACCTATCGTTGAACATTCATCGATCAATTTGAACATTGCTTATGAAGGTTCAAGATACAGCAAAGATCCCGACGACACTGGGGATTACATCAACTGTCCATTTACCAAGGAAGAATATGAGACTTTTGTTGAAGCCTTGGTTAATGCAGAACGAATCCCATTAAAGAGTTTCGAAGAAGCAATCAATTCTGGAGTTACTGCTGGAAAAAAGACCTTCTTTGAAGGATGCCTGCCTGTTGAAGTTCTTGCAGCAAGATCAGTTCAGTCTTTGGCTTTTGGACCGATGCGTCCTGTCGGTTTGATCGACCCCCGGACAGGAAAACGGCCATGGGCAGTTTTGCAACTGAGACAGGACAATTTGTCCGGAAGTTTATATAATCTTGTCGGTTTTCAGACGAATCTTTTACAAAAAGAGCAGGAACGTGTATTCAGAATGATTCCCGGACTTGAAAATGCGCAGTTTATTCGTTATGGACAAATGCATCGAAATACTTATATCTGCGCACCAGGGGTCTTGAATGCCTCACTGCAGATGATTAACCACCCTTCAGTCTTTTTTGCAGGACAGCTTTGTGGTGTTGAAGGGTATATGGGAAATATTGCTGCGGGACTTTTAGCTGGTATTAACGCGGCTCGTCAGATCAAAGGAGATGATTTGCTTGTTCTGCCAAAAGAAATGATCTCAGGAGCTCTTTTCCATTACATTTCAACCGCAGAAGCAAAGCACTTCCAGCCAATGAAGGCAAATTTTGGAATTCTCCCACCGCTATCTGAAAAAATTCGCTCGAAAAGAGAACGATACGTGAAATATTCTGAAAGAGCTTTAGAAAATGCCGCCTTATTTTTCAAAGAGAATGATTGTTGAGTCGGATGACGACAAATTTCATCGGATAATGTATCTATTCAGGTAAGAATACGTTCGAAAAACCTCTTCAGCGTCGATTTACAGGGGAACATTTTGCACGGAATACAAAATTTATCGTTATATAAAACAATAAATTACTTAATTTTTTTGTGTCTTCTTGTTCTGGACAGTTATAATAAATAAAAAAAATCAGAAAGGATTGTTTAAATAAATGGATGATAACGTACAGGGAACAGTAAAATGGTTCAACACGAATAAAGGTTTTGGATTTTTACTAACCGAAGACGGCAGGGAAGTCTTTGTACATTACACAGACATACTTACCGATGGTTTCCGTAATTTATCAGAAGGCGAATCGGTTCGATTCACAATAACAAATACAGGGAAAGGACTTCGAGCAACCAAAGTAATCCGGTCAGAATAACGGACGGCTGACCATACTGCCAATCAGGAGAAAAATAAAACTGATTATGGTTCCCCACCCCAAATTAATAACGCCTACCTGGATTAACTCCCTGCCAATGACATTCCCAATGAATTGTCCAGCAAAAAATCCACCTGTCGCGATAACCATATCCATTATCATCATAAAAAAATTCCCGCCTGTAATCAAATGAAACAGACAGCCGTAAAATGAAGAAAGAATTAGAATGAATAAAATTGCCTGAATTGTCATTTATACCTATATCCAAGCCGGTATTCCGGTCTATATCAAGTATTATAATTCAAATTTAGACTTGGCACATAAAAACAAGATTTATTACACAGGTATAAAAGAAACCTTGACACTATGAGAAAAGCCAGCATTAGTTTAAGCTTTTTATTGTTAATGATATTTTTTTGATTAAATAACTTTTTTACCTATTGAAGGTTAGCTATAAATTTATAAAAATTGTAAAAAGAGGAACAGTGGAGACTGTCATAGCAAAACTAATTCCAATTTTCATATTGGCATTGATAGGTTTTTTTGCAGGAAAACTGAAACTACTGCCTGAAAACACAAGTGACGCATTGTGTACCTTTTTATTTTATTTCAGTGCTCCTGCTGTTTCTTTTGTTAATATTGTTACATCCGATATAGAGACTGTTTTCAATTTACGTTATGCTTTAGCTCTGATTGTTTTCGAAATGAGCGTATTTTGTCTCCTGCTATTATTCTACAAAAAAATTTTTAATCTCGAAGGCTCTAACCTAATTGTACACAGTCTTTGCAGCTTTTATGGAAACATCTCTTACGTAGGAATTCCAGTTTTCCTGACATTATTTAATAACGTAATTCCGAATGTAATCACCATTCTTGTTCATGGTATTCTTACCTTTCCCCTGATGATTTTCCTTCTTGATATATTTTCCGGTTCAAAATCGAAAAAAGGTGCCTCACACGCAATAAAAAGCGCTATCAAAAACCCAAATATTTTTATTCCGCTGATAGGCGCATTGCTGCTTTACCTGAAAATATCCGTTCCCAAAGTAATCATAGATACTGCAGATCTTTTAGGCAAACCAACCACAACAGCAGGTATGTTTGCCCTTGGACTTACTTGTGCCCAATCGAAAGAAAAAATAGCATCGCCAAAAATTTTCTTCAATGCGCTGCTCAGTGCAGTCATTAAACTTGTATTTTGCCCACTCGCCGCATGGTTCATCGGTAAATATATCTTTGCACTGGATCAATGGTGGCTCAATGCCCTCGTAATTATCGCAATGCTTCCCGCCGCATTGAATGATTACATTCTCAGTCAGCGCTATCACGCTGATGAAACCTACGCAAGTATGGCAGTTTTACTTTCGAATTTACTATTTTCCGTTACAATAAGTTTGTATATTTTATTCATTGGGTTATAATAAAAAATTGAGGTGACTTATGGCAGAATTCTTTAACAATATCAATGCTGAAATTAACTGGTATCTTTCACTTGAAAAAGCAGACTTTCTTGGAGTTACTGCGTTTCTAATTTGTATCATAGGCTTTATTTGCCTAATTGTCCGGCTGATCATAAGACTTGTAAAATCATATCAGAAACCTCCGCTCAGCATTTCATTTAAAATAGAAGATGCTGTTCTGGAATCTTTCAGAAAAAAAAGTTTTGTTACTTTCGATTTATATTTGCAAAATACAGGCCGACGACCAATTGAAATCAGCAGAGTTGGCTTTGTAATGTCAGACGGATCTGAAAAAACTTTTTATCAGGAACCGCACGTTATCAAAGCTCCGGACAGATTGACTCTTGATCCGGGAGAAGAAGCGTTTTACGATGATTGCGATTTGTATTATTGTTTGAGTGAGCGGCCGCCCTATTATAAAAAGGTAACAGGACTGTTCGCAGATATAAAAGGATATCCGCGTTTTACAAAAGTTGCGGATATTCCGGCGGTAATAAATGACCAGGCGATTCGGCAAATGCTTACCGATCAAAAAGGCGTAAACGGATTTTGATTTTTATTCCCATGTCAATTTTTACGACATGGGATTTCTTTACACAAATTAATAAATTTGTTGGGAAAATAATTCAATATTACAAAGTTGTCATATAATTGATTTTGTGTAAAACAATTATTTGCTTTTGTATATTTGATTTATACGCAAATAATTTCTTAAAACCATCTTTCCTCTTTGGTTTTCTTTAAGAGGCAGCAAATTTCATAAAATGAAGGGGGTTTTATGATTAGAATATTCGGAGATACTACCAGTGGCATGACACTCGAACAAGCGAAAGATCTTGGCATTGAATATATTCCACAACTGGTGATTTTTGGTGAAGAGACTTATCGTGACGATACTGAAATTGACAGTGCCACTTTTGTGAGAAAACTGAAAGAATCCACACAACTTCCAAAAACTGCAGCACCACCGCCGTCTCTATATACACCGATTTATCAGGATATGCTTGAAAAAGGAGACAGTGGTATTATTATTTGCCCATCTTCACAATTAAGTGGAACAGTTCGCAGCGCCTTGACTGCGCTGGAAGACTATCCGGATCTTGATGTTCGCGTGATCGACTCAAAACAAATCGGCAGTATACAGGCGGAATTACTCAAAATGGCAAAACAATGGGCTGACGAAGGAAAATCTCTGGATGAAATTGAAAACCTTGTAAATGAAAAAATTGCTCATGCGAAAATTTATGCAGTTGTAGATACGCTTGAATATCTTTATAAAGGAGGACGAATTGGAGGAGCATCCAAACTTTTGGGAGACGTTCTTCAGATAAAACCCATCCTTTCTATAGTAAATGGCCGCGTTGAATCTTTTGAAAAACAGCGTACCAAGAAAAAAGCATTAGCTCGTTTGGTTGAACTTGTTGAAACAGAATGTAAAGATTACAAAGAAGGACATTTTTCTTTCAGTACTACAGCAGACAACCCTGATATTCCATTTCTTGAAAACGAATTCAAAACAAAATTTGGCGCAGCAAATATTCCATGTCTGAATTTACCTCCTGCAATTATGGTTCATGCAGGTCCTGCTACGATCATTGTAAGCTTTTTTTCGGAATAAAACTTTTTATAGTATAAATACAGAAAAGTATTCATCAGGGAAATTTAAAATTTCCCTGATATTTTTTAAATTACCTATTGATTTTTTCAAAAAAGAGTGTATTCTCTATTAGTAGAAAAATGACTGAGGGATAAAAAAAATTTATGGAAGAAGAATTAATCAACATGAATACTGAAGAATATGAAAATGATTCCGCCATTTCACAGCTTATCGAGTATGGCCGGCAAAAATCGTTCGTCACCATTGATGACATTCTTCGTTTTTTCCCCGATGCTGAACAAGATGTAGATCAGCTCGAGGAAGCCTTTGCGGCTTTAATGAATGCGGGAATACAATATACGGAGGAAACTCAATCAGATGACGTAGATGAAGAAGATCTTGACCTGTCTGATATCGATGAAGAAGATGAGGGAAACGCTATTGGTCTTTCCGATGATCTTTCTAATATTGACACTGACGACACGATTGGTCTTTATTTGAAAGAAGTTAGCCGCGTACCACTTCTAACTGCTGATGAAGAAGTAGAACTTGCACAGCGAATCGAAAAAGGAAGAATTTCCCGTGAAGAATTAGCACGTGTAAATGTCACACCGGAACGTCGATTGGAGCTGCGTAAAAACATAGAAGACAGCTGGGCTGCACGTGATCATTTGATTACAGCTAACTCACGTTTGGTTATTTCTGTCGCTAAGAAATATATGGGGCGCGGTGTACCTTTTCTCGATTTAATCCAAGAAGGAAATATTGGGTTGATTCGGGCAACCAAAAAATTTGACTATCGCCGCGGGCATAAATTCAGTACCTATGCAACCTGGTGGATTCGTCAGGCTGTAACCAGAGCTATTGCGGATCAAGGCCGTACCATTCGTGTTCCTGTCCACATGGGTGACCAAATCAATAAACTGCTACGTTATCAGCATCAGCTGACACAGAAACTCGGACGTGATCCATCCGTAGAAGAATTAGCAGCAGAACTTGATGTACCAATCAAAAAAGTTGAAAATATGATACAGGTTGCCAGACGTCCATTGTCGCTCGAAACACCTACAGATGATGAAGAGGATTCAGTATTAGGTGATTTTATAGAAGATGATGACGCTCCGGCTCCGGCAGACTCTGCCACATACAATTTATTAAAAGAGCATTTGCAGATTATCCTAAACGATCTACCGCCTCGTGAAGTAAGGATTCTGCAGCTTCGCTATGGCCTTCTGGACGGTCAAGCTTACACACTGGAAGAAGTAGGCAATAAAATGGGTGTGACTCGCGAAAGAGTCCGCCAAATTGAAGCTCAAGCGCTTTCCCGACTGCGACACCCTTCCGTGCAAAAAATACTTCGTGATTACCTCCGGGATGATTTAAAATAATTTCATTCCGAAAGAGTCATAATGCCTATCATTGAAATTGACAATTATCTAAAAAAAATCGATAATCTTATAGACAATGGAAATCTTGAACAGGCAGCTTTCCATTGTCTGTATTTATTGCGCCAATATCCGAAAATGCTTCGAATTTACGAACGATTGGGACGAACTTTTTTGGAGATGGATAACTATAATGGTGCATTAGATACATACCTTCGTCTTTGTTCCGCTCAGCCGGATAATTTCCTAAACCATATATCACTTGCCTATACATATGTAGAATGTGGACGAACGGAAAATGCTATTACACATTGCGAAACCGCAAAATGTCTACAGCCTGATAACACGGCTGTAGAAAGAGATCTTTCCGCATGGATGAATACACATAGTGTTACATTATCATCCGACGACCGTCTTTTGAATGAGTTTTCAGAAGGTATCCGCGCATACCACAAACATGATTACACCTCTGCATGTAAACGCTTTCTTTCCGCTGAAAAAAAACCGATGCAAAATCTGCCTGTTCTTTTCCTTGGTCTTTCATATTATGAGAAGGGCGATTATCAAAAAGGAATTTGGTTGTTGGAATCGGTTTTGCGCAGAGAACCCTACAATCAAACCGCGCTCAGAACGCTGGCTGTTTATTATTCCAAACATGACAGAATGAAATTTAATCAATATATAAACAAACTCATCGAACTGGATCCACAATATCAACATTGGGAAATCCGTGATGAAGAGATTATCGGTCAGCATTTTCCAATCAACATTTCCTATTATGATTGGACCGGGATTCCCGGTACAAGAGTCAGAATCGGCTGGCATCAGGCAAGTGAAAAATTGATTCTAAACGACAACACAAAATTACCTTCCTGGCTGGAACTTCTGCCGATTACAACCAGTTCCTCAATCTCAGAAGAAACAGTCCAGAGTATTATCAATGAAGGCGAATTGTTTTATCGTAATTCTTTTTTTACATCAAAATCTGCTGTGGAAAAATCCTTTGCAGATGATCAACAATCCACAGGAAAGGTACCCCTCACTGTCTCAAGCGAGTTAGATGAAGCCTTCAACTTTTTGGAACACATCGCATCAAGAGGGTTTGAACCAATTGATCCCAATCCGGAAAAAATAAATACAATCTCTTCAAATAACGAATCTGATAAAAAAGAAACATCATCAGAAAACGATAGTGAACAATTGAAACAAACGCCTTCAGCCGAAGAAAGGCAAATGATGAGAGAAGCTTGGCGCTGTTTTAGTACCGACCAACAGGATCTTGGTGTACAATTATACAAGAAATTGATTGATAAGCCAAATTGTTTACCAGCAGTTGAAGAAGAACTGGAAAAATTGGTTATTCTCTTCCCGGAAAACACAGATTTGGCTGAATTATATAATTCTATAAAAGGATAAAGGAATAATAAAATGGAGAAAACTTTTGTATGTGTCAAACCTGATGGCGTTCAGCGTGGACTGATAGGTGAGGTCGTAAAACGATTTGAAAACAGAGGATTCCAGCTTTGTGCTGCAAAGTTCATGCAGGTAAGTGATGAACTGGCAGCGAAACATTATGCTGAACATGAAGGAAAACCATTCTACAATGGTTTGATTTCTTACATCACATCCGGTCCTGTTTTCGCCATGGTTTGGGAAGGTGATAATGTGGTAAAAGCAGTTCGCCAGACAGTCGGTTCCACAAATCCGACAGAAGCTGCACCCGGTACGATTCGCCATGATTTTGCTGCAAAGATGGATCGCAACCTGATCCATGCATCGGATGCTGTTTCTACTGCCGAGCGCGAAATTGCTCTTTGGTTTAAAACGGAAGAAATCGTCGATTATGAAAAGTCAGGTACTAACTGGGTTTTCGGTAAAAATTCATAATACCGAAACTATTCGAATGTAGATATACAAGGATTTTATCTATCCAATTATCTTTCTTTCTGGTTGAAGGACGATTACTTGATAATCTCGTAATCGTCCTTTATATTGTGTTCAGTCTTATTTACCAGACTGTTGAATATTGCCAGCTTATTTATTTTGAATTTCCTAAAATACCACCGGTTGCTCCTCTTTCAGATACTTTCGAATGAATCTCAGCTATATCAATTTCTTCTATTTCCGGGGTTTCGATCGGTATGATCAGCATTTGTCCTACTGCCTGACCATACCCGATTTCAAGCGGTTCGTCTTTAATGTTTGAAATTTTGATTTGAATTTCACCTTGGTATCCCGCATCAATAACACCTGCTCCCAAAAGATGATTGTTTCGGCTTTTGGGCATCAATAAACCAACAAATCCCTGAGGAATTTCTATCGTAATTCCTGTTTTAACAACTCCGAAATCATGAGCAGCAATCACGATTGGTTCAACAGCATAAAAATCAATTCCTGCGTCATTCGGATGTTTTCTCGTCGGTAAAACAGCATTTTCATTTAATTTCGCTGCCTTGATTTTATTCATATTACTCCAACTATCATAAAGCTATAAAATATATATGCGGTGAAATTATATCAATAAAACACTGCAAAGGAAATGGAGAAATACAAAAGTGTAATGAATTTAAACAAATAATCCACTTTTTATTTGACAATATACTTAAGAAGTGTTAAATTTACCTCATGAATTTAAAAACTAATGATTACACCATTACTGCTATGATTACCACTACTATCGGTCGTGGTTTGTTTTTGATACACTGAGGCAGTTGGATCATTAAGTCATAAATTGGCAGCTGTCTCACACAGAGGCAGCTTTTCTTTTATTTTATGTAATAAGGCAGGTATTATTTATGAACAATAAAATTCCGGTTGCAGTATTGGCAAGCACGGGCAGTGTCGGACAGCGAATGATTTCCCTGTTGGATGGACATCCCTGGTTTGAAGTGGTTGAAGTTACCGCATCTGAACGATCTGAAGGAAAAACCTATCAGGAAGCATGTCATTGGTTTCTCTCCAAACCAATGCCTGATTATGTAAAAAATATGAAGCTGCTGCCTACCGAAGCATCAGCATTAAAACATGCGAAAATCGTTTTTTCCGCGCTTCCCGCTGACATTGCGAAGGAAATTGAACCTGATTTCGCAAAAGCAGGAATGTATTTAAGCTCCAATGCATCAGCCTACCGAAAAGATCCGCTGGTACCGCTGCTTGTTCCTGAAATCAATCCGGATCATCTGGATCTGATCGAACTCCAACACAGTCAATACGGTTGGTCGGGCGGAATTATCACCAACCCGAACTGTACAACAACCGGTTTCGTTATTCCGCTGCATGCCATTGATCAAAAGTATCATGTAAAACAGCTCTTTGCATTTTCCATGCAGGCACTTTCCGGGGCTGGCATTCCGGGCGTTCCCTCTCTGGATATTATTGATAATGTGATTCCCTATATTGGCGGTGAAGAAGAAAAACTTGAATTCGAACCGAAGAAAATCATGGGAACAATGCAGGCGGATTCACTATCCCTGCACCCGATGGCTATTTCTTCTCATACGAACCGGGTCGCTGTTGTTGATGCTCATACCATCTGCTGCACAATCGCTACAGAAGAAAAGCCAACAGTTGAAGAATTGATCGAAACTGTAAAGAACTTCCAGGTTCCCGAAGTCACCAGGAGCCTGCCGTCATGTCCGAAACAGGCAATCATCTATCATGAAGAACCCAACCGACCACAGCCGCGTCTGGACCGTGATCTTGAAAACGGAATGGCAACAAGCATTGGACGAATCCGGAAAGATACAATACTGGATTACCGCTTTGTTTCTGTTTCGCATAACACAATTCGTGGAGCTGCCGGCGGATCAATTCTTAATGGCGAACTGATCGCGAGAAGATTCTTCGGGAAATAAGGCATTTGACAATCAACCATAAACCCTTCGAAAGGAATGCTATGAAACTCATAAAAATCGGTATGATTGGCTTTGGAAATGTGGGGCATGGGTTTATCCAGGCTCTCATTGAAAAGAGAACATTTTTCAGAAATGAATTAGGCCTTGAATTTGTGGTCACCGCCATAACAGATATCCGATACGGCACAATCTACGCCCCTGACGGACTCCCGCTGAAGGAACTTGTCTCAGCGAAAGATTTTTATGGAATGGATCCGTCATTCTATCAAGACTGGAACACGATCCAGATGATCCGAAACGCCGAATCCGATGTGATCATTGAGCTCAGCTTCACGGACCTCAAAACCGGCGAACCGGCTGTTCTCCATTGCCAGGAAGCATTGCTTTCCGGGAAACATGTCATCACGTCCAACAAAGGTCCGATCGCTCTACATTACAGCATGTTGAAAGGATTGGCCAGAGATAACGGTGTAAAAATCGGCTGTGAGGGCACCGTAATGAGTGGTACACCCGCTTTGCGCCTGGCAACAGACAGTCTGCTGATTACCGGAATTTCCGAGATCAAAGGCATTTTGAACGGTACGACAAACTTTATCCTGACAGAAATGGAACATGGTTCCACATATGCCGAAGCACTGAAAGAAGCTCAGATTCTTGGATATGCAGAAGCAGACCCAAGCGGCGATGTCGAGGGATTCGACACTGCGGGGAAGATTGCAATTTTATCTCATCTTGTTTTCGGTACATTCATTAAACCGGAAGACATTGAGCGTGAAGGGATTTCGGATATAACCTTGGATGATGTACAAAAAGCGCTGAAAGATAAACTCCACTGGAAGCTCATCGGCGCAGTAAAAAAGACCGAGAATGGTGTTGAAGCCTCTGTAAAACCCGTATTGCTCCACGAAGACAATCCGCTTGCGAACATCAAAGGAGCAGGCAATGCGATCCAATATCGTTCGGATCTATTGGGTGAAATCACGCTGATCGGTCCGGGTGCCGGAAGAAAAGAAACCGCAGCTGCACTGATCGAAGACCTCATCCATATCGTCCAATAACAGCATCAATAACCTGAGGCGGGAGAGCATATTGCCAAAACAAGCTTTCCCGCTGTACCTTCGAAAGTCAAAAATTGTGCCTTTTAAGATAAATCAATAAAAAGCCGGCGGAAAATAATTCTGCCGGTTTTATTTTCAGTAATTACATTTCTAAACGAAATCTTTACTTTCCGTAAAATAATGATTATTTTTGCAAATGTACGAGGACAGTTCTGTGTTTCGCACAAAAACCGTCCCCGATCCAAAATTTAACTGTTCTTTACTAATTATATTTCGGCAGCCAGTCACCGTAGGCTTCAATCAGCTCATCGCACATAGAGACAATATCGTCAATGGAAAGCTCTGCGGACGCATGCGGATCGAGCATAACAGCCTGATAAATATAATCCTTCTTCTGGGTCATAGCAGCTTCGATGGCCAGCAGCTGCACGTTGATATTCGTCCGGTTAAGTGCGGCACATTGCTCAGGCAGATCGCCGATTACGGTCGGCTGCACGCCATTGCGGTCAACCAGACAGGGAACTTCCACACAGGCATTATATGGCAGATTAGTAATCAAGCCATCGTTCAACACATTCCCGCCAATTTGCGTCGGCACATTGGTCTCCATTGCCTCCATGATATAGCTTGCATATTCACGAGACCGTTCATGTGTCAGGTTCGGATTCTGCGTGAGTTCATGGCCTCGTTCCTTCCAGTCCTTGATTTGGCGAATACAGCGGCGGGGATATTCATCCAGCGGCACGTTGAAGCGCTCGATCAATTCAGGATAATTGCGTTTGATGAAGTAGGGCGTATACTCTGCATTATGTTCACTGGATTCGGTGATGTAATATCCAAACCGTAGCATCAGTTCCAGACGAACCATATCGCCATGATGTCCGGTCTTTTGATAGAGATCATATTCTTCACGCATGCGGTCGACCCACTCACCCGGACGCGGTTCTCCATTAGTCATGCGCTGCACCCATTCATCGAAAGTACCGATATCCAGTTTTCCAGCGTTCAGCAGCTTCGCACGCCGCTTGATCTCCGGATACAAATCTTCTCCGTTTCGAGTACATTCCAGCAGCCATGCCTGATGATTGATACCGGCGATCTTATACTGTACAGAATCATCGTACCCCATATTCAGTTCATTGAGCAGTGTCGGCGCACAGACCTGGACAGAGTGGCAAAGCCCGACTGTCTGCACCTGGGTGTAACGCAGCATGGCTCCGGTGAGCATAGCCATCGGATTGGTGTAATTGAGAAACCAAGCATTCGGACACACCTCTTCCATATCCCGGGCGAAATCCATCATCACAGGAATCGTACGCAATGCACGGAACACACCACCGACGCCCAGCGTATCCGCGATGGTCTGCTTCAGCCCATACTTTTTCGGAATTTCAAAATCAGTAATCGTACAGGGATCGTATCCTCCGACCTGAATGGCATTAATAACATAATTCGCGCCTCTCAGTGCATCTTTACGGTTTTCCACTCCCAGATATTTTTCGATACGGGCTTTAGAACCGTTGGACCGGTTGATAGCCTCCAGCATTGCTGCGGACTCATCCAACCGTACCGCGTCAATATCATACAGCGCGATAGTGCTTTCTTCCAATGCTGGTGTCATCATACTGTCACCCAGGACATTTTTGGCGAACACGGTGGAACCGGCTCCCATGAACGTGATCTTCGGCATAATAATAACTTCTCCTTATAAAAAATCGGTCTTATCAATCAAAAAAGGAAATACCTGATGATAGTCTTCAGAATGAATTCCCTTATATTTTTCTGACTCTCATAGAAATATAACTGAAAAGATAACAGACGACAGTCATCGCCAGCAGCGCCAACCATGCAAGATGCATATTGGACGCGGCATAATTAAAAATATCTTTCGGCGTTGTGATTTCCATAGGAATTTTCCCTCCAAAAATATCAGGAAGGGTATTCAAATTCGCAGTGATACCAAACGCCTTCATCGCCCAGCGGCAGGTTGTGAAATAAGAGATTGTGTTTTTGATGCCTTCCAATTCAAACAGGATACCGGAAAACAGGATTTGGGGCATGATCAGCAGCGGAGCGACAACCAATGCCCGATCCGGATTACTGAAAAATGACGAGACCAAAAGCCCCAGCGTCGCAGCGGAAAGTGATGTCAAAAACACAGTCAACAGCACTTCCAGAAACGGAGAGAGTGCTACACCCTTTTTTGGCAGCCCAACCATCATACTGTAAAACACTGTAAGAAGCAGAGACTGAACTGCGCATAATAACGTAAGAATCAATACTTTAGAGGTGATATAGGCAAACAAACTCAGCCCCGCCATATTCTCCCGTTTAAGAATCACATTCTCTTTACAAATCTCCTGGATAGCGCTCAAAACACCGATCCAAAACGCGGAACAGGAGAGCGCAAACAGCAGCGACATCGTGATCGTCCGGCGCTCATATTCATGGCCATCTTTCGTGAAAGCGATCATCATCACCAGCAACGGCGGCTGCAGCAAAAGCAGAATCATCCGCTGCCTGTCATTAAGCAGTGTCTTCAGGTAACGGACGGATAACGTAGCTGTATGGCTGAAGATTTTTTTGAATTTCCGTCCGACTGTCTCATGATCTTGCCGAACAGAAAGCTTTCCCCCTGTCACCCCGTATGTATTACCGCCCATCATTCCGCTGTTTGCAAAGCGGTCCCGGTATTCTTCCGCGTGCGATTCTGTCAGCATATAAGCATCGGAAAGATGCTCTACGCCAAAAAATGACGGAGCCTGCTTCGGATCCCCGTAATAACACAGGTTTCCGCCTTTTCCAAGAAAAATGATTTTATCGAACAGGTTGATGTTCTGAATCGTATGTGTGATCAAAATAATTGTGATTCCCCGACGGGCCATGTTATGCATGGTATACATCAGGTTCTTTTCAGTACCGGGATCCAACCCCGAGGAAGGCTCATCCAGGAAAAACAGCTTCGGATCGGAAAGCAGCTCCACCGCGATGGAAGCACGTTTCCGTTGACCGCCGCTTAGCAGATTGATCATGGTTCCTTCGTGGCCTTCTAATTCAACAGTACGTATTGCCTCGCTTACACGAGCACTGCGTTCTTCCTTTGTCGAATCGGGAGGCATTCTGAGTTTCGCGGCATATTCCAGCATCTCCCGCAGGGGCAGATTTCCATGGATGATGTCCTGCTGCGGAACGTAACCGATAATACTTTTGAAGGAATCATAATTCGCGTACAGGTCAACCCCATTGATCAGCACCTGACCTTCGGTTGCTTTGTTATATCCGCAAAGGCAGTTCATGAACGTCGTTTTCCCGGCCCCGGATCCGCCGATGATACCGGTAAAACTGCAGGGGGAAATGGTCAGTGAGACATGATTGCAGATTACTTTATCCTTTCGACCCGATCGGACCCGTTTCACGATATCCACAGCTTCAAGCCCGATACCGTTTTTATATACGCAGTAATTCAAAATGCCTTCACTGTAAAGCAGTTTGGAATTCGTGATGACGATTACATCTTTATCCTGTAAATAACAAGAGCCTCGCAGCCTTTTTCCATTGACATACACACCATTCAGGCTGTTATTATCTATCAAGAGGAACTTTCCGCCATAATTTTGGATATACGCATGAAGTTTTGAAACACTCTGATGGTCAAGGACTACATCACAACCCGAGCTCCGTCCGATAGTTATTTGCTGTTTGTCGGATAAAGTAATTGACTGCCAGATTACAGATTCTTTTCTTGTACTAAAGATAAACAACACACCGTTCTGCTCAGTCTGCGGGAACTTGTCAATTTGGATCCGGTCTCCATCCTGAAGCACAGAGCTTGTTATTCTGCCCCCGTTGAGATAAGTACCGTTGCTGCTGTTTTGATCATTGATCGTGCAGGAATTTCCTTCCAGACGAAAATAGCCATGGTGTCTTGAGACGAATCCGGAATTCAGGACAATATCATTGTCTCTTTCCCGTCCAAATGTAACCACCTGCTTTTGAAAAGAACGAAGATCAACGGTATACGGCTGTCCGGTTCCATCAAAAACATTCACCACGAATTGAGCGCTGTTCCCATTACCGTAATTCTCCTGCTGCGGATTGTATCCCATTGTCATGTTCGGATCTATCACATTCATATGATATTATTCTCCTCAATAAAATTACGCTTTTCATGGTAACTGTTCAGTACCGGGACTGTTACCGCAAACTCATTCTTGAGTCGAAGGGGACTGTCCGAATTACCCGGTTGGCGTATGCTCTAAATACTTACTTTTCATAGAACACGGGAATATTTTTTGACTTTTCTCAAAAATGACATAAACGCCCGTAATCCAAAGTTTATTGAATTATAACAGCATTGTCAATTCTGACAATTATTTAAACCGCGTTTCGGAATATATGAATTTTTAGGAGAAAAGGTACCTGTTCAGTATCGGGACTGTAACCATAGAAGCGGATTCAAGTCGGAGGGTGCTTGTCCGGATATCACGATTTTACATGCTTAGAGCAGTTACGATACAAGTTTCACTGAATAAGGTAAATAAAACGCTCTATATCACATATATACGATACTCATTCTTCTGTTTTCATATCCCTATGATTTGGAAACAGTTCGAACAGCACCGGAAAGTATTGTTTTCCCCGTCATCGGGTCACTTGCGGCAGAAAGTTTTCCACCCGGTTCATACAGTGTGAGTAAAATCTTCCTGCCCTCATTTTGAGCCAGATACATTCCAACCGCGGCACTGCCGCTGGCACAGGAATTTTCCCAAAATATGGTTCCGCTTCCGGGAACAAAGACAAGCGGCGTCAAATGATATGCGTCATTTTCCCGGTTCAAAAACATCAGGCCTAAACCATCTGACTGCAATTCATTACACCATTTTTGAACTGCCAACTCGGCATCATTAGGGAAGCACTGATTAATTCGGGATCGGGAAGAGTCCGCCTGAGGTATGTAGGGAACTGACCTCTCGCCTTCTTCTAAATTATTCAGCGTTTCCTTAGAATTATGGACGAAATCATAAAAGTGAGAATCCGGCGTTATGATGATGTGAATGATACCCTCCATGATGACAACCGGTAATTCATCAGACAACTGATTATAGGTAAACCTTCTTTTACTTATCGAAATAGGGGCAGGCATTTCAATCGAAGTTTTGAAGGTAACTGCGTCAACCGGTTCAACGCTGACAGAAACCGGATCAGACGTTCCGGATACACGCAATTTCACGCCAATTGATTGATCCGGTGCAGAATGAAACAGATTCAAAGCATAAAATACCGAGGCACAGCATGACGCATTCCCGCAAAATTCCCCGCCCGCCATACGCAGATCTATATCATATCCGTCCTCCGATGGATCGGGAAAATGAACGAATCCGACCTGTTCTACTTCCGGATGCGCTTTCATGATCACAGCCGCAACATCAGGCTGGTCTTCAATACGCACGTCACCTTCCACCAAAGCCGTAACATTCCCCGCCGGATCAAAAATACTGTATCGATAGGAATTACTATTCATAAAATCACTTATCTAAAAGATATCGTTGACACCCCAAAACCTTACACCTGATACCTGACACCCGACACCCAACACCTGATACCTGATACCCGAAACCCGACACCTAATTCTCAAATACACGCAAAAACTGCTTCGTCCGTTCTTCCTTGGGATTATCAAAAACCGCGGAAGGATCACCCTGCTCCACAATCAACCCGTCCGCCATGAAGATCACTCGATTGCTGACCGCTTTCGCAAAAGGCATTTCATGCGTCACCACGACCATGGTCATCTTTTCCTCAGCCAGCTGCCGGATCACCTTCAGCACTTCACCCGTCAGTTCCGGATCCAGCGCGGATGTCGGTTCGTCAAAAAAGAGGATCTCCGGTTTCATTGCCAATGCCCGGGCAATGGCTACACGCTGCTGCTGCCCACCAGAAAGTTGATAAGGATAGGATTTTGCTTTGTCTTCAATACCCATTTTCCTCAGCAGCTCCATGGCAGTGGCCTCTGCCTCATCCCTGCTTTTCTTTTGCACCTTCATAGGTGCGTCCGTCAGGTTCTTCAAAATATTGTAGTGAGGGAACAGGTTAAACTGTTGGAATACCAGACCGCAGTAACTTCGGAACTGACGCAGCTCTTTTGGCGAAACATAAACCACTTTTCCATTATCATCGGTATAAGCCGCACGTTTCCCCATATAAAGGATCTCACCGCCATCAATCGTTTCCAAAAATGTCGCACAGCGCAGCAGCGTGGATTTTCCAGACCCGGAGGGACCGATCACACTGACAACTTCACCTTTATCGACGCCAAAACTGATGTCATGCAGAACGCCCAACCCGTCAAAATGCTTTTTAATGTGATTCATTTCAATGATCATGCTGTCCCCCGCCTTATTTATAATAATCCATTGATTTTTCGATGCGTCCCATGACAAACTCGACCAGGTAATTTGCCGCAAAATAAAATACACCGGCAATTACAAAAGGCATAAACGAAGTTTGCGAGGCAGAAATCTGTTTGGCAAGGGAAAATACCTCCTGATAAGCCAATGTGAAGGCCAGTGAGGTATCTTTCACCAGGGTGATGACTTCATTGGTCACGGAAGGCATGATCCGTTTGACAACCTGAGGGAGGATAATGCGCATAAAGGTCTGCATTTTGGTATATCCGAGCACCTCAGCCGCTTCATATTGTCCGACAGGAATCGATTCGATGCCGCCGCGATAGATCTCCGCGAAATAGGCAGCGTAATTCAGGATGAACCCGATCGCCAGGGCGGGAAACCGCCAACCGCGGATCGACCAGCCGAACAGATAATATGGACCGAAGTACCAGGCCAGCAGCTGCAGCATCAGCGGCGTCCCGCGCATCAGGGAAATAAAACCACGGGTGATCCAGCGAACCGGGGCAAAGCGGGATTTCCGCAGGAATGCCACCACCATACCCAGCGGCAAAGAACCGGCCAGCGTTAAGGCAAACAATCCGCAGGCCCTCAGCATCCCTACACTCATCGTCGAAAGCATTTTGGATAATGTCATTGAGCGATTTCCTATCAAATCATTTTATTCATCACAAACGCCGGAAGAAACCTTTTCCGGCGTGTGTGTCGTTTCGTTCTCCGGTATTAAACCGTTTCTATTTATTTTCCAAGGCAAAGATAATCATAGATTTCAGGATACTTCTTGCCGATTTCGTCATAGGTACCGTTTTCAACCAATGCCATGAGGGCATCATTGACCTGATCGCGCAGCTCAGTATCATCCTTGCGGAAGCCGATCCCGTACTGTTCACTTCCCAATGCTTCTTCCAGAAATTCATAGTCAGTCTGGCCGCTCATCAGGAAGTTGCCGCTGGTAACATCGATCGCGAGGGCGTCAACCGCACCGGCCTTCAGATCGTTGAAAGCGATTGTATAGGTTTCATAAACTTCGAGAGACTGGAAAGTCTTGCATAATTCAGCCTGTCCTTCTTCGTCATTCAACAGATCATACGCAGAAGTAGCAGTCTGTACGCCGACGACTTTCCCGGCAAGGTCGGCAAGGGTTTTGATGCCGGAGTCTTTTTTGACCATGATCATCTGGGTGTTGTCGGAATAAGCGATGGACCACAGATAATCATCTTCACGGCCGTTGATAGTAAAACCGGACCAGATGCAGTCACAGGAACCGGCATTCAATTCCAGATCTTTGGCGTCCCAGTTGAAAGGAACCGCTTCGTATTCCCAGCCGTAGTAATCACAGACGGCCTTGGCCAATTCGACATCAAAACCGCCGGTTTCACCTTCATCATTAATATAGGAATACGGAGGATAATCCAGGTCGAAACCGTGCTTGAAAACAAAGGTATCAGCGGCGGAAGCACCGGCGAACAGCACAACGACCATGGTAAGGGTCAGCATCATAACAAATAATTTCTTCATGAGGTTTTTCTCTCCTTTGGAACATATCTGCACTGATTGTTCAGTACTTTTTCAGTTTAGCATAATAAAGCGGTATTGTAAAGATTAATAATAAAAATAGTGACACTCTCCATCACTGCAATTGTTACCATGACCACTTTATCAATGGGACAGGCCCAAAGGCCTGTCCCATTACCAAGCCCATATGTTTTACTGCGGATTTGGAATAAAAAACGTTATTTGATCCTCTGTTGACAAACCACCGTCTGTAAACACCCGATACCTGACACCTTACTGCGAATTTAAAGCTCACCAAGGTCGGCCTTTTTGTTGTCGCGCAGCCGACAGAAAAAGACTGCACTTTGTGTGCGAGCACCTAAATTCATTTATTATGGTGCCTGTGATAGCATGTTGGATTAACCATTCATAGCGCTGAAAGCCACTTTCAACGCTTTTCAAAAACTATATTCTATTTCCTTCTACCTTCTTCCTTTTTCCTTCTTACTTCTTCATTTCCTCACCCACTATCCATCCTGTCAAAATACTCTCGGAACGCCTGTGCCAGATCCTTTTCATATCTGCAGAATTCCGGATCCGCAAGCAGCTGCCGCATCTCCTCTTCCGTAAAACTGATTGACTCTTCCTCGGAACCTGCACTTCTTTTCATCGCACACATAATGATGTCAAAATATGCTGACGGTTCTGTGTAAAGGGAAGGTCTTCCCGGTTCCTGTTTTGGAATAATCATATCAGCATCCGGTTTGGCAGTTTCAGAAGCTTCCTCTGTATGAACCGTCTCTGCTTCCACAGTTGATTCAGTATTAGGAGTTTCAGCAGATACTTCGGGATTCCCGTTTACTGATTCTATATCAGAAGAATCAGAAACATCGGAAACAGGAACAGCAGCGATTTCGGCTTCTATGATTTCATCATCCAAATGTTCTTCTCCGGAAATTCCGGATTCCTGATGATCCTGAGTTTTTGCTTCTTCTAATACATCATAGCGGATGGGAAATGACGGCGTGCTCCGGAAAGAAATTCCCTTTTTATTCCTTTTGTCCGGCTCCGGGTTCCCGGCTTTATCGGTAAAAGATAACACACTTTTGGTGCGTTCATATGTATCTGTGAATCCATGATCATATTCGTAAGCGCGGTGTTCCGCTGCGCTCAGACGTTCCATGGTTCTGGCAAAACTGAGCATCTGATGGAAGTAATCAATATCAAATTCATGACGGTCCAGCTTGATCTGGTTCAGCGCCGCGTCGCATTTGCGGAAGTTGAAGCAGATCATCTCATACAGATGCTGAGCCGAAAGGGATTCGATCTCGGATATATCAAAATAACTTTTATGGCTCATCGCCTCTTTGGTGATAAAAGAACTGCCGAGGTGATTTACGGTTTTTTCCAGCGTTTTGCACAATTTCAGATACTGCGGGGAGAAACGGTCGGCACAGCGGGTCACGGCAAAAAGCTCTTCCGTCTGTTCCATGATCATCGCGTTGATATGGCAGAAAGACATAGCCATCGTCGGGAATTCATCCGGACGTTCGATCAGGAAATTCCGTTCGGATTTGCCGTTGTGGTTTTTCACTTCTGCAATCACGTCGGTAACTTCCGCCAGAATCGCTTTGTCTTTTTCGATCATCTTCCGTTCCTCCCTTCTCCGCGCTTCGCGCAGTTGATAGTTAGAAGTTGGTAGTTAGTAGTCAGTGTCCAGTGGTCAGTGACCAGCCCCTACCATCAAGCTTTAGTCCCCAACAACTCCTTACTTCCCATAGTCTACACCCAAACTTCAAAAAAGAAAACGGGCAATGTTGTCCGTTGACTTTTTTCAAAAAGTGTGGTAGGGATATAGAACAAGGACTGGGACGGTTACTCCGGAACCGTCCCGTGTTTGTTTTGGCACATCGGGGATGTATGTCTAATTAATCAAAGAATCCGACTTCTTTTCCGTGCAAGACTCATTCATCGCGGGACAGTTCCGGAGTAACCGTCCCTTTTTGTGATACACATCAGTTAAAGGGCGGTTTTTCCGAGAGATTAAATTAGCTTACATCTTGTTTTCTCTTTGTTCGGGGACTGTCCCTTTATGGGACTGTCCCCTCTGCTGCGGCATATACACGATGGGGACTGTCCCATAAAGGGACAGTCCCCGGCAGGTTTGAGATCTATAGCCCAAATTTTTGTCAAAATTAATAAATTTTAAGGATTTCATTAACATTTTACGATAATTAAGCTATAATCTCCAATAATGGTATTCCGATTAGGGAATTATCGGCAGCAAGCCCCTTCCCGAATCGGAGAATGAAATTCGTGTTGGAGAGGGAAAGAACCGCTATGGGAGAGCATAACGGATTTTTCAGTTATTCATATTACCAAAATCAGGTCTCAGCGGAGAACGGATATAAACCAATCATATCCGAAAGCCCGCCATATTTGAAGACATAATAGAGTTCTGAATATTCACAATATTCCGGTATTGTATATATTCAGAACTTTTGTTATTGGCGCCGGTACATTCCCGCGCGGAAACACCTAAACCGCCGGCACCGCTGGTCAGAAAAAAACATTCAAGGGAAAAATGGGGAGAGAGTTATGTTGAACTTTAAAAAATTGTTTATGTTGTTATTTGTCGTTTTTATGTTTGGTACTATATCGACCGTATCAGGTGTTGACAGCGACAATTTGAGAGATTTCGTCACAGAATCAGATGATGTGAAAATATATGTCAAAGACGACAGCGAACACAATGAACAGATAAAAAACGGTAAGTATGTGATCAATGCGGATACGACCTACACGATTGAAATGCACTTTCACGAAACGAACACAAAACAATTCGCGGACACACATACACTAACCTATCCCATTCCAGCCGGTATCGATTCATCTAATAAAGCTCAAACTCCAACAACCATAACAATCACCGTAGATGGACACCCTTACAATATTGGTGCAACCTACCAAATATCTGGGGATCAAATAACAGTTAACTTCGATACAACCGATCCAAACTTCCATTATCTTCAATCTGCCCCTGACGTAGAGTTCAAAGTCGATTTTGACGCTAAATTCAACGGAGAAGAAAAGAATCTTGATTTTTCAGACAATATCAAAAAAAATATTATCTTTGATACGGATATTGTTCCGCAGGCTTATGTTTACAAAGACGGAATTCATAACGGAGACCCATTCAACAGGGAAACCGGACAAATGGATTACAGAATCAGAATTACCGCGGATTTTGATTGCGAAAATGTCCGCGTTACTGACAGCCTTACCGGTGAAGCTTTGAGCCTCGACATAAGCACAATCAAAATCACAGACGCGCAGGGAAACCCCATTGACAGCAGCAGATATAGCAAAACAAGCGAATCCACCAGTGGTTTTGACTATACCATCACCCACATGAATGATGGAGAAGTTCTTTTTATCACTTACTCCGCAAATGTTGATTTCGCGAAAGATACGAACAACAACGGAGCAATCGAATCGTCGCAAACCGGAAACTCCGTCACCGTAAAACCGGACAGAGGTGATGAGAACAAGCATGAAATCAGTAATACAATTTCTTTTAACACGACATCAAAGGAGAATGGGACTGCAGGTAATTCATACAAAGACGGGGATAAGGAATATAAAAACATCACTTGGAAAATTAAATATAACGAACTCGCCCTGTATCCCGCCGGCGGTGATATTATTAATGACTCGATCGATACCGCTTCACAAGCTTTTATGTCTTACCCCACGGACGGGAATATTACGATCAACACATATACAAAAGATGGAACGGCCGGACCAACCTACACTGTTCCCTACAGTACGGCTGTTTCAGGGAATTCCTGGCAATTATCACTACCTCCAACCGGTACAGCATATTCTTATGAAATTATTTATGAAACCATTGTGGATATGGATGCTGTGAATGCCTCCAACACGACCCAGACACTGAAAAACGAAGTGGAAACAAAAACAGGCAAGGACACCGGCGAAATAGGCGTTCCTCCCTCTACAGTATACAATGTGACAAAAACCTATATCGATTACGATACAAATCAAATCCAGTGGTATGCCGAAGTAGATGTGCCTGAGGGAGCGCTTTCAAAATTTGAGGTAACGGATACCCTTCCAGGAATCTGGATTCCAAACAAATGGTATAACGATAAACTTGTTCAGAGTCTTCTCAATGTAGAAGGCCTTTATGAAGGTGAATGGTATGATGTGACCTATAATCCATCAACGGACTCACAGGATACCGTCAAACTGACTTTTTATAAAACAACAGGCACATCCCAACCCGGCTTAAATGAAGCACCGGACAACAGCCGCCGTATCATAAAAATATATATCACAACAGATGTAAACCAGGACTGGCTGCAATACGGATACGCACACGGATCGAATGAACAGAAGCATACAAATACTATCAAAGTAAATGATATTGATACAGCAAAAGCTGAAGCTACAGTTTATTTAGGCGAAACAGGGGTTAGGAAGTTCGGCTCGTATGATCCGTCATCTAAAACTTTCACATTTGATATCATTCTCATTGGAGTCAAATCTGCTCCGGTAATTGTCAGCGATATTTTTGACAGATCAATTATGGAACTGACTGATTTAAACGCTTGGAATCAGATGATCGTTTATTACTCAGATTATTATAACAACGAACCTTTTACAAGTGGTTATGTGAAAGTCAATCAAACCGCCTCGGCAGATGGATTACTTATAACGATCAATGAGGATACACTCCCGAAAAAACCTGATGGCAATTATTATGGATATTACGACATTCACTTTTCAACCAAGCTGAAAGATGATGTAGACCTGGCATCCTATGTTCTCATAAACCAGGGTGTAGTGACAAACACCGCTGTATGGAATGGTCATGAGGATACCTGGGCATACACCGGTTCTCACGACCCGATTGACAAAACCTGTGTCTATGCTGACACTACAACAGATTGTTCAACTGCCGGTGTAGCCGACCGTAATATTCAATATCAAATCAATTACAATGAAGATAAGCTTCAGCTGAATAACGGAAAACCGATCCATCTCTTCGATATATTAAGCGCGAATCTCAGTTTGCATTACGACTCAATTAAAATTGTGGCCGATCCGGATAATTATATTACCTACAATATCAGTGGTACGGATGGAAATAAAACACAAATCGATTTTGTTGTTCCCGATCAGACAGCTGTCACAATTACCTATAAGGCACAGGTCATCGGTGCGTTTGACACCACACTAAGTACAAACAATACGGTAAAAGTCGGTTATTTTGAAGAAAGCAAGGATATTAATTTCAATTTTGCCAGCAGCTCTGCAGGTACAGGAAGTACCGCGAAACTGAATATCGCCAAAGTAGACGAGAATCACGGTGACATCCGGTTCAGCGGTCTCAAATTTGTTGTATACCCGGATCCTGATGATCCGGCTTCAGCAGGGCTTAATCCAATGGATCAACACAGCAAAAACCCGTCCGGCGTTTGGGCCGGATGTGAACCGGGAGGGAACTGTGCGATCATTCCGACAACTGCTCAAGGAATATTGGAAATTGACGGAACAGAATATTTTTTGGTTGAAGGTGTCAAATATCTGGTTCATGAAATCGATATTCCGGAAGGTTATTCCATACCCGAGTTTGACTATTATTTTCATTTGACAAAAGATATGGATAAAGTGAATTACAGTGGAGAAACATATTGGGGTAGTAAGAAACCATATACCTACTATTGGACAGATTCCTTCCAGATCAAAAACAATCCTGTTAAAGGTTCATTCACGCTTGCGGGTACAAAACAGGTACAGGACGCAGACAATTATCCGGATTTTCGTAATTTCAGTTTTTCACTTCGTTACAAGGACAGTTCTAATACTGAACCGGTATCCACAGGCACAGTCAGCTTCCGTGATGACAGTTCAAATACGCCGCATGCAATCGATTTTTCCGAAGTCAGCTATACGCTCGAAGAACTGGATGCACTTGCCTTAGCAAATATTGCCTCGAAAGTAATAGATGATGTCAATGAAATAACTACTTATACGATCAATTACACACTCTCGGAAGACCCGCTTTCTGATGACGTAACGGACTTGCGTATACTTACTGAGCCAATCGACGTTACAGCTGTGTTTACCTATGATAAAGATGCTCATAAGATGGACACAACAGTTACACCCTCTTCCTCGTCGATTTCTTTTGTCAACAAAGAAATTGGTGTTGAAGGAAATGCAGTGCTTCAAATCACGAAAGTCCTGGCTCCGAGTGATGCGGTATGGCCGGTGGAAAAGAGTGTAACTTTCACCCTGACCCCTGATGACGATGCCCCGATGCCTGAAGGAACCGGGAATGTTGTGACACTTAATGAAGCAGGAACCGCTTCATTTGAACCAATTTATTATGATTCAGATGATGTCGGGAAAACTTACACCTATACGATCCGTGAAACCACCGGTTTCGGTGACGGCTGGGCTGCTTCCGGTTCCATCACTGCTCTCGTGGCTGTGACCGATAATGGTAATGGTACCCTTTCTACCACTGTGACCTACACGCCTTCTACCGATAATATCGTGAATACTTACGGCGCTACTGGTTCCGAAACGCTCAAGGTCAAGAAGTCTGTCGCCGAAGGTCAAACCTGGCCGTCCGGCAAATCTGCCACCTTCACGCTTTCCGCTGTCACTTCCGGTGCTCCCATGCCTGCTGCTGGCGGTACTACCGTCACGCTCAGCAGTGCTGCGGAAGGATCCTTCGGTCCTATTACCTACAGCCTTGCCAATGCCGGTAATACCTATGAATATCTCATCTCTGAAACTTCAGGCTTCGGTGACGGCTGGGCTGCTTCCGGTTCCATCACTGCTCTCGTGGCTGTGACCGATAATGGCAATGGTACCCTTTCTACCACTGTGACCTATACGCCTTCTACCGATAATATCGTGAATACTTACGG
>JAFPZX010000135.1 GCA_017417055.1 Anaerolineaceae bacterium
ACCGGGTTGAAGCGGATCCACGCGCCCGCCTCCTTCTTCCAGTCACCGATCGTGGCGCCGAGGTCATCGGGGTGTTTGCGGAGACTCCTGGTAAGCTCTGCGGCTGTTTTGTCGTACCGCCCTTTCGCTGGCACCCACTTGCCATCCCCGGTCTGCCACACATCATTTGTGACGAACGCGACCTTGTCCTCCGGTTCAAAGAGCAGATCCAGATAAGTGATCAGCTCCTCAACCGGGTTCCATTCTTCCGGCTGCTGATAACCGGAACCCGAACCGTCATAAGAGATCTCGTCATTCCAGTCCAGCGCCTTGTTTTCATAAGGGACCCAGCCGCGGTCTTTCGCCATCTGCACGATGGTCGCGGCGGTCACCGGTTTCCCGGCCCCGTTGAATCCCTTCCAGAGCCGTTCACACTCGCCCTTCTTGTAGCGTTTGTCGTCCCGGCTCCACTCATCCCAGACCGAGCAGGGATAGCCCTTGTCTTTCAAGGCCATCCCCACCGCGATCCAGTCAGCGCGGCTCATGTCAGCGACATGGAGAAACTGGAGAGATGAAAGAAGTAATTTGTCTTCTTCCATAAGCTACGCTCCTGCTGGCACATACATTTCCGGAATGATCCCGTAAGGCACACTCCAGTTATTCTTCGCGAGGATGCTCATCATGTCGCTGGCAGCGGAAAAGCTCCACGTGCCCACATGTTTGAACCCCCGCTTTTCCAGATAGCGGATCTGCTTCGGGGTAGAAAGTCCCTCATTCCGCCGGCTGATCAGCCGGCCGATGTAAAGGCTGGCCATTCCCATATTTGGAACATATGCCCGGTCAATACCCATTTTCTCCAGATAGGTCAATTGTTTTTCACTTGCCGGACCCTTTTCCCATGGCGTAACCGGTTCATAATTTACCAGGTCTTCTGCCGCAATGGAAAAGGCAAACTGTATCGGGTCGACCAGTTTGCTTTTTCGGTTCCGCATTTCATCAAGCTGAGCCGCCAGCGATTTTTCCCGCTGCCTGACAACGTCCTGCTCCGCTTCCTTTTCTTCTTCAAGTAAGTCATGCTGTTGATCGTCTTCCTTCAGCTTTTCGTCCATCTTTGCCGCGATTTCTTCCGATTTCGCGATGAGCGAGGACGGCCGGCACAGGTCATGCCGTTCCGTCATCCACAAAAAGTCCAGGATCAGCAGGTCTTCTTTTCCGGGGCTCAGCCGCATCCCGCGGCCAACCATCTGCTGGTAAAGCGCCCGCACCTTTGTCGGCCGCAAAACGACGACGCAGTCCACCGCCGGGCAGTCCCAGCCTTCCGTCAGCAGCATCGAATTGCACAGCACGTCATATTTCCCCGCTTCAAAGTCCGCAAGGATCTCCGCACGGTCGGTGCTGTATCCGTTCACTTCACAGGCCTTCATGCCCTCGTCCTGAAGCATCCGGCAGAACTTTTGAGATGTCGCGATCAGCGGCAGGAAAACCACCGTCTTCCGCCCTGCGCAGTAGTGCTTCATCTCGTGTGCGATCTGTTCCAGATAAGGATCCAGCGCTTCACCGATGTCCCCCAGGGCATAATCACCGTTGGAAACGCCCACGCTTTGGATGTTCACTTCCAGCGGGATCATTTGCGCCTTGATCGGCACCAGATAGCCGTCTTTGATGGCCTGCCGCATTGAGTATTCATACGCCTGACTGTCAAAGAACTGGCCTAAATTCCGCTTGTCTCCCCGGTCCGGCGTTGCCGTCACCCCGACGATGTTCGCGGTCGGGAAGTGTTCCAAAACCCGCTGATAACTGTCAGAAAGTACATGATGTGCTTCATCGATGACGATATCGCTGTAATAATCCGGCGGGAACTGAGCAAGCCGTTTCGGCTGCATCATCGACTGCACCGAACCTACCGTCACCGGGAACATGCTGCCGAGCGACGTACTCTCCGCCTTTTCCAGTGCGGATTCGATTCCCGTGCTTTTCCGCAGCTTATCCGCTGCCTGTTCCAGCAGTTCACCCCGGTGAGCAAGGATCAGTGCCCTGCCTCCCTGCCTGACCTGATGTTCAATGATGGAAGCGAAGAGGATCGTTTTTCCCGTCCCCGTCGGCAGAACAGCCACCGTCTTTCGGTGCCCTTTCGCCCACTCACCGAGGACCGCTTCCTTCGCCGCTTCCTGATAAGGTCTCAGATTCATGATTCACTTCCGATTTCTGATTTCCGATTTCCGATTTCCGATTTCCGATTTCCGATTTCTGATTTCCGATTTCTGATTTCTGATTTCCGATTTCTGATTTAGAACGGTATATCCTCATCCGGGTCTCCTGACCACTGCCCACTGCCCACTGATCCCATTTTCCCCGCGTCATAATCGATCCAGCGGTCAACATCATTCGCCGTCCGTTCCTGACCGTTGTTATCGGTCCATTTTCGCGGCTTGATGTGCGCCATACCCTTCCGCCCGGGCACCTCGTTCCACTTCATCACCAGCTTTTCACCATACTGTTTCAGCCCGATGGAGCGGAAGAATGCGCTCAGCCGCCATACAAGATTCGTGCAAAGCAGCAAATTTGTGTTGAAAACCGCTGTCCCTTCCTCGGTTTTGACTTCCAGCGTCAGAACCGCCTTATTGCAGCCTCCCGGGATCTTCGCGGTGCTGTTCTGCCAGCCACGCTCAACCCCCGTTACCGTGAACACATAATCGCCTTCCGGCAGGACAACAAATTCCTGACCGTCATTTTCAATGACGTCATCCCAATCTAAACTTCTGTTTTCACTCATGCTTCATCTCCTTTGGTATTTAGGGAATCACTGATTAATTGAGGAGCTGGGACGGTTCTCTCGAAGAGGAACTGTCCTCCCGCCTTCGCAGAAATTATTCAGCGGTTCCCTAAGTTTCAGGTATCGGGGACGGTTCCCCATCAAAAACGGGGACGGTTCTCTCGAAGAGGAACTGTCCTCCCGCCTTCTCCGGAACCCCGCCCCGGCACCTACCCTCTGATCTGTTTGACCAGACGGTCAAAATATCTCACCGTATTGTTGATTACCGTTTCCGGATATTCCTCAAGAGGCTTTTCAGCGGGAAACCCCTGCTTCACGCACAGCACCTCCCGCACCTGGTAATCCTCAATCCCCGCCTCCGCCATCAGTTCCTTCAGCCGTTCAAGAGCACTCGTGGTCTGCCTTTCCGCTGCCGCGAAGCCGGCACGAGAAGACTGCACCACGAGTGCGTCCCCATTTTCAAAGATATGCGCAATCGGCTTAAAGCTCATCTCCACTTCCTCCGGCAGACCGTGGCGGTTCTTCGCGTCCCACACCGGATTGTGGCTGGTGTACATCACCCGCTTTCCGCCCTGCGCCTTCCGCGTATTCGTGTCCGTCGTCACAACGTACGTCTTGTAATTCAGGAACAGCAGCAAATCACTCCATTCCTTCAGCAGCGGGGCCACCTGACGGCTCAGTTTCATTTCCCAGTGGTCAAAGCTTCCCGACTGGTCCGGCAGTTCGATCTTCCGCTGCTTCGCGTGAGCGATCACCGTCACGTTCATTCCCGCTTCGATGACGCGGGTAAAAGCGTCCATCAGTTTTTGCCATTCCTCACCCAGATACGTGTAACCCTTCCCGTATCCGAAGCTTTCAATGGATTTCTGGTTGTAGGTCTTGCAGATGTGGTTGATCAGCATTCCCTCCGTCCAGTCTGCCGTGTCCAGGACCAGCGTCCCGCAGATCCCCGGCGTTTTCGCCACCTCGTTCACGATGCCGATGAGTTCTGTCCAGGTCTTCGGCTTCTCGATGCGGCGCACGTCCATCTGCGCCGTCCCGCCTTCCATGTCCAGGAAAAGCGGGTTTGGAAACTGGGACGCGAGTGTGCTTTTCCCGATTCCCTCCGGCCCATAAATCACTGTTTTCACCGCCCGGGAGATCTTCCCCGAGCTGATATTCAATGCCATATTTCACCCCTTTTCACCCTTTTGGGGACGGTTCCCTCGTAAAACGGGGACGGTTCTCTCGTAAAACGGGGACGGTTCTCTCGAAGAGGAACTGTCCTCTCGCCTTCTCCGGACGAACGTCCCACTGGCTGCTGTCAACAGGCATTAGGGCAAGGTTTCGGTCACCGGTCATTCCTGACTCCTCACTCCTAACTCCTCGCTTCTGACTCCTCACTCCTGACTCCTTACTTCTTACTCCCTCATCACCTTGCACTGGTTGTTGTAAAGTTCGTCCGCCGGTACTGAATGGCGCCGTCCATCCGCAAAGCGAATCTCCGCGTAAGTCTTGCCGTATACAATCGCATACCGCAGCACTTCCACCCGGTCCCGTCCCATGTACCACATCGTGCAAATCTTCTTTTCTTCCTTTTTTGATTGTTTCATGCTATAATCCTTATTGTCATTTGGATTGCCGTCAGGCAAGCCCGCGGCGTCTTCGTGGTGGTTGACGCCGCTTTTTTTATTTTCTTTTCAGGCGTAAGCGTGTTTTGCATACCAGTTTTTTGCCTTTCCGATTTTTTCCTCATCCGGTTCGTAATACTCGAACCCCTGATTCACACACGCCCGGCGGGCACCCACCCGGCGCCCGTACTTATTCCGTCTGCACACAGTGCACACTCCCGACGGCGCATCATCCAGCAGGTCCCAGCTCATAAACTGGCACCCTGCGCAGGGCGTACCCTGCAGCGCCTTCCACATAAACTCATACATCACAGCATCCTTTCTCAGGGTCTGTTCTGCCTCGGGGACTGTCTCTTCATGGGACTGTCCCCACTCAGGGTCTGTTCTGCCTCGGGGACTGTCTCTTCATGGGACTGTCCCCACTCAGGGTCTGTTCTGCCTCGGGGACTGTCTCTTCATGGGACTGTCCCCACTCAGGGTCAGACCACATTCCCTCATAACATCCTTTCCATCAGGAACATCATCACCGTCAGGATCGGCGCCAGGAACAGGATCAGTTTCCCGGGTTCACTATCCGATTTCTGATTTCTGATTTCCGATTTCTGATTTCCCGTAAGGTCGATCATTTCACCTCCAACTTGATCGCGCTCAGCGCTGCAAACAACATCACCAGACAGCCCTTCTTCCGTATCGTGATCCAGGCAAACCGCCCAGTCACGTTATCGTACGAATGGACCGCCGTCACTTCATTCCCGCGGTACCTCGCTGTCACCTTCATTCCTGACACTCCTCACTCCCCCCGATATCCGATTCCCGGCACATACTGAGAAAGCGGATTCACAAAATCCTGATATTCATGCTCAGCCTCATCCGCGGTAATTTCTCCCGCTTCAACTTTAGCCTTCAGCTTTTCATAAAGCTCTTCCTTCGTCATTTGGTTCCTCCTTTCAGGCTTCCGGCGTCTGACTGCTGTCCTGCCGGGATCGTGCGCGTCATTTTGTGCCTCTCAGGATCGTTGCTTTGGAAATCCGCAGCTTATCTCCGATTTTCACCGCCGGAAGCCTTCCGTCTTTGATCATTAAGTACAGGGCACTTTTCGACATGCCCCAGATCTCCGCGGCCTCTTCGACCGTGTAAAACTCCTTCTCCTTCCCGCCGTAGGCCAGTTTGTAGACCTTCGTCTCCAGCTCATCAATTTTTTGCAGACAACCCGCAATTTGCTGCCGCAGGTCCCAGATCATCCGCTCCGTTACCGCTTCCTCAGCCGGTGGCCGCTTTATCCTTTTGGGCTGAACGTCCTCGGCTGTGCTTTCTCTTTTTTTGCGCTCACGCTTTGGCTGCGCGTTCCTTACGATAGTTGGCATCAGTCCTCTATCCTATGTATTCCTCCGCTTCCGTGCGGGTGATGAAAAAATGGATCCCGTGAGAGCACTCGTTCCATCGGTCATCATCGAAGCTGTCCGGAACGATGTATTCCCCTACTTTATAGATGAAGTCAGACATCCATGTGCTCGACATGCTTTCGATTGCGTTGCCATCTTTATCATAGATAGCTATAACAACTGCTTTATCGCATCTGCATTTTCTGCCTGTTGCGCTGCACCGTTTCGCATTCTCTGGGATCAGCAGCTTCGCGATTGCACCGTTGTTCAGTTTCTTCCATGCCGTGAATGCTCCGTCGGATGGACATGCCATCGTGATTCCTTTGGCACAGCTCAGGTTGGCATTCCTCAGGTTGGCACCGCTCAGGTCGGCACAGCTCAGGTCGGCACCGCTCAGGTCGGCACCGCTCAGGTCGGCACAGCTCAGGTCGGCATTTCTCAGGTCGGCACTGCTCAGGTCGGCATTTCTCAGGTCGGCACCGCTCAGGTTGGCACCGCTCAGGTCGGCACAGCTCAGGTTGGCACCGCTCAGGTCGGCACCGCTCAGGTCGGCACCGCTCAGGTTGGCACCGCTCAGGTTGGCACCGCTCAGGTCGGCATTTCTCAGGTCGGCATTCCTCAGGTTGGCACCGCTCAGGTCGGCACAGCTCAGGTCGGCATTCCTCAGGTCGGCACGCATACCTTCCCAGCCTTCACAGTCCTCATCCCACCAGTGACGGTGGTTTTCAAGGATGGTCTTCAACTCATCCGTGGTTATCGTTCTCACGCCTCCTCCTTCACCGGATCGGCAAGCAGTTCGTCTATTGAACATTCAAGTACCTTTGAGAGTGCTTTCAATGTTTCCACACTTGGCATAGCTTCTCTGCTTTCAAGACGACAAATCATTGACTGAGTAATTCCTGATGCATCCGCCAACTGCTGTTGTGTCATGCCTCTTGCGAGGCGGATTTCTTTCAAATTCATATTCCTCGTTTTCTGGCGGGTTTGAATCAGCACCCGCCGGCTGTTTCGTTCTTTCCTCGAATCATTCACTTGTCAACGTTCATCAGTCCGGGGACTTCCCCGGGGACTGTCCCTTTATGGGACTGTCCCCACTCAGACCGGAGGTTCCTGCTTGTTTTACCCTCGACCGCCTTTCGGCGGTTTCGTCGCAATTTTCAGCGACTCATCAGGAGGGTTTTTATTTGATCATCATTCGTCGCAGCGTCGCCCAGGCTGCCTTATGCTCTTCCAGCTCAGCCTGGTATTTCCGGGCTGTTTTGAACCACTGATCAGCCAGCTTCTGAGACTCTTCAAGCTTTTTTTCCGCGGCGTTTTTGGCTTTAAGGGCTTCGAAGTACATTTGGAAATATTCGTCAAGGACTTCCGTGCTCTTCTTCCGGTCTTCGATGTTCACTATCATTCCGTTCTCACAGCGGTACTCATGGCCGTCGACCCGGAAGAGGATATAGGTCCCTTCCCCGTCGCTTTCCAGCAGCTTCACCTGCTGCGGTGATGGGCAGAACCCGTATTTTTTGTCAAGTGCCTGAATGGCGATCATCTGGTATTTGAAGTTTTCGTCTTTCATCTCTCTTTTCTCCTTTTTGCTTGATACTGAAATATGTATCAGATACATATTATTATATGCGTTAAATTCATATTGTCAATATAGATTATGAATTTCATGCATATTTGTTAGTAGTATAATTATGAGTGCTATTCATAATTTATAATTATGTAAAAGGAGGATGTCATGTTACGAATAAAAGAAATTAGAAAAAATAAAGGTTTCAGTCAAAATGATGTAGCTAATGCAATAGGTGTGACTCAATCTCAGTATTCAAGATATGAATCTGGCGCAACTAATATTCCTGGAGACATGCTGGCTAAACTTGCTGTCTTCTTTTGCGTAACTACCGACGATATTCTTGGCATCGGCCGTGCGGAAGATGAAGAGCAGCCCCAGCAAACCTCCTTGACAAACTTCGACCCTGCTAACATCCCTCTCAAATACCCGAAAACTGCCACACATCCCACACCAAGATTAGAGAACGAAACAGCCCTCATCCCCATTCTCGGTTCCGTACGCGCCGGTTATGATAACTATGCCATCCAGAACGTGGAAGGCTATATCCGCGTCGATGAAGCACTGAAAGCCGCTCACCCCGAAGCCTTCACCCTCCGCGTCACCGGTGATTCTATGGAGCCTGAATTGTCCCACGGAGATTTTGTCATCTGCCTCCCGGATGCGGAAATCAGAAACAACGACGTCGTTATTGTCTGCATCAACGGTGAAATCGGCACCGTCAAGCGCATCCGCTTTGACAAAGACGGTTTGACGCTCATACCCCGCAACACCCAATATAAACAGATCCATTACACCGCCGAAGAAGTCGAAACCCTCCCCGTCACCATACAGGCCAAAGTCATCGAAAGCCGCCGCCGCTACGTGCAATGACATAAAGGAGGACCAATGCCCCGCCGTAATTTCATCCCCCTCCTCCTGCTGGCAGCGCTCCGCCCCGCAGCTGCCAAAACAGACCCGGCACCAACCCCGACCCCTGTCCCGGTGATCATCTGCCCCGTCTGCACCAACCCTGACGGGACCATCAAAGACCACTGCCTCATCAAAGGAAACATCAACTGGAATGGAGAGTATATCTATCACTGCCCCCGCTGGCGGGATTATGATAAGACAGACATGGGCCTTGAATCCGGCGAACGCTGGTTCTGCACCGAAAGTGAAGCCGTTCTGGCTGGCTGGCGCAAACCCAAATACAAAACCGGCCCCTGCCGGTGAAGGGAAACCGCCCTCCCCGGAGCTTGCCTCCCAATCACGCTGATTAAGAGATAGGAGTAATAAAGCATGGCATTACTTACAACAGAAGAAGCAAAATTACTGATTGAAGAGCTGAAAAAATATGCTGATCAGGCCGCGCTTGACTTTCCGAATCGGGAAAAGCGGAAACTCCGGTTTGATGTCTTTGGTGAAAAAAGAGGACATGAGTTTATAATAAATATTGAGAAAAAACCGTATAATCCCCAGGGATATACTTGGCAGGGGCGATACAATCGAGACAATACTATACTTCTTCGGTTAGATATAAACCCATCATCAAGGCATGTTAATCCGGGCACAGACGAGGTGATCGTTGGATCACACCTGCATATTTATACCGAAGAATTTGAGGACCGTTACGCAGTACCGTTTGACACGGGAAATAAATTTCTGTCTCAAATATGTATGGAATTTTTCGAACAATTCCATGTTATCGAGCCTCCCCACTTCCTTTATAAACCGGAGCTTGAAAGTCATGTTTGAAATCAATAAATTAATCGCGGAATATACATCCTGGCTGAATTCAAAAATCAGCGTTGAAAAATACGGCGAGGTTTATGAAATGACCACTCCGTTTCTGGATCGTTTTAATGATTACCTTCAAATTTATGTCATTCCGGAAAAAAGTGGCGAATTAACGCTGACGGATGGCGGGTACATCATTGATAATCTTCTTTCGTCCGGTGTTAGTCTCAAACAGGGAAGCAAAAAACTGAACAAAATATATCAGATCATAAAAAATTTTGGATTAAATCTGAACGGAGAAAAAATTACTGTAACAGCAAAAGAATCACAGTTTGCTCAGAAGAAACATTCCATGGTACAGGCTATGCTTGCTATTGATGAGCTTTACGAAACTGAACCGCGTGCAGAAAAAGATTTCTTTTCAGATGATGTAAAAACATATTTTGATAATAACAACATTTATTATTCCGATGGCGTTTCTTTCGAAGGAAAATCCGGTTCGACTGCAACCTATGATCTTTTGTTCCAGAGAAATCGGAATCATCCGGAACGTCTTTGCAATATCGTCAGCAGAATGACAGAAAGCAGCAGGAACATGATGATCTTCAATTGGCTGGATATTGCGCCGGTTCGAAAACATGACAGCATGTTGATCATAATACTAAATGATAGTATTCAGGAAGTTCAACAGCGGGATATTGATGCTCTGGAATCATATAATATTACCCCCGCTCTTTTCAGTGAGTCGGAGAAGCTGCTTGCTCTTTGCAATTAAACAGAAAACCGCCCCGGTAGCACAGGACGGCTTTCAAACCAGATGATAACATCTTTAGCACGAGGTGAATTATAACATGATTACATTCTGATCTCACAATTGAATATCTGCGTTCTATGAAAACGCAACGCATTGACGCCTGAAATATCTGCTTCCCGGTATATTGGCGAATACAGTTATTTCCCGCTCAAAATCAAAGGAAACAATGACGCGCACCGCCTGAACACGCCAATTTCCCTCTTAATCAGCGTGTTCGGGGTTCGAGTCCCCGATGGGTCATCTTTCTTTTTAAGTTCCTGCCGGGATTACGAGAAAAATGGGCAAAATCATGCCCAAAAGTGCGTGTCATTTTGAATCTTGTTTTTGTTAAGGAAGGTTTGAAATGGCAAAAATTATCAGAAGTGCA
>JAFPZX010000136.1 GCA_017417055.1 Anaerolineaceae bacterium
GACACGCGTGAGCTTGCTCAGCGCGTGTCCCCCGACTGTAAAAACAGGACGCGGGAAGAATTTTGGCAGGCAAGGCAGCGCTGCTCGCCGCGTCCTTGCGAAGCACTTCCCTTCCGATGGCTTTTCTATATGATTATGTGCGACAGCCCCTTTTTTTGCGGCTGTAAAATTTTAACCAAATTCTAATATTTCCGTTATCCCGCTCTCATTTCATTGCAGTATGATGATATATAAAATAATGGTAATGGTTCAATGCTGAGTCAAAGTGACCTGTTTTCGTTGACTCATTTTGAATCATTACGAATAATGCAGCAATTCAATTTCCGGTGTGCGAAACCGGGACTGTCCCCAATATTCAGCGAAATATGTGCTGCGCACATTGGGGAAAGAGGGGTAAATTATGAGCAACACGAAAAAATTGATCATTATGGTTGTGATTCTGCTCGTCATGTCAGCAATATTTAACTTTCTGGTGAGAGGATCGATCCGATCTGCGTTTACGCTCCCATGGGCTTCCAAGGATGTTTCCAAAACCTACGAAGTCAAAGATTCTTTCAAGGAAATTGACGTGGAAACAGACGTAAGTGACATAACGATCATCCCGATTAAAAATGGAAAGGCCCGGGTTTCCCGGCAGGGAAGCAGTTCACTTACCTTTCATTTACAGACTTCCGGGAACAAGCTGACGATCAGCGATAAGGACGAGCGGCTCTGGTTCCTGCGCTTTGGAACAAATATTGGAAAGACAGGACTCACGCTGTACCTGCCGGAGAAGGATTATCAGTCCCTGAAAGTCCGGACTGCAACAGGCTCTGTGAATGTACAATCCGGTTTCCACTGTGAAGATGCGGAACTGAAATCCGATACCGGTTCTGTGACGGTCTCTTCCGCTAAGTTTTCGGATGATCTGGAAGTCAAGACTTCGACGGGACGGGTCAGTCTGTCTGGCATCCGGGCGGATGATCTTTCGGTAAAAACCGCTACCGGCAGCATCAAACTGAGTGATGTTATTGTCTCCGAAGGAATGGAGGTCAAGAGTGATACCGGCAGCGTGGAACTTGTGAAATGCGATGGAGCGAAGATCAAAATCAAAACAGATACCGGACGGATATCGGGAACATTGTTGACAGGAAAAGCTTTTGATGTAAAATCCGACACCGGCAGGGTCAATATTCCGGATTCTGTGTCATTTGGCGGGACTTGTGAGATCAAATCTGACACAGGCAGCATTACAATAGAAATCGCGGGAAAATAAATTTAAATTTAAATTTTGGGACAATAGGGGACGGTTCTTAAGTGTCCCAAATTTCAAATTTGGGACACTTAAGAACCGTCCCCTATTGTCCCAGTTTACCGCGGAATAATGATATCGGAAAGGTATATCCATTAGTTATGAATGTAAGACACACGACCATGGCGGATCTGCCGGAAATCAGAGAAGTTTATGCCTACGCGCGTGAATTGATGAAAAAAAATGGGAATCCAACCCAGTGGGGTGACAAATTCCCGCCGGAAGAAAAAATCCTTTGGGACATTGAACATGGAACAGGGTATGCTGTTGTGGATGACAACGGCGTGATTTGCGGCGTCTTCGCTTTTATCATCGGTCCCGATCCGACTTATGCCGTGATCGAGGATGGAAAATGGCTGAACGATAACGACGAATACGGAACCATTCACCGCATTGCCACAAACGGCAAAACGCATGGCGTTTTTGACGCCTGCATTGATTATTGCCAGAGCCAAATTGGTAATTTGCGCATCGATACGCATCAGGATAACAAGGCTATGCTGCATCTGATCACATCCCGCGGTTTTCAGCGCTGCGGGATCATCTACACCTCGGACGACGGTACGCCCCGCATCGCCTTCCAGCGCTGCTGATGAAATCGGAGCACTTAGGGATTGTCCCAAATATTGCGCTCTGAGTCAAAAGTGACCTGTTTTCGTTGACTCAGACTTGAGTCTCCAGAACAGGCTGTATTGACTCTTTTCGCCATAGATTCCGAAAAAGTTTATATCAGGAGAAAAAATGAAAATAACAGAAGGTACGATTCCTTTCATGGGATTTGAGACATATTACCGAATCGCCGGTGAAGAAAATCCGGAAAAAGCGCCGCTGGTGCTGCTGCATGGCGGCCCGGGTTCCACCCATAATTATTTTGAGGTGCTTGACTTTTTTGCAGAAGAGGATCACCGTCAGCTGATCACCTATGACCAGATCGGCTGCGGCAATTCTTATGTGGAAGGGCACCCCGAGCTTTGGACAAAAGAAACCTGGGTCCAGGAGCTGATCGCGCTGCGTGAAGCGCTAAACCTTAAAGAAATTCACCTGCTCGGACAGTCCTGGGGCGGCATGCTGGCGCTGGAATATCTTTGTAATTACCCGCATGAAGGCGTGAAAAGTGTGATTCTTTCATCCACGCTGCCTTCCAGTCAGCTATGGGGTGCGGAACAGGCCCGCATGATCAAAGAACTGCCGCAGGAGATGCAGGACGCGATCCGGCGGGCTGATGAGACCGGTGACTATGACGCGGAAGATGTCAAACAGGCGGAAGCGGAATATATGCTGCGCCATTGTTCCGGTCCATACGGGCCGGATGCTCCGGAATGTCTGACACGGGAGAAACGTTCCGGACGGGAAGCTTATGTGACCGCCTGGGGACCGAATGAATTCACCCCGCTCGGAACCTTAAAAGATTTTGATGTAACGGATAAGCTTCATACCATCAAAGAGCCCGCCCTGATCATCAGTGGCGGCAGTGACCTGTGCACGCCGTATATTGCCAAGGTAATGGCCGACAACATTCCCAATTCCCGCTGGGAGCTGTTCCGTACCTGCCGACACTCCTGTTATGTGGAAGACCTTCCGCGGTATTCCCGGCTGCTCAAGGAATGGCTCAACAAAAGTTAGGAGTTTGGAGTGAGGAGTTAGGAGTGTGCAGAGTGCAGTGTGAAGTTAAGTGAAGTAAATAAATAGAAGTCAGCAGGTGTTTATCAGTAACGAGTCAAAGTGACCTGTTTTCGTTGACTCAATTCTGAGTCAACAGAACAGGTTGCTTTGACTCATTCTGAATAGTTATAGTTTTAAATTGTCAATTGATAAAGCATAAAATTGTCAATCGATATAGTGGAAACCTGTCAAGCGATATAGCAAAAAACTGTCAATCGATATAGTGTAATACTGCCAATCGATACAATAATGATAGGTTGATGGTAAATTTGATAAACACTGTTTTTGTCCAGTGAATTTGGAAAAGAAAATAGTTATTATTTGAAATTTATCCTTTTCACTTCTTATTTCCTACTTCTTACTTCTTATTTCTTATTTCTCTCTAAGGTTGAATGTGTATCATCTAATGCAGCGGGGAAAGAATCCGCTTAGGGAAACGCTGATTAAGCTGCGTGAAGGCGAGAGGACAGTTCCCCTCGTTCCTCGGGTGAACCGTCCCTGAGGTCCAATTAATCAGTGCTTCCTTAGAAATCTTAAAGAAAAGGAGCCGAAAATGGCTGCCGGAAAACACATTGACCGAATTTGTATAATTGCTATGATACTTGCCCTGGTGCTCACGATTCTATTCATGAACGGTGAGAAACTGGGTATTGAAAAAATAATTGATGAAGATGCTGAACTGTATTCCGACCTGGCGAATTTCACTGCCAATGACCAAAATGGAGCATGGGAAAGCGAAGACGCAACCATCATCACATTGAATGGTAACAGCGCTGCTGTTTCCGGGACAGGCGCTTATGCCTATAACGGATCTGTGGTGATCAGCAATGCCGGATATTATGAAGTCTCCGGGACGCTGACGAACGGATATATCAGCGTGGACGCGTATGATTCCTCCAAAGTCTGGATCAAACTGAACGGCGTGAATATCAACTGTGAGGACAACGCGGCGATTCGGGTAGAACAGGCTGATAAAGTATTTTTGACGCTTGCGGAAGGCAGTGAGAATTATTTGACGAGCGGTTCGGAATTCAGTGAAGCCGCTCTTGCCGATGGGACCGGCGGTGCGGTGTTCTCGCATGATGACCTGACGATCAACGGATCTGGTTCTTTGACTATTGTCAGCGGGTATAAACACGGGATCGATGCCAATGATGATTTGATCATCACCGGGGGAACAATCAGCGTGACTGCTCCGGGAGACGGACTGCATGCCAATGACAACCTGCGTATCATGAACGTCGAGATCACCGTTGATGCGGAGGATGACGGATTTGCCGTCACCAATGAAGGCGGATATCTTGTAATTGAATCGGGAACGATCAATATCACCTCTGCTGACGATGCGGTTCACACCACCGGAGACATTACCATCAGCGGCGGCACGCTGAACATTTCCGCGGGTGATGACGGGATCCATTCCGATACCAATGTGCTCATCTCGGATGGCGTTGTGCTGATCAGCGAATGTTATGAAGGGATCGAAGCGCTTACCATCGATATTGCCGGCGGGGATATCACGATTTACCCGACGGATGACGGGCTCAACGCGAACGGCGGTTCCGATAGCTTCGGCATGATGGGTGGCGGATTCGGACGTGGCGGCTGGGGGCAAAGCACCCAAACTGTCACAGAAACTGTTTTCCCCGCTGTGACGGAAGCCACAGATGCTGAGGATGATTCGACCTGGATTCACATTAGCGGAGGAACGCTGACGATCATCAACAGTGATGGTCGTGATGCTGATGGTATTGATACGAATGGAGATTTGATAGTCACAGGCGGAACGATCCGGGTCAGCCTGCCCGGCGGCGGAAGCAATAACGCCATTGATTACGGATCGGAAAGCGGCGGAAAAGCCACCATCAGCGGCGGGAATCTGGCTGCAGCCGGCGGCGCACAGATGGCAGAGAACTTTGATGCTGGATCCGAACAGCCGGTCATCATGTATAACCTGACCGAAACAGTTGCGGGCGGTACGGAGGTTCTCGTCCTGGATGGGGAGGGAAATGAGATCCTCAGTTATACACCGCCGCAGAGCTTCAATTCCATTTTCCTGAGCTGTCCGGAGATGAAGGTTGGGGAAACTTACACCGTTGTGATTGGGGAAACGGAAGAAACTTTGACATTGGAATCAGATGCTGTTACGCTCGGCAGCGCCGGTATGGGGATGATGGGCGGCAGATTTGGACGCGGTGGGAACCGTTTTTCTCCGACTGCTACTGCGGAAGGAGAAGCAGGTGTGATGTCCTCCTCTGACGGAATGATGGCGCCGGGCGGTATGGCTCAGGATGGAGAAATGACTGAATCTGACGGGACCTCAACGCCGGATTTAATGACGCCTCCGGATGGCGAGATGCCCGAATTCGATGGAACGATGATGCCGCAGGATGTTATGCGCGGCGGTCCGGGCGGCATGATGCCTCCGGACGGTCAAATGCCCGAATTCGATGGAACTTCCATGCCGGGCGGCATGATGCCTCCGGATGGTACGATGCCTGATTTTGGCAGCACCATGACTCCCGGGACCGGTATGCAGGGCAGAGGCGGCGGAATGAGGCCGGATGGCATGAATGGGAATATGGGGCCGGGGTTTGACCAGCATCAGGAAACCGAAGAGCCGGAAGAAACCGCGGTTGTTTCCACCGGGAAATCGCTTTCCGAATTTGGCAAAGAAACCTGGATCCTGTTGGGATGCTCTGCGTTTGTGCTTCTTGCCGCATTATTGATTGCCAAAAAATTCAACCATTAATTCTTTATTGGGGACGGTTTCGCGTTAGCGGAACTGTCCCCCCTCTTTTTTGATAACAGGGTATCTTACTTCAACATTACTTCCATGATATAAAATCATATGTGATCCTTATATAAATAATTTTACCTTAATAAATTATTGCGTTGAAAATGTTGATCACTCAATTTCAAAATATGTCTCGGATGACTGATATTGCTGATTGGGGAGTGTGAATGCGGTGCGCAGGACGTAGAGACCGGGCTCCAGGGTGGAGGCGTCCAGCGTACAGAGCTTCCACTGCCCGTTTTCGAGTGTCCCTCCGCTGCAAACTTCTCTCCATTGGGTCGGGTACATGCCTGCTCCGACGCTCACCTGCATGGATTCGGGGCCGCGGGGCAGCGATAAACGGACGATGACATCGATTTTGCTGTTTTGCGCGAAAGATTGGAATTCCGACGGCGACTCGATCTGCACAGCGTCTGATTTTGAAGGATTGCGGATCGGATCATAGGCGCTCGGGACCTGTTCGATCCCGTTCTCTTCTGCCCAGGCGGAGGCGTCTGCCGGAAGGTTCAGGAAAACCTCATTTACCACATTTTCCGGCGGTGTATAGCGGGTGGCAAGCATACGGTTTTCCCGGTTGATGGGTACGCTGACATAAAAATCATCATATTCGTAGGGCTCATTCCCCCGCAAAAAGACGTCTGTCATGGTTTCCCGGCAGGATGCGGTCGGCAGTTTCCCTGAGGGAAGGCAGATCCGGACCTGAGAAACCCCTTCCGGCACAGTCCATCCGGAAACCAAGCGGTTCTGATGAGCCCTTTCCATCACCGAATGCCAGAGAATTTCAGCGCTGCTCTCCAGCTGGCCGCTGTCCGTTACAAAAGCTGAGATCATCCGGGATTCTGCGATCCGCATTGCCACACTCAGTTCTTTCGTATAGCCACTGACCCATAGGCTGTTTTCACCTTCCGCTGTTCCGAGTTTGACCGCGGAAGGACGGTCCGGCAGGCTGAAGGGTCCGCTGTTATTGGAAAAGACATCGTGCACCAGGTAGGCAAGATTATCCGCAATCAAAGATTTGCTGAGCTGCGGCTGTGGATTTTCTTCTATTCCGTTTTCCCGCTCGATTTGCAGGATCGTGACAGGCCTCAGCGTTCCGACAGTTCCGCTTCCGCTTTGGCTGCCGGAATTTGCGAAGGGAATGAGCGAAAAAGCCAATTCTTCAGCGGTGTAACTGCCGCCCTGCCGCAGGACTTCGCTGTCTGTCAGCATGTGACTGTTGGAAAGACCGAACAATGCGGCATTGCGCTGCACGGCTCCGGATCCGAATTGCCGGAGGTGTGCAGTCAGGGGACGTGGGTAATCATCTCTCAGGGCATCCCGCAGCTGTACAGGTCCGTGAAAAGGCTCTGTGCCGGTGGTTTTTTCCGTCTCGGCAGAACTGTAGATATTTTCCAGATCCCACAGCAATGTTGAGGGAGAGCTGCCGCCGCTGAAGGCAGTGAGTGCCGCAAAATAATTGATCGAGCTTCCGATGGGATAGGATTGCAGGGACGATCCGTAAAAACGCTGGTTGTCCTTATCTGCCTGCGCCTCCAGTTCAGCCAGAATCTGACCGGTTTTCACATCAAGGATGGCGATGCTTGCCGGTGTGGTGCGCAGTGCTTCGGCAGCCGAGCGGCGTTCGTCATCCGAGTAATCACTGCTCAGCGGACAGGCTGTGTTTTCCGCCTCGTTTTCAGTTGAAGTCAAGCATCTCAGGTAGTTTTGCAGCGGCAGATCTTCTGAGGTGATGATCTTCATTCCGCCCCGTTCTACCTGTTCCCTTCCGTAAAGGAGCAGCGCCGCGTCCAATGCTTTGCGGGTGATGAGGTCCGGTTCCGCTTCATCGGCATACTGAGGCGGTTCAAAAATGATGAAGTTGCTGTGGGCGAGTTCTTCTGCATCTTCAGCGGAGAATAAGCCTGCCTGCCGCAGTGCTGCAAGCTGGTTTAGATAAAAATCTCGCAGCGCGCCTTTAGAATCGATCGGGTTGAGCATCGGTGCGTTGATGACCGCGCTCATCAGGACACATTCGGCATCGTTCAGACTGTCTCCGGATTTATCGAGATACAGCCGGGCAGCGGCATCCAGTCCAAAAGCCATTTGACCGAACCAGGCGCTGTTGTAATACCATTCGGTAAGCTGATCCTCCCCGTAGGTTTGTTGAACCTGATAGCTGAGCAGCCGGGTGGTGAGCTGAGGAAGACTGGAATTCTTAATCTCTTGCGTATAGATATTGTGAACCATTTCTTCAGTCATGGATGTTTTTCCGTTCCGTGTGATGCGGGAGGCTTCCAGAAATGTGCGGGGAAAGCAACCCTCTCCGTCTGTGTCACAGACTTTCAGGTCTCGGGGAGAAAAGTCTTTATAAGCGAGTGTGAAAAGCAGCGTTTCCCCATCCCGGGCATAAAAGCGGGTTGGCTGTGGTTTTGTCTCATAATAGATTCGGAATGGTTCCAGAGAGGGAAGGGATTGAGAAAAAATCGCGAATGTCAGTCCGGAACCGGTGAGGATAATGAGAATCAGCGCGAGGGCGGTGAGCCCAAAGCCCTTCCAAAATGTAAGAAACCGGGAACCGCGCGCGGCAGTTTCCCGGTGTTTGCGGATAATGATGAATCCGGAAGGTTTCATCTGCCCTGAAGTGCGAAGGCTAACGCGGCGAAGAAGAGCGTAACCAGGGCGCAGGAAATTTCGATTCTGGAGCGCGGGACGGTGTTGATCATTACCGGTTTCTGTGTGTTTTTGTCGAGAACAAAAGCGATTTCCGGTCCACACAAAAATGACAGCAGCAGTCCGCCTGCCAGTCCGCCGAGGTGGCCCCAATTGTCGATCCTGCCGGAAAGCCCTATAAGCAGATTGACCACAATAACGAACCCGATGTTCTGCAGCGCTTTCCGGTAATTCCGCAAAATACGTCGGTTTTTATACAGGAACATAGCCTGTGCCCCGATGAGCCCGAACAGTGCGGTGGAGGCGCCGACGGATACGGCTTTCGGTGCGAACACATGGGAAAACACGTTGCCGGAAAAACCACAGATCAGGTACAGGCGCAGGAAATCCCAGTGCCCGTAATATTTTTCCAGTGAAGGTCCGATGGTGAAGAGCGCATACATGTTGAACAAGATGTGCATGATAGATGTAGAGTCATGCAGGAAAACCGGCGTGATGAGCCGCCAGTATTGATGGCGGAAAGTGATGTAGGGACTGATTTTGGCGCCGAACGCCATCAGCATGTCGGTGCCGGTTTGCCATTTGGAGAGCGCCTGTGCCAGATAAACGCAGGCAGTAAGCCCGATCAGGATCCATGTCACGATCGGTTTCCCTTCGATGATGCGGAATGTTACGACCTGTTCCTGTGGCCTTTCCTCATTTTCTTGAGGAGTTGGATTATTCTCTTCCGGGTTGTAATTTTCACTCATGTTTTTCTGTCCTGTTTTGACTGTCAGTCTGTGGTGATCTTTACGGTTCTGTTGGAACTGCGCATATGTTCCGCCCGCAGGATGGTGAGCAGGTCCATGGCGGCATGGTCAATTTCATCGTTGATGAGAATGTAATCGAATTCGTCGATGTATTTCAGTTCCTCAACGGCTGTGTTGACGCGCAGCGCCAGCGACTCTTCACTGTCTGTGTTGCGGGTGCGCAGACGGTTGATCCAGGCCTCCGCGTCCGGCGGTATGATAAAAACGGAAACGGCTTCGTGATAGATCGCTTTGATTTTGCGCATCCCCTGATAGTCCAGGCGGAGGATCATATCTTTGCCGTTTTGTATGGCCTTTTCAATCTCAAAGCGCGGTACACCTTTCAGGTCATCATAGACTTCAGAATGTTCCAGCATTTCCCCGTTTTCGATCATGGAAATGAATTTTTCACGGGAGATAAAATGGTAGTCTTTTCCGTCGATTTCACCCTCACGTTTTTTACGCGTGTTGCAGGTGACGACAAAATGAAAATCCACGGTTGAAATTTCTTTCAGCCGGTTGATCACAGTATCTTTCCCGGAACCGGACAAACCCGAAATAATCAGGATGAGCGGCCGGGGATCTTCGATGACATATTTCGATGTTTCCATTTTCTTTCCTTTCTCCCTGTTCCTTTGATTATAATAGACTTTAGCTTTTTAATTGAGGAATAATGTCTTATGCCTTTTTATGAATATATCTGCGGAAATTGTGATCATGCCTTTAGTCTGTTTCTGACCTATGCGGAATATGATACAGCTGCTGTGACCTGTCCTGACTGTGGATCGGATGATGTCCGGCGGAAAATCCGTCCGGTGCGGGTGACGAAAGGGGAAAAGACACGGCTGCGGGATGTGACGGAAGAGGCTGCCGGTTCCAACAGTTCACAGATGCTCGGGAAGGTGATGCGCACGATACAGGAAAATTCTGGGCGGGAGCTGCCGCCCGATACCAACGAAGCTCTCACCCGTCTGGAACGCGGCGAATCCCCCGCGGAAATCGACAAAGATTATAAATAAATCAGAGCTTCCTTAAATTTCCAAAAAAGTAATCTTAGAACAGCGTAAGCGGTGGTTTTCCTAACATTTCCTGAATTAGTGCTTTATATTCCTCAATATCCTGGATTTTGGTGATTGTTGTAATCCTCTTACCTGCATCTTTACTTGGAGCTCCGCAGTGATAAATTTGCATATTAGCTGTTCCTTCATCTAAAACGATATATCTGTCATGAGAACGGTTCAACGATTGGATGATCATGAGATTAATATAATGATTTTCTATTATAAAATCATTATATTCAATCTGGTGCGAAGGTGGCCTTGCTTTATTATCACTGATAATTGTGATTTTTACTCCATTAATCAGTGCTTCCCTAATTTCTCACTCCTCACTTTTTACGCTCCGCCTTCCTGATAGAGTTCGGGATCGGTTGGTGTTTTTCCGGAAGGATCATGAACATAGACCCAGTCGCCGAGATTCGCCCAGTTATAAAGCCAATGCGCGTCTCCGTTGGACATGTTCACACAGCCATGTGACTGTTCATAGCCGTACCAGGCACGCCAGTATGCACCATGGAATGCGCGCAGCTGGTCAAAATACATGGTAAAAGGCACATCTTCCAGCCAATAATAGTCGGATTGATCCGATTCAAAGGCGCCGGTCATGTTTTCAGACTCCACCTTTTTGTAAATCTGGAAAATGCCCGGCTGGGTGTAAAATGGTTTCATGCCTGTCGCGACCATGGCGGCGTAAACCAGCTCATAATTTTCATAAACCATCACCACTTGTTCGAGCAGGTCAACTTCTATCCATCGTCCGTTTGTGATTTGAGACGGCGGTGTGGTGTTGATGTGCGCGGCGCGAAAATGGATGCGGTCTACCCACTGATTTTCTCCGATGCGGAACCAGGTGGTATCTCTTGTCTCGATGGTTTCATAACAGTTCACCACATCCTCGCGGTTGTAATAGACTGAGCTCATCCCCTTGTTGTAATCGGCTTCCAAATACGGATTGCAGCCCTCCACGATCCAGCCGAAGTCATATTCCGGTGTTTTGGTGAAAGTTCTTCCAAGTGTGGATGTGGTAACAGCAGCAGGCGACGCGCGCAGCCAGGAGTCACGGCCTTTGGAGCGGACATAATGTCCGGAGCCGATATCGACTGTGTCAGTATAAGAGACGTAACGGATCGCGCCGGGTGGGATGTTGCCGATAGGGTTGGTGCTGTTCGCCGCGTCTTCCGGTGAGTTGTACAGATAAATCGTATCCCCATTATCAGCGTTGATGCGCGCATAGAGATATGGTACGTCCGTCAGTTCCGGATCGATCTTTTTCCCGGTAAAAGGCGGTTCGGGATAAACGCCGCCATTTTCCACATAATCAGTCAGATATTCGGAGGGTCCCAATGGGTTGCAGAAATCCGGTTCAATCAAATATGCTCCCGGCAGGCAGAGTACCTCCAATCCGTTTCCATTCGGATCGGTTTCTTCATTGTTTACTGTATCAGCCGTGCTTTCTGCTGCAGCTGTAAGCTCCTGTGCAAAAATAGCTGTTTGAAAAAACATTAGAAAACAGATTACTGCAAAAGTTATCGAAAAACAATCTGATATTAAGCGATTATTTGAAATTTTTCCCGTATCACTCCTCATTACACACTCCTAACTCCTCACTCCTCTTATCTCGGCAATTTCATTGTATATTGTCAGTTCTTCATTGGTCGGGATGACCCAGATTTGAACATGGCTGTCCGGATCGCTGATAAGGGCTTCGCTTTTCATGTCGTAGGTCTTGTTCGCTCCGGCATCCAGGTTTATTCCCAGAAAATCGGCGTTTTTGCAGACTGCTTCCCGCATTTCTGCAAATTTTACACCTGCGTCATCAGTAAAGACCAGTGCGTCGGCACCGTTCATCTGGTAGAGAAAATTACCGATGTACCCGCGAAGCCGGTTGACATAAACCTGAAAGGCCAGTTCACAGTCTTTGTTTCCCTGTGTGGCCGCATGGATGATCTCTCCGAGATTGGAGGAAAATCCGGAAAGACCGACCAGACCGGACTTTTTGTTAAGGTAATCAGATGCCTGATCCGGTGTCATCCCTTTACGGATCATATCAATTACGATTTCAGGGTCAAGATCGCCGCTGCGGGTAGACATAACCAGCCCGGCAACAGGAGAATAGCCCATGGATGTGTCGAATGAATGACCGTTTTGGAAAGCGCAGACAGAGGATCCGCCTGTGCCGAGATGGCACATGATGAGTTTGACCTTGTCTAATGGCTTGTTCATTAACTCCGCTGCTCTTTGAGAGACGTATTGATAGGAAAGCCCGTGAAATCCGATTTTATGCCAGCCGTATTTTTGCGCGTCAGACTGCGGGATGGCATAGGCGGTGTGTTCCTGTGTCATCTGTGAATGGAACGCGGTATCAAAAACAACATACTGCGGGACTCCGGGCAGTTTTTCAGCACAGACTTCAATGACACTGTAAGAATTCGGATTATGGATTGGCGCCAGTGGGAGACATTCCCGCAGTTCTTCAAGTGTTTCTCCATCCATAATTGCTGATTTTTTGAAATATTTTCCACCATTGACAAATCGGTGTCCGATTGCGTCAATTTGTATTTTTTCCGCCCGCAGAACTTCAATTATTTTTTCCGCTGCCAGCCGATGGGTTGAAAAATCAGCCTCAATGCTGTGTGAGATGTTATTGACGGTCCAGTCCAGTTTTGCGGCAGCTTTTGTTAAGGTTGCAACATTTTTTGCCTTTCCGTATGCCGGAATATCCGGTTCCCCTCCTTCGTTTTGATGAAAAACGGTGAACCCCTGTGAAGAACTGCCGCAATTAATGACCAAAATATTCATGATAAATTAATCTGTCCTCCTGTCAAAGAAAACAAGTCTGCCAATTCACATTTTTATACATTATAGCGTAAAACATTAATTGAGAAAAATCATTACGATTAATCATGGCTTTCTGGAATCCCGAATCCTGAAACAGGAATCCCGAAAATCCTTTTTGCGTGTAAAATAAAAAAAGGAGGCTTCCGGATGATACGATTGAAAAAAGTTTTTCTAAATTTATTTCTGATATTCGTCATGTGTATGGGCATTTGCGGTTCAGTTTATGCGCAGAAAGATACCGATTCGTATATTCCCATTCATACGGAGGAAGAATTAACTGCTCTTTTTTCTCAGGTGAAGGCTTACCTTGATGAAAATGGCGAGACGCTGCTGAAGAAACTTGACGATACACAAAGCAGGATCGTCACACAGGCGTTGATCCGATCCTGGGCTATTGTTCAGTATGAGAATGCTTCGCCGCAGCAGATCGATGATGCCTGGAATGCGCTTTATAACATGTCCTTATTCCTTGGGCTTGCCGCGGATCCTGATGAATCCTTTTCTTCCGGTCTTCTTTTTGAATATGCTGTTCAGCTGCTTGATCAGGAATATTATGACCTGCTTTCAGCTACAGGAGAAGAACAGGATGCTATTGATTATGCGGAATATCTGCGTGGTGTCGCAGAAGGTCTGGTTGAAACTCCGGAGGAGTTTACCCCGGAAGAGGTCCAGAGTTATCTGGCGGAAATCTATCAGGAAACCTATCTGGCTGCCGGTTTGAAAGCAATTGCCCACACTGAAGCGCTGCCGATGCCGGAAGAGTTATTCACAGAACAACAGGGACCGGCTATGATGCCGAATCCGTCTGTCAAATATGATTCCGTGAAACCTTTGAATGATATGCTGGGAATCACTATGCCGGAACTGTCTGAGGATTTTAACGCGAAAACAGGTTATTATTCAATCATTGCCGAAGTGGTTGCGGAAATAGAATATGAATTTCCGGAAGATGGACGTGCGATCCTGAGGCTTTCTCCTGAGGCAGAAGCAGAGATCAGCGGTGTTTATGGCGCGGAATTTTATGAAGACAGGGAAATCGCGGGTACAAAGGTTGAAATAGACAAGTATCAGTCTATGTTTATCGCTAAAGGAATAGTGAAGACGATTGATGAAAAACTGTTCAGTTTTGCGGTGGATGCAGAAGGACTGACAAAAGAACAATTTGACCGTATTGTCGTTTTCTTTGTTGAGAATTGCAGAAATCAAAAATCATTGAAGTAAGAAGGGATGGCAGCGTATGTATGATTATTTAAAGAACCTTGATCTTTCTGATAGGGGTGTAATAATTCTTTGGGGCGTTTCGCTGCTGATACTTTTAATTTTTCTGATTATTTTGGCACGAAGAATTTCCGAAAGTATTCTCGCCTCTGTGGAAAATAATGGCAGGATCAATCAATATCTTGCGGCTGTTCCTGCAGATCGGATCGGAACGATCAATGCGGTTTATCAGAACACACGCAAACATTTATCTGCAGCCATGATCCTTTGTATTATCGGTGGATCTTTCGGTTTTCAGCGGATTTATCTCGGCAAAAAAAGTTCCGCAATTTCAATGTTCCTCTTTTTCTGGACAGGTATTCCGTCGATTATCTCCCTGTTTGATCTGGCTGCGATGCCTAAAATTGTTTCGGAGTTCAACCTTGGCGTGGCTGAATCGCTTTACAATCAAATTGCTGCCCCGAAGCTGGAATAATATTCGACGTAAGATATTAGACGTAAGACGTCCAACTTCTATTGGTTTACGACTAATACCTAACAACTAACAACTTACGTCTAATGACTAATGACTAACGTCATACGTCAAATGTCATTCTTCATTCTTCATTTATAATAGTGCGTGACTTTTTAGTTGAATTTTACAAGAGAAGGTGCATCAATGGATCTGAACGATCTCGAAAAAATCCGTGTAGAGAAAATAAACAAACTCAAAGAAAATCACATCGAACCTTACCCGACGCGTTCCTATGTGAACAGCACGATCCGCAGAGCATGTGAAGCTTTTGAAGCTGCTGAGGCTAAAGGTGAAACTGATACGACTGAATATATTATTGCCGGCAGAATGCGCAGCCTGCGCGTGATGGGAAAGCTGGCTTTCACTCATATTGAAGATTCCACAGGTCGTTTGCAACTGTTCCTGCGTGTCAATGAGATGGGCGAAAAACTGCAATTCTTTAAAGATTATTTTGATCTCGGCGATTTTGTGGAAGCCAAAGGTACTTTGATGCGCACAAAAGCCGGCGAGCTTTCCCTGCTGGTCACCGATATCCGCATGCTTGCAAAAGCAGTTTCTCCACTGCCGGCTGCGAAGGAAGAAATCGTAGACGGGAAAAAAGTCAGCTACACTGGGCTGAACGACCCGGAACTCCGTTACCGTCAGCGCTATGCCGATCTGGTTGTCAATGATGGTGTGAAAGATATCTTCCGAAAGCGCGCGAAGATCGTCAGCGCTATCCGCAGCTTTTTGGACAGCAACGACTTTTTGGAAGTTGAAACCCCGATCCTCCAGCCGATTTACGGCGGTGCGGCAGCCCGTCCGTTCGTGACCCATCACAATCAGCTGCATCAGGATCTTTTCCTGCGGATTTCCTTTGAACTGTATCTGAAGCGTCTGCTGGTCGGCGGATTTGACCGCGTTTATGAAATTGGCCGTGACTTCCGCAATGAGGGTGTATCCTATAAGCACAATCCGGAATTCACCCAGGTTGAATTCTACTGCGCTTACTTTGATTACCTGAAAGTCATGGATTTTGTTGAAGAAATGCTGCGCTACACAGCTCAGCAGACGCTTGGTACAACGAAATTTACCTATAACGGGATTGAAATCGATTTCGGGAAACCCTGGAATCGGGTCAACATGCGCCAGGGCATTATTGATACCGCCGGTATTGACATCGCCGAATATCCGACGACCGAAAGTCTGGCTGAAGCCATGAAGGCGAAGGGCATCCAGTTCAAACCGGGCACCCCGCGCGGCAAATTGATCGACCAGCTGGTTGGGGACTATCTGGAGCCCACCTTTGTTCAACCCACATTCCTCTATGATTATCCGTGGGAAATTTCTCCGCTGGCTAAACGCAAGCCGGAAGATCCGACGACTACAGAGCGTTTTGAAGGGTTTGTCGCTGGGATGGAACTCTGCAACGCCTTTACCGAACTGAATGACCCGATCGATCAGGAAATCCGCTTCCTGGAAATGGGCCGCTCTTATGACAAAGATGATGACGAGAACAACCCGATCGATGAAGACTACCTGCGCGCCATGCGTTACGGTATGCCTCCCTGCGGTGGATTCGGGATGGGGATCGACCGCCTGACGATGCTGCTGACAGACAGCTCGACGATCCGTGAAGTGCTGCTGTTCCCCCATCTGCGTGACCGCGGCAATGCCGGTGAAAATGAGGAAACAGCCGCTCCTGCTGCACAGGAAACCGCTGCTGAGGAAAAGATTGACTTCTCCAATGTGGAAATCGAGCCGCTGTTCAAGGATTTTGTTGACTTCGAAACCTTCTCTAAATCGGATTTCCGTGCTGTCAAGGTAAAGGACTGCGTGGCTGTCCCGAAGAGCAAAAAGCTGCTGAAATTCACGCTGGATGACGGGACGGAAAATGAACGCACGATCCTTAGCGGCATTCATGCTTACTATGAACCGGAAACCCTGATCGGGAAAACACTGGTGGCGATTGTCAACCTGCCTCCGCGCCCGATGATGGGATTGGAATCCTGTGGCATGCTGCTTTCAGCCATACATCATGAAAACGGTGAAGAAAAGCTGAACCTGCTGATGGTAGACCCGCACATCCCTGCCGGAGCAAAACTTTACTAATACGTTTCAGGTGTCAGGCGTAAACATGGAAAAAATCAGTATCCTTTGGGATCTGGACGGAACAATTATCGACTCGGTAGACCTTTATTATGAGGCCTACCGGGCTGTTTTTAAAAAGTATGATCTTGGTCCGCTGAACGCAGCAGAAACCGAGTATCGTTCAAAATATTTCGGACGGGCAGTAGAAGTTTTCCTTCGAGACCATGTATCCGGTCCGATTTCAGATGATTTGATGGCAGCGATGAAATGGGATTATCTTCAGGCAGCCAACGAGCATCTGATGAGTTCTCCGGACGGCGGTATCCGGTTGATCCCCGGTGTGGACCGGGTGATCAATGCCTTTTTTGAAAAAGGATACCTCATGGCAATCGCCTCCACGTCCTGGCTGCCGACGGTTGTACATTCGTTGGAAAAAGTAGGACTGCTGGAAAAATTTGCCAATATATCCTCCGGTTTTCTTCTCCCTTCCAAACCCGCCCCGGATGTCTTTCGTCTTGCGGCGGCTCTGAATAATGTGCTCGCTGAACGCTGCGTGGTATTTGAAGATTCCCTTGCCGGTATGCGCGGAGCCAAAGCTGCCGGTATGAAATGTGTTGGCATCGGGACTTCTGTTGAGCTTTCTCAAATGGCTGACGCGGATATCAGGCTGAATTCATATTCGGAACTTAATATTGAAGATGTGGAGCGGTTGTTTCGGTAGTGAGGCGGCGGATTTTTTGTCTCGATTATGCATTACTGTTCATGAAGATGCCAATATTGCTATAATGTACTTCTCAGTGGGACAGACCCTTAGGCCTGTTCCGTGTATACCCTGTGAAAGGGAAGAATTAAGCTGAATATCATATCATTTAAGTCATTTTGACCTTTGCAAAAATTGGACAGTTATGGTATAGTTTTCTATTGCGAAGTTTATTCCATCCTGAATGGAATAAAATAAAGGAGTTAGCTATCAGTACACAAGATTTCCGCGTAAATGAGATGATCCGGATCCCGGAGATCCGCGTCATCGATAACCAGGGGAACAACCTGGGTGTTATGTCGACCCGGGAAGCGCTGCAAATCGCACGTGACCGTGATTTGGATTTGGTTGAAGTTTCACCAAACGCAAATCCGCCGGTATGCCGCATCATTGATTTTGGTAAGTTCTTATATGAACGGACCAAGAAGGAAAAAGAAGCGAAGAAGTCTCAGGTCAAGATCGAGGTGAAGGAAATCCGCCTGCGCCCGAAGACAAACGACCATCATCGTGGGTTCAAAACACGTGATGCACGCCGCTGGCTGCTGGAAAACAAAAAGGTTCGTGTGACCGTTCGTTTCCGCGGCCGTGAGATCACCTATCCGGAACTCGCGTTGGAAGACTTGAAGGAAATTGCGGAAGAGTTGAGCGATATCGCGACAATTGAACAGGCGCCGGCAATGGAAGGACGCGTAATGAGCATGCTCATGTCGCCGAATCCGAAAAAGATCGCCAAATATAAAGCTGATCTGGCTGCCCGCAACATTGTCGAAGAACCGTTTGATGAGGACGAAGAAGATATCGACGACGATGATGACGATATGGATGAAGATGAAGAATAAATAATAATTTTTTTCTTCATTGATTCAAAAAACCGTGTATAATATGTAAGCTAATCGAATGGCATTCGCTTCGAGTGCTGTTTAATTTTGTTGTAAGGAGTTTTGTTGTGCCACGCAAGCAGACTGCAGGAAAATATAAGTTGAAGACCCACAAGGCAACGTCCAAACGTTTCCGCCTGACCGGGTCCGGCATGCTGGTTCGCACGAAGGGTGGTAAGAGCCATTTCCGCCGCCGCACTTCCGACCGCACCAAGCTGCTTTTGTCTGAGATGGTCACCGTCGAAGGGAAGAAAACCATCGTCCGTGTGAAGCGTCTCGCTCCCTATATGGAGCACTAATCGTTAATTAAATCATTTTATAGTACGGCTATCGGGTGTTCACAACTGATCAAAAGATCGACGTCCGAGGGTTCGTAAAGGAGTTTATATGGCACGTGTAAAGGGAGGTCCGCAAGGACATCGCCGCCACAAGAAGTTATTGAAGAGTGCGGAGGGTTACGTCCTCACTCGCCGCAAGCTGTTCCGCCGCGCTAATGAAACCATGCTTACCGCTCTGTGGTATGCATACCGCGACCGCCGCGTACGCAAGCGCGAACTGCGCAAGCTGTGGATCGCCAGAATTAACGCAGCAGCCCGGCTCAATGGAATTTCCTACAGCCGCCTGATCGCTGGTCTGAAGAAAGCCAACGTTGTTCTGAATCGCAAGATGCTGGCCGACGTTGCAGTTCGCGACCCTCAGGCGTTCAGCAAGATTGCCGAAATCGCAAAAGCTGCATAAAATTAGCAAAAAGACAACCCCATCACGGGGTTGTTTTTTTTTATCAGGAATTTTATTTAGGGAGTTTCCCTTTATGGAATTGGCTCCACAGCTGCAGTCATAAGATGATGGGGACAGTCCCTGAATTTATCCTGATAATAAGATTTGTTTTTGAAAACTCATCAAAATTATACATAAATAGCGCTATTATCGTTATAATTATTGTAATAATTGTCTATAACATTTCTTCTCTGATCCCGGATGTATGGGGTTGGCATATGATTTGTTGACAACAGGGTAAATTCCCTGTCAAAAATATAGGAGGAATAAATGAAACGTATTGCTTTGTTCGTGTTGGTATTAGCCCTGGTCATTACCGGCGCTGCCGCTGCTCAGGACCCCATTCGCATTGGCCTTTGCGCTCCGCTTTCCGGTGACGCAGCCATGGTTGGTCAGTCACTCGTTGATGGCGCAATGCTCGCCATTGATGAATTCAACGCTGCCGGCGGTATTGACGGCCATCTGATCGAAGTCTACAAAGAAGATGACGAACAGACCCCGCGTGTTGCCGCGAATGCAGTCAACAAACTCATCTTTGAAGACAACGTAGTCGGAATTATCGGCCCTGTTTCCAGCGGTTGTGTGCTGACCGGTATGGAAGTCGCTGCTGATGGCGAAGTCCCGATGATCACCCCGACCGGTTCCGGTGCATCCATTACCCACCTGGGCAACCCGTGGATCGCCCGTACCCAGGCTTCCGATATTCTGATGGCCGGCGCAATCACCCGTTATGCTGTGAGCGACCTCGGTGCCAAGCGTGTTGCCGTTATCTTCCAGTCCGATGACTACGGCAGCGGCGGCGGTGAAGTTGTCAAACAGATCCTGAAGGATGAATTTGACATGGAACCGGTTGCTTACGAACAGTTTGAACCTTCCGCCCTGGATGTTTCCGCTCAGGTTCTGAACATCAAGAACGCTGATCCGGATGCCATCATCATGATCATGATGTACCAGCAGGGTGCTCTGGTTGCCCGTAAGGTCCGCGAACTGGGTATGGATACCCCGCTGATGGGTCTTGGCGGTCTGACCAACGCGAAACTGTTTGAATTGGGCGGCGACGCTGTTGTCGGTCTTGCCAATACGCAGACCTTCTTTGCCGATGCCAACAAAGCCGCTCCGGCTTCCGCTGAATTCATCACAAAATTCCAGGCAGCCTTCGACGGCCGCATTCCGGATTCCAACAATGCCATGTCCTATGACGCAGCCCGCATCATGATCGAAGGTCTGAAACATTCCTATGAAAAGACCGGCGAATTTGATACCGCTCTGATTATGGAAGGCATCAAATCCGTGACTGAAATGCCGCTTGCTTCCGGTACCATCACCATGGATGAAAACGGTGACGCGAACCGCGACATCCTGATCATCGGAATCACTGAAAACGGTGGCTACGAATTGATCAAATAATCATCGATCATTTGAATTTGAACGAAGGGAGGGAGGCTGCGCTTCTCCTCCTTTCGTTACTTGTTTTTTTTTAGTTTTATCTCTTATTTGAAATCTGTCAGAGCAGGATTTATGAAGAAAATTCATCGATCTTTCTGTGATGTGTTTCGATTATGAATCAGTTGTTTTCATCTTCGGGATACAAAGCAAATTCTCGTCTAAGGAGCTGAAAAAGTGGCAAATTTTATTCAAGCACTGATTCAGGGCGTGGCTATGGGGTCGCTTTACGGGCTGATCGCTATTGGTTATGTTCTGATCTATAATGCATGGGGGATTCTAAACTTTGCTCAGGGTGATATGGTGATGATCGGCGCGTTCGCCGTTTATGTCACACATATCCGTATCGGTTTGCCGATGTGGCTGGCGATTCCTGTTGCAATTCTGATATGTATGCTGATTGGTTTCCTGATTGAGATCACTGCTTTCCGTCCCTTGATCGATGCTATTCAGCAGCGCCGTTTGATCGCTACCATCGGGATCGGTATTTTCCTGCGGAACCTGGTCCGTGTGATTTTCGGTGCGGATCCCTTCCCGTTTCCGCCGATTTTTGACAACAAACCGCATAAAATCGGTGTGCTTACCTTTGTCCCTCAAAATATCTGGAACATGCTGATTGGATTTTTGCTGATCGCCCTGCTGACAGTTTTCCTGAAGCGGACCACGCTCGGCAAATCCATGCGTGCTACCGCACAGGACCGGGAAGCTGCCCGTCTGATGGGAATCAACGTGAAACGTTCCATGTCCCTGACCTTTATCATTGCCTCCGCGCTTGGCGGTTTTGCCGGCATGTTGATTTGTCCGGTCTTTTATGTGATCCCGACGCTTGGTACCTCAATGGGGAATAAGGGTTTTGCATCCGCTTTGTTTGGCGGGATCACGTCTGATGCCGGTTCAATGATTGGCGGTATTGTTTTGGGTGTGTTGGAAGCGATTGGAGCCACCACGGTTTCATCGGCTTTTCAGAGCTCCATTGCCTTTGGTGTCCTTTTCCTGGTGTTGATCGTTATGCCGAACGGTTTGTTCGGAAAGAAAGAATCCAGAAAGGTATAAGCCATGACAACATTCAACAAAATTTACAAACACACCCGTATCTGGATCCTTTTGATCATCATGATCCTGCTCCCCAAGTGGATACCGAACAGATATTATCAGAATGTTGCGAATACCGCGCTTATTTTTGCAATCCTTTCGCTTTCACTGAATATTCTTTCCGGATGTACCGGCCTTTTCTGTGTGGGTTTTGCCGCGTTTTACGGCATTGGCGCATACGGCGCATCCATCCTTTCCACACGTTTGGGCTGGCCGATTTTGCTATGTCTGCTTTGCGGCGGGTTGATCTCGGCCGCTTTCAGTTTGCTGCTCAGTCTGCCGACGATGCGGCTCCGGGGAATGTATTTTGCTGTGGCTACATTGGCGTTCGGAGAAATCATGTACCAGATTTTTGTAAACTGGCGTGATTTGACCGGCGGTACGCAGGGTATCAAATCCATCCCTTCTCCTGCCTGGTTCGGTATTAATTTCAGACGTCCGGAAAATTACTATTACATTTTGCTGTTTTTTGCGGTGCTGACGATCATCATCACCTACAACCTGATCAATTCCCGCCCGGGCCGCGCGATGCTTTCCATTCGTGAAAACGACATCGCGGCTGAAGCGATGGGCGTGGATGTGCCAAAGTATAAGATGCTGGCTTTTGCTGTTTCCACTTTCTTCGCGGGAATTGCCGGCGGCCTTTATTCATTTTCCGCGCATTACATTTCACCTGAATCTTTTGTGAACGCTGAATCTTCCGCTATTCTGGCCATGATGGTCGTTGGCGGCATCGGATCGATTTCCGGTTCCTTTATCGGCGGACTGGTTTTGACCTTCCTGCCGGAAATGATGCGTTTCCTCGGAAACATCCGTCTGGTTCTTTATGGGCTGGCGGTTGTGGTCATCATCATCTTTGCGCCGAAAGGTATCGGTGGCGCGATTGAATGGATCGACGGTGTCCTTTGCGGGACGATCAAAGTCGGACAACATTCAAAACCGGAACAGCAGGAGGTGAAAGGATGACAGCAATCCTCGAAACCAAAGGTATCGGCATTCATTTCGGCGGTCTGCGTGCGGTTGATAACGTCTCTTTTACCGCGGAAGAAGGCAGCATTACCGCCATCATCGGACCGAACGGCGCCGGAAAAACAACGCTCTTTAACCTGATCGCCGGTTTTTATACTCCGACCGAAGGCAGTGTGTTTTTTGAAGGGAAAGATATCACAAAAGTCAAAACCTTCCGCCGTACGGATATGGGGCTGACGAGAACTTTCCAGAATATCAACCTGTTCAAAGATCTTTCCGTGATGGACAACGTTCTGGTGGGCCTGCACTGCAAAACAAAGTGCGATCCCTTCAGCGCGATGCTGAACCTGCCGAACAAACGACGTGAGGAAAAGAAAAGCCGTGAGCAGGTGATGGAAACGCTTGCTTTCCTTGGACTGGATCATGTCGCGAATGAAAAAGCCGGCAGTCTTTCTTACGGTATGCAGAAAAATCTGGAAATCGCCCGTGCGATGGTCTCCCATCCGAAAGTTATCTTGCTGGATGAACCGGCTTCCGGTCTGAACACATCCGATCTTGACAGTCTCTCCCGCCGCGTCACGGCCATTCGTGACAGCGGTATAACGGTTGTCCTGATCGAGCATAAAATGGATGTCGTTATGACGATTTCCGATAAGATCATTGTGCTGAACTTCGGGAAAAAGATCGCTGACGGTACTCCGGATGAAGTCAGTCAGGATGAAGGCGTGATCGAAGCCTATCTGGGAAAGGATGATGATTGATATGCTGCTGCAGCTCAATAATGTTTACGTAAGTTATGGCAATATCGAAGTCCTCCATGGCATTAATATCAAAGTCAACGAAGGGGAAATCGTAACGATCATTGGCGCTAATGGCGCGGGCAAAAGCACCACGCTGAAGGCAATTTCCGGACTGGTGAACAAGCGGAAGGATTCGGAAGTTATTTTCAACGGTGAAAATATTACCGGAATTCCTGCGGAAAAAATCGTTGAAAAAGGAATTTCACTTTCTCCGGAAGGCAGAAAGATCTTCCCGGATATGACCGTCATGGAAAACCTGGAAATGGGCGCTTATATCCGCCGGGGTGACAAAGAAGGAATTGAAAAGACCCTGAAAATGGTTCTGGAGATGTTCCCGAGGCTGGATGAACGCCGGAAGCAGACCGGGAAAACACTTTCCGGCGGTGAACAGCAGATGCTGGCCATCGCCCGTGCGCTGATGTCCCGTCCGAAGCTGTTGATGCTGGATGAACCGTCTACGGGTCTTGCCCCGCTGGTGGTGAAGGATATTTTCCAGACCATCAAAAAAGTGAATCAAACAGAAGGTACAACGGTTCTGCTGGTTGAGCAGAACGCGAAAATTGCGCTTGCGACTGCGGACCGCGGATATGTTTTGAAGAACGGGGATATCGTGATGGAGGACAAAGCTTCCAACCTTATGACGAATCCGGATATTCGCAAAGCCTATCTCGGGGAACGCACTCATTCTGATAATGAAACTGTTCAGTAGGGTCATCTTATGTCCTGTTGAGCACAGTTGCCTGATAATTGAATTATGAAGTACATTACAGCGAAAGCTCTTGAAAATCGGATTATTGCTCCCGGGTTCGGCCGCCTCCTCCTTTCTGCTCCGCTATCAGCGGAGCAGGCCGTGCCCGGTCAGTTTATCATGATGAAATTTTGGCAGGGCACTGTTCCTTTTTTGATGCGTCCTTTCAGCCTCAATTCTGTGGATCCCGAAGCCGGGACGCTCAGTATTCTTTATAAGATCGTTGGGGAAGGAACGAAGCTGCTTGCTGATCTGCCGCTTGGGTCTGACGTTGAAGTTCTTGGGCCTCTCGGTACCGGTTTCCCGCTTTCTGAAAGCATGAGGCGGATCGCGGTGATTGGCCGCGGTGTCGGCGCGGCACCGATGCGTTTCCTTGCGGAGCGTGCCCGTCAGTACGGAATCGAAGTTCATGCCTATATTTCCGCAAATTCGGAAGAGCATTTGTTTGACAAAGCGGCCTACCTTTCAGCGGGCTGTTCGTTTACCGGATGTACGGATGGAAATATCAATGTGACCTCATATTTTGCAGAAGATTTGCAGCAGATGAAATTTGACGCAGCTTATGTGTGCGGGTCAAAACGGCTGATGCGGGATGTTTCTGCCCTGATGGATCAGTACGGTTTTGAGGGATATGTCTCTCTGGAAGCGCATATGGCCTGCGGCATCGGTGCTTGCAAAGGCTGCACCGTTCCTGTCCATACGGAGGATGGCGCGGAAGTCTATGCCCGTGTCTGCAAAGAGGGCCCTGTTTTCCCGGTGAAAAGGATCGTATAATATGGCAGAGATCAATACTTCTGTGGTTATCGGCAATCTGCGGATGAAGAATCCCGTGATGCCGGCATCAGGCGCTTATGATTACAATGATGACAACCCCGGTCTTTTTCCGATGTCTGAACTTGGCGCCATTATGCTGAAAACGATCCATCATGATGTGCGTCCGGGAAATAAATCTCCGCGTATTGCTGAAACTCCGGCCGGAATGCTGAATGCCGTGGGGATTCCCTCAATCGGAATCCATGCTTTTGTTAAGGAAGAATATCTTAAAGAAAAGTATCGTCCGCTGGGTGCACCGATCATTGTCAGTGTTTCCGGTGGAACACCGGAAGCGATCCGAACGTGTTGTGAGATGCTTGACGATTCCGAAGATGTGGCGGCGATTGAATTAAATTTATCCTGTCCGAATGTCGGGACAGGACTGCAGCTTTCTTCCGATGAAAAGCTGCTGCATGACTGTGTAGCGGAAGCCCGGAAAGGTACACATCATACGCTGATCGCTAAACATTCACCAAACGTAACAAATATCGCAAAAATGGCAAAAATCAGTGAGGATTCCGGTGCGGATGCGGTGACAGTTGCCAACACCTATATGGGCATGGCAATCGATATCAATACGAAAAAGCCTTTCCTCGGCAACTGCCAGGGCGGACTTTCCGGTCCGGCAATCAAGCCGCTTACGCTGCATAAAGTTTTTCAGGTATATGAAGCTGTTTCCATTCCTGTGATCGGCTGCGGCGGGATCATGTGCGCTGAGGACGCGATTGAATACATTCTGGCGGGTGCGTCCGCTGTTCAGGTCGGCGCCGCGAATTTTGTCGATCCCTTGGTTATGCCGAAAGTGATACGCGGAATTGAAGCGTATATGGAAAAGAATCATTTCCCCGATATAGCCTCATTCAGAGGTCTCGCGCATCAGTAGAATTTAGAAAAGCACTGATTAATAGAGGTACGGGGACGGTTCTCCCGAGGAACGAGGGGAACTGTCCTCACGCCTTCACCGGAATTAATCATCGTTTCCTTAGTACAGAATCAAGTATTGGATTTATGGTTCCTCACTCAACTCATTTCCTGTAATTGCATTTGACTGATTCCCTGTTCTTCGCGGGCTTTTACCAATGCGCTGATAACAGCAGCACGGAGGTCACTCTCCGCGATTTCTTCCGGAGTAAACAACTCTTTTCTGACATCATCCCAATCATCGCCAATTGCACTATTATTATTCATTATCATATCTATTTCCCTTTCCTGTAATTCATTTGCAGTTGAAAGTGTATTGACAAAACCAAATTAATTTTATTATAATAATTATAACTAAGGATGTAATAATTATTATTGGAAGTGCGATATGCTTTACGATTATTTGATGCAAAATTATACGGCAGCAGAACCGATATTCTTTGGCGATATTCAGTTTGATAGCATCTCAAAACCTGTGCTTAGCCAGATGTTTAAACAGTTATGTGATGAGGGAAGGCTTGTAAAGTATGACACAGGTATTTATTATATTCCGAAGAAATCTCGCTTGTCCGGGAATATTGGCCCCAATGCGGATATCGTAGCCTATTATAAATATATTGAACGTCGAGGACAAATTTCCGGTTACTATTCCGGAAATACCCTGGCTAATAAAATTGGTATATCAACTCAAGTTCCCCAAAAGATTGAAATTACAAGCAATCATATGGCAGCGCGTGTTCGTGAAATTGAGTTTGGTTCACGAATATTTATCATACGCCATCCTGTTGTCCCTGTAACTAATGAAAATGCACCTGTACTGCAAATGCTTGATTTGATGAAAAGTCTTGATTTCTATATTGATGACTCCTATCAGGAAGTATCGGAGAGATTTCGTGATTACATCTGCAAATACCATATACAAAAGTCCGATATCGATAAATTTATACGAAAATTTCCATTAAGTGTTTTCAAAAATTATTATGAGTTGGGGCTTGAACATGTTCTTGCATAAAAATGACAGAGAATTATTCCATGATGTGATCGTCACTGTTTCCGAGCGTATGAATATCGCTATTGATATCGTTGAGAAGGACTATTATGTAACAATGATTCTCGGTGAACTTGCGAAAAGATGCGATAATGTGGTATTCAAAGGCGGTACATCAATTTCTAAAGCATATAAGGCAATAGACAGGTTTTCTGAAGATGTTGATATTACTTTTACGGAGCATATCGGTAGTTCTCGAAGAAAAAAATTGAAGTATCAGGTCTTATATCCCATCAGCGAAATATTGGAAATGCCTATTTCAAACTGGGATCGAATCGAAAGTGATAAAGATTACAATCGCTATGATTTTATCTATCAATCAGTCGTGGATGAAACAAATACGCTTCAACCATGGGTTAAAGTAGAAACAGCTCTGATGTCTTATGCCTTTCCGACGGAAACGCGCTATATATCAAACATCATCTTTGATTGTCTTCAAAACAATGAACCTGAAATTTTGGCAGACTATCATTTGAATCCATTCCCGATGAAAGTTCAGACATTGTCGCGAACCCTGATTGACAAAATGTTTGCTGTCTGTGATTATTTTTTATTGGGTAAAGCACGCAGAAATTCCCGCCATCTATATGATATTTATAAATTGTATCTGCAGATTTCTGATGACGCTTCTTTTGCCGAATTAATTTGTGAAGTATATAAGCAGCGCGCGCAAATGGATCAGAAAAGAACTCCTGCTGCACAATCTGGTGTTAATATCGTCGAAGTGGTACAGAAATTATGTGATGAAGATTTTTATAAAGACGATTATGAGGAAACCACAAAAAAAATTGATTTCTGATAATCTATCATATGCGGAAGCAAAAGACTTTTACTTTATGTTAATGAGAAAACATTTTAGTACATAAATAGTGATCATTTTCTTTTCTTTTTACCTGTAACTTATTTGTTTCCAGTTTATTTTTTTGCAAATAATAATTCATAAATAAATTATAGCTTGCATAAAATGAACTAAAAAAAAATGATTAACTGATGTTCGGGTACGTTTCTCCAGAGGAACGAGGAAAATTGTCCACCTGCCTGCAAGGAATTAATCAGCTGTTCCCTGAATTAGTTATTTAAAATGTGAGTTATACAGGTCTTTCATTTTTAGAGAATCTGGCAAGTTGCCGGTGGTTCTTTTTGTTTAGTTATGTTATAATTTTTCCTGTAAACAAATAATCTTCAGTTTCCGCCGTACGGAGGAAGGGAGCATTCATGAAAAAGTTCTATTTTGTTTTTGTTTTGGCTTTGATCCTGATCATGCAAAGTGCGGTAAGCGCGCAGGAACTGCTCATTCAAAATAATAATGTACTCCCTCAGCTGAACGGCGGACTCCCGGACCCGGCAGCGGTTACCGGCACTATCGGCAGTTTATACCAGGAAAATTATCAGTATTACGACACGCTTTATGACACTTATCTGTATCCTCAGCCGGAATCAGCGCTGCCATTTATCGAAGCTTACCTGACGATGGCGGGCAATGCCGGATATACAGGTACTAATGAGACAATCGATGGCTACAATGCGCTTCGTATAGCTGCTTCCGGAAATCCGGGTGTTACCGCATTGTTGTTTTACGATTATCAGGGGTATATGCTGTTCATGGTGCCGGTGAGCATGAATTTTGCTTTGAACGATGCAGTCTCCGGACCGGAAGACGGCCCGGCACTGGTTTCGCAGGGATATGATGCTCTTCAAAACGGTGACTATGAAGCTGCTGTTCGTTATCTGATCCGCGCGGCAGGAAGCTATATCCGTTCCTCTGATAGCTCTGCCGCTGCACCTTCTTCTGCGGATGTCCCCGCTCCCGTTGTACCGACTGCTACGCCGCAGCCGAGTGGTCCGACGACTTATGTTGTCCAGGATGGCGATACCTGTTGGGGAATCGCAGTGGATCGTTTTGGTGTGAATTTTGAGCTGTTTATGCAGGTGAACGGGATGGTGGATTGCAATATCGGCATCGGGCAGGAAGTGATCATCCCCGGTGCGGATCAGCAGGTTGCCACTTCCACACCAATCCCGCTGGATCAATACACGATGGGGCAGGTTGTGGCTTACACAGTGGAAATGAATGATTCCTATAATGACATCGCGGCCAAGTTTAACACGACGCTTGATTCCATTCAGCGGATGAATAACGTGAATGTGTATACCACTTTCCCGCAGTATGGTCAGGTGCTGCAGATCGAAGTGAATCTGGTAACTCCAACGCCGCTGCCGGAAGCGACTGCAACACCGGAAGTCGCGACGCTGCAGCCGTAACAGCGTTATGATTTCATTATTTTATCCAGCATCTGAATCGTAGTCATACGGTCAGATGCATATTGATTTGTGAGCATGTCACAGTAATAGTTCACAGACTGCAGGAGTTCCGGATTGTAAAATACAAAGGCTGTGTAGGGTTTTTGATTACGGGTGACAACAACGGAATCCTTCATCGTGAAGACCTGCAAATCCTGAAACGGTGCTTGCGGCAGCAGCGTCAAATGGTAATTCTTTTCGTTCTCGACCAATTCCCGAACCGCGGCAATATGTTCGGTATATTCCTCCGGTGTATAGGTTAAATTCAGTCCGTTTGTTTCCGCTTCGAAATTGACATTCACTTTGCCCCGGAGCACATCTTCCCGCTGTGGAAGGCAGATAAATTCGCGTAATTCTCCCTTCTCAAGAATTTGGTGAAAATGTCTCGTACTTCTGTGATAAAAATTGATTATCTCTTTTTTATTTTCAGCGGTGATTTCCTGCTTCTCAAGCATGCTGTTCAGAAGCCTTTCTGGCATTGTTGCAAATGACAGCCCCCTGAGAATTGCATCAACTTTTCCGGTAAAGTCATAATAGCGTTTCCATAAACTATCCGCTGCATGGGCAGGAACCGTTTTCAAAAAGGGAACGGCGATGTCCAACATACTGTTAAATCCGGATTGCATCGCTTCAAGCTGGTCTTTGTCAATAATATAGTCATACCAGCGATGCGGTCCCATCTCGGCAGGGAAGAAACCCAGAATACATGAACGTCCCGGACGAAGAAAGACAGTATGATAAAAACGGGGATTTTTCGGCTTTCTGAATATATATGGTTCAATATTCCCTGAAATATACAGTGGGAGCCATCCTTTGATGGCACTAAACATCTCCGTGCTGTCGCGGTCTATGTTATGAATGATCCTGATATGGACACTTTTTTTCAGACAGGCGGTCATGAGGGACGCCCACAGGGTGAAATATTTCGGATTACTGGTCATCCAATCCATCGGCTCATCGGAATAGAGCAGCAATTCGCCGCCCTCTCTGGCTGCCGCGGTAAGGAAACGAATGACGGCATTGCGAAGTCCCTCGGTTCCCCAATAGCGGTCAGCGATTTGAATAGATGGCAATTCCGGTACATCAGATGGATTCCCCTGTACCGCTTTGAAAGAGTCAATCGAATGAAAGATTGATTCCGCTATTTCTGAGTTTGGTCTTTCATCGGGCAAATAAAGCCATTCGGCAAATGTTTCTGGATTGAGATCTTTTTGATCCATTGAACAGAATGCCGCCAGCTCTCTCATCTGATCTGTTTTCTCTGCACGGGTGAGGATCAGTTCTGCCAAGTGTCTTTTGATTTCAACATTCCGATTGGGATGATAAATGCCGGAACGATAGCGGCTGATCAGGGAGGAATCCACGTTCAGATCTGCTGCCAGCCTGTTGTTTGAGTAATTCAGAACCGTCATGATTTTATCCAGTTTGTCACTAAAGCTCTGCAGCCGGCTGATCTTTTCTTTTTTGCTTTTGGGCGTTACGGGATGCGGCAGTTTATATGCCTGATCACCATACAGCCATGAGATGATAGCCGGAATCAGATCTTCCGCTGCGGTTTTTTCTGTACCGCAAAGGCTGCACAGCACGTTCAGCATGTTTTCGTAATCCGCGTACCGATAAATCCCCTGCGCGAGACGCTCGATGGACCGGCTGCCGGGATCCGGTTCTCGTGATCCGCTTTTCAGCCGTGAAATATTGGAAGGGGAGCAGTCGGCAAAGTGTGCGATGTTTGTGCTGGTGCATTGCAGCAGTTGGAAGAGTTCATTGATTCGTTTCGACAGCATATTTTTTCTCACATAATCTATTCAGAATGGAGTACTTGGGGACTGGCATCTTGCGTCGCGGACCCGACACGAGTGTGCCTGCCCCCATGTGCGTCGCTGATAGTTTGGAATAGATGCTTCCCACATAAAATCATTTGGCATATTTTCAGGCAATGAGAAACTTTGTGCCTTCTTTCAATAATATCACAATCCTGTTAAAATGATAAAGAAAATCTTTTTGTTTTGGTTTTCGGAATGCGGAAAGGAGGGGTATATGCCACATTCAAGCGGAGGAGGGAGTTCTCATGGAGGGTCGCATGGCAGCAGCCGAAGCAAAGCCAATATGCGCTATGGCAGCAGATTTTATCGCGGGGCTAACAGGTTTGTTTACTACCTCAACGGTGCTCCACAATATTATTTCAGTGAGCAGCCTTATACACTTGCAGCCGCAAAAAAGGAAAAAACAAAAACGCTCATTTCGAATATTTTTATGATATTTTGGGGAGTTTTATTCACAATTTTCGGTTTCTATTCACTCCCGAAAAAGGTGACGCTTGACTACAACACAGAAATTGTCATCAATGATTCAGCCCGGCTGCTATCCGACACCGACGAAGCGGATATGGAAAAAGCATTTGTTTCTTTTCAGGATAAAACCGGGGTAACACCCGCGTTTTACACGATCAACATCAAGGAGTTAAAAGCAAATGGCGGAACACTTCACAATTACGCTTACGACCTGTATGTCAAAACATTCACGGATGAAAAGCACTGGCTTGTGGTTTACTGTAAAGATAATGTTGAACAAAGCTGGTCGTGGGAAGGCATGATCGGTGACGATTGCGGCAGCATTATCACGACGGATCTTGAAAACGAGTTTACAAAAAAGATGCAGAGCAATTTACAGAATGATTCCAAATCATTGGCTGTTTCTGTGATTGACACGTTTGATCAGATCGGTGGCAAGGCTGGCAATGTCTTGGGAAAACAAATTCTGACACTGCTTTTTATTTTCGGAATGGGAGGACTGTTTCTTTTTACCGCGGTGACGACAATCATAAAGGCAATCAAAAAGAAACCGGAGGATGACCCGAGAATCAACTCCGTACAATGTCCCACTGCTGAGGCTGAGCCCGCAACGGCAAAATGTGAATATTGTGAGGGAACATTTGTCGTAGGCGTACACACTGCCTGTCCTCACTGTGGAGCGCCGATAGAAGAGAAATGGGAATAATTCCCAATCGGAACGAAGTACACGAGGTCTGCCCTGAATGCCTGCTCCTTAAAGAACAGGGTCTTTCACTGTACTCCGTAATGCGATTAGACAAGAGAGTCGATATGAAAACACGTATTTTGTTTATCCTGCTTACATTCGCATTGCTGGCATCTGTTCTCCCGGCTTTTGCGGAAGAAGAGCTTCTCTGGTCAAACTTTAACACCGGAGCGGTGCAGAGCGGACCGAAAATCTATTCCGGTGCACCGATGAAAAAAGATACGGAACCGGTCCTGATTACCAAAGTCCGCACCTATCACTGGAACAACGGCAATGGCGCTGCTGCCGGAACCATCAGCATCTGTGAGGATGAGCTGGACAACGTCATCGGTAGCTGGCAGGCCATTGGCAGAAGCGGCAGCGGCAGGCAGAATGTCTTTTGGGAAGCGCTGGTCGATTGCGTGATGTATCCGGGACACAACTATTTTGTTAAGGTTTCGGATAAGGACTCCTGGAGCTATAATGACGAATCAGAGGGCGGTTTTTATGAGCTTTACGGCATCTTTCCTGCACCGGAAGGCTCTGTTGATCCCGCTCGGCTTTCTCATGGAGCAGCCGGTACGTTTAGCGTGGGCCAAACCTTCACGATGGGCCGATATGAACAGGACAATAACCTGAACAACGGTCCTGAACCGATCGAATGGCAGGTACTCGCAATGCAGAGCGACCGGATACTGGTTGTCAGTAAATACGGTCTTGATGTAATCCATTATTACGAATCGCTCACCGATATCAGCTGGGAATACAGCTATGCAAGAAGATGGCTTAATGAGACATTTTATAATATCGCCTTCAACGCTGAAGATCGCGGTAAGATACTGCTCTTCACCAATGAGAATCCGAATAATCCGGAATTCGGAACCTATGGCGGCAATCGGACACAGGATTTTATTTTTCTTCTGAACATCGATGAGGCAAATCGTTATTTCTCAACGGACAAAAGCCGGTTGTGTATTGCGACGCCTTATTCAAAAACGTATGGGATTTTCGTCAGTGAGAAAGACGGCGGTACCTCATGGTGGTGGCTCAGATCACCGGGAGAAAGCAGAGCGCAGGCAGCCGTTGTCAATCCGGATGGGTCTGTTCAAGCGATGGGATATGGTGTACAGAACCAATATGGTGTGATTCGCCCTGCCTTCTGGCTGAAAACGATTTCACAACCTGCTCCAACACCTGTCCCGCAAACATGCTATAGAGTCACTTATGCCGGCAATACTTGTCTGTCGCAAGTGCCCCTTGATAATAAATGTTATCAGCTCGGAGATCTGGTGACGATTCTTTTTGAGCCGGTGGAATATATGCCGAATCTGATTTTCAACGGCTGGGATATAGATGGGGATAATGTCGCGGATTTCGGTTACAACTATCCCACATTTGCCATGCCAAACCATGATGTGGAATTGAGAGCGGTCTGTTATCAGCAGTATCAGGATCACGGATATTCCCAGTATGGGGTGAGGACCGGTGAGGTGGATCCATATTACAATCAGCAGCAATATTACAATCCGTATGGCGATCCGACACTCAATGGTGACATTTATGATCCCAATACCGGCTGGTGGTATGATCCGGATTATTATTACGGTTATGACGGCGTCGGATAAACTGTTTTGTTTTGGATAACTTATTTTTCAGATAAGGAGGTTTCGTTATGAAGAAAAGCTTTCTGTTATTTTTTGTTCTTGCCGTATTGCTCGCTGTTTTCGGTATTTTCGCTGCTGCTGCGGAATCAGCTCTGTTTGGTGAATATGAACTGACTTCGATGAATTATGGCGGCACAGAGATGGATCCGGGTGCGATGGGGATGAGCGCGGTGCTCACACTCAATGAAGACGGGACCGGTTCGCTCACGATGAACGGTGCACCGAATGAGCTCCCGAAATGGACCGATGATGGGGCCACCGTGACGCTTTACAATTCGAGTGGTGATGCGCTGGCCTGCTCGTATGCAGACGGGATCATTACACTGGAGATGGGCGAGAATTATTACTGGTATTTTATGCATGAGTCCGTCAATCCGAATGCGGGAAAACCTGCCTCGATGCTGAGTAAAATATTTAACGATATTGACCCGATGGCAGGCGCTCACCTGAGTTATGAATACCATTCCGATTATCTGGACTCAACATCGGTTTTTGATGTGCACGCGAAAGACGGAGCTTATTTTTCACTGAGAACTACGAGGGCTGGCGGTTATGAAAACGTCAATGCTAACTGTTTTCTTGATGGTACGGTTTATTTACTTTATCCAGCTGAAAAACGCGGTTCGGCTGCAACAACGGTATCGCTGAGCATGCTCAATAATAACCTTTTACTGCTGGATGACTGTTACAAAGCGATGCAGAGCAGGGTGCTGCGGAAGGATTTCACAGTGGAAGAGCGTGAGTTGGATGGGAAAAAGTTTACCGTCGAAGTTTTCCCTGCAAGCGGCAGTACGGCCGAGTCGGCTTTCTATTTTGATGAAACCGGAAAGCTGGCTCATATTCTGGAAGGCGCTCCGGCGGCAATGCCGGACCTGGGCCAGACCTTCTATACGATCCATAGCTTTGATGATGTGGTGGATGTGTCGCTCTTTGATATCTCAGGGTATACAATTGAGTAGGGAAGAACTGATTAATAAGGGGCGGGGACGGTTCTCCCGATATATGATAGAAACTGCGAAAGACCCCGCTCCGTATGATATGAGCTGCGCTCGAATTGGATGCGGAGCGGGAGCTACGACCTCCCTCCCGTCTTCGCAGGAATTGCTGTGAATTTAAAGCAGACCTCGTGTGCTGCGTCAGAGCAAAACCGGCATACGCATGAATAACCAATGAAGACATGTCGTATCATCAAAAAGGATGTTGTGTTGATGTATGTTATAATTTTTTATCATATTACGGTATTCAGTTGTTTGTGTTATACCGGCTTAACACTTTCAGAATGTATCTGAAAATACATTCTGAGTTTCACACGGGTACATCCCGTAAGCCCGGTGGAAATTAAGGGTAAATATCCGGGAAAATAATAACTCCATGGAGGTTTATATGAAAAAATATCTGCTCATTTTATTGTCCCTGCTGCTGATTGTTATCAATGCGTCCGCACAGGATACACATAACATCGTTGAGCGCAGCTACACGTTTTACGATGGTAGTATCGACGACCCGCTGAACAAGCCCTTCCCGCTGTACTTTATGGACGGGGTCGATGATTTGCCCTATGTGGAACTGGAATCCTGGATGGAATTACTGATCTTCATCAACCGGGAATGGCTCTCGGATCCCAATTATGATCTGATGTTCAATGCGGAAGGAACTGACGCTGCCTATGTTCGCGAAAACGAATATCACCTGCAGTTCGATTTCAAAGAAAAGACCATCGAATTCGATGACTTCAATGCCTTTGTGCACAACTCTGATAATCGGTCTCTTCTGGACGTGCTGAGCGCAAGTGGATTCACGGATGCAGGGGAGTCCGAGCTCTTCCAGCGGAATCTGGATTTATCCTACGATCGGTATGGTGATGTGGTGAAGATCGACCTTGCCAGTTATCATATTCCCATGATCATGCAGGATGGAAAATATTATATGCCGCTGCAGACCATGAACGATTTGCTGATTTCCCCTGTTACCCGCGCTACGATCCTTTTCAATGGTGAAAACCTGATGTTGGTCAACCGTAACCTTTTGGGTACTGTCAAACGTGGCTTGACTGAGTTAGGTGAGTTATATTATGCGGCAGAGAAAAAAGAAATGAGTCCGCAGCTGGCTGAATTCGGCTATTGGGAGCTGTGTTTTGTTCTGGATAATCTTTACGGGCTCAAAGATGCTCATGAAATCAAATATTTTGACCAGTTCTTCTATCAGATGGGATTTGATGAACAGTTCAAAACTGCGACGGCTGAAGAGGCCGATGAGTTGCTCTACAAAATCATCGATTTCTATCTGGATGACCTCCATTCGAAATTTATCGACTATTCCTACCGCGTCGGACCGAAGGAAGTGAGCTGGACAACCGGTCCCGCAACTCGTAAATTTGATGAATTCGTCAGCCTTTATGGAAATGCCCGTGAACCATTTTATGATGAGGGATACTTTGAAAAAGTCAATTATGAACCTTTCGTTTATTCAGAAACGGGCAATACCGCTTATCTGACCTTTGACTCCTTCATCTGTACAAATGCCTCAGCATACTATGACGCGCCTGATCTTGACAGCCTGCCCAGGGATACGGTTGGTCTTGTTATTTACGCGCATCAGGCAATATACCGCAAGGACAGTCCGATTGAAAATGTCGTCATTGACCTTTCCAACAACACCGGAGGAGATGTTGACGCGGCAATTTTCCTGATGAGCTGGCTTCTCGGCGATGCGCCGTTCAGCGTTAAAGATACCTTTACCGGTGCGCTTTCCACAGCTACCTATCGGGCGGATGTCAACCTTGACAGAAAATTCAACAGCGGCGATGTGCTGGATGATAAGAACATTTATGTGCTGATCTCCCCGGTCAGCTTCTCCTGCGGAAATCTGGTTCCGGCGGCACTGAAAGCTTCGGATAAAGTGACGATTCTCGGGCGGACATCCGGCGGCGGCAGCTGCGTCGTCCAGCCGCTTTCCACGGCCTGGGGGACCTTCTTCCAAATTTCAGGCTCATCACGTATGTCTTTCCTCAAGAATGGCTCGTTTTATGATATCGACACCGGCGTTTCCCCGGATTTTACCATCACTCAGCCACGGAAGTTCTATGACCACGAAGCTCTGACGGAGTATATCAATAATTTGTATTAGGAGTCAGGTGTTAGGGAATAGTGGTTTGTGTCCGGCTGCCAGACACCAGCCGCCAGTCACCAATGACAGGTTACTAACTACGAATCACTATCCCTTATATCCTATCCCCTATCCCCCAAATATGATAAAATAAAAGCCAAACGCATCAATATTGAACCGGAGGAAATTATGGATTCAGTTTTTGAAAAAGTAAAAAGTGTTATTTGCGATGTTCTGAAAATTGACGGCGCTAACATCACGCCGGAAACCCGCTTTATTGAAGATCTGAAGGCTGATTCGATGGATCAGTTCTTCCTCATCGACGGTTTCAGCGAAAAGTTCAACGTCACCATCTCTGATGATGATGCTACCGGCATCAAAACCGTCGGCGATGTCGTGAAACTCCTTTCCAAATAAGCGCAGAATCAAACGATCTGACACAAAAATATCAAAAGAGGCGGATCCCCGGGTTCTCCAATTCCCGATCCGCTTCTTTGATGTTTTTATTACTTTATGAATAATGGGGCTGTTCATTATAGAAAACAGCCCCCGTAAATATTATTGTTGTCCTTGCGGCAGGACGAATTTGTTCACGCGGTTGTTTTCCGTATCGACCACCCAGATACTGCCATCTGGTCCCGTGGTGATACCGGTCGGCATGCTGAACTGATCAATATCGCCGCCGTTCCCGTTCCAGGTACGCACTAACTTCCCGGTCATGTCGTATTGATGGATCAGCCCGCCTTCCGGATCTGTGATGAAAATAGCATTGGAGGCAGCCGACCCGGTGATGTAGGGCTTATTATTCAGTGACTGCGTGTACCAGGCGTTCACGTCAAAGACCAGTGTCACACCGTCCTGCAGTCCCTTTCCGGAAACATCAAACACCTGTACCCGCTGGTTCCAGGTATCGGCAACAGCCAGATGTTCATCATCCAGCAGTGCGATCCCGACCGGTTCATCCAGCTCGCCCATTCCCATGCCGGAAACGCCGAATTTCCGCACAAAGCTGCCGTTTTCATCATAGACCATGATTCGTTTATAACCGGTATCACAAACATAAACGATATCATCCGAACTGATGGCGATTGCACGCGGCCCATAGAAACTACCGCCCGGATTGTAGGGATCATTTGCGGTCCACTGGGTCAGGAAATTGCCGTCCCGGTCACATTTCACGATCCGGTTGTTCCAGGTGTCGGCGATGTAAACATTTCCCTTGCTGTCGACCGCGACGCCCCAGGGTTCTGAGAAATTCATGTTAGCTGCGCTTTCCACCTTTCCGAGGAATGCGCCGTTTTTGTCAAAGATCTGCATGCGGTTATTGCCGGAATCCAGCACATAAACCCGTTCGCCGTCAGGTGAGACCGCCGCATTGCGGGGGCGCTGCAGTTCGCCATCTCCGGTACCAGACCGTCCGATTGAAAGGACCGGCTGCAATTGGGTGAATAAAGCCTCTTCATCGTCAACGCTGAAAGAACTACCTTCGGTCAGCACCTGACCGTTCCCTACTGCCCAGATGCGGTTCATCAAATCTTTGTGGATATACATTACCATGCGTGAACTGGGCTCCCAGGTTTCCCTTGTCAGCGATTTTTTCCCGGTCACTTTGGCATATTCCGAGTAATCGCGATCCAGCCATATTTTGAAGAGCGCCGAACGCATCTGTGGATTGCTGACCGAGTTGAAAATCCGTTCAGGAGTCAGGTTGAAATAATCCTGATTCGGCCACCACAGGCGGATGTACTCATACCGGTAATAATTATCCTTGACGATCGGTTCCAGACGGGAATCTTTCGAAGTATTGGCTGTGATGACGTCATAATTGCGCAGGTCGCGCGTTGGGTTATCCTCCCCAAAGTATTTCTTATTTGTGTAATCCCGCAGGTACCACCAGAACGGATAATTCGTGTCGTTGTCATAGGCTACACCGATATTCTTTCCTAATCCGGTTTTCCTGCCGAGTTCTTCAATCATCTCAAAAGCTACCTTTGAGCCAGGTCCGCCATGCGCGTAAACCAGCAGCTCGTTGGCATAATCATAATTGATAAAACTGGAAACAAAGGCTGTACGGGTCTGCAAAACGATCAGCACGGTCATGACGCACAATGCAAGGGATCCCCAAACCACCCTGCCGCGCCATTTTTTCCAGAAATGCCGCATCATCAGGATGCCTGAAGCAAGGAATATCAGAACTGTCACAAGTCGGAAGGTTGCACGCAGCTGTTCCAGGTCCTTCCCCATGAATGGCTGCGGAACACTGTTAAAGACGGTGATCAGTCCGCAGCCGCCGAAGACCGTGATGACCAGTCCGAGAAAGCCAAGCCATCCATCTTTGGAAAATAGCTTTTTCCAGGGCAGTACTTCGATCAGATATCCCAATCCCCAGGAGGCGGAAAGTGCCAGCGGGATGGCAATATGCACTGTAAGCCAGGGCATTTTTTCGCCGGCTATTGAATATGCCGCGAGCGAGGAGAGTCCCCAATAAATCAGGAAGAGCAGCACCGGCAGTTTTTTGTTTTGAATAACCGGTACAACTTCAACATCTATCTCTTCTGCAGGCGTTTCCGCATCCGGCACATCGATTGTACTATCTTCACCGGGTGCTGTTTCACTTGTGCCCTCTCCGGCTTCAGCAGACTCTTTCGGTGGCAGTTCTTCCGAATCGGAGCGTTCTTCCGATATGGGCGAAACCTCATAAGTCAAGTCATTGTCATTTTCAGGCAAATCCGGATTCTCACCGGCTGCTTCCTCATCAGCAATGACGATCACTTCATCTTTCGGCTCAAAGGAAAGCATATCGCCCGGAACCGTCCAGAATTTCCGTTTTGTAATGGCGATTACCAGCGCAAGAATTGTCCCTGCAATGGCCGCAAATTCATAGACCGGCAGCTGGATCAGCGCGTAATAGTAAATCGGCTGTCCGCCTCGCTGGACAGACTGCTGCGAAAGCCAGTAGCCCAGACCGCCGATGATGCCGGTGAAGAATCCATGAATATTGGTAAAAACAGTGGTATAGAAAAAGACAAAAATCAGGTAAAATGCCGCGGCGCTTTTCAAAAAGACCGACCGGTTCCACCAGATCCCGATCGCGAAAGAAAGCGCCACCAGGATCACCAGAACGATCCCCGTATGAAGGATCCCGGATGTGCTGTAATCAAGCGGATCCCAGCCGATCAGGTGAACCGGGAAGGCCGTCAGCTGCGGCAGGATCAGCGCCCCGAGAAACACGATGAGATTGAAAGAAGGAGAGGTGCGTATTACTTTCCAGCCCAGCGCGTGAACTGTATAAATGATCCACCATACAATCATCAGAAGTCCGATTCCGCCGAGTACCAGTGACAGCAGCGGCAGAGATGCCTCATCACTTTTCAAAAGCATCCATGCTAAAACCGCGCCAAGCAGGAAAAGCAGCCCGCCAAGGAAATAACTTGCTGAATTCGAGCGTGTTTTCGTGCTCTTCCATGGCATTTTCCAAAGCTCCCGAAGAAAAAGAAATCCGCAGAACAGCAGCAGCTGCGCGCAGTAAAAATAAGCCACTTCTTTTGTGGTGAACTGCAGCGCTGTTGTTACCGCTAAAATATAGAGCGCTTTATTGTCCCGCTTTTCGTAGTAACGGTAAAAAGCGTAAAAGGTCAAAACCGCAAAGAGCTCAATAAAAGCCTCGTTGCGCGTGTAGCGTCCGTAGTAGAGTATGTAAGGCGATACCAGGAAAAACAACCCGCCCAACAACGTGCCGACCCTGCCAAGATATCTGCGGAAGGCGAAAAGAACAAAAATCACAGCCGCAAGGCTGAAGGCTGCCGCGGGCACCCGGGATGAAAAGTCACTGTCTCCAAAGATAAAATAAGAGAGTGCCAGCATATGGAACTGGAATGGCCCGTGGGTGACCGGGTTGTGAGCGTATCCGTTCCCCTGATACAAGCTGTAAGCGGGCGTAACATGATTGATCTCGTCATGCGACATCACACGGGCGCCGATCAGGATAAACCGGCTGAGCACCGCGAGAATTATGATGACCGTGAGAATCAGTTTCTCCCATGAAAAAAGCGGAAATGCTTTCATCACCGGTTTTTCAAGCCACGCGATTTTTGTATTAGTTTCTTCTTTCATATTTTGATTTTATTCCTATTCTAAAAAAGGTTGCATTGGTTTATCCGTGAAGCCGCCAATTCTGATTCCTGAAACCTAAAATCTGACACCTGATCCCTAATTGCTTTGATTAAAGTACTGATACACCGCATTGGAAATCTGCGACGCCATCAGGTTCGTCGGGTCAAACACCAGCTGATCCGGGTGATAGAAAAACATCACAAAGACATAGGTTGCCTTCGGTGAATAAACGATTCCGGCGTCGCTGATGTTATGGATCAGCCCGTCCCGTTCCAAAATCCACCCGTGTTTGTGAGCAACACGGACCGTTTCCGGAATACCTGCTTCCAACAGGACTGCGGTTTTGTTTTTGGAAAGCTCCTCGATCATTGTGGTGCATTCCTGCTGCGTCAGCCTGTCGCCGTAATAGGCTTTCAATGCACCGCCATTATAAATAGAGCACAGATACAGGTCATCAAGCATCATACCCATATCGATAGGGGTGGTCTGGTTGTAGGCATCCGGATCGGTGTTGACATCTGTGCGGGAATTGGCTGTGGTACTGTGCCTCGTCAACAGCGGAGCACCAACATAAAACAAGCCGCCCAAAAAGGTATTGGTATACCCCATATTCCGCAAATCTTCCGTAAAGAGATTTGGCGCCATGTTTCCGCTGATTGCCTGCAGCAGTTCATCCGCCGGTGAGTTTTCGGAGATTTCGATCATCAGCTCCAGACTGCGCTGCATGGAATCCGGAAGCGGCAGGTCCCGATTGGCGAAGGTGTAAATCATGATCGGTACCTTGATTGTGGATGCTGCGGTGAAAGAGACACCTGTCGGGATGCTCTGCAAATCCGAAAACGCGAGACTGATCTCATTCCGGCGGTCAACATCCAAAATGTAAAACTCGGCAACCCCATCGAACTCGTTTTGCTGGAGAATTTGGCGGATCATGTATTCCAGGCTCATTGAAGAGGCCTGCGGCGGAGCGGTTCGGTTATAAGGCAGAGAAACACGTCGTTCTGTCGCGGAGCGCAGAGCCTGCTGGACCAGTATGATCGAACGGTTGAGATCTAGTTCCCGGCCTGATTCGCCTTGTGAAAAACCGACAGACCCCTGCACCGGGATTGGTGCTTTGGCCGTCTGGTCATAGCGCGGGACGATTTCATTGATCAGGTAATCCCGCAAACGTTCTTCGGAAATTGTAGCTGAAAGCGGAACAGGCTGTGGTTTTGGCAGTGAATTCCAGATGTAATTCCAAAAATCCTCCCAGAATCCGCGCCGCGTACGCTGAAGGTCTGCTGCGGCCAGCATAGTTTCCAGGTTCAGTGAAAAACCGATGGACGACGGGCTGACCTGAATCACCGAATCACCATAAACCATCTCAATCGGAATACCATAAGCACGGATCAGACGCTCTGCCGCCTGGGTCGAATTCAACCCGCCGACAGGAATGTCACCGATAGTCAGATCCAATGGGTAATTGGAACGCATCTGGCTGTAACGGATCAGCTGAAATCCGGTGAGCATAACAGCCAGAAAAATCAGTCCCAAAGAGACCCAGGAAAGTATTGCGATCGTATTGCTTCTTTTCATAATCAGATATTGTGACCAAACGTCACGTCATAAAAAATACTAAATAATTGTACCATTCAGAGTATAAAAAATATAATTTTGTTTGCAGAATTGACATTTTACAAATTGTAAAAATACATTATAATAAAAAATGTCAGACAATACCGGACAAACAAAACATTTTGCTATTATTTTTTCTCATTCATGTCCGGTGGCTCAGCTGATAATCAAATATATGAGAAAGGACGGTATATGTACGATAGCAGCACAGCCTCAAACCAGTTTATTAATGCCGAGTCAACTTTTCCTGTCGCCATCCGTGCCTGGGAAGGATACCTGATCGATCAAAACAAATCGATTTACACCATCAAGGCATTCCGTGGGGATATAAAACTGCTGGCATCTTATTTTTCGCCGGACAAAACAATTGGTTCCGTTACCACAAAGGATATCACCAATTTTTTGGATTGGATGAACAACGAACGCAAAGTTCCCTGCAGTCCAAAAACGAACTCTCGTCGTATCACTTCGATCAAGTCGTTTTTTAAATGGCTGAACACCTTTGGAATCATCGAACAGGATCCCGCAGCGGCCATTGATCAAAAACCTGTTGCTTCTCCGATTCCGGAGATTTTGACCAAAGAAGAAGTTGATTCGGTAATGACTGCCGCGAACGTCTACCGGACACAGAAAAAACCGGATGCGCGGAATCTGCTTCTCCTCCAACTGCTCCTTTCCACCGGAATCAAAAAGAGCGAAACGTTGGGCATCTCCAAAAACCATATTGATCGGGAAGATCCGGAAGCCCCAAAACTTCACGTCCGCTATGCAAATTCGGGGAACCGCGCGAAGGAACGGATCATTGACCTGCCTGCTTCCTGGCTGGCGGTTTTAGATGAATACGTAGAACAGTATCGCCCGATGGATATGCTTTTCCCCTGGTCTCCACGCAGGCTGGAATATCTCCTTGAAGATATCGGCAAAGATGCCGGATTGACCAAACATCTCTCGTTTGCCATGTGCCGCTGGACATGTTTTGTCAAGGATTACGTTGAAGGCGTTCCATTGGAAGTGATCCGCAGCAAAATGGGCGTCTCCCAGGTTCAATGGAGAGAAATCTTCAACAAAATCAAAGTTCTGGCCGACACCTATACCGGAAAAGCGGAACAGGCAGCCTGAATTCACGAATAACGGGACATTGGACAGCACATCCGATGTCCCGTTTTTTTTGCATTTTGACAGAAAGCTAATCGAGGTAATGGCCCCGGCTCACAGCTTCTTTCAGTTTTTCAAACGAATCCTGACTGATGACGTGCTCGATTCGGCAGGCTTCCTTGACAGCGGTGGTCTCTTCCACACCCATTTTCATCAGAATCTGACTGAGAACAACATGACGTTCGTAAATGGTCTCGGCAATTTTCCTCCCCTCGTCTGTCAGATCGATTTCATGACTTTCGTTTATCGTTATCAGATTATCTTCTTTCAATTTTTTCATCGCGATACTGACGCTGGGCTTGGAAAAATTCATCTCACGCGCAATATCAATTGAACGAACAGATCCTTTTTTTCGCTTTAAAACCAGGATCATTTCCAGATAATCTTCAGCAGATTCAAGAATTTTCATAAGATTTACCACCTTTGCCGGAATAAACGCCGGTCTTTATTATTTTACATTGGTAACTGTTCAGAACTTGATTGACGCACATAGGGACATGCACACTTTTTTCGGCTTCGCGACACAAAGTGCCGGTCCCCATGTGTTCCGTTCTGATATAGATACTTACATTGTTACTATTCAGAAGCGGGCAGCGTACCACGCAGTGCAGTCCTTTTGTATTGGCAGAGCGGCAGCAAAAAGGCGGCCCCGGCGTGCTCTGTGCTGAACAGGTACATTTATTTTTGCCATGGCGGAACTTCCGGCAGCAGGCTTTCGAACTCACGGATCAATTTTGCCTCATACGCACCGGCGTAGGTTCCATCAAGGAACTTTTTATATCCCTCACTGTAAAACTGATCCCAGGACTCAGCCTCATACCCGGGGTTGATCGGGAAGAACAGAGCGCCTGTCGCGTGCGCCGCTTCCATATCTCCCGGGGCGTCACCCATCATCAATATATGATTTTCGGGATATTTTCCCGCGGCAGTCATTTGCAGGATCTGTTTTTTGTTTCCCACTTCCTGCCCACATAGCAGTTCGACATCATCCAGGATCCCCGCGTACGTCCATTCACGGGCAAGGTCCACATTGCGTGTTGCGGAAACACAGGCCAGATCCGCATCGGGAGCCAATGCCTCAAAGCTTGGCTTTACCGGAGTAAAGGGCATCATCCCGTGAACGATCCGCTCTATTGCCGAGTTTACATCGGATGACCACTGGACACCGATTTGCAGGTCCGGTTCATGATGTGTCCGCATATATGAATACAATCCCGCGTCGCTGAGCTTGGTCCCGCTTGCGACAAACCCGCGGATCCCGTCCAGCTGCATCACCTCAAAACCACAGCGCTTTACTCCGGGATGTTCACGAAGGAAATCCATCGTCCTGACGATGTTCTGCCAGCGGTTCAGTCCGCGCCACTTTGAATAAAGATTCACAAATTCATGCACTTCCCGCGCATAACGGGAAACGGTCTGCAGACGCCAGGCGTTAACGGTGTTCGGAATGAAACATTCTTTGTGTTTGATTTCCATGGCGTCAAAAACGCAGCCATCTGAATCGATACCGACAAAGAAATCTTTTTTCGGCTGAAACTCAACCATTTCCCGACTGTTTGTCACAATCAAAGCCATAAAGCAAATCCTTTCTACTGCAAACTAACCATTATTATACAATATATCATACATATTAGTGAAGTTTTTCATCATTAATTTCTCCACCAACCTGGTGAAGTTTTACTATTCACAGAGCACACGAAGTCCGTGCCTTACAGGACAGGGTCTTTTGCTAAATGCCGTGATGCGTCATAGCGATATTGGTTGACAGGTATGTTTGTACCAGACAGTCTCTTTATGGGACAGTCACCGAATGTCGCATAGCTTTTATCTGATTCTCCCATCAAAATCATCGGCATATTCAGGCGTGAGCGGGAAGCGCACGGGCGTCCGATCGCGCTGCGAGCGGTAGATGGCGGTGAACAACTCCACGGTCTTACGGGCATCTTCGAGGGAGATCAGCGGTCTTCTCCCTTCGCGGAGAGCGTCGACAAAATCTTTGAGCTGGACATAGTGGAAGTATGTCGTGGCATCGATGGTTTGGAAATAAGCCTCATCTTCCGCTTTCCATTGATCTTTGCGGTCTTCCTCACCCGGGACAGTCCAGAGATCGTTATAAGGCGCCTCTGTAATGGAGGAAACGCCGGCAATGAACATGGCCCCGCCATCGGTCTGAACCCCAACCGAGGCACCATTGCTTCCGTGGACATGAACCTTTCCGTAAAGCGCGGGGTTCTGAGAATTGCTGACGACGATATTGCCCAGCCCGCCGTTCTTGAAGCGGATCACTGCCAGAGCGGTGTCCTCCACCTCCAGTCCCGGATGGTTGAGCGTGTCCCACATGCCGTAGAGCTCCTCAATTTCACCCATGTACCACAGCAGCAGATCGAGCTGATGAGGCGCCTGGTTGACCAGAACGCCGCCGCCTTCACCTTTCCAGGTACCGCGCCAGGGGTCGGAAGCATAGTAAGCGGCATCGCGCCAGCCATACATGTTGACCGTCCCGAGGATGGGTCTGCCGATTTTCCCTTCGTCGATCGCTTTGCGGATCCGCAGGGAAGGCGGAAAAAAGCGGCGCTGGCAGATTGCCGTGCCAACAGCGTTATGTTCCCGGGCAGCGTCCAGAATGGCATCGCAGTCTTCAAGGGAAGAGGCCAGCGGTTTTTCGATCGCGATATTCGCACCAGCCCGCAGTGCTTCCACTGCCGCATGACGGTGAACCGGATGCGGCGTGCAAATACTCACCACGTCCAGTCCGTTTTCTTTTACCATGGCTTCGATGGAGGTGTAAGCTTTCGCGCCAAACTTTTCCGCGAATGCCTTCGCCCGGTCTTTCTGCACGTCATACACAGCGCAGAGTTCGCAGTTTTCTATTTTCTGATACGCCGCCGCGTGGAAAGGTCCCACCTTCCCGCATCCGATAATTCCCGCTTTGATTGTTTCCATTCGTATTTTTCCCTTCTGTATCAACCCGGAACACCGGGGACTGTCCCTTTGTGGGACTGTCCCCAAGAATTATATCTTTTGAATTATTATAAATTATTATGAACAATTATTGTCCCGGAAACGGCGATTCATTCACCCTTTCAGGACAGGCCTGAGGGCTTGTCCTACTTCCGAGTACCCATGAATCACTTCAGTATGCTGCAGAAGCTTTTTCAGCACTTTGGCCTACTTCCGAGTACCTATGAATCACTTCGCTTTAGAAATAAAAACGATATTTACCCCTCTGCTGACGATCCCCTGACACCTGACACCTGATACCTACTTAATCTCTCATAGCGCTGAAAGTCCCCTTTCAACGCTTTTTCAAAAACTATCTCCTATTATCACTATTGCCTATTGCCTATTTCTGATTTCTGATTTCCGATTTTCCATCAACCACTGTTCATCTGCCGCCTTAGCTGTTCTGCCATCTCGGGTTTGCAGCGCAGAAAAGCAGGGTCATTCAGCAGGACCTCGATTTCATCTTCTGTGAAGATAAAATTCGGACCTTTTTCCGGATCATCTTCCAGACCGCTTTGCAGTGCCCTCAGGTGCCCCTTCGGCAGGATGTCCATGAATGGAGAGGGCTCCGTGATGTGCTTCAAGTTCCCCAGGACAGGACCTTCATCTCCAAAGGGATCCTCTTCGGTTTCTTCCGCTTCGGATGCGGGAAGGACTTCCTTCTGGTCTGCTTCCGGTTCAACATTGGCAGTATTATTGATTGTGTTTTTGTAATTATCACCGGAAAGATCATTATTTCCGGAATCTGCGGCATCGCTGATTTCAGCAGCGGGTTCCGGTAGTGCTTTTGGCGTTTCCGTATTAGATTGTGGCAGCGCTTTTTCTCCGGATTTTTTCGTGATCTGATCACCGAGTTCCTGTTTCAGAAATGCGTAATCTGGCGCGTAGGAAGGTGCTCCATGAAATGCAGGATATGTGCTTTCCCGTGCTTCAAAGCCGCGGTTGGAGCCAGACTTGCTGAAAGATTCAGACTTCCCTTTGATGTGCTTATCGCTGACAGCGCCGAAATGGATCCCCAAAACGCGGTACTGTGTAGCACGCAGCCGTTCCATCACGTTGGCAAACACCAGCATCTGATTGAAATAATCCAGATCAAATATTTTGCGTGTAGATTTAATTTCATCCAGTGCGCCTTTGCACTTGCGGAAATTGAAAGAGATCATCTCGTTCAGCCGTTCTGCGGTGAGCGGTTCCAGACCGGTGACAGGCTTGTCATGATCGATCAAGACAGCCTTCGTGACATAAGCGCCGCCCAGATGGTCGACAGCCTTCGTTAGGGTCTTGCAGATCTTCAGATATTGCGGAGAGAACCGGTCGCAGCACCCGGAAAGGGAGAAAAGGTCTTCAGTTTCGGACATAATGTCAGCCGTGATTTCGTTATACAGCATGCCTTTGGTGCTGAAATCACTCAAATGTTCTTTGAGCAATTCCGGACCGCAGCCGTTTTTGCTGTTCATGCCGGCATCATTTTTGATTTCCGCGTTCACGTCACGGACTTCAGCCAAAACAGCCTGATTTTTTTCGTACATGGTTCCCTCCTCTCATTTAGTGTGAAGTGTTCAGAGTTCAGAGTGCAGTTAAATATTTTTCAGCACTCCTTACTCCTTACTCCTTACTTCTTACTTCCCTGAGTGTACACCCAAACTTCAAAAAAGAAAACGGGCAATGTTGTCCGTTGACTTTTTTCAAAAAGTGTGGTAAGGATATAGAACATACATGTAATGGGGGACGGTTCGCATGAGGCGCTTGCGCCGAATGGAACTGTCCTCACGCAACGGAAGGAAAAGCGCCCAATTGGAAACGGGGACGGTTCACCCGAGGCGTCAGCCGAGCGGGGCGCAGCTCCGGCTCTGAATCCAATACAGACGAAATGTGTACCTCTCAGAGCTGGTTCTTTCACTGTCCTCTCGCTTCGCCAGGAAGAGCGCCCATCCGGAGAACACTGAGCTGTACCCCAACGGGACGGTTACTCCGGAACTGTTCCATCGGATCGGAAGAAAAGAGCTTATCCGAAAGAATGTGCACTCGTAGGCAGCGCTGTCTGTGCCAGGAGTACCTTGGATCCCGGACACTGATTCTGATGGGATGCATGCTGTCCGCCCATGACATTCCCGAGGAACAGCAGCACTGCATTCGCGTGCTTTCTCCGGAGACTGTTTTTTTACTTTCTGCGTACATTCCCCATAAGTACATCTTCCTAAGAATGTACTCAAGTCTGAGGCAACAAAACAGGTCACATTGATTCAGGTGTATTCATCAGTGTTTTCTTAACACTTAAAAATCCCAAAAAAAAAAAAATTAAAGTCAAATTAATATTTGACAAATTGATAAAAAAATTGCAAAATGTCAAATTTCAATTAAAAAGAAGATCAAATGTTAAATGAAATTCAAAACAGAAGCTCAGATATCAAATAATAGAGAGAAAAGTCACGAAATCCTGTCTTCACTTTTCTATTCTGAAAAGGATCCACTATAACTTATCAAACAAAGCGCCGAGGTTGACCATTTGCGGATATTTCCACATTTTGGCGTCTTCAATGGCGATAAACCATTTTTCTGGCATGGATGTCTCTACTGAAACTCGCTGTTCCGGTATGCCGCTGTATGTAAATTGGAGCGTCTTTCCTGATGAAAAAAAGCCTTTTTTACCGATCGATACACCATATATTTTTTCAAGTTCATAAAGATGTGGATTGACGTCGGTATTTAAAATCAGCCTGCCTTTTTTCAATTCCAGCATTCCCTGTTTCGTCCTCTCGCTCTGATAAACGTAATTGCTCAGGATATTTTTGATTTTCTGAATGACTTTCAGGGCATCCTGCGAATTGACATCCGAATCCAGCACCTCATTGAAATAATCCATCGCCTTGTCAAAGTCACCGGATTTCCCATACTGATTGGCCCTTTCCAGCAGGTTGGCAATATTTTTCCCGTTGATGTTGATGGTGGCGCCATTGGCTATCACATTTCCACTCACGTTGATGCGGTATTCCTGGATGGCCTTTTCAACCACATAAGCGGAATTGCAGTAGGGACAGACTGCGGCGGTCTGGCTGGAATCCACATTCAGCGACGCGCCGCAGTTTGTGCAGATAGCGGGCACGATTTTTGTCTGCGGCTTAGGTATTCTTGAAAGGTCAAAAGCCCCGGATTGCGCGCCGCAGTTATAACAGAACTTCGCGTTATCCGGGAGCTTTGCCCCACAGGATGAACAGTACATAATGAGCTCTCCCGTATGATCTTACAGAACAAAGCCCCCGATCAGCCTTAACAGCTTGGCGACATTGGTTTCAGTGGTGAATTCAAGGTGTATGGTTCCGAGGCCCGCGAACACGATATCAACGTCCGTGTCGACGTCCAGCATGCCGGCTGTTTTGACGGAAAAAGCCTGAATTTTGCTGTAGGGGAATGAGGAAAAATCTTTCTTTTTCCCGGTAAACCCCTGTACGTCCACGACGATCATCCGTTTATTTGTGAAAATCATGTAATCACGCACGGCCTGATAGCAGGCAATTGTCTCTTCACCGTTTACATAAAACATGGAAACGGTGTTGTCAAAGGTGTTTACCGCCACCTCCCGCATTTTATAAATCTGTGAGTTATTCGTATAATTGATCATATTTTTATTCCTTGTTTCTATTCACGAAGCACATGTGGGGCGCAGCTCCGGCTCTGAATCTAATTCAGACGAAGTCTGTTCCTTTCAGAGCCGGTTCTTTCGCTGGCACCTTGTGCCGCAAAGCCGACACAAACGTGCCTGTTACCATGTGCGCCGAATTAACGCTTTTCTTTGCGGGACAGGCCCTCGGGCCAGTCCCACTTTCGCCTGCCCCACTTTCAGATATATTTACTTCGAAATCAATTTAGCACTGCCCTCAGAAATTTTCAGCGCGGTACCTTCCTGCAGAGTGATATCCGCGGATGCATCTTTCTTTAAGGTTACGGTCTTCAGGACATCACCGTAGTCGCCCAGAATTTCAACCTGCAATTCAGAGACCTCTTCCATCAAACCGCCGAGCGCGCCGAACAAGCTTGACCAGGCATTGTTTTCACTCCCGGTCATCGTATCATACGCGCTGCCCAGAGAACCATATGCACTACTGAGAGATTCACCCTCTGTGGCAGTGCAGATGATGGTGTAGCTGCCCGCCGGGATATCCTTCCCGATGATGTAGCGTCCTTCCGCAAGCGTCATCTCCACAGCGTCAAGCCCTCTCCGGGATATTTCGGCTTTCACCGTTTCGTACAACTCCAGCAGCTGCGCGTCCGAAAGACTCCTGACCTCCGCCTCCTGCGCGAAAACAGGCATTGCCATGATCATTAACGTCAACAATACAATCAGCAAAATTTTTTTCATACTTCCTCCAAAAATATAAAAAATGTAATCTGCGAAATTATGATACTTCAGCAAAATATCAATCCGGTTTTGTGAAAGCAGCTGTTTTCTACAAGCCAGGCTGCCCAAAAACAAACCGCTGAACACGACGACGATCAATGATCTTTGCTTTATCCCGGACTGCCGGCTGGAGGACATCATGGCCTATACCGCCTGCGCGTATGACCAGATCATTCACTAATTGATTTTCGTAAATCGAAGCGTAACGATGTTACTATTCACGGAGCAAACGAGGTCTGCCCTGATGTTGCCGCGAAGTCGGCACAGCAGGACTGCACTATGTGATGCGGCACAGCAATTTTGGCGAACGGGTGAACAGTAACCAACGGATTATTCCGTGAAATAATAAACCAAATTTATATATTGAAAAACGATAAATTTAAATGTATAATATAGATTGATCGTAAATCCTGGTGACTTTGGCCTTTCGGAGAAGGACCTAGCTGTAGTTGAAATACTACGGGAGAGAATGAAATCGGAGCTCAGGGGGATCATTCAGAAGGAGTCTTGGACTCCTTTTTTATTTTTTCCCAGGTAGTATCGTGATAGATTGTTTCTTTTTTTATTCGTCCATCAACTATTGTAAATAATTCCGATCCAAACCTGTGTTTTTGATATGTTTCGTAAACGATAAAATCAGCAGCTCGAAGTTCGGCATATTCAATCGAATCACTATGAAATATAGGAATCTCATCTTCATTTTTATAATTGCAATAAATCAGTTCGCGGATATTTTCATTCAATCGAGCTCGAAGCACTTCTTTGGTATATCTTTTGTCCAAAATAAAAATAGTATTTCGATGCTGCGAATAAATTTGACAGCACAACATACTCATACCAACCCTGTATATTTCATCCCAACTATATGGTGAATTTGATATTGTTTTTAAATCGAATACAATTGAATATATTGAAAATTCGGTCCTGATTAATTGTGTAAGAACTTTTTTCCTGGTTATGGGCTGTTGGTAGGCAGCTTTTAATTCACCGGAGCTCTTTTTGTTTATGCTTCTAATTTTCTTTTCTGCCGATCTCATCGCTCTTGCCAGAGATACTCTGTCATCAGTCACGATTGCAGAAATAACGAGCATATTGTCATTACTTTTTGTATCAAGATTTCCGGACTCATCTATGAAAGCGTAATAATCACCAAACATAATGGAATTATACGAGATGATGAGGCATTCATAAGTATTTTCTAACCGGTAAATGACTGATATGACGCGTTATGCCCCTTCAAGGACCAGAGCAGCATTTTCCTGATTGACTAAGGTCAGTTTTTCACGATAGCTTTTTTCCCAATTGGTGAACAATGATGAAGGTCCACCGAATTTTTTTCCAAGGTTATCCGCCATATTCCGGTCAAGGGTCAAATCACCCTCCATCAGATTCCAGAATTCCTCATTATTCAGGTCTAAAGCCTTTTGTACAACAATTCCCGGGATCGAATTGTTGAGCATGATGTCCTTTATAAATTTCTCCGGTTGGGATCGTGATATGATTTTCACTCCGTCTGACAGCCATAATCCCCTCAATGATAGTCGATTATTTCTTCGACACGAACGATACGAATATCTTCTTTGCTGAAATTTTAGCTTTTTATAATTAAAAAATCACAGAAAATATTCCGTGATTTTCTTTATAAGACTAAGATGATCAACGAATTTGATAATTTAGTTGATCCAGGATTAGAACTCTATTATTTCCACTCAATCCAAAGGGCAGGGCGAACAAGATCTGTGTTGGAGTTGGAAACAGCACCTCCGTTGTAATAAATATCCCCATCGTTATATACATGTACTGCACCTTCTTTTGCGCCTGGTGTTCGTAACCACCACCAATTATATCCATTAGGATATTCTTCTGAATTTTTTGACTTTGCAAAAGCTGTTGCTTTACAACGTCTTGATGAACTGTCTGTCATATATTGCAACACTTCATCAACACTCAACAGAAAAATACGATCTGTTGTTGGATTTCCACCTTTTGTTCCTAATTGAGGGTTATCAGAATTATTGTTTTTTACAGGAATAATTTTATTCTTTTCAGAGGAACTAAATGCATTGTTATAAAACTCATTATTTAACCAATTTCTTATGGTACTATTTTCCCAGGTTATTTCTTTTCTTATTTCATTAAAAGGTTTTGTATCCAGCCCATATTTACTAACTAAAAGTGCTTTTTGATCAACGATAGCAAGAACCAGCCATTCAATTTCTTCAGGCCCGTTGCTTACATTATTATCCTGTTCATATTGACCGAGAGTGACATACATTTTGCCTTGTGCCCCGGCTGAGCTGAAAGCAGCAAGAACAAAAATCAAAACCGTAAATACAAAAACAATACTTTTTTTCATGATAAAACTCCTTTATTAACTTTTTTATCACTGCTGTTTGTAAGCAACTGTCAGATAATTTGTAAATGCGTTGAATGCATTTCTTATCAATAACGTATCGTTACATAACAAACAGTGATTAACTTACTATCTTATTACATGGTCTTTATGCAGATTATAGTCTGTATATAAACTATAGTCAAGAAAATAACTATCTTTTAAAATACATTTCATTAAGATTGTTGTTTGAAAGGGGTAGAAATTTGATCGTTTATACACCATTTTGGGAGACTTTAAAGCGGTCGAATGAATCCACCTATACGCTGATAAAGGTACATCACATTTCAAGTTCCATTATCGATCGATTACGCAACAATAAACCAATTACTACGACCACGATCAATGATCTTTGTTTTATCCTGGACTGCCGGGTGGAGGACATCATGGCCTATACCGTCTGCGCGGATGATCAGATTATTCACTGAATTGATTTTTGTAAATCGCAGGTTACGGTTCACGGAGCACAATCTGGTCTGCCTTTTTGCTGCCGCGCAGCCGGCACAAAAAGACTGCACAGCTGTGCGTGACATCTCTTTCAGAGTTACCTGCACCGCATATTAAATTTACGTAATCCAGCGGAATATCTTTCGTTTTCGACAAGACTCTGGTTGGCTATAACGCGAATGTGACACATGGGTACAGTCCTGATATGTCGGCTTTTATACAATATCAGTACCAAATCTGTGTATTTTGTGAACATCAAATTTTTTTGCTCATTTGAGTAAACCTGAGTAAATGCTTCTTGAAATTGCAGACATTTCATGGTATTCTTTAAGTAGAAAAAAGACGGAGACAGAAGCTGTGGAAGAGAAAAAAGTTGTTCGATTAAGCCCACTGAATAATCTGGTGTTTTCCTGCATCTTTCAAAGCGAGGAAAAATCAGGCCGTGCTATGCTGGAATTTCTGAACGCGATATTGGTTCATGTTGGAGAAGAACCAATCGAAGAAATCATCAGCATGATGAGTGAATATCCGCTGATATCAGAAAGTGTCGGGCAGAAATACGGACGGCTGGATGTGCGGGTACGCGCAAAATCAGGGCGTATATTTGATATCGAGGTACAGATAGAAAAAGATTATGTCAACGAACGCTCCTTCTTTTATGGCGGAAAGTTGGTGACGAATGAATTCGAATCCGGACTGACTTATGATAAAATGCCGCCGGTACGTGTGATCAACATTGTGGATTTTTATATCCGGGAAGATCATCAAAATGTGGTTGAACCGGTAATCATGGTCTATGAAAATGCGCGGGAAGAACAGGCTACAGATGTATTCAAAATGTACCATATTCAAATGCCGGCTTTTCGAAAGAATCACAAAACACTGGATTCGGTTAAGGGTGATCTATTTATGACCTGGCTTTACATGCTGGATCAGGGATACAAGAACAGTGAAGAAATGGAGGAACTGGCAGCCATGACAGAAGGAATGCTGAACTTTGCAAAACAATACAATATCGCCATCAATGATCCGCTGCTGGTGAGACGCTATCAGATGGACCAGGACGCCAAACGGGAAGAAGCTTTCAAAATGTCGCTTGCAGAAACGAAAGGCGAAAAAAGAGGATTCAAACGAGGTGAGGAAAAAGGCTTTAAACGAGGCAAAGAAGACGGTTTCAGACTTGGTAAGGAAGACGGTTTCAGACTTGGCAAAGAAGACGGACAAAGAACGAATCAACTTGAAAATGCCCGGCGGATGAAAGCTGACGGAATGAATCCTGAGCTGATAGCCAAATATACCGGTCTCCCGGAATCTGAAATATTCAAGCTTTAAGGATGCACCGATTAATTGATGTTTGGGGACAGTTATGCACGAAGCGCAGAACTGTCCTCTCGCTTTCATGAGAATAAATCAGCGTTTCATTAAAATAAAAACATCTGAAAGAGTTTAGTAAATGACAAAAGATGAAATCTATACCAGATTGACTTCCGTATTTCGTGACGTGTTTGATGATGATACACTTGTCATCAACGAAACAACAACTGCCGACGATATCGACGATTGGGATTCGCTCGCGCAGATTTCCCTGATTACTGCGATCGAAAGCGAATTCGGCATCCGCTTTGACATGAAAACCGCACTGCACCTCAAACGGGCAGGAGAAATAGCAGAGGAAATAGAAGTAAGGAGTATGGAGTAAGGAGTTAGGAGTGGCTGGTTACTGGTGGCTGGCTGCTGACCACTGACCACTGAACACTGACCACACCTAACACCTGAAACCTGTAACCTGATACCTAACACCTAAAACCCGACACCTGAAAAACATGTTATAATGAGAAAGCTGTTTGTCCGTTTTGACGCAAACTGTCAGATTTTCAATCAGAATGAGAGTAAACTATGATCGATGTAAATGAATTAAGAAAAGGCGTAACTTTTGAAATCGATGGAAACCTGCTGAAGGTTTTGGATTATGAACACAACAAATCCGGCCGCGGCAATGCATCCATCCGCATCAAAGCCCGCAACCTTCGCACCGGCGCAACCTTCGAACGGACATTCACATCCGGCAACCGTGTCCAGGATGTCTCCCTCGATTTCCAGAATGTAAATTACCTTTACAGCGACGGTGATTTTTATTATTTCATGAATAATGAAACCTTTGATCAGCCCGCAGTCCCGGCTAAGATCCTGGTCGATGCCGCTCCTTACCTGAAGGAAGGCATCCCGGTCAAACTGACCTTCTACCATGACGAAATCATCGATGTCGAACTGCCGATCAACGTGGATCTGCTCGTGACCAGTGCTGAAACCGCAGTCCGCGGCGACACCGCCACCGGCGTAACCAAACAGGTCACTGTTGAAACCGGCGCCAAGGTGATGGTTCCGAACTTCGTCAAAGAAGGTGACACCATTCGTGTAGATACAACGAATGGCAACTATGTCACCCGTGTCTGAGAAGGATAGAAAACAGTAGTAAATATATTGCACAGGGAACGGTTTTGCCGGATAATTTCTTGTCTCGCAAAACCGTTTTTTGTGCCGTATTGATTAATAATCGTTGGTATATGTCACGTGTTCGACAATATTGCTGAGCCGCACAGGGGGACAGTATCTAACCGTTTATTAATTTTCCAATAGAATTTCCTCTTTATCGTGAAATCCGGTGTTTCCATTGGTATAATGGATTGTGATTTTAACAGGAGGCAAAAATACAGTGAATCAGCAGAATAAACAATCTTCTATCGTCTACTTCCTCCTCATTATCGGCATCATATCTTTAATTATTTACGCATTTACCGGTGAACGGACCTCCAATGAGCTGATGTCTATAAATGAGTTGGCCGAATCTATCAAGGCACGCCGCGTCAGCAGCCTGACAATCGATGATGATCAGGTGACCGTGCGTTTCAATGATACGAGGAACATCGCAAGAACTTATATTGAACCGAACGCAACACTGTTGGAGCAGCTTTCTATCCTGGGTGTGGAAGCTTCCGATCTCGCGTCAAAAAACATCACGATCGAAGTAAAACAGCCCTCCCCATGGCTCACAGCTCTTTCTTTGTTGATCTCCTTCCTGCCGATCATCCTGTTCGGTGTCTTTATGCTGGTTTTCTTCAAACAGCAGGGCGGCGGAGCCGGCGCCATGAGCTTCGGCAAATCCCACGCCAAGATGCTGAAGGGTGACCGTCCTACGGTCACTTTTGCGGATGTGGCTGGTATCGAAGAATCCAAAGCTGAACTGGCGGAAGTTGTTGAATTTTTGAAGGAACCGCAGAAGTTTACATCACTCGGCGCACGGATTCCGAAGGGTGTCCTGTTGGTCGGCTCCCCGGGTACCGGGAAAACGCTGCTCGCGAAAGCTGTTTCCGGTGAAGCAGGCGTCCCGTTCTTTTCCATCAGCGGTTCAGAATTTGTGGAAATGTTTGTCGGTGTCGGCGCGAGCCGTGTCCGTGACTTGTTTGATCAGGCACGCAAGAACAGTCCGTGCATCATTTTCATCGATGAAATTGACGCAGTCGGCCGTCAGCGCGGCGCGGGTCTGGGCGGCAGCCATGACGAACGGGAACAGACGCTGAACCAGATGCTGGTCGAAATGGATGGTTTCGGCACCGATACCAACGTGATCGTGATCGCCGCCACCAACCGTCCTGACATTCTGGATCCGGCTTTGCTGCGTCCGGGACGATTTGACCGTCAGGTTGTCATTGACCGTCCGGATGTCCGTGGCCGCGAATTGATCCTCGGTGTTCACACCAAAGGCAAACCGATCGAACCGGATGTAGATTTGTCGAAGATCGCCCGCGGTACAACCGGCTTTGTAGGGGCAGATCTGGAAAACCTTGTGAACGAAGCAGCGATCCTTGCCGCACGCCGCAACAAGCACTCCATTGGCAATGCTGAATTTGAAGAAGCGGTTGAAAAAGTCATGATGGGACCCGAAAAGAAGAGCCGTGTGATTTCCCGTGCGGAACGACGTATCATCGCCTATCACGAAGCCGGACATGCGGTGGTCATGAACGTCATGCCGGAATCCGACCCGATTCACAGAATCACCATCATCGGACGCGGTGCAGCCGGCGGCTACACTATGCATCTGCCGTCTGAAGACCGGGTACTGAATTCCAAAAAGCAGCTGTTGGCGGAAATGGTCTCCCTGATGGGTGGACGTGCCGCGGAAGAACTGAAGTTTGATGACATTACCTCCGGCGCTTCCAACGATATTGAACGCTGCAGCCAGCTTGCCCGCTCCATGGTTACCCAGCTCGGTATGAGTAACCTGGGTCCGATGGCCTATGGCAAGAAGGATGAAATGGTGTTCCTTGGCCGTGAAATTTCGGAACAGCGCAATTATTCCGAAAATGTAGCGGAGGCCATCGATAAAGAAGTACGGCGCATGGTTGAGGAAGCTCATCAAAAAGCTAAGGAAATCCTGCAGCAGTATGATGAAAAACTCGTGCTTGTCGCGGAAAAACTCCTTGAGGTGGAAACTCTCAGCCAGGCGGAATTTGAAGCGATCTTCCCGCCGCCGAACGGAAAGTCATCCTCCACACCGCAGCCGATTTGCTAAATTTGATATGCTAAGTAAAATCCCCGCCAAAAGCGGGGATTTTATTTTAACAGGGAGATGTCGCACTTCTTTGAGGATTACGGCAGCCATTTTTTGAACTGCCATCAAGAGCATATGCTTCGCAACGGTGCGTCGAGTATCGTCCCTGCGAAGCATTCCCCCGGGCAGGTTTTTCTATATGATTTATGGGCAACAGCCTCTTTAATAGGGGGACTGTCCCCTAAAAGGACAGTCCCCATGTGTTCTGTAATCAGTGTCGCATACCAAGGTCTGCCTTTTTGTTGTCGCGCAGCCGACACAAAAAGACTGCACTTAATGTGCGACACAACATCAGCAAGGCAGACCTCGGTATGCTTATTCCTGACGTTCGTTATGCGTCTGGCGTTTTTGTTCGTACATTTTCCGGTCGGCTTCATCCAGCAATGCTTTGACGCTGGTTTTCCCGAGCAGATCGGTATAAGCATAGCCATATGAGATGGAAACATTTCTTTCCGCTTCCATGCGTTCAAATTTTTGTGTCATCTGCTGCAGCGCACCGGGCGTGCAGTTATCGACGATTGCGGCGAATTCATCACCGCCAAAACGGAAACATTTATCCCCAAAGCAGTCTGAAATACATTCGGCCGCATTACAAAGGAGTTTGTCTCCGGCAAGATGTCCCTGTGTATCATTTGTCTTTTTGAGGAAGTTTACATCAAACAGGAACACAGCCATCGGGATATTTTTATCACTGGATTCCAACAAATATTGCTCAAAACTGTAGCGGTTCGGCAGGTTGGTGAGCGCGTCCGTTTCCGCTGCGTTCCGCAGAATGGTATCCAGCGCGTTGCGGCGTTTGAGTACATCGTTATAAGCAGAGGCAATCAATGTGACTTCACTGAATCCTTCCGTTTCATCCAGAAAATCTCCGGTGGGGATCTGCTTTGCGAATTTGCCTAATGGATTGAGGATCCAGCGGTAAAGCATTGTGAAGGTGATGATCAGGATAACGATAACTGATGCCGTTACAACCCATAGAGAAGCCCGTAATTTTTCGATTCTCACAGAGGCTTCAGCTGTTTTTTCCGCAGATGTACCCTGAATGATGCCAACAGCCTGGGAAACTTTTTCCGCGACATTCCGCTTATTCAGCGAATAGTCAGAACCGAATACCATCATTCTCGCCATTCCTTCTTTTGCGGCTTTCGGCATAGCAAGCTCTTCCGCGGTCAATTCAGGCAGCGGGAGTTGTTCCAGCGGACCAACTTTCGGCAGGGAATATGCAGAAGCAATTAAAGCAATGGCGTGAAGCTGGTTATTCAGCATAAAATTCGCACTGTCAGCTGCTTCTGATAAAAGCCCGACCACCGGCGCACTGACATCATATGTGCGGAACCGTTCCAGCAGATCATCACCGCGATGGTCCTGGATAAATTCCTGTGTATAAACGCCGAGAGGCATAGCATTGAACTCTCCGGAATCGTTGAGCGGCATCATAATAAAGGTGCTGGAGGTTTCGGAAAGCTGGCTGGCCCCGCTCATAAAGGTGCTCACATCCTGTGAATAAGTGCCCGCGTTTCTTTGAATTGATGCCAGCACGGAGCTTGTCTGGTTGATTGCTATGATCAAGCCAATGATCACCACGTGTAAAACAGCAAGTACAATAATGACCGGAATGATCATTTTGTTGGCTGCGGGTTTACGGTTTGGACTTCCGGTTTTGTTGACCGGTTCGGCTTCTTTCGCGTTTATCTGATTTTTCGTATGATTTTCTGTCTTCGATAAAGCTTCATTCAAATCTGCAAATTTCGAGTGGATCATGCCACGGATACCGTTCATCGGTCTTGCGTTTAACATCTTGCCACCTTTCCTGGTATGTCAGATACCATGTTATTTTCTGACGTAATTCTAAAATTATCCGATTTTACTCAATAATAAGTATACCTGAAAATATCGAAAAATTGTCATTTGTCCAACAATGATATGCGTTTATTTTGGTAATCATCATGGAATTTTATCTCGCCATTTATTACGCCATCACAATAAATTTATTACGCCATTGTGATATAATGCATAAAATTGAAGAATCTCCTTTTGCGACGAATGAAGAATTGTCGGCAAAAATCGGGAAATCACCCCGAACTGTCTCCATATTTTTGTCGTTTCTGAAAGACAAAATACTCATCGAAAGAGTCGGATCAAATAAAACCGGCAATTGGAAGACATCATAATAGCTTCGCGAAAAAGTGAAAAACAAACAAAAAGTCATTTGTTTAATCCCGCCATTTATCCCGCCAATTTTTTTGCGCAATAAATGACGGGATAATTGAAATGGCGATATCATAAATAAAAGAAAGCTCAAAAAAAGGTGTCCAAATGAAACGAATTTCTTTTTTCCTGCTGATGATTCTCAGCACACTGCTCCTCACCGCATGCAGTGCAGAAAATATTCCGGAGGTTGCTTTGATGCCGCTGGTTCAGCAGCAGATGGAGCTCGGTCCCCGAGTGCCCGGCAGCGATGCCCATAAAGCCTTTATTGAGCAGACTGTTTCCCTGCTGCAAAACAGCGGGTGGACCGTCCGGAGTGAGGCAGAACAGTATCAGGGGAAAACTGTGTGGAACATCATCGCGGAAAAAGGTGCCGATAATACTGACGGTAAATGGATCGTCATCGGGGCACATTTTGATTCAAGGATCCTTGCTGACCAGGAAAAGTCCACTTCCGGCCGGCAGCAGCCGGTTCCTGCGGCAAATGACGGCGCTTCCGGAGTGGCGGTGCTGCTGGGTTTGGCTAAAACGCTGGGAGATCCGGGAAATAAACGGATCACACTGGCTTTTTTTGACGCGGAAGATCAAGGAAAAATCATGGGATGGCCGGATTTTTGTCTTGGTTCAGCTCTGCTGGCGGAACAATATGGACAAGCTGAGAAAAAACCGGATGCTGTGATCATTGCTGATATGATCGGCGATGCGGATTTGAATATTTATCGGGAAAAGAACTCAAACCGTGAACTGACCGATACATTGTTCGGTATCGCGAAAAGGCTCGGCTATTCCAAACAATTTATCGATCAGGAAAAATATGCCATGTATGATGACCATATCCCCTTTATCAAGCAGGGCATTCCCGCCGCTGATTTGATCGACTTTGACTATCCCTGGTGGCATACACTTTCCGATACGGCCGATAAACTCTCGGAAGAGAGCCTTCAGGCAGTTTACCGGGTGCTGTATACGTTTATCATAAGAGAGGAGTGAGGAGTTAGGAGTGAGGAGTGTCCAGTGGCTGATAGTCAGAAACACCAATTAACAGCTATCAGCTAATAGCTAATAGCTGCCAACCGGTCTCAGGGAGATTTCTCCCGCCAGCCAGGATCGTGTTTCGCCTTTTTTATTGACCGTGAGCAAACTGCCGTCTGGGGCGATTCCCTGAACCAGATTCAGTTCCCGCGTACCATCCTGACGAACCAGCAGTGCTTCTTCACCCTTGTACGCAAGACAAGATTCCCAAAGCTTAAAGAATTCCGGTTTGCCGATGAGCGGGCGAATCCGGATAAGGTGTGCCAAAAAGCTGTGGATCCAGTCGGTACGGGAAATAATGATACCCGTTTCATCTTCAACCGAGGAAGCGGGATAAGTGATATCCGGAATGTCCGGCGCTGAACCGTGAAGCAGGTTCATTCCGACACCCAGAATCAAAGCATTCAGCTGTTCCCCTTCCCATTGCGTTTCACACAAAATCCCGGAGATCTTTTTGCGGTTCAGCAGGACGTCATTCGGCCATTTGATCAGGCTTTCAATGCCATAGTCGACCCGCAATGCTTCCCGCAGAGCCAGTCCTGTAAGCGGAGAAAACAGGTTTAGAAAAGACATTTCTGCCTGTGTCGGACGGATAATGATCGTCATCGGCAGTGATGTCCCGGGCTTTGTGACCCAGATCCGCTGCATTCTTCCTCGGCCTTTTGTCTGTTCAAAGGATGTAATGACCGTCATGTCCGGATCGCCCGCGGACGATCGCTCAAAGCCGAAATCATTTGTTGAGCCGATACGATCGAAACAGTAAACCTCACCAACGGGGAGATCGGCCAGAGCAGCTTGTAATTCTTCTATTGTCAATTTTTCCATAGTGTTTATCAGTGAGTAGTGTGAAGTATTCAGAGTTCAAAGTGAAGTTAAATTAATCAAACGTGCTTTTCCAGGTACCACAATGAACAGATTTAACTGAGCGCACACATATGCTGTCCCTTTGTGTCATCTGTGCGGCAGTAAAAAGGCAGACCTGGTGTGCTTTAAATCCAAAAGCTGCCCCATAAGACAGCTTTTGAAGATCTCAGAAAGAATTTCTGATTATTTGGCAGGGGGAGTCATTCCCTCATGAAGTTCGGTTCGGCCAATGCGATAGATCTTGGTGCCGCATTCCGGGCATGTGCCGAAAACAACAGCTGAGCCACGTTTGTTGAAACCAGCAGTGGGATTCTGGATCTCACGCTTTGCCTTACATTTTACACAATATCCTTCCATTAATTACCTCCAAATTTGTAATGGTATTGACTGGAGTTTGTAACTCCATTTTATTCAAGTATACCAGAGGAATACTCTGATTACCTCTCACAATAATGAGTATACACAATGTCTGAAAAAAATCAAGGGCACAGTAATATTTTTTTTGCAAATTCAGGGGAAAAATAGTGGTCAGTGGTCTGTGGAAAGTGTTCAGTACAAAAAAACGGCTTGTAAAAAGCCGTTTTGGTCATTTGGATTTGTGTTCTTTTTCTTACAGAACCGACATCAGAGAATTGTTACATTGCTGGCCTGCAGGCCTTTCGGACCGCGATCTACGGTAAATTCAACTTCTTGTCCTTCTTTCAATGTGCGGAAACCGTTTCCCTGAATTGCAGTGTAATGGACAAAAATGTCTTCGCCTTCCGGTTGAGAAAGAAAACCATATCCTTTTGCCTCATTGAACCACTTAACTGTACCTTTTAATGTCTCACTCATTATAAACCTTCTCCTGTTTTTCCCGATAGGGAGATACCTTTGGAAACCGATAAGAAAACAATGCATTAAGAACCACGGGCAAGTTTTCATAAACCAGCTTCTTTTAACACATTCGTTATTTATATCACAAAATTGAAAAAAGGGTTCAAAAAAGTACAATGTCAACAATAATAATTTTTAGACAAAAATATTATTCTGTCCCATAAATTATTTTTATATGAATCATTTAGAATTTAGCCAACGCACATATGGGTTGACCTGAATATCCGGTCTCCGGGAAAAGATCACGAAGACAAAGCTGCTGTTTAAAGGGGCTGTCGCACGTCTTATTGAGTTTACAGCAGCCATTTTTTGAACTGCCATCAAGAGTATATGCTTCGCAGCGCTGCTCGCTGCGTCCCTGCGAAGCATTCCCTTCTGATGGCTTTCCTATATGATTATTTGCGACTGTCCCGTAATGAATGAGTTTCGTACGGGAAATAGGGTTGATTTCGGAATCATTGGCAAAAATTCCCCGATGCGCCGAAATAAACGTGACGTTTCCGGGGTAACCGTCCCAAAGCGCTGTGTAACCATCCCCGACCGTCCCCGTTTCTCTTTGTTCTATATCCTTACCACATTTTATAACAAAAGTCAAGGGACAACATTGCCCGTTTACTTTTTGAAATTTGTGTTGTAAACTCTGGATATAAGGAGTAAGAAGTAAGTAGTAAGGAGTGATGAGGTTCCCGAAGATCAGGGACTGAACGCAAATAACTCCTCACTCCTCACTCCTAATTCCTAACTAACGAAGGAGGCGTGCCATGGGCGGAACAGTTGAAAAAAACATCAACGGCGACGTGATTCAGGTGAAAGTATCTGAATCCGAAGAGTCCGCGCATATCACCCGCTTCGGTACCTGTTACGACAACATTGCGGACGCGATGAAGATCTATCTGGAAGACAAGCAGGCCTTTTTCCTGATTCTGCCCGGTGACCGTGCCATTGAGGCGGTCAACAAACGGTGGATGGAATCCTCAAAGGAGCTTTTCGCCTGTGCGATGGGACTTTTCCGTACATACTGCGCAGCTGATGAAGACAAACAATATGCCAATAAAATCATGGACAAGGTGACAAAGGACAGCGATGTGCGTAAGAAAAACATGCTGCGTCACTGCGATCTTGTGCTCAAAAAAGAACCGGAAAATGAGAGACTGCCGGAACAGATGCGGAAGATTTGTCTGGATTGCATCCATGATGTGCAGCGCTGCATGAATTCCCAATCGCTTTACCTTCGTTATTATGAAAAGGGAACCACCTTTGAGTC
>JAFPZX010000137.1 GCA_017417055.1 Anaerolineaceae bacterium
GCCCTCCCGTGACTCGGATCAGCGCTCGGGTCGCTCCTCAGCGTTGCCCTATCCTCTGCCGAGTCCGGCTATTGTATCACATTTTGTGGGATTAATTCCCCACAAAATCAAAAATGTCCTTGACATGGGGAGCACTTTATTACTCCATACTCCTTACTTCTTATTCCTCACTCCTCACTCCTAATTCCTCACTCCTCACTCCTTTAGCTTCTCTTCAACACATCCATCACGGATTCAAGCCGGGCGATGAACTGGTCCGGCGGCAGGACCGGGGTTTTCTTCAGCCACCGCAGAATTGCGGCCTGAATCGCGTCCGTGAAGAATTCCACAAAGTAATGAGAATCTTCCATGGACTTAAACTGGTCCCGCATGATTTCCATCAGGATGACGCCGATAGAGGAGGCAAAGAAATCCCGGAAGGAATTCTGACCTTCGACCTGCAGCGCATTGGTATAAAAGGCGCGCTCGGAGTAAAGATACTTACAGATATCCGAAAGCAGCTCCCACCCGGAATTGTAATTCTGCACTCTCAGCATCTCCAGAAATTCTGTCTGGAAGATCCAGTTCACCAGATCATACTTATCCTTGAAATGGTAATAAAAGGTCTTGCGGTTCATCCCGCAGCGTTCGCAGACATCACCGACGCTGATCTTGCCGAAAGGTTTTTCCTCCATCAGTGATTTCATGGCTTCCGCCATGGTGGTCTTGGTGATACTTGAATATGCCATGAAATAAGTATACAGCAATTTTCTAATTCATACAGCGGATTTCATATGTAAGGTAATCTTTATCTAACCGAACGAGTGGGACAAGCCCAAGGACCTTCCCACTCGTGCAAATAGTCCTGCCCTGTCTGTAAAAACTGTAAGACAAATCACGCAAGGTCAACAAAATGCCCGCAAATATGCTATACTTAATCAACAACGGAGAGTATTAGTTGAAATTATCGACATTACAAAGGACAGAACATGGGACAATATGGTGATATAAAGCTTTTCAGTGGGAATGGGAATCTTCCGCTTGCCGAAGGTGTCGCGAATTACCTTGGGATGGAGCTGTGCGGCCGCCAGATCATCGAATTCCCAAATGAAAACCTTTTTGTGAAGCTTGACGGCAGCGTCCGTGGGCAGGACTGTTATGCGATTCAATCCACATCCCGCCCGGTAAACCGCAACCTGATGGAGCTGCTTATCCTGCTCCAGACCCTTTATCTGGACTCGGCAGCACGTCTGACAGCTGTCGTTCCCTACATGTGCTACGCGCGCTCTGATAAAAAAGATCAGCCGCGTGTGCCGATCACTGCCCGTCTGGTCGCGGACATGATCGAAGTAGCCGGCACGGATCGTTACATTTTGATGAACCTGCATGCCGGTCAGATCCAGGGTTTCTTCAAGATCCCGGGTGACGTTCTGACCGCTTACCACATGCTCACTGACAACATGAAGCAGAAAATCGCCACCAAAAAGCTAAAGAATCCGGTCGTGGTCTCCGCGGATCTGGGTTTCGCGAAACAGGCCCGCAACATCGCGGAAGAACTCGGCATTCCGCTGGCCTTTATCGAAAAACGCCGCTCCGGCAATGACGCAAAGGCTAAAGCCCTTTCCGTGATTGGTGAGGTCGCCGGATATGATGCCATCCTCTGCGATGATGAGGTCGATACCGCGGGCTCCATGTCCAATGACATCAATCTGCTTTTCGAAAACGGTGCTACCAGCGTTCACACCTATTTTGTGCATCCTGTTTTCTCCGGTTCCGCTGTTGAGAAACTGACGAAAACCAAAGCGAATGAATTTACGACGACGGACTCCATTGAAGTCCCGGAAAAGGATTTCAAACGCTTTAACGGCAGACTGAGTATCGTATCAGTCGCCAGCCTCCTCGGTGAAGTGATTTCCCGTGTAAACCGCGGCGTCAGTGTCGGCAGTCTCTTCCACGAATAAAATATGCCGGAGCTTCCCGAAGTAGAAACTATTGTCCGCTCACTTCGTTCGGGAGGAATGACCGGTGATCCTGTACTCAATCGACAGATCCGCTCTGTCGATTGTTTTAATCCCAAAACGCTCATCTTTGACGGTTCATCGGAACAGTGCAGTGAGCTTCTTTCCGGTTCTCATCTCCTGAACATTGATCGCCGGGCGAAATATATCCGTTTTCAGACTGAAAAACAATGGATCCTGATCCATCTGCGCATGAGCGGCGATCTGCGCTGTGAAGCTGATAATGGCAGCGCACTTCAGCCCCATGACCGGCTGATGATCCATTTTTCGGATGGAATGAGGCTGGCTTTCAACGATGTGCGGAAGTTCGGACGCGTCTGGGTAACCAACGATCCGGATTCTGTCCTTGCCGGATTGGGGATCGAACCGCTTTCGGATGAGTTCACAGGGGACTGGCTTTTCCGCCATCTCGAAGGCCGCAGCAGGATGATTAAAACGGTCCTCCTGGATCAGTCTGTCATCGCGGGTATCGGCAATATTTATGCCGATGAGTCTTTGTTCGACGCGGGAATCCATCCCAAACGTCCTGCGTCCGGTCTGACGGAAAAGGAATGTCGGAAGCTGCGGGATTCGATTCGCAAGACGCTGGAACATGCCATTGAACAAAACGGATCTTCCTTTGACTGGGCATACAAAGGCGGACATTTTCAGAACGAATTCCGCGTCTATCATCGGAAAGGCGAACCCTGCCCGGTCTGCGGCACCCCCATCGAACGCATCATCGTCGGTCAGCGCGGTACTCATTTCTGTCCCCATTGCCAGGTATTAGACGTAAGAGATTAGAAGTAAGACGTATGACGTTAGGAAAATGTTGATTAATTTAGTCTCGGGGACGGTTCTCCCGAGGAACGAGGAGAACTGTCCTCTCGCCTTCACCGGAATTACTGTGAATTTAAAGCACACCGAGGTTTGTCTTTTTGTTGTCGCGAAGACGACACAAAAAGACTGTACTTTGTATGTGGGCTCCTAAATTCATTTATCGTGGTGCCTGTGATGGCATGTTGAATTATTAATCAGCGTTTCCTTAGACGTATGACGTACGATGATAGACGTAAGATGTATGAGACAAAAGGCCTTAGTCATTTGTCATTAGTTTCCGCTTTCCCATCACTATTGTCTATATCCTAACACCTGATACCCGAAACCTAAAACCTAAAACCTGCTTAACCTCTCAGAGCGCTGAAAGCCCTCTTTCAACGCTTTTTGATTATTTTTATTCCTTTTTTATTATTCTGAAGAATCCAATCCGGATTCGCCCCAATTCTTATTTCTGATTTCCGATTTCTGATTTCATATTTCCCATCATCCGCTGTTCATCTGCCGCCGCAGCTGCTCCGCCATCTCAGGTTTGCATTCCAGGAAAGCTGGGTCATTCAGCAGGACCTCGATTTCATCTTCCGTGAAAATGAATCCAGGATCATGATTTGGGTCAAAATCAGATCGGTTCTGAATTGCCCGCATGTGACCATTCAGAAGAATGTCCAGATAGGGGGAAGGCTCCGTGATATGCTTCAGGTTTCCAAGGACAGGTCCTTCATCCCCAAAGGGATCCGCTTCCGCTTCTTCCGGTTTGGATTCAGGAGTGTCTTCCGCCGGAACTGTTTCCGGTTCAACAGGCGCCGCATTATAGGATGTTTTTGCGGAATTATCACCGGTATGGTCTGTGGTTTTGGAATCTGCGGCTTCTTTGCCTTCAGCAGCAGGAATCGGGAGCGCTTTCTGCGTTTCCTCACCGGATCTATTTAAAGCTTTTTGATCGGAAGCTGCTGTGACCTTCTCACCGAGTTCCTGTTTCAAAACAGCGTAATCAGGCGCGTAGGAAGGTGTGGAATGAAATGCCGGATAGGTGCTTTCCCGTGCTTCAAAGCCGCGGTTGGAGCCGGTCTTACTGAAAGATTCAGACTTCCCGACGATGTTCTTATCGCTGACAACACCGAAGTGGATTCCCAACACGCGGTACTGCGTGGCACGCAGCCGTTCCATCACGTTGGCGAAGACCAGCATCTGATTGAAATAATCCAAATCAAATATCTTGCGTGTCGTCTTGATTTCATCCAGAGCGCCTTTGCACTTGCGGAAGTTAAAGGAGATCATCTCGTTCAGCCGTTCCGCGGTGAGGGGTTCCAAGCCGGTGACGGGTTTGTCATAATCGATCAAAACAGCTTTTGTAACGTAGGCTCCGCCCAGATGGTCGACAGCCTTCGTCAGTGTTTTGCAGATCTTCAGATATTGCGGAGAGAACCGGTCGCAGCAACCGGAAAGGGAAAACAGATCTTCGGTTTCGGACATGATGTCGGCAGTGATTTCGTTATAGAGCAGACCCTTGGTACTGAAATCACTCAAATGTTCTTTGAGCAATTCCGGCCCGCAGCCGTTTTTACCGCTTATCCCGGCATCTTTTTTGATTTCCGCGTTCACATCACGAACTTCAGCCAAAACAGCCTGATCTTTTTCGTACATGCTTCCCTCCTCTCTGATAGTTAGGAGTTAGGCGTTTGGAGTTTGAGTTTCATCAAGGGATAACCGCTGATTAGGCTGTAACTCCTCACTACTCACTCCTCATTCCTAACTGATAATTAGAGTGTACACCATAACTTCAAAAAAGAAAACGGGCAATGTTGTCCGTTGACTTTTTTGCAAAAGTGTGGTAGGGATATAGAACACGATTGGGGACGGTTGATGCTTTGGTGGTCTGTCCCCTCTTGAAAATCTGCACAATTAATGGTATGCTTAAATCAGAAAACAGGTGGAGCATATCATGGAAAAAAAGGCAGTTGTTCGGCTCAGTCCACTCAATAATCTGGTATTTTCCTGCATATTCCAAAGCGAAAAGAAATCAGGCAAGGCGATGCTGGAATTTCTGAACGCGATATTGGTACATGTTGGAGAAGAACCGATTGAAGAAATCATCAGCATGATGAGTGAATATCCGCTGATATCGGAAAGTGTTGGACAGAAATATGGACGGCTGGATGTCAGAGTCCGGGCAAAGTCAGGCCGCATATTTGATATCGAAGTACAGATCGAAAAAGACTATGTCAATGAACGCTCATTCTTCTATGGTGGAAAACTGGTGACAAATGAATTCGAATCCGGCTTGACTTATGATAAAATGCCGCCGGTGCGTGTAATTAACATTGTGGATTTTTACATCCGGGAAGATCATCAAAACGTGGTAGAACCGGTAATTATGGTCTATGAAAATGCCCGGGAAGAACAGGCGACAGACGTATTCAAAATGTATCACATTCAGATGCCGGCATTTCGGAAGAATCATAAAACATTAGAATCAGTAAAGGATGATTTATTTTTGACCTGGTTATATTTGCTGGACAACGGCTATAAAAGTCAGGAAGAAATGGAGGAACTGGCAGCTATGACAGAGGGAATGTTAAATTTTGCGAAACAATATAATATCGCCATCAACGATCCGCTGCTGGTGAGACGCTATCAGATGGACCAGGACGCGAAACGTGAAGAAGCCTTCAGAATGTCACTTGCGGAAACAAAAGGCTTCAAACGAGGCGAAGAGAAAGGCTTTAAGCTTGGAAAAGAAGACGGACAAAAGATGGCTAAGCGAGATAATGCCCGGCGGATGAAAGCCGACGGACTGGATCCAAAGCTAATCTCAAAATATACCGGTCTGTCGGAATCGGAAATATCAACTTTATAAAGAAACAATTCCATACACGGGACGGTTCCGAGGTAACCGTCCCAAATGGGGTATCCGTACCAAACTGTGAGGTGTACGCCAACGGGACAGGCCCGAGGGCCTGTCCCCTGTTCATTTCATTCCCGTATTCCGCCGCATTTCGCGGTAAATGAAGCTGCCGAGGGCACGCATGCAGGCATTGTATTTGGCCTGGTCTTCAAACAGCGCGGTGAAGGTATCCTGTGATTCCATGTAGCTGTCCTGCGCGGCCGCTCCAAAGGCTTTCGGGAAGATGGACTCCGCAAAAATTTGCGGGTCACTGGTCTGCGCCATGGACTGCAGCCTGGAATCGCTCATGAGTTTTTCCCGCAGTGCCGAAATCAGCACCCTGTCGGCATCCGTAAAGCGGCCTTTGTACTGCTCATTGATCTTCTCGATGATCTCATCCAGCGGCTGTTTTTCTTCAGGCTTCACCGCACCCTTGGCGCCGGCAGGCATATAGAGGCCGGGTTCTTCCTTCAGCGCGATTGCCCCTTCAAAGGTCTTTTGCAGTTTGTAGTATTCCAGCTGCAGCTTCCCTTCCAGGTCGATCATCTGTGCTGCCTCAGCTGGGATGAGCCCCAGCAGGTAACGCAGGAACACGTATTCCCTGTGAAGATCCGCGTCAAACATCCGCACCACCTGGGAGATATACCCGTACCATTTGATCAGATTACGGCACAAGCGGCGGAACTGGTAACGCTCGTCGGGAGTCAGCTTGTTGTAACGGTCGGCAACAGGCTTCAGGATGCTGGTCATACGTCCCATGGACCGTGAATCCTGCCGTTCATAACTGAAATACTCGGAAGCAAAAGCAGCGATATCCGCATCGGAATAGATGGCGTACCCGCGCAGCTCCTTCTGCACCTGATAGAGCAGATCGGTGTTGACTTCGCGGTCCAGCATGGTTTCCTGATAAAACGGCTGGAATGCCTCCTGAATATCCTCCCGGGTGTTGACGAAGTCCAGAACAAAGGTGTCGGTCTTGCCCGGGCAGGTACGGTTCAGGCGGGAAAGTGTCTGAACAGCCTTTACGCCGCGCAATTTTTTGTCAACGATCATGGTGTGCAGCAGCGGTTCGTCAAAGCCGGTCTGGTATTTCTCGGCTACAATGAGCACATGGAAATTTTCATGGAATTCGGCCTTCGTCTGCGACTCCGCGATATGGCTGCCGTCTTTGCGGACGTTCAGCTTCGCTTCGGTGTACTCCTCACCGCTGTCATTCACGGTGCCGGAGAAAGCTGCCAGCACGCCGATATCGTCATAGCCTTTTTCCGCAATATACCGGCTGCACTCATGGAAATAGCGCACAGCCGCCAGACGGGAAGCGGTGACGACCATCATTTTGCCGCGCCCGCCGATTTTGTGCTGCGTTGTTCCCAGATAGGTTTCCACGATGATCTGTGCTTTCTGACTGATGTTATAGGGGTGCAGCTCCTCAAATTTGCGAATCGTTTTGGCAGCGCGGGAGCCGGGCACATCGGGATTCTCTGCAATGGTCTTGGCAATTTTGAAACAGGTTTCGTAGGTCATGTAATTCTGGAGAACGTCCAGGATGAATCCCTCTTCGATAGCCTGACGCATGGAATAGATATGGAACGGGTGGAAGCTGCCGTCCTCAGACTCGGAGCCAAACATCTCCAGTGTTGTTCCCTTCGGGGTGGCGGTGAAGGCAAAGAAAGAAAGGTTCTTATGTCGGCCATGGACGATCATTTCCTGAACAAGCTTGTCGGTCGGGTCAATATCTTCAGCTGCTTTGTCCTCAATTTCGGCATATTCCTTCAGCGCGTCTTCGGTATCGGCCAGAGCTGCTTTGAGCTTGAGGGCGGAAGAGCCGGTCTGGGAGGAATGGGCTTCGTCCACGATGATTGCGTAATTCCTGCCTTTCGTACTGTCCACTTCCTGGTAAATCACGGGGAACTTCTGCAGCGTGGTCACGATGATGCGGACACCGGCGTTGATGGCGTCCCGCAGGTCGCGGCTGTTTTTATCTTCCCCGATGGTCTCTACCGCACCCAGCGTGTGATCAAAACCGGAGATGGTTTCCTGCAGCTGTGCGTCCAGCACCGTCCGGTCGGTCACGATGATGACGCTGGAGAAGATGGCGTTGTCCTTCCGGTCATGCAGAGATGCCAGACGATAGGCGGTCCAGGCAATGGAATTGGACTTGCCGGAACCGGCGGAGTGCTGAATGAGATAGTTGTGCCCCGCGCCGTTCGCGGAAACGTGGGCGACCAGCTTCCGCACCACGTCCAGCTGGTGGTAGCGCGGGAAGATCAGGCGCTGTTTTTTGATGACCTTTTCTTTGCTGTCCGGCTGGAGGATCTTTTCTTCGCTCTTTTGCAGATGGATAAATTTCTGAAGGATATCCATCATGGAGTCCTTTTGGAACACCTCTTCCCATAGATACGCGGTGGGGTAGCCCTCCGGGTTCGGGGGATTGCCCTTGCCGCCGTCACGGCCTGCGCCATTGCTTCCCTGGTTGAAGGGGAGAAAGAATGTGTCCTTCCCCTTGAGCTCCGTGGTCATCCAGACTTCGGTATGGTCAACGGCAAAGTAACCCAAAATGCGCTTGTTGAAGCGGAAGCAGACTTCGCGCGGGTCCCGGTCATACATCCATTGGGTCTTGGCGTTGTCCACGGTTTGCCCCGTGTATTGGTTCTTCAGTTCAAAGGCAAAGACGGGGATGCCGTTCAGGACCAGCACCATGTCCACACTTTTGTTGGAGTCAGTGCTGTAGAACCACTGGCGGTAACAGGCGGTATGGTTTTGGGCATACTGCGCGGCAGCCGTCTGGTTCAGGGAGGATTCGGGCCTGAAATAGCAGACCCGGAAGGGGATGCCGCGATGCTTGAAGCCGTGGCGCAGCACGGAGACAAGCCCGTTCATGTCGCAGGCGTTGTTGAACGCAGCGCAGAACTTCCGGACGGTATCGATCTTGTTGGCGTTCTCAAACCGCGCCCATTCTTTCGGCTGGGTTCTCTGGACGAAGCTGATCAGGGTATCGACATACAGCCCCAGCTTCGGGTCATAAGTATCTGTGCCTTTGACATAACCACCCGCAGGGGACAGGAACGATGCTTCGATATCAGATTCAAAGCGTTTTTCATTGGATTCATAGATTGCCATATACTGCCTCCCAATGCCATATAACCATCAAATAATATTTGAGGGGATCAGATTATTGTTCTCATCAATTGGAAATGGAGTATCGGTCATACAGATAATGTCGGCCGTCCCGACCTGCCGCGCTCCGGTGACCAACACCGCTTTGAACACTGAGTTCATGCTCAAAATTTTTCTTTCAAGTTTCCTTTTGATATATTCCATACAAAGAATCCCGGTAAAATCTAATGTTGACTTTATTTTTACATAAATTAACAGGTTCTGTCAAGAGTCCGGGGATTGTCCCCATTGCTTAGCTCACATGATGGGGACAGTCCCCACTATTTCGCTCATAAATGGGGACTGTCCCTTTATGGGACTGTCCCCGAACCGATTACGCACTCTCAATTGCACTTTGATTGATGCCTGTTAGACGAGCGATTTGTTTAACTGTCAAACCTCTGCTTTTTAACAGACGAAGTGCATCATTTCTTGCTTGCATGTCATACCGCTGCAGCTCCGTTCCACTTTTGATTCGCAGAACATCCCGGATGACCGCTTTTGCCCAAATATCACCCCGTGTATATTCCTCGAGTTCCGGACAATCTTCATAATCCGCGGCAATAAATGCTGTATATTCATCCCAGCTGCCGATCAATTCCTGAAATACAGATGTATCGACAAATGATTCTGCTTTACCATAACGGCTGTAGCTGTTCCATGGATATTTCTCTGTTTCACAGATGTTTTTACTTTTTGGATTATTTAAAATATATCGGAACACGCGCAGCAGGTAGTCTTCACTTTCGATGGGAATTCCGTTGAACCGTCCTTCAAACAAATGTCCGGTTCGCTTGTATTTCCAATTGAAATAACCGGAGTAGGCAGAGCTCAGTCTTCTCATCAGGTCTGTAATGTTCCGTTCAGGGTCATATACAAGTATGTGAACGTGGTTTTCCATCAGGCAGAATGCGCAAATCGTAACACCGGTTTCAGAACTGTACTTTTTTAAAAGATTCAGGTAATAGATATAATCTGATCGATCCTCAAAAATAATTTGCTGCCCATTTCCTCTGGTATAGACATGCATATATCCCGATTCACCGTATATTCTGGCTATTCTTGGCATAATGCTTTTCCTTTCATTCCCGGAGACTTTTTTCCGGGGACTTACTCGGGGACTTTTTTTCCGGGGACTGTCCCTTTATGGGACTGTCCCCATTTATGAGCGAAATAGTGGGGACAGTCCCCGTTGCTTTGCTCACATGATGGGGACAGTCCCCGTTGCTTTGCTCACATGATGGGGACAGTCCCCGTTGTTTTGTTCACATGATGGGGACAGTCCCCGTTGTTTTGCTCACATGATGGGGACAGTCCCATAAAGGGACAGTCCCCGAGTAAGTCCCCGAGTAACATCAATGCTCATGCCGGCACATCCTTCTTTCCCGTGACGTATTCATAAATGAGGGATTTTTTATATAGTTCAATTTCAGAAAGAAGAAGTCCTTTTTTCGAAATCAGTATATCAATCTTAGAACACTCAGCATCCAGATAATCTGCAATCACTGATTGTTCTTCTTTTTGACAATAAATGGTTTTATAAGAAGCCATTTGAATAGCAGACAGTTGTCCGACTGCGGCACTATCTGTAAAAAAATGAATAACATTACTAATCCAGTATGCATAAAATCGTCCATCTAAATCCAGCTTAGGGCGCAAGCTCAATAATCGAATTATTGCGTCATAAGGGGTTTCACGATAAAACGCAGTTCCGATAGCACCTCTACCGGTAACTGTAACGGTGCCTTTTTCAAATATAGGCTTAGAGGTGTATGCATACACTTGATTCTTACTCATGGAGTTTGTGTATACTGGATAAGGGTGTTCTTCATCCTGTACATCTGAATAGAATTCTGGCTTAGCGTCACCACCTGCCGAGATACTAAATAACCTGCCAATCGAAATAGTATTCCATTCAAAAGGTATCTCTCCTATCCATTCGATTCCGCTGTCTTTCATCGGGCGGTTGGGGCGGATGCCCTTGGTGACGGCCTGCGTGATTACTGCCTGTTTCAATTTCTTGTATTCCTCGATGGATGCGCGGGTCTGCTCGATGACGGCATCAATACGGGCACATTCGGTGTCAAGAAAAGAGACGATTCTCTGTTGTTCGAAAGTTGTTGGAAGAGCAAACAAAACATTTTTTATTTTGTTCCAATTTGTATCACACGATCGAACTCGTATTCCTGTTGAAAGTGACAAAAATAGCCCACAATGAGCAGCACTTCTCAAATAATACATTAAGAAACGCTTGTTTTGGGATGAGTCCATTACGTTTAGTACAGGTGTAGCTTTCCCTCTGGAATCAGATATACCAATGGCACCAGCAAATCCATCCATTCCGTGAACTACAAGGTCACCAACGTCAATGCCTTGATATCCAATCTCTTTATCAGACATTGTAAATCCATCTTCACGACGATTGCTTCTTAGCGTTACCATACCATCACGAAAGCAAGTAATAACACCATCAGCCTCTAGAACAGGCCGTTCCAATAAGGTAAGTATATTTTTCCCCCTTAAAACGGCCCATGATACAGGTATATCTCCAATCCACTCGATTCCGCTATCTTTCATTTCCCTTGCCATGCTTACGCCTCCTTGTGGAAAAGCGCCTGCAGGCTGGCGGAAATGTCTGCCTCCAGCTGGGTGATGCGTGCTATGATATCCTCGACCGGCTCGGGAGCTTGATATTCATAGAAATAACGCGTCATCGGGATCTCGTACCCCACTTTGGTTTTCTTCGTGTCGATCCATGCATCGGGGGCATAAGGCAGCACCTCCCGCCGGAAGTATTCCCCGATATCCTCCGTCATCGGTACGTTTTCGGTGTCGCGCAGGTTGGCATCAGGAACCGGTTTGCCTTTTTTCAGGACGGGTTCGCCCTTTTCATCCCGTTCCGGGCGTTCCACCGTGATCTTATAGTAGCCGAAATCTTCCGTATTGAAAATCTTGCTCTGACAGTGCACGCCGTCCTTTTCGCCGTAAAGGGCATCGTCCCGGAATTCGCCGTAAGCCTGCACGATCAGGTTCCGGCAGCGGTCGGTAATGTCATTGCGTTTGGTGCCGATGCTCTTGCGCCGCGGTTCGTAGCAATGGCTGGCGTCAATGAGCTGCACTTTGCCGGCCCGGCGGGTGGGCTTGTCCTTCGAACAGATCCAGATGTAGGTGGAAATACCGGTGTTCATGAACTGGTCGGTGCTGAGCTGAACGATGGCATCCAGCCAGTCATTTTCCAGGATGTAGCGGCGGATCTCGCTGGGGCCGCTCTCCGCGTCTCCGGAAAAGAGCGGCGAACCGTTTTGGATGATGGCCATTTTCCCGTCCGAGGCCAGCTTGGCAAGGCCGTTCAGCACAAAAAGCTGCTGCCCGTCGGAGATTTTCGGCAGCCCCGGGGCAAAACGCCCCAGTGCTCCTTTTTTGTTTTCCTCTTCCACCGCTTTCTGTTCCCGCTTCCAGTCGATGCCGAAGGGCGGGTTGGAGATGCAGTATTGGAAGGTATAGCCCTTGAACTGATCATCCGAAAGCGTATCGCCGAAGCGCATGTTGTTCGGGTCGCCGCCGCGGATCATCATGTCAGCCTTGGCAATGGCAAAGGTGGAGGGGTTGAACTCCTGCCCGAAGCAGGTGACTTCGATCTCGCTGTTCAGCTCATGGATGCGCTCTTCCATGCAGCTGAGCATCTGGCTCGTCCCCATGGTCATGTCATAGACGGTGACGTTCCCGGCATGGGTGAGGTCCGCGTCAGAAAGCAGCAGGTCGGTCATCAGGTAGATGATATCGCGGCTGGTGAAGTGCGCTCCGGCTTCCTCTCCGAAGGATTCAGAAAAACGGCGCACCAGGTCTTCAAAGATATAGCCGCAGTCCACCGCGCTGATCTTGTCGGGGCCCAGGTACCCCTTCGGGCTGTTGAACTCCTTGATGGTCAGGTAGAGCGTGTTGCTTTCTACCATGCGCCGGATGACGTTGTCAAAGTCGAACTTGGAAAGGACGTCCTGCACGTTCGGTGAAAAGCCCGCCAGGTAGTCACGGAAATTGGCCTCGATGTTCTCCGGGTCAGCAAGCAGCTTGTCAAAGGTGAACTTGCTGGTGTTGTAAAACTGATACCCGGAAGCCTGGGAGAGAAATCCGTCAATCACTGCCAGTTTTTTGACCTTTTCGTAGGTGTCCTGGACGGTCTGCCATGTGGGAAGCAAACAGTCATGGAAGCGCTTCACGACGGTCATCGGTAAAATGACAAGGCCGTACTCATGGGGTTTGAACGGTCCGCGCAGCATGTCTGCCACGTTCCATATCATCGCTGCTTTTTCCGCTATATTCGTTCCGACAACATTGATCCGATCGTTCGCCATTTCCCTGTATCTCCTTCTCTCACCGTCTATAAATTTCATACCCGAACATATTCAGATACCACCAGGCGTCGTCCATGATCTGGAAGTCGTAGTTGATGACGTCTGCTTTTGCCTCGTTGCGGTTGGGACGGACGGTGAGCTTGCGGAAATCGACGAGACCTGCCATGGTGGTCAGGTTGCCGTGCATCCGCAGTTTATAGTCTTTCCCGTTGTGATATTTCCCCTGATGATCTTTCCCATGGATGATTTTCTCCCGGGAAGAGGGGACAAAACCGCAGCTGATCATGAAAGCATTCCAGCGGTAATGTTCCTGAATGGCCAGGTTCTGCCGCAGGGACTGATGCGTCAGGTCTTCCTTTTCCAACAGCTTCGGGTAGCGGTATATCTCTTTTCCATAGACCAGGGTAAACTTCTGATCCCTTTCCGGTTTATTGCCTTGCGCATAGACATTAAAATAAGCTTCGTTGGTTTTGAGCGCGTTGAAGTCCTTCTGTTTCCGCCGGTAGTCCAGTCCCATTATCTGCAGCTTGGAACGCAGACTGATGATCGAAAAAAGAGCTGACATTTTCTTGATCGCGTCATACTGCTGCCATTCATACAGTGATTCGGTTTCGATTTCTTCCGCGGTACCCTGCAGCCCTTTTCCGGTGCCGCTTTTAATGAGTGCGTTCATGTAATGCTTTTTTCTTGCCATTTCTTCCAATTCACTGTTATAAATGTTGTCGAGGTTGAAGATAATATCGTTTTCACCGCCAAAAGGAATCAGGGCTGCATCCGGTTCCATGATTTTGCGGTTTTCTTCTTTTTTGATATTTACAAAAATGTGTGAATTGGGAATTTCCCATTCCTGTACCTTATCCAGGATTTTTTGCGCCATATCGATGTTTTCCAGGTCATCGCCCAGCGCAACGGAAAAAATATTCAGTGAATCCGGTTTCCCGGAGCAGATTGTCCATAAGTTATCATAAAACCCCGGACTGTTGATGTCTGTTTTCATGAACACATATTCTGTCGGGTTCGGAGGAATTTCCAGGTAGTCTTCCTCACGCAGGATTCCCCGTTCGAGTCCGTATAAAAACTCATCGGAAAAACGGAACACTTTATGGTTCAGGTTCTTGTTTTTGATGTCATTCAAGTCATAGATATAGTAATTGACTTTTTTCGGATGAGGAATTTCACCGGGATCGGCTTCAACGAATTGATTGATGATCGTGGACGCGGAGAATACTTCCCGGTTAACTATTCCAAACCCGATAAAAAAGAAGTTGATGTTAAATTTTTTGTCAATGCATCCATATTCATTGATGTATCGGCTGCGGTCAATAAACCCTGAGAGCGGATAATGGTGAACCAGTTCCAGAGCGGATTTCCGGGCTTTGTTGGTGTAACGCAGAATTCCGTAGGAGTCCTCTTCCATCCGCTGATAGGCGGTTTCAAACTGAGCGTCCCCAAAGACAACTACATGGAGCATGTTCATCTTATCTGTGATGCCTTTTTCTTCTGTCAGCATTTTTTTGCGGGAGTCTTCGTCCTTCTGTTCCCGCAGTTTCTCAATATCTTCCACAGTTTTGGAAATATCCTTTTGTACCTGTTCGACGACAGTCCCGCAGAGTTTGAGATTTTTCTCCTCATCTTTTGTATTGATGATGATCGTGCATCGCTTTTCGCCTTTGATCAGTTTGCTGTTAAGCAGTGACCGGATGGATTTTGCGGGATCATGCCGGAAACAGTTATAGCCGTCATCATAGAGCATTGAAAACTCTTCCTCTGTCTCGCAAAGGATCATTGGACGGATATTGGAATCTTTCTTTTTCACTGAATTGTAAATGCTGCGGTTTTCTTCATTACAGCCAATCAGAAGGACCTGTTCATGTCGTGTCCACAACCAGCGGTAATTGACTTCTGTGACGAATTGCTTGATGAGAGGTCTAAGCATGGTGAAGAGTATATGCCCGGTAGGTATGACGGCAAGGATCCGTGCCGCGGCGAGCATCCACATGAACCATTCGTCACCCTTTATAACTGTTGAGCCGTCTGCCTGTGCGTCAAAGGCCATTACAAACAGTCTCAATGTGCTGAAAATTGGTGCAAATAAGGGCAGTTTGATCTGGTCTGCTTTAAGCAGTGCGTTGTAATAATTAAAATAGCCGATGAGTCCCAGCAGCAGTGGAACAATGACAATAATCAGCTGCACATACCATCTGTTGAAGAATTGCTTTATTTTATGTACCATGTTCCCTCTCCTGTTCACTGCTGCCGGTGTTTTTGTTCCTGTGCCAATACTTTATTTCAATAATAGGTTTATTTTATCAGATATAGGAAATAATGACAAACAAATATCTTTTCACAAATATCTTACGCAAGCGCCTCGGGTGAACCATCCCCGTCTGTCCTCCCGCCTCGTAAGAAAAAGCGCCTAATTGGGAATGGGGACGGTTCACCCGAGAAACGAGGGGAACTGTCCTCTCGCAACGTAAGGAAAAGTGCTCATCCGGAGAAAGCAAGAGGACAGTTCCACTTAATACACGGTTGATGCTTTGGCGGCCTGTCTCCTCTTGAAAATCTGCGCAATTAATGGTATGCTTAAATCAGAAATGAACGGAGCATATCATGGAAAAAAAGGCAGTTGTTCGGCTCAGTCCACTCAATAATCTGGTATTTTCCTGCATATTCCAAAGCGAAAAGAAATCAGGCAAGGCGATGCTGGAATTTCTGAACGCGATATTGGTACATGTTGGGGAAGAACCGATCGAAGAAATTCTCAGCATGATGAGTGAATACCCGCTGATATCGGAAAGTGTCGGGCAGAAATACGGACGGCTGGATGTCAGAGTCCGGGCAAAATCAGGCCGCATATTTGATATCGAAGTACAGATCGAAAAAGACTATGTCAATGAACGCTCATTCTTCTATGGTGGAAAACTGGTGACAAATGAATTCGAATCCGGTCTGACCTATGATAAAATGCCGCCGGTGCGGGTAATCAACATTGTGGATTTTTATATACGTGAGAATCATGACAATGTAGTCGAACCGGTGATCATGGTCTATGAAAATGATCGTGAGAAACAGGCTACAGATGTATTCAAAATGTATCATATTCAAATGCCGGCATTTCGGAAGAAACATAAAACGTTAGATTCTGTGAAGGATGATTTATTTTTGACCTGGTTATATTTACTGGACAACGGCTATAAAAGTCAGGAAGAAATGGAGGAACTGGCAGCTATGACAGAGGGAATGTTAAATTTTGCGAAACAATATAATATCGCCATCAACGATCCGCTGCTGGTGAGACGGTACCAGATGGACCAGGACGCGAAACGGGAAGAAGCCTTCAGAATGTCACTTGCGGAAACAAGAGGCTTCAAACAAGGCGAAGAGAAAGGGTTCAAGCAGGGCGAAGAAAAAGGCTTCAAAAAGGGAAAAGAAGATGGCTTTAAGCTTGGAAAAGAAGACGGCTTCAAACAGGGAAAAGAAGACGGCTTTAAGCTTGGAAAAGAAGATGGACAAAAAATGGCTCAGCGTGATAATGCCCGGCGAATGAAAGCCGACGGGATGGATCCAAAGCTAATTGCAAAATATACCGGTCTGTCGGAATCGGAAATAATAAATTTGTAAATGGATAATTCTATACATCAATGGGGACGGTTACTCAGGAACCGTCCCGTAATGAATGAGCTTCGGACGGAAAATAAGGCAGATTCTGTAATCATAGCCCCAAACTTCCTCGATACGCCAAAATAAACACGGGGCTGTCGCAAATAATCATATAGGAAAGCCTGCGGGAGGGAATGCTTCGCAGGGACGCGGCGAGCAGCGCTGCCTTGCCAGCCAAAACTCTTCCCGCGTCCTTAGGTTTACAGTCGGGGGCAC
>JAFPZX010000138.1 GCA_017417055.1 Anaerolineaceae bacterium
AATTTATCTAACTGCTTTTATGGAATAGGTTGCTCCCCAATTTTTCAGCACCTCAATAGAAGAAAAACCCGCTTCCAGAAGTGCCTCTTTTTCATGCTCAACAGTTAACGGCGTATCGTAGTGATAAAATGCTTCATCCGCAATTTTCTGTTCTTTTTTCAGACGAAGTAACTCTGTGTGATGAAATCGCTCTTCTTCATCAGACATTGCAAAAAAATCCGTCAGAATGAAATATCCTTCTGGTTTCAGCGCATTTCGCAGTTTTCTGTACAGAGGTATTTTCTCTTCTTTCGTGAAGTGATGAAGCGATTCAACAGACACCGCTGCATCATAGGCATTTCCGTCAAACGGAACATCAAAATATGAACCTAAAATCAATGTCATGTTCTTATCGGGAAACTTGTTATGCAGCTCGTCAAGCATACCCGGCGCAAGGTCAATTCCCGTTATTACTGCCGAAGGAACCATCTCATAATAATACTCAAGTTCCAGACCTGTACCACATCCCAAATCAAGAAGGCGCGCACCAGGGATATGAGGAAGACAGTTCGCAGTAAACGGATAGAATTCCTGTGCGGAATCAATGCAATTCAGCTGATGCTCTTCGTATCCTCTTAATCGAGCATCAAAAAATTCTCCCATTTTTTCAAGCATATTGAACTCCCTCATCAATACCGGAATTATTGTCCACCCGCAAGCTGAAACCATACTATTTGTTCAGAACGCAGCTGTATCGGACAACCGATCCATCAGGATAATCAACTACAATTCTTTCCACAGCAAACCCACACTTACGGTAGAATCCGACTGAATCATCGTCTGTCTGTGCTTCAAGCTTTTCCAAGCTCTCCGATTTCAGTACAAATTGGATCATATTCCTCCCAATTCCACGACGGTGTAGTTTTTCAGGCACAGCAATTCCGATGATTTCCGCAACAGCATTTGAGTATTTCAGAACCATCATCCCGGCTTTTTCACCCTGATTTTCGCATACAAATATCCTCACAGACGGGTCGTTTAACAAGTCTTCCATCTGCATCTTGAAATCCTCATATGTCGGGCGGTACATGCAAGAAGCATAGATCAAGAATGCCTCTTCTGAAAGAAGCCAGGCTGCATCACCACATAATACAACGTTCATAACTGTCCTCACAAATCCCGATTTGTTTATCTGATTCCATGTTTAATCCGCCGCGCGGCTCACTTCTGAATATGCATCTTTTCCGTTAAGTCGTGATAGCTCTTGTCAAACTGCTCCTGTGTAATGGCGTGTTTTTCAAGAAACAGCTTCAACAGCTCGACCTGACGATGGTACAGCTCTTCGTTCGTGTGTTTCTCCGGCTGAGGGAGATCCGATTCAAACATGATTATCACTCTTTCGATTCGATCATACAGCCGTTTTCTATGCGGCCTTACGGAAGTGGAAACTGTTTTCTCCCGGTGCAACATTCTGAACGCCGCTGATTTCAATCAGAATGTTACAGTCATATCCATCGGTATCAATTGATTTGCGGGTTTCAAACCTGTCAAAATGAAGTATGCCTTCGCGCAGAACTGTGCCGGAGTCATAATCCCATACTCTATAATAAACATTGCACTCTTCATTCATGGGCTTTGAAAGCTCCACAGGTACACAATTTGCCGCCCCGTATCCGTCTGATACCGACGCTTTGTCGCAAAAACGAACTGTTACCGTGCCGTTGTTTGTAAATGGGTCTTTGCTCAGGTATTCTGCATTTTTATCTCCTATCATGGAGATAAATTCTCTGAAGTTAACTTCTTTGGCATCTATCGCTCTGTAGGATTTTTCGCCGGCTGAGCCTCCTTTGACAAAGAAGCGGTTGCTGTCGGCGAACAAATCATAAAATGAAGCATATGACGGCAGGTCAAATATGAAGAAGGATTTCAGGTTTTTTTCACAATAAAAGATATTATTTGTCAGTACGGTATTTTTCCAGGTATAGACAGGCCCGAAAACGCCGTATCTGTATTCCGGTCCCCAGTGGTCAATCAGCGGATTGTCACCGGAAAAGAAGATGTTGTTGTCCAGTACGGCTCCTTCTGCACTTGCAAGGCGCACGCCCCCGTCAAGTACGCTGCTGCACACGCGCACGCCCGGCACGTCGATCTCAATATGAACCGCGATCCCCGATTGATTGTCAAAGAAGAAAGCGTAAAGGCTTCTTACATTCGCGTTTTGGCAGGAGGCTGAGTAGGTGAAAGATACGCTCTCCTGATCGTAGATGACAATAGAATCGTCACTGATATTCAGGGACAAATTTACCGTCGGGCCCTGCACAACATGAAGCACAGCAGAGTCAAGATAGGTTTTGTTCCAGTTTTCATCGGCAACGAAAGCCTGAATCATATGGTCGCCAACAGAGGCGGATGCGCCAAATATGATCGGGAAGTTTCGGTCATAAGTGTCGTTCCAATCGGAATATGAGGATAATTCGCCGTCAATATCAATGCCGTAGTATGTATATGCCTGCGGGGCTAAAAATGCGTATGAGAGGTCTGCGTACGCATTGCTCACAACGGTAATATCATGGCACATAAGAACCGCCACGGCCTCATTTTTGATAAAGCCTTTTCTGCTTGCCCAGTTGTACGCGTAGGTGCCCGGC
>JAFPZX010000139.1 GCA_017417055.1 Anaerolineaceae bacterium
GTGTACCGGTCACCTGGGACTACTGGAAAGCGAAGGACGCGTCGGATGTTCCGCAGCCGGGCAGCTGGCTGGTCGAGTATCTGAGGCGGGCGTACCTCCAGATGTTGGAGGACGAGGAGCTGGGGATTCTCAAACACAGGCCGGAAGAGGATGAAATCCCGCCGTATAATGTGAAGCCAACGGTTAGGCAATAGGAATTAGGCAATAAGCAAAAGGGGCAGCCGGAGTCGGTGACGATTTCGGCTGCCTGTGTTTAAAATGAGTTCCGGGTCCAGTCTCCCTGCAACCCGGGGGTACAGGCCCGCAAGCGGTCCGGTCCCCGTGTTATTTGGAATAGAAAACAAGGAGATTATATGTTTAATACTTTAAGTACAGAGGGTTTATATGATCCAATACTCCAAAGTGTATCGAAAAGTGGATGCTGTATGCGTTCGTATCAGGCGGATGCGATGAGGAATATTTTTGACGCAGTCGTTCAGGGAAAAGGCGGACGGTTTGCGGTGACGTTCCCGCGGCAGTCGGGGAAAAACGAGATGCAGGCGCAGCTGGAGGCGGTGGTGATGGCAGCAAACCAACATAGAGGCGGGAACATCATCAAGATCATCCCGACGGAAAAGAATCAGGGGAAAGTTTCGACGGAGCGTCTTGCGGGCGTGCTGTGTGCCGGGCTCTCCGGGGACTGTCCCTTCACGGGACTGTCCCCATCAGGAGCAGGTGAAAGTGGGGACAGTCGTGTAAAGGGTTTGGAAATTTGGGGCTTGGGATTGGTATCCCAATTAACTTCACACTTCACTCTTCACATTTCACAATTCTCACTGACTACTGGCAACTGACCACTCCCTATACGTTCCCGACAAAGACGTGACGCAGGAAGTTCCGTGCGATTTCGGCAAGACGATAAACCGTACGGACGGGTGTGGGCTGAGCGCTTCGCATTTCTCCCGCGGGGAAAAAGCGGGTGACATGCAGTGTGATTTCCGGATCGATTTTCGCTATCGTTACAGCCAGCTCTTCCATCTCAGCCTCATCATCATTGAATCCCGGAACGATGAGCGTCGTGAGTTCTACGTGAGCACATTGGGCAGATTGCTGGATATTTTCCAGCACTGTCTGCAGATCTCCGCCGATTTTGTTATACTGCTCCCCTCTGATGGTTTTGAGATCGATATTCAGTGCGTCAATAGCCGGAAGCAGACCCCGCAGGATATCCGGATCAGACATCCCATTGGTGACCAGCACATTACTCAGACCGGCCTTATGGGCAGGAAAAGCCGTATCACGGATGAACTCCGGCATGATGAGCGGCTCATTATAGGTGTACGCGATCCCAATATTCCCGCTGGTACGAAGGTCAAGCGCACGCTCGATCAGCATCTCCGGTGTCACCCGGACGCAGCGGGTCCGTCCGCGGGAAATGGAGTCATTCTGGCACCAGGGACAGCGCATATTGCAGCCCCAGCTGCCGAGAGAAAGTATCTTGCTGCCCGGATGAAAACGGGCAAGCGGCTTTTTCTCAATCGGGTCCAGCGCCAGTCCGGTGAGCTCTCCGTAGTTCAGGCTGACGTTCTGTCCCTCCCGGAGCATCCTGGTCCCGCAGTAGCCGGGTCTGCCTTCCCGCAGGTTGCAGTGATGGAAACAGACGCCGCATTTCATGTGTGCCGCTCCACCGTAAAGCGTTCAAGCTGATATAGTTCATCAGGGCGGATGCCGGCTTTTTGCAGCGCGATCGCGATTTGCTGTCCGGGCGTATCCACACCTTCCAAATCCGGCAGCAGCAGTCCGCGCCTGGATCCGTTGGTGACGATCACTCCGTAGCGTTTGGCATCCAGCTGTGTTTTGTCCGCCTTTTCCGGGGTAGAAAGGACATCCACATGATATTCCAGATCCGCCAATTCCTCCGCTCTGACCGGGAAAAATCGTGGATCCCGGGTACCGGCCTCCACAGCCAGGGCGATGATCTCATCCGCCACGCAATCAGACCAGGGCATGATGGTGCCGATGCAACCGCGCAAGTCGCCATGCTTGTGAAGAGATACGAACACTCCGGCCCGCTGCTTCGTCATCCAGACAGGAAGGTCATTCGGACGGGAAAGGCGATTGCCGCTGCGGATGTACTTTTCGAGGGAATCTTTCGCCAGCCGGGCACAGGCATCTTCCGCGGTAAAGGTGCAGATGGCGTAACCGACGCCGAATGGCCCTTCATAAGAGAGCAAATCCGGCTGGATGTGGTAGTTTTCCAGTGCGCCGGAGAGCATAATAAAGCCCGGCAGTCCGCATTCTGCGCAGCGGTCCCGAAATTCGGGAGTGAATTCGCGGAATGCTTTGAGGTTCCCGGTCCTCATCATTTCAGTAACGCGCCGGTCAAATTCGGGACCTTCTTTCACATAACCGTAGGGCCCTTCTGCCAGAAGTTTGTGGGAAAGGTCTCCGCTCCCTATCAGGGTGATCTTGCGTCCGAGATGGGCTGCCGCCCGTTCGATCAGTCGTCCGACCTCGATCAATGTTTCGTCCGAAAGCATGGAGGGGGCAATGCGGACAACACGATAATTTGTATAAACTTCGCTGACATAAAGCAGCGGAATCAGAGAGCCATGATCCGGTTCCTTTGCGAAGCGTTCCGCTTGTACTACGGGGATATTTTCCGCTTCCATCAGGGTCACCAGTTCATCCCGCAGCTCTGTGTCGTAAGAGATGGAGATACAGTCCGCCGATGCGCCGAAGCGGGAGAGACTGTCCGTGTAGGTCTCTCCGGGAGAGACGTAAAAGGCATCCCGGAAAAAGATGTTGTGAGGTGAAATGATGACGATTGTTTCCGGGGCGTACTCCGCGATTCGCCGGGATGCGGTGCGGTACGCGTCCAGTGTGTTTTGTATTTTTTGTTCTTCTCCGCGTCCAACTAATTCCCGCGCGATGGGCGGATGCGGCATGATAACGGCCTGGATCATATATCCCTCCCTTTTGAAGATTCCTGTAATCTCCATTTTACCATGAATCAGCCTCGTGTGCTTTTTGTCGGATTCTATCGTAATTCTTATCTTCATGGATTATAATGTCTAAAACAATCGGAATCTGTCGCGTTTCCTGACTGTCTTCGTCGGAAAACGAAACTTTGGTGTAAAATTAGAAGCATGAGTGAAAAAGTTGTCGCAACCAACCGCAAGGCGCGGTTTGAATATTTTATTTTGGAAACCTATGAGGCCGGTATTTCTCTGATGGGCAGCGAAATCAAGTCCATCCGGGCAGGGCAGATGAGCCTCAGTGAGGCTTATGTAAAAATCGATGAAGGAAAAGAAGCCTGGCTGGTCGGGGCGCATATCGCGCCATATGATCCGGCAAGCCGATTTGGTCACAATCCGACCCGCAATCGCAGACTGCTGCTGAACAAGCGCGAGATCCGCAAAATCTGGAACGAAGTACGCATGAAGGGCGTGACTGTCATTCCGCTGCGTGTTTATTTATCGCATGGTCTGGCGAAGGTGGAAATCGGTCTGGCTAAAGGGAAAAAGCTTTACGACAAGCGGAACGATATCGCCAAACGGGACGCACAGCGTGAGCTGGAACGCCGGAGAGATGAATGATGCGTGCCTCGAAAATGTCAAGACGGGACTTTTTGAAGACCGCGGCCGCAGCAGCCGGTATTTTGCTGCTGTCGAAGGATGCGGAAGCGAAAATCGCCCGCACCCATTTGGCCGGGGCAGCTGCTCTGGATACATTTCCCGATGCCGAATTCATCGGCCGCAATTGTTCCGGCGGCATTTTGAATTTTCGTTCCCGTCCATCCGCGGAAGCACCGATCGTCAAAATCGTTTACGAGGATGCACTGTTCCCGATCTATCGGAAGGTCGTCGGGGAACCACCCGCGGGCACGCCGATTGCGACTTGGTATGAAACGCCCTATGGATATGCCTTTTCACCGAACGTGCAGGAAGTGAAAAATGAACCGAATGAACTGGAAAGTGAATTGCCGCAGACCAGTATGGGAAAGGGATTTTGGGCGGAGATCACAGTTCCCTATGTCGGGCTTTCCTTCGATACGGATCCGATTTCGCCATGGTATCAGTCTATTTACGATCACAATCCGCGGGCTTATTACGGACAGGTTTTCTGGATCGATGATATCCGTACGAGTTACAGCGGAACCGTCCTTTATCGCGTGAATGAGCTTTACGGGACCTACGGCGATCTGGTTTATGCCGATGGCCGAGCGTTCCGCAGGATCCGTGAGGAAGATGTCTCACAAATCCATCCGGATGCTGAAGAGAAGCGTATTTTAGCCAACCTGACTTATCAGACGCTGACCTGTTTTGAAGGAAAAGATGAGGTGTTTTTCTGCCGCATGTCCTCAGGCCGGATTTACGGTGACGACGGCATGGTGACGGAAAGTTACGCGACACCGACCGGGAACCATTCGCCCCATCGCAAGCTGATTTCCCTGCATATGGCCGGTGCGATGACCGGCGGCGGTTGGGATACGCCGGGGGTGCCGTGGAATTTTATGTTCGCAACCGGTGGTGCCGCGATTCATGGCGTCTTTTGGCATGCCAGTTTTGGCGTAGCTCGCTCTCATGGGTGCATCAACTGCCGAAACGAGGACGCGAAATGGATCTACCGCTGGACGAATCCCTACGTTCCGCTGGATCCGGGGAACATGGATATTGTGGCCGCAGGTTTGCAGGGGACGAAGGTCGAGGTCGTGAACTGATTTGAAGCTGTTTGCTGCGTTTTCCGGAAAGATTTTGCGGCGCGGATATGCTTTGGTATTCGCGTTCGTTTTTCTTTTCTACATCGGGGTGGCCGCATTACCGGCGTTTTTGATGATGAATGATCACCAAACTGCCGGCAGATTGATTTACAGAGGTTTTTATTTCCTCTGCCATCAATATCCGTGGCGTTCCTGGTTTATCGGCGGGAAACAGTCTTATTATCCGTTGCTGCCGGATGCGGAAGCCGGTTTGCTTTCTTTTGAAGAAGCTGCGGGCATACCGGTTCCCGGGGTGAATCCAAGAGCTTTCCTGGGATCGCCTGAAATGGGGTATAAGATGGCTGTCTGCCAACGGGATGTGGGAATCTATGCAGCGATGGGAGTGTTCAGTCTGCTGTTTTTCCTCAGCAGGAATCGGATGCCGCGTATTGATTGGAAACTTTGGCTGCTTTTCGGCGTTTTGCCTATTGGGATCGATGGTGGACTGCAATTGCTCAGTCATTTGATACCCGGATGGGCTGTCCGTGAAAGCACACCGTTTCTGAGGACTTTCACCGGCGCCTTGTTCGGCATTTTTACCTGCTGGTACCTGCTGCCGACTTTGGATCGTTCACTGCGGGAAGGAGAAGGAAATGATCGTTCATGAAAAAAACGGTCTGAAATATTATCAATTTGAATCCTTCTGTGAGATAGGAATCACTCATGGATTTTTCACCCGCCTGGGCGGGGTCAGTCCAAAGCCTTTTGATTCCCTCAATATGGCAACCACCGTTGGAGACACCAGCGAGAACGTGTTGGAAAACCTGAAGCGCATGTTTGATGTGTTCGGCCTGGATTTGAAGACGCGTTATGACGGCTGGCAATATCATTGCCGGACGATCATCGCCGCGGAAGTGCCCCGCAGTCCTTCTGTTCGCTACCCGCTGCGTGCTGATGGGCTGATCACTGATCGACCTGAAGTGACACTGGTGCAGCGTTTTGCCGACTGCGTGCCGGTGATCTTTTATGATCCGATAAGCAGGGCTGTCGGTATCTGCCACGCGGGATGGCCGGGCACATTGGACAATATTTGCGCACTGACGCTGAAAAATATGCGGAAACTTTACGGTACGGATCCGAAAAATGTTCTTGCCGGTATCGGGCCTTCGATCGGTCCGGATCATTTTGAAGTGAAAGAAGATGTGGCGGGCCCCTTCCGAAAAGCCTTTGGCGGCCGCTATCAGGAAATATGTTCCATCCGGTCCGGGCGGATTTACCTGAATTTGTGGAAAGCTAACAGAATTTTGTTGGAAGAGCAGGGCGTGAGGAAAATCGAAACAGCGGAAATCTGCACCGTTTGTCACAAAGAGGAGTGGTTTTCCCACCGTGGAGATCATGGAAAATCCGGCAGATACGGGGTTTTGATCACACTGGGAAAATAATTTGGATAATGTAAGAATATGTTGGATACATCTATAATTTTAGCAAATTTAAAAACAATACGGGAAAATATAAATTCAGCTGCCATCAAATCCGGCCGGGATGAATCCGCTGTCCGGTTGATGGCTGTGACGAAAACTAAACCCGCGGAAACGGTGAAGTGCCTGCTGAGCGCCGGAATTCGCTGCTTTGGCGAAAATTATCCGGACGAGACTGTTGAAAAAATCAGCGCGTTTCGTGAAGTTCCCGATGCACGTTTGGCGATGATCGGCCATCTGCAAAGCCGAAAGGCAAAAATCGTAGCGGATCATTTTGACGAATTTCAATCCCTCGACAGGCTTGAGATCGCTGAAAAAATGGAATCCCTTTGCGCTGAGAGGAACCGGATTATGCCTGTTATGATTGAGTGCAACGTTGGGGATGAGGCGTCTAAAAGCGGCTGGCATTTCGCGGATGATTTTATTCCTGACCAGTTTTTGGCTGATTTTGAAAAGATCCGAAAACTGCCGCATTTGGATATCATGGGATTGATGATCCTGCCGCCATATGCGGAAGATGGGGAAATCAATCGGAAATACTTTATTAGAACGCGGAACATCGCCGCTTATCTGAATCAGCATTGCGGTGCGCATATAACGGAACTTTCAATGGGAACAAGTTCGGATTATACAGTCGCGATTGAAGAAGGCGCTACAATCATCCGTATCGGGACAGCGCTGGTGGGTCCCCGGGATTATAAAAACAAAGCGTAAGGAGGAATGATGGGTTTTCTAAAGATATTCCTTTCCCTTTTGATCAACGCAACATCTTCACTGCTGCTGATTTACTGCATTATGTCCTGGTTTGTATCACCTGATTTTCCGCTGCGTCAGTGGCTGGATGGGTTCATGAACCAGCTCCTTGATCCCATTCGCAGAATAATGCCGGATTTTGGCATGTTCGATTTCAGTCCCATCATCCTGATGCTCATTTTGCAGCTGCTGCAGCGGTTTGTCAACCGCATGTAATTCTTTTTCCATCAATAACCGCCGGGACTCTTCTGCCGGCGGTTTACCCAAGAATTTTTTATGGATGAAGGGCGGTAACGGCTTCTTCCAGATGCTTGCGGATTTCAATGTGCTGTGGACAAACCCCCTCGCACTGTCCACATTTGATGCACTTTTCGGCAAGTTCCTTTCCCATTCCAACGACATGGAATTTTTCCCTGCCCTGTGCGCGGTTCAGGTCGTTGTAAAGGATCAGCATATTCATTGCTGAAAAAGTTGCCGGGATCCCAATGTTCATGGGACATACTTTCGCGCAGTATTTGCAGTCTGTGCATGGAATCAGCGGATATTTGGCAATTTCTGACTGAGCCCGGGCGATCACTTCCTGTTCTGTGGCATCCAGCTTTTTGAAATTTTTCATGTATGAGAGGTTGTCCTGCATCTGTTCAATATTGCTCATGCCTGAAAGAACGGTCAAAACGCCTTCCTGACTCGCGGCAAACCGGATCGCCCATGAGGCAAAAGAGGCATTCGGATCTGCTTCCTTTAGAATTTTGGCAACACCCTCCGGTGGATCCGCCAACAGCCCGCCTTTGACCGGTTCCATGATGACTACAGGTTTGTTATATTTTCGAGCTACTTCATAGACCCGTTTGGATTGAATATCGGTGCTGAGCCAATCTGCATAATTGATCTGCAGCTGGACAAATTCCGCTTCAGGATGTGCGATGAGGATTTCCTCGAGCTCTTCTGCAGAGGAGTGGAAAGAAAAACCGATATGTTTGATTTTTCCTTGAGCTTTCTGCTCCAGAATATAGTTCCACATATCAAAATCTTCAAAATATTTTGTCCGCACAACGCCCAGGTTATGGAGCAGATAATAATCGAAATAGCCGGCGCCTGTCCTTTTCAGAGACGTTTCAAACTGGTTGATGGCATCTTCCCGGGTTTTGCAGCCAAACCAGGCAGCCATTTTTGTAGCGACAGTAAAACTTTCACGCGGATAACGGTCGATCAGCGCGGCTTTCATGGCTTCTTCACTGCCGGAATAAACAAATGCGGTATCAAAATAAGTGAAACCGGCTTCCATGAAGAGATCCACCATTGTTTTGACCTGTTCGATATCGATTTCATTATCCTTTTTCGGTAAACGCATCAGTCCAAATCCAAGCTTCGGTGTGTTTTCACCCAGATAAGTTTCCATTATCCACATCCTTCCTTACAAAAAATATTTATTTAAAACAGAGCACTCGAGTTTTGTCACACCGCTGCACTGTCCGGTTCAGATTATTTACAATAACTGGAAATTAATCCTGAAATAAATATAAAGTAATTTTGTTCACTGACAGTAGATAATTATACAAAAAAGAGGAACAGTCACAGTACATATCATATAGTGACTGTTCCTGAAAATGCTAAAAATTACATTCCGCCGAGCAGACAGGCGAGAACACCTTTTTGTGCGTGCAGGCGGTTATGTGCTTCCGGGAATACACGGGAATGCGGGCCATCCTGCACTTCATCAGTAATTTCCTGACCGCGATGGGATGGGAGGCAGTGCATAACGATGGCATCCTTGTCAGCAAGATCAACCAAAGCCTGATTGACCTGATACGGAAGGAAAACCTTTTCACGTTCAGCTTTTTCAGCTTCCTGCCCCATGCTGACCCAGGTGTCCGTATAAAGCACCTGAGCGCCTTGCGCGGCTTCTTTCGGGTCACGAAGGAATGTCAATTTACTGCCGGATTCAGCTGCAAATTGTTCAGCCATCTGAATTGCTTCTGCCGGCATGTCATACCCTTCCGGATTGGCAATTGTGAAATTTGCGCCCATACGTGCACAGATATGCATCAAAGAAACAGCCACATTGTTGCCATCACCGATGAACGAGACATTGATCCCCTTCAATTGACCGAATTCTTCGATAATCGTCAGGGCATCAGCCAATCCCTGACAGGGATGGTTATAGTCGGAAAGGCCATTGATAACGGGAATGCCGGCATATTGTGCTAATTCAACAAGATGCTGATGAGCGAAAACACGAGCCATAATAGCATCTACATAGCCGCCGAGAACCTGAGCGACGTCTTTAACAGCTTCTCGTTTTCCAAGACCGATTTCATCGGGGGAAAGATAGAATGCGTAACCGCCCAGTTGATGCATCCCAATTTCAAAGCTTACACGAGTACGCAGACTTGCCTTTTGAAATACCAGCGCAAGTGTTTTTCCAGCAAGAATTGGTTGATTTCCGCCGGCTTTCAGTTCTGCTTTCAATTCTCTGGATACATCCAGGATGTGCATCAGTTCAGGTTCGCTGAAATCAGCTATGGATAAAAAATGATTCATTTTCATGGGTAAAATAATTCCTTATTCAAAATAACCGGCTGATGAATTTTTCAGGAAAATTTTAGCCAACCGGTTTCGACTTTGCTTATTTTCAGGAATGACAATGGGCGCAGTTGCCCCCTGAGCACCCTGCACAGCCGCTTCCTGAAGATGTTGCCGACAGCGTTACAGTGTTATTCCCGATCGACCAGCATTTTGATACAGTGCGGTTGGTATGTTCTCCTCCGCAATGACTGCACTGAATGGGATCGTCTGCCTGGGCAAATGAACGCACTGCCTCAAATTTTTGATTGCAATCTTTGCAAATATATTCATAAATAGGCATAACTTGATTGTTTCCTTCTCTTTAGATTATACTCACGGACATTGGTTTCCCACTTATAGAAGTGACGAAATTTCATCAACAGACAAGTTTGCTTCCCGGATCAGTTCTTCTGCAATGCTGCTGATGTCGCGTGCCGCGTTTGGTTTCCCAATCTGTTTTGCTTTCTGCTGCATGAATTTTAATTTTGTCCCATTGTCCATCAACATGTGACAGAGGGTCTCCAGCAGATCCAGCTGGCTGTGCAAAACTTTTCCGGCACCGCCGTCTTCGACAACTTTTGCGTTGCCCTCTTCCTGACCAGGTAAAACGTCACAGAGCAGCATGGGCAATCCGGCTGCAAGACTTTCACTGGTGATCAACCCACCGGCTTTTGTCAAAATCATGTCAGAGGCCAGCATCAACTCGCTGAGCGTATCGCAGTAGTTGAATATTTTTACAGGTATATGCCACTCAATTTCTTTCATCTGACGGTATAAATTATCATCTCCGCCGGCAGCCATGACAATTTGAATAGGAAACCCGCAGTGATTGATGACATTCAGATAATCGATCATACTGGTGACACGTTTGCTGCCTACAGCAAGCACCAGCGGATTTTTCGAATCCATCCCATAAAGAGACCTTATTTTTGTTTTGTCAGCATGGATCTCAGTGAGATCAGGACGCACAGGAATTCCAGTACAAATCACTCTGCCCGGCTGACAACCGAATTGGATAGCATCCATTCGTACTTTATCAGTCGATACACAGGTACGGTCAGGTGAATAACTGAACCAGATTGCATGCACGGAATACAGATCGGTAATGACCTGGATAAATGGCAAATGCTTTTTTTTCTGTCCGCTTCCGAGGTATTGCTCACCATCTTTTGTTCTTATCATAGATTCATTGCGCATATACCAGGCATACATCGGACCGCTGTATAACGGATATGTACTGATAACAATATCTGGATCTGTGTCTTTGATTGCTTTACTCAGGGGATTATATAGAATGGCAGCCAGTCCCAGATTGGCAACTGTGGTCGGTCCCGGTTTGTCACTCTGATCATAAGCAACTTCATAAACCTTTGGAGTTTCGCGGACGATTCGATCAAAATCCGACTGTGTTTCCCTCAGCCAGCGTGGTGTTGATGGATCATCCAGTAAATTGATAATTACCGATTCAATTGCCGGATCAGGAAAGCGCTTCAACGCATCAGCTATGGCATTTGCGGCAGCGCGATGTCCAAAGCCGGCATCAGCAGTAAGGATTAATGCTTTTTTCATTTTTTCTTTATCGTTTCTTTCCCGTAATAAAATCATTTCTTCAAAAATTATTTTATATTCTATAATATTAGTGTATCACAATCCCGAAAAAAAAACTCATAATTCTCCTGTTCCACCAATAATTTTTTAATTCATACTTTTTTTTATTTCCGGTCTTGCATCTGATCAATTCTTATGCTAAAATAGTTCTTGTTTGGAGAGATGGCCGAGTGGTTTAAGGCGCCTGTCTTGAAAACAGGTGTGGGGCAACTCACCGTGGGTTCGAATCCCTCTCTCTCCGCTGTTTCAAACTGTTGTTTTTGCAGCAGTTTTTTATTTAATTATAAATGTTCTATATTGTTGTAAATTATATGCCTTGTTTTTTTAAATGTCAAGTGCAGATTTATTAGTTTTTTATAATAAATTGGAATAATGGAACTATGTTCAGGAAGGCTTATGATCAAAATTTATTGATCAATTCTCCCATCCCATAGGAAAAAGCATTTGCACTCAACGAAAAAAGCCACGGACGGCTGATTGTGTGTGAATATTTTTTGTAAAGGACTGCTTCGGTTATAACAGCTAACGCTTCCATTATCAATGTGATCCATCCATAATAAGCTTTCATATTACGAAATTGAACAAAGTAACTTACAAATACGACAACAGGATTTGTAAGAATATTCACCCAAGCGGTAAGGAGCAGATCATGTTTTTCCCGGACACCCCAGAACCGGGCATAACTAAGCTCCAACACCAATGTTAAACTTAGACTGATGAGCCACCCTCTGATCATCAGCGGCCAACGGATCATTGAATATTTCCTTTCCGAAAACCGATATGAAGGAAAATGGCGGAAAGCATCGCCATCATACTGTAACACCAATAGGGCAGACCGGCCAGGTCTGGTTTGATAATAATTGGTACCAATCCCAAAAATAAAGCCAGTGTCAGCGTTCCAAAAGCAAACCCTTTGACTCCTGGCAGAAGTCTGGCCAAAGCACCAAGTGTAACGGGCATGGTCATGTTGAACAGAAAAACAGCCAACACGCCCATGAAGGGCAGATCCGCGAACAGGAACAGAATTGCAGACAATCCCAATGTGATCCAGGAGGAACGAACTGCGCCAAATTGATCTGCCAGAAAACCGCCGGTTGTTTTTCCAAAAACGATCGCACATGTCAGGATTATCGCCCATTGTCCTGTTGATTTCCATGGGAACATCATACTGCTTCCCGCAAATGAGCGCAGGCAGACAACCAGAAAGAAACAAATCCCGGCGCTTATCACACCAGGCGAATTGATTCCCGCAAATGAAACAGGAACATTTTGAGAATGGGTCAGCACCCTTTTACGGTACGCCCAAATCATAATAACCGCCGCAATAAATATCAGTACGGATGTTACCCAGTAAAACGGAATGGTATTTGACCTTCCCAATTTCGTTCCCAAAAAGATTCCAAAGGCTCCCGGTGAGACAAATACACCCAGCTTTCCGCAGCGTTCACCGCAGTTATTCAACGTATCGATTCCGCCGCCGAGATGGAAAAAAGCATTGCCGATGCCGGCGATGATACAGGCTAAAACGGCATAATTAGAAAAAAAAGCGGAAAGCGCCACGATCACGCAGCCGGCAGCAGCCATAACAGCGTTTTTGTTGATCTTGTCGCAAAGCAATCCCAGCGGCGCCTGCATGGCAAAGGCACAAAAGTTATAGAGCACCAGGCAGAGCATCCACTGCATGGAATTCAGAAAGCGGCTGTAGATAAAATAAGCACAGCCAAAATCAACACAAAAATGAGCAAGCGAATAGATCCAAAGCATAGTTTCTAATGAAGAAGTAATAAGTAAGATGAAGAATGAAGATCGTAATCAAACTTTACCTTTATGATTCTTACTTCTTATTTCTTATTTCTTATTTCTGTATTACTCCCCAAACTCCGAATGGAATTCATGTTTTTCATCAAAAGACTCGGTTTTTTCGATCTCAATCTCCCCGAAGTTGCTTTCCTGATGAATGACAACAGCGTTTTGTTTGATCAGTTCCAGCATTGCCAGAAAAGTCACAACCGTCTCATTTTTGTTTCCGGACCGCAGCAGGCTGGAAAAAAGAACGCTGGTGGATTTTTTGATTCGCGAAACCAATAGTTTGATCTTATCATGAATACTGAGCCGGGGTTTTTTCATCACCTTTTCCAGCGATTTTGCCGGTTTGGGCGGCGTAAAGACGCGGGATGCGATTCGTGCCAGCATCTGTCCGTTCCATCCGGAAATGTCCAGTGCCGGTTCGATGCCGATATCCGGGACACCGACCCGCAGCCACGAATGGAAATTCCGATCTTCCCGTTCCGCTAAAGAATCCGCCAGCAATTTAAAACGCTTATAGGTGATCAGCTGCTGAGCCAGTGCTTCTCCTGTGTCCTCGTCGACGTCGCTGATGTTCACCTTTTGACGCGGCAGCAGAGCGGCAGATTTAATTTGGATCAGCCTTGCCGCAATCACCACAAAGGCAGAGACTTCAGTTGGATTCTCTTCCTTCATGGCGTGCACGTAATCCAAAAACTGATCGGTAACCTGTGCTAAGGAGAGAACTGTAATATCCAGTTCCGCCTTTTCGATTAGGTCCAGCAAAAGATCCAGCGGACCCTGATAAAGGTCGGTCTCGATACGGTATTGACCGGAGTGAAAAAAAACGGGCTGCACTGCCATATCACTATTATAAAACAAAAACAGCGGCAGTTTTGACGGAAACTGCCGCATAAAGGAGGTGCATGAAAAAGAAACAGTATTATATGTACACATATAATACCACTATTTTTATCTTAAAGTAAAATTTCATAAAAATTTATGACTGTGAATTTTTAAGAATCAGATATTTTTGCAATAATATCCCTATATCTCATGATAAATGTCATATTCTTAATGAATTTTAATTTAATACTCTTTTTTTAATTTTAGAAGTATGGTATATTAATATTTAAGGTAATCTTTGGAGAGAGAGCAACCGTACAGAGGATTCATGACAAAATACAAAGTCATGAATTTCTCTTTTAACCAGCTGATAATTATTAGTTGTCAGCCCGGAATAAACCGAAAAAAGGAAGGGAACAGCCTCCCTTTTTTCGGTTTATAAAGGCATATAAATCGGAACAGTCACCAGCAACCGGCTACCAGCCGCCAATCACCAGCCACTCACTCCTAACTTCTAACTCCTAACTTCCAGAGATCCCGTTCCGATGAGCTTCCCGCTCTTGCGGTGGAAGAGGATAATGCTGTCAGAGATAAAGTCCATATTGACATAGGACCCGATGGTGAACACGGTGTTGCCGAACACAACGCCGGTCAGCAGAAAATCACCCACGCGGATCTTGACGGTCGATTCCATACCGGTCGGCATGGCGCCATAGATTTCGCCCTTGATTTTTCCCTGATCATGGATCGAGATGAATTCCGGACGGACCCCGAGGACAAAGTCTTCATCGCTCAAAACAGGTTCTTCCTGCATGGCATCATCTTCATCGTCGACACGAGAGATGTGATATTTGAAGACCTCATCTTTATTATTCTTTTCCACATAATCCTTTGCCTTGGCCCGTTCACGGAGGTCAGCCGCATCCTTTTCGGCTTTGGCATTAAGGTCAGAAAGCCACTTTTTGTAATCCGGAACATCCTTTCCGCTGAATTTCACTTTCAGCCCATCCAGAATACTCAATTCAAACTCGCCTTTGGCGTTCTGAGAACCCTTCGCTTCGATAAAGTTGATCGACGGATTTCCGACGAAGTCCGCCACGAACAGGTTATTCGGGTGACTGTAAACGGTGAGAGGCGGCTGATACTGCTGCAGCACGCCGTTATTGATGAGGCAGATATTGGTGGAAAGGGTCATGGCCTCCATCTGGTCGTGTGTCACGTAAACGAATGTGGACCCGGTTTCCACATGCAGACGCTGCAGCTCATAGCGCATTTCGAGCCTAAGCTTTGCATCCAGATTGGAGAGCGGTTCATCCATAAAGAGCACGGAAGGCTCCGGAGCCAGTGTACGGGCGATTGCCACACGCTGCTGCTGACCACCGGACAGTTCAGCGGGGTAGCGGTCCATGAACATGGAAATCTTCACGATGCGGGAAACACGGCGGACGGAAAGATCGATCTCTTCTTTCGTCAGTTTGCGGACCTCGCGGACGGTCTTCCCGCCGGAAGTGAACTCATAATCCTTGTTCAGATTATTAGCCTTGACAGAGGCAGCAGCCTTATCCGCCAGGGCTTTCGCCTCTCCTTTTACGTCATTACCATTTTCGAGATGGTAACCGACCAGCTTCTTTGCGGTATATTGGGAAATCGTGAAGGCATCAATGAGTTTGATGACAGCTTTTTTCTCATTCAGTTTGCCGGATTTGTCCTTACACTCGTCCAGAACCTTCACGACGTCCTGCGGGTTGGAAAGGATTTCAGCCAACCGGGCATTGTTCTTCGCTTCAAAATCGATCTTCGGCATTTCCTCCTTGATGTTGGAAAGTCCGAAGGAGATGTTTTCATAAACGGTCATGTTTGGCCACAGCGCATAGTTCTGGAACAGGAAGCCGACCTTCCGTTTGTTTGCCGGAATGTTGATGCCTCTTGCTGAGTCAAATACGACCCGGTCGCCGATGGTGATCTTCCCCGTAGTCGGTGTTTCCAGCCCCGCGATCATACGCAGCGTAGTGGTCTTTCCGCAGCCGGAGGGCCCCAGCAGGGTCACGAACGCGTTATTGTCGATGACCAGGTTCAAATTATCAACGCCGTAATAATTCCCCCAGCGTTTTGTTACATTTTCCAATCTGATTTCGGGCATGATTAACCTCCAATTCCTTCATCCAGGCTTGCCCCGGTAACTTTATTCACAATCGCATTGAACACCAGAATGGTGATGATCAGGATCAGGTTGATACCGCTTGAGAACGCGTACAAACCCATTTCGTCGAAATAGTCCAGTGTGGTGGAGAGGATGAACCCCTGCACGCACAGCAGCATGAACAGGGAGAGTTCACGCAGACAGGTCATGAACGGCAGCAGATACCCGCTGATGATCGATGACTTCTGGATCGGGATGATGATACGGACCATGCGCTTGATCCAGGGAATATCCTGAATGATGGCGGCCTCTTCGATTTCTCCGGAAAGCTGCAGCATGGAGTTCAGCGCGGAGCGGGAGGCGAAAGGAATGTACTTGACCGTACCGACGATGATCAGGATCCAGTAGGTGTTGAACAGGTTCAGTTTTTCACCGGAAAGCAGAATAAAGTAAGCTACGCCGACGGCGATGGAAGGCATCAGGTAGGGCAGAAACGCGACGGAGTTCACGTAGTTTGCCCATTTGCTGCGTCTGTCTTTCGAAACCGCGTACCCCACCAGCGTACCGATAGTACCCGCCGTCAGCATACAGGCAATACTGACGAGCAGTGTGCCGCCGAAAGCCCTCCAGATCGTCTGGTTATGCAGAATGCCCATCTGCCCGTACAGACCGTTTTCTGTGACGTTTTCTGCGGTTGTCCACCATTTGGTCGTCAGGTTTTTGGTGTCTCCGGTGTACAGGAAAGAATAGTCGCCCGGGTTGGGCAGGAAGGTTTCAAACGCGAAGGAAATGATCGGGAAGATACTGGTGAAGAAGGTCAAAATCACCAGGATCAGCGCGATAATATAGCGCCCGGTTTTCCCGAGGTTGATCTTGGAAATCTGTCCGGATTTCCCGGTGACGGTGGTATAGCTCTTGCGGGAGGTCAGGCTTATCTGGTTGACCATCATGATCGCCACACCGAAGATCATCATGATAATGGCGAGAATGGAAGCCTCACCGGTATATTTCGAGTTCATGGAAATATACTTGGTGGAAAGGGTAGTCAAGCCCAGGTAATGCGGAACCGGGTAGGACCCCATCGCGGAGCCGAACACCAGCAGAATGGTGGAAAGGATGGCAGGCTTGACCATTGGCAGTGTTACACGGGTCATGATCTTCCATTTCGGCGTATCCAGAATGGTGGCAGCCTCTTCCAGATTGGCATCCATATTCTTGAAAATACCGCCGATCAGGATGTAAGCGAAAGGCGCGTAGTGAAGGCCCAGCACAACCAGGCTCGGGAACAGTCCCTGACACCACCATTTGGGCATCGTTATTCCGAACAGCGAAGCCAACAGCCCGTTGGAAGTCCCTGTTACTTTGTTGGAATTGAACAGGTTCTGCCACACCACCGCCAGCGTCCACTGCGGCATAATGTATGGAAAGATGAAGATCGAACTGATGTATTTCCGCCAGGCCATGTTGGTCCGCGTGATCAGAAAGGCTACGATCCCTCCAAACAAAATTGATACCACACAGGTTCCGACTGCCAGATAGACTGTGTTCAGCAAAGGCGTCCATAGATTCTTTTTCGCCAACTTGCTGGTGAACAGGTCTACATAGTTCATCACGGTAAATCCGCTGGTTCGTCCGCTGGCTTTTTTCTCCAGATTGGCATCGATCGTCCCGGGATGGATCGTAAAGGTGTCCCGTACGATCGCGACGATCGGCGCCACGGTGGTGATTGTCAGAATAATACCGAAAATCAGGAGAATCACATTCTGCGGTTTGGAAAAGTAAGTTTTTACTTTATTCAAACGGATCACAGCGGAAGATACCGGCTGCGAGTTGTTCTGTACCATACGCTTCCCCTTTTCTTAGTCAGGAGTGAGGAGTCAGGAGTGAATATACCTTTCGGATGATCACTACTCACCTCTGCCCCCTCACTGTAAAAAAGTGCCTTCGGGTGCACTTTTCGATTGCTCCCGAAGGCTCAAAATCAACAAATTATATGAGGACTATTCGCCGGAATATTTGTCCAGCATTTCAATCCAGGAACCGACGGTGAAGGAAACTTCATCGCAGTATTCAGGATCTTCGAGGACCAGACCGCCCTCATTGACCCACCAGTCGTAACCGCGGTCATTCATTGCCGGGAAGACAACATTGCCGTTTTCATCATTGCCGCCGGTCATGTGGTGGAACTTTTCTTCGTTTGCGGCAGCAAGCTGCGGATTGGAAGAATAACCGCCAAGATCCTTACCCCAGGCAGAGAAACCGTCAACGGTTTCGGTCATGTAAGCGATGAACGCGCAGGCAGTCCACGGCATCGGGCTGTTGTCGGTGACGAACAGGTAGTGGCAGTAGCCATAACCGCCGAAGCCCTTGTAGCCATCCTGGTAAGCGGCAACAGTGACGTTGTTCTTGGAGACGCTGTCGGATTCTTCAACGGAGCGCAGCTTGGAGTAAACCAGAAGGCCGAACTGGTCGGTCGCGGATTTGTCAACCAGGGTGTTGCAGATCGGGCCGTCATCGGTCTGGGCGTTGTAGGATTCAACCCAGAGTTTGATCCATGCCAGTGCGTAAGCGCCGTTTTCGCCGAGGTCAAGATCCCAGGCATCTTCTTCAACTTCTTCGATCACAGGTTCGAAATAGGCTTTTTCTTCATCTGAAAGAGCATCGAAAGCTTCCTTGAGTGCGTCCGCGTATTTGTCAGCGGTCAGCATATAAAGGAAGTTCTTACCGACGACTTCGGAATCGATATCCATGAACAGGCCATGTTCGCCTTCAGCAACGAAATCCCAGACGTTGTCATAGGTCTTGGAACCGGTGTTGTTGAATTCGAAGATTTTGTTCAGGGTCTGCAGCGGCAGATAACCTTCGTATTCGCCTTCAGCGTAACCGTTGGCTTCAGCCCATTCCTTCGGGATGAAGGTGTCGAGAATGCCGGTCTGGACCATCTTGGATTCGATCTGGTTTCCATCCTGGATTAGGACCATGGTGAAGGTACCGGTATCTTTCAGAGAATCAGCGGTCAGCTGGTCGAAGATCTTGTTGTTCTTTGGCTGCTGCCATTCGAATTCCATGCTGTAGTTCGGATCGATGGTCTTCAGATAGTCAATGAAGAGCGGCAGAGCGGATTTACCGCGGCTGGAGTTACCGACGCCGTAGAACATCTTGCCGTTGGATTCTTCAATGGCTTTCTTGGCCAGTTCTTCAAGGGTCATGGTCTGTGCCTGCTCGATGACTTCCTGAACATCATCTCGGGCGCTTGCGGCCATGCAAAGGCTCATCGCCATAACAAGGGCGAGTAAAACAACAACGAACTTTTTCATATTTTTCTTCCTCCTTAATATGATCATGCTGTGTCAGCATTGTTTAAACAACTATTATAAATCAATTTCGCATAAATGGCGGGTTTTTACAAGATTCGTCTGCGTATCAAATTTCCATAGAAAAGAAAAACTGGCAAATTTGAATATATGATACTTGAGCCTCTGGAGCGGCTCAAGTATCATATATTCAAAGAAACTGGTGAAAAAAAATAGGAAGTTCCTAAAA